>JAJZOF010000021.1:4084-9365 GCA_021811535.1 Microcaldota archaeon | reverse complement strand
TTAATAGAGGCGGTAATATGCAGGCGTTGATTAGGAATAGGCGCAACATTAGCCGCATTCCTGAGGGTATTTACGGCATAACTTCGAATGCTTACGGGATGGACAATGTCTGCAGTGCAAAGACCCTGCTTGAAGCCGGCATAAAGGTTGTCCAATACAGGGAGAAGAGGGCTGGGTTTGATGCAAAGCTTGCAGAATGCAGGATGATAGGGAAGATGTGCAATGACGCTGGAGCGATGTTTATAGTGAATGACGATATAGAACTTGCGAGGGTTTCCGGAGCTGATGGGATACATCTTGGGCAGAAAGACATGCCGCTGAAAGAGGCAAAGGCAAGACTGGGACGGTGGCTTGAGGGGAAAGAGATAGGGATATCGGTAGCAAACGCCATGCAGTCCGAGAAGGCTATAGAGGAAGGTGCAACATATCTCGGGGCCGGAGCCGTGTTCCCTAATAACACAAAGGAGGATAGCGAGGTTATAGGATTAGATGGACTTGCCGAGATAATGAGCTTTGTAATGAAGAAGAAGCCTAAAGTGCCTGTAGTAGCAATCGGCGGAATAAAATACGAACACATAAAGGATATGAAGACCCGCTATGGGGTGCACGGAATAGCAGTAATATCCGGCATACTGAATTCCGGGGATCCTGTTGCTGAGGCACGCAGATACTCTGCTGCATGGGACTCGTTCTGAGACTTAGAGGCACTTAACGGATTTGCATCAGGGTGCAATCATTCTGTTTTTTCAAGGTCTTCCTTGTACGTCTCCTTTGAGAGGTATGCTGATGCGAAGAGAAGCACTTCTCCAACTATGATCAATGCCGCAGTAACGAGCAGCAGAGTGCCAGTCTTGGGCACGCTGGATAGGAAGGCATCAGATGAACCGGCTATCGCAAGGGCGATTACCGAACTCCACGATCCTATTATGAATCCGCTGTTGAACGAGCTGCCAACCCCTGTGTCCCTCACTTCAGTAGGGAATTTCTCTGAGAGGAATGCGGGGATAACCCCGTATATTCCTGTAGTCACGAAGGCAAGTATGCTTGCCATTATGGCTATCGGGACAGCCCCATAAGAGGAGTTGAACAGCACGTATACGGATGGGAATGCAAATATTATGCCGAGGATCGAGAATATGTATATCGTCTTTTTCCTGCCTATAATGTCGCTCACGTACCCTGAAGTGAAGTATCCGACAAATGATGCCAATATTGCAGCTATCACTATGTATATTGTAGTTGGGAATGCTATCGATGTGAATATTGGGAGTATTGTAGGATAGTATCCTAGAGTAAGGGAGTATAGCCAGGCTATCCCTGTCATAGCAAGGGCGCCTGAGAGGAATGCGCCGATATATTTTCTGGAGAATACTATCCTTATTGGAGATTTCTTTATGTGTTTTTTCTTCTTTGCATCGGACCAGAGCTGTGATTCAGGCATGCGGAGCCTTATTGCCAGTCCGATTATTACAGGCACTACTCCGATAAAGAACATGAACCTCCATCCTTCTGTGGCAAACCCTGATGCGCCATAGGAGAATCTTAATGCCAGGAATGCAATTGCAGCAGTGGTATAGCCCATAGGATATCCGCCCTGCAGGAGGGATCCTACACGACCCCTTGACTTCCTTGGTGTGCTCTCCATCATTATCGCTGAGCTGTTGCCATACTCGCCTCCTGCGAATATTCCAGTTATCATCCTTAATAGTATAAGTACCATCGGGGCAAGTATACCTGCCTCTGCGTATGTTGGAAGAAGACCAGTCAGGAATATGACTATCCCAAGGCCTATGAGTGTTATTACCATTGAGGTCTTTCTTCCGTATTTATCGCCTACATGACCGAATATTACGCCGCCAAGAGGCCTGAATACAAGGCTGATGAAATATATGCTGAATGCGCCTATCAGGGCGAATGTGAGATTGCCCGAGGGAAAGAATATGGCAGCGATTGTCGGAACTAGTAAGAACATCATGCTTAAGTCAAACGAATCCAGGAACCAGCCTGCGAATGCGCCCCTGAATACTGACCAGCCAGTACTGGTAACCCCAAATAGTTTTGACCTTGGCAACCCTACCACGATGATTGGACGCAGTCTATGCTTATATTACTTTGTATTATAGCGCATTGTGCTGCGCTGATGCTTTAGGTTGCCGTGACATTCTCCCACAGATGGAAGTCATCTGTGCCGAATATGGCTATCCTGTAGGTCGTCCCGTTTACAGGGTGAACTACTATGCGTCCGTTCCCGAATCTTATCTCGCCGTTGTAAGTGAATGTAGCACTTGCGCCTGGCTTAAGCACATATCCGGAACCTATGCCAATTCCTTCAGCTTCCCCGGTAAAGGGCAGGACCATGGATCCGTTTTCTGTTACTATGAAGTTCAGCATGCGGAAAAGCCTTATCTGATTGCCTTCCCTCTCGATCCCGTATGCGAATGCCATATTCCTGTTACCTAAGACGTAAGTGTTTACAGGTGAGTGCATGCTCGCCTGGATTCCGGCATTCGCTGATGCGGCGCCTTCTGCGTGCGAATCTATGCCTATTGAGATGTTAGCGGCTATGTTGGAACCTATCATGTTTCCTGCAATGTGATTGGCGTTGCCACGGGGTCCTTCAGGCACATCTGACTGGTTTACACTGTAGTTTTGCTGCGAGTACGGCTGCTGGTTGTCTTCTGATTGGTTTGCCTTCCAGTTTATGCGCATGTAGACCGCAGGCGTACCCATTACGATTATATGGTTTATTGTCACGCTCCTGTTCCCCGTATTAGTCAGGGTTACTGAGAAATATGTGCCGTTCCCTGTAGTCGTATTGATTGCAGAAGTCTTTAGAGTTGAGGATATTATCTTAACTCCGGATGAACTGTTTTCCAGCTCGGATTCGGTGACCTTTTGCAGGCGGCTTCTGTATCCTATCCTTGATGAAAGATTGGAGGATCCTATCACTATGGCCTTCACCGAAGGCACCATTACGAAAACTGTGGAGTTGTTGGTATATATCGCGACTACAGTTGGAGACATGTCTATGAGAATGCCAGAGCTCTGGTTAACCTTTGATGCACCCGAAACGGGAACCGTGATCGTGCTGTTTGGGACAGTAACCGGGTACTCTGTTCCATTCACTGTTATGTTTGCTGATGTTATGTAAAACCTGACAAGGTTTACCGTAGAGTTGGTTGGGACGCTTGCTGTTCCGAGCATCTGGCTTACGTTTACAAGTTCCATCAGATTAAGGCTTCCGCTGGAATTCCCAACGACCCAACCCGATTTATTTCCGTCCGTATAGTGCGCCTCGAGCGAAGAGTATGAGATTACAAGTGAATTGGTGCCTGACGGGACTATTGGCGGATCGGTAATCTGGAAGGCCAGAGTGTTGTACTTTCCAGACTGCAATGAGAAAGTGGAGTAGGACAGGTAAAGGATAAATATCGCGGCGGCTGCAGCCATGGCGAAGAATGTTATTCTTGGTATTGGGTTCTTTTTGCTTACAGAAGCGATTATCTCAGAGGCTGGACCTTCTGCCTTGTACCCTTCATTAAGTTTGTAGTATTTCCATTTGTGGGAATACTGGTTAGAGACCTGGCTTATTGCACCGCGCGACTCCAGTTCGCGCAGGTGCTCGCTCACTGTCGATGCTGAGAGGTTAAGCTTTTCGCTTATCTCGCTTAGAGTATATGGCCTTGAAGAAAGCATACGTATTATCCTGTTTTTTGTCTCCCATGTCTTGCTCATGCAATCCCTTTTACATCAATCACTTTGGCAACTGTTTTAAAATATGTTTCTAGATGTTTCGGTTTTGTTTCGCTTTTCAGTCGTATACTCTCATTCTCATCCATTGCGGCCATGACTGCCAGTTCTCTTGCTGCCGCGTGATGCTGAGAGATATGAATAGATCCCATACAGCGAGACTGCAGCCCATACGATTTCTAGGAAAGCTGCAGGGACAGCCATATAGTACAGCACGTTTGCAAGAACGCCTAGAGAGCCGCAGAGGTTCATGGATAGATAGGATATGCTGTTGCTTTTCATTCTTCCTGATACAGACATGAAGAAGGCAGCCAGTATTAGGCAAGTCCCTGCCCATCCGGATACAAAGACCAGAAAATGCAGCATCTTAATGCCCTTTTATCGTCTTTTTAGCCCATGCATGCCTAGGGTTTCTTTCCTCTCTGCTGCCGCAAGTTCTCTTGTCTTCTCGGCAAGCATGTCCGAAGTCCGGAACTTCCCGCGGTTTTCCGAGTAATACTGCGGGGTTTTGCCGTTGTAATCCTTTACCCTTGGATCAAGGCCGCATTCGTTGATTAGATATGAAGTCATCCCCATGCTTCCGGAATATGCGGAAAAGTGGAGCACTGAGGCGCCTTTGTTATCGGTTATTGTAATGTCAGCGCCCTTCTCAACCAGAAACTTAAGTGATGGCAGGCTGTCGGATCTTGCTGCGACATGGGCCATCGTAAGACCATCCGCATCCTGCATGTTTATTGATATCTCCCTCTCCAGTGCCTTCTTTACGCCTTGCAGGTCGCCTATCTCTATGCAATGGAATGCCTTGGATAGCTGCCTGCTCATCCTTTCTGAGACGGGGCGCGTAGCCTCTGTGCCTGCGTTGCGTGCTTTGAGCCCCTGCTGCTCCGGGGCGTTTGGTTGTCTCTTCTGCATCATGCTATCTGCCTCATGCGTATTCTGCTTGATTCTCGGAAAATTCTCATTAATATGCTTTTGCATTTGAGTGGATATGTGGCAGGAACGGGCGCAGCGCGCATTGGTTTATTTAATCTTTCCGGGGAATAGTTAATAGGTCATAACATGGCTTCAAGAAAAGCTTCTCATAAGGACCGCTTCGTGTACATACTCACTTATCTTTTTAGTTTTATATCTGGTCTCGTGGTATATGTTACATTGGGGCAGTCTGACAGGGGACTTAAGCTGCATGCGGCGCAGGCGATAGTCTTGGGACTGGCTGGACTTGTGATAGCCGCTGTGCTTGTATTTTTGCCACCGCTTGGATCGCTCATCGAACTGCTCATATGGGTTTACGGGCTTTACATAGGCTATAGTGCTTCTGAGGGCAGCGATATACGCATACCCTTTGTTACTGACTGGCTGCAGAAGCTTCTTTGAGAAGCGTAATGTTATTATTACATAATGCAGTTGAGATAGCATGGATGCTTCTTACGGAGAAGGCGCAAATGTACGTATCCTTGCCAATCCGGGGACCGGGAAGACAGAGGCGATAGCGAACGAGGTCATCTCGCTTATCTCTAAGGGCGTCAAGCCT
>JAJZOF010000021.1:0-3984 GCA_021811535.1 Microcaldota archaeon | reverse complement strand
GCATTACAGGCATGTACTTGTAGATGAGACTCAGGACGTGAACGAACTTGAGGCAGATATAGCCACGATGAGCGGAGACAGGATATTTGCAGTAGGGGATAGGAAACAGTCGATATTCGGGTTCCAGGGCGGGAACTTTGCCAATTTCTCAAGGTTTGGAGGCGAAGACGCAAAGGAAGAGAAGCTTAAGCTAAACTACAGGAGCAAGGATGAGATACTTGAATATGCGAAGGCATACTTCCTGTCCAAGGTAAGTAATAGGGAAGGCTACGAGCCTGAGCTGAAGGGGCTTGAGGGAAAGCGTGGAACTGGAGGCATTGTCAAGGTCCTTTGTTCTGATAGTCAGGATGAGGCATGCGTATTCAAAGCCGCAGGACTCCTAGGCGCGCTTAAAGAAGGGGAGCGCGTTGCTATAATTACCAGGAGCAGGGGGCAGCTACTCTCCATCTCGCGACTGCTGGACGAACATGGAATACGCTACTCAAGCACTTCCGGAAGCTTTGCATCTGGCAGGGCAAGGAGCGAGATAGCCTCTTTCCTCAGGGGGCTGATATCCACCGATGCGAATGATATCAGGATGGCGCTTTACACGCCTTTTTCCGGGTTGACTCTCAGGGAAGCATTTGAGATAGCTGGGGGGCTCAAGAACAGGGAAGCTGAATTCTCGCAGAAGAGATTTGGCGGCGGCTTCGGGAGATTCGAGGAGCTTAGGAAGAAAGCCACAAGGATGGATACGCTTATCGGATTGATGGATAGCTGCGTCATACCCATAAGCATCTCCATGGGCAGGGACTATTTTGAGGCTGCAAAATCAATAAAGAAGAGCATGGAGGAGCTTGCCGGTTTCCCCTCTGCAGTCTCATCCGTGGAAGATTTCATCGATTACATTGTAGCTGGGGAAGATGAGCAGGAACCTGCCGCTGGGGAGAAGCTGGTCATCACTACGGTGCACAAGGCGAAGGGGCTTGAATTCGAGAACGTCATATACGCTCCGCATGAACCCCGCGAGAGACTCAGCCTTGTGGATATGGCAGTATACTCGATAATGAAGGCCTGCAGGGGCATAGATATACGCGAAGAGCTGCGGGAAGAGAAGCTGAGGGTGGATTTTGTCGCACTTACAAGGGCCAGGAATTGCCTGTACATTATCGCAAACAAGAAAAATGCAAGCCAGTATAAGACCGGGAATGTTGATGCAGAGGATATTGATTCTGGCGCTTACCTGCACGGGCACGGCGCTACCCGCGCTGAGAGGGCTTATTCGCTCTTTGCATCTGGCAGAAGGGAAGAGGCAGCAGTAGTGCTTGAGGCAAGAGAGAGGTGGCTTGAAGGGATGGTAAAGAATTATTTCCATGGAGTCGATAAGCTCTCGTACTCTATGGTAAACACAGTATCCGACAGCTATGAATTCATGAAACGGTACGTGTTAGGGTTAAATGAGAGCGGCCCTGCGGCGGCGAGAGGGTCGCATGTCCACAAGATTGCGGAGAGGCTATTCAAGGGGAATCTGAATCCCGAGGATCTTAAAGGGGAAGATCTTTTGCACGTGAATAACATAAAGGCCATATTCAGAGAGCTTGAGGAGAAGTATGGGGCTGTCCAGGTAGATGCGGAGCTTAGGCTGAGCACTGAGACTGCGAAGTTGTCGCAGGCCGTGCACGAGAATATCCAGTTTGTTGGGGTTATAGATGCACTTTTCAGGTGCAGTGACGGGAAACTCCTTATACTTGATTATAAGACAGACAGGGATACTTCAAGAGCATCGGAACACAGGAGGCAGCTTGATGTATACAGGACCCTTTATGCGGCAAGCAGGGGGGTCGGGTCCGGGGATATCAGGGTTGGGATAGCGTATATCTCACTTAGGGGAAGAGTAAACACCGGGGTTATAGGATACGGGCTTGACGATGCGCAGCCCAGGAAGGGCCAGTTCACCACATTCGAGAGGGCGCTTGCAAAATTCTTAGCATATAGGGAGAATCCGCAGAGGTTCATAGACGATTTCCTCGCTTCTGGTGCAGATGACCTTCTTGGAAGGATGCTCTCTGCAGAGCTTGGCTGATCTCCAGCACGTCTATGGATTATCCGAATATTTCCTTGAGAGCATTGTCTATTGAAGGATATGTGAACCTGTATCCTGCCTTCTCCAGCCTTCTTGGAAGCGCTCTCTGGCTGGCGAATATCATCTCCTCGGCCATCTCCCCTGCTGCTGCGCGGAGCAGCATTGCAGGAGGTCTTAGCATCCCCTTCCTTCCGGTGTATTTGGATAGCTTTTCTGAGAACTCGAGGTTGGTTATAGGATTGGGGGACGTCAGGTTATACGCGCCTGAGCATCCTTGCGAATCGATCAGGAACTTTATCGCCCTCGCTTCGTCATCCGCATGTATCCATGACATCCACTGTTTTCCGCTTCCGAATCTGGCAGAGATAAAATATCTGAGCATCATCTCCGTCTGCCTTATTATCCCGCCTTCCCGGCCGAGCACTATCCCTGTCCTTACTATACACACCCTTGTTCCTGCCTCAGAAGCGGCATGGGCTTCGGTCTCCCATCTTCTGCAGACATCTGCAAGGAAGCCCTTCCCGCATGGGGACGACTCGGTAAGTTCCTTCTCTCCGCAGTTGCCGTAATAGCCTACCGCAGAGCCGGATACGAGGATTTTTGGCGGATTGGATGCTTTTTTTATGGCTCCTGCAATGGCCCTTGTAGCCTTAAGCCTGCTGCCGAGTATCTCGTCTTTCTGCTTTCTGCTCCATCGCTTTCCCGAGATGGGAGCTCCGGAGAGATTTACCACCGCGTGTGCCCCATCTATACACCACGACCAGTCCTTTTCCTCTTTGGAGCCTGGAGACCATTTGACATACTGCAGGAGCTCATCGTTTAGCTTGATCTCCGTCCTGCTAAGCACTGTTACCCTTGCCCCGCTCTTGAGCAGCAGTTTTGCCAGCCTGTTGCCGATGAATCCTGTACCTCCGGCGATTACTATTTCCATATGCATCCCCATGCCAGTCTCGTAAACCGTATTATAATTGTTTTCTGCTTATATATTATTTATGCAGGCAAGAAACAGGAAGGCTTTTGAGAGAAGAATAATTGAATCGGAGGCGCTCACCGACTTCCAAAAGGATGTCCTGCTCGAGACCCTCAATATACCGAGAGGAACGGTGATAACTTACAAAGAGCTTGCGCGGAGGATAGGTAAACCGAGGGCTTACAGGGCAGTGGGAAATGCCCTGAGGGCCAATCCCTTTGCGCCTGAAGTGCCGTGCCATAGGATAGTCAGAAGCGACAATAGCATAGGCGGCTACTCCGGAAGAAAGGATAGCCGGAAGAAAGCTAAACTCCTTAGCGCCGAAGGTTTTAAAGGATTTGCAACGATGGATTAAAGCGTGATTTAATGTCAAGGCTTGTTAAGCACAACGCGAACCATCCTTTTGTCATAAGGCTGGGGGACATACCCGGCTTCGAGAAGCTAAGCAGCGATGAGAAGGTTAAGAATTACCAGATACATGTCTGTGCATGCGGCCTGTCTAGGCACAAGCCATTCTGCGATGGCAGCCATAAGCGCACGGCTGACGAGGATAGCGCAAAGACGTACGGCTACGATGTAGAAGGGGGAAGGAGGGAGCTCAAGGATGATTCAGGATTGCAGAACGAGTATTGATTGTGCAGTGCGTTCCTATGCTTAAGCTTGCAATGTTCGACATAGGAGGAGTGCTGATAGCATATAAGGGCTCCTGGTATAGGGAGTATCTCTCCGCCATATCCGGAATGGAAGAGGAGTATTTCCATGCCGATATAGATGCCGGGATAACGGGCATGGAGCTCGGCTCCATGAGCCTGGAGCTTTTTGAGAGGAAGATTGCGGAGAAGCTCAAGATTGCGAAGAAGGAAGTTGACTATGTCGGCTTCTTCGAGAAGAATTCGTCGCTTAATTATGAGCTGCTTGACTTTGTAAGGGAACTTCACGCACGCGTAAAGAC
>JAJZOF010000007.1 GCA_021811535.1 Microcaldota archaeon | reverse complement strand
CTCACAGACTCAAATACTGCAGGGTTAACGTATTCTGCAACTTCCAATTGATTTTTCGATGGCCTGAGATACTGCCCTATGGCAAGGAAATCCACCTGTGCCTCGCGCAGGTCTCTCAATGTTGCCGTAATCTCTTCTCTGCTTTCTCCAAGTCCTAGCATGAATGCGCTCTTAGTGTAGACCCCGCTTCCAATCTCCTTTATCTTTGCCAGAACCCTGAGCGAAAGATCATAAGACGCTCTTCCATCCCTGACAGAAGGTGTAAGGCGCTCAACCGTCTCCAAGTTATGTCCTACAACAGCAGGTCCGGACCTCACTACTTCCTCAAGGAGACGTTCATCGCCCTGAAAGTCAGGTATGAGCACTTCTACTATGGTATCCGGGTTAAGCCTGCGCACCTCCTTCACGCACTTCGAAAAATGCCCTGCTCCCTGATCATCAAGGTCGTCTCTGCACACGGTGGTTATTACTACATACTCCAAGCCCCACGATTTCACTGCGCGTGCGAGTTTTGCAGGCTCCAAAGTGTCAAGAAGGGTACCTCCCATGCTGCTTGATACCGCACAGAACCTGCATCCACGTGTGCATACTTCTCCCATGACCATAAAAGTAGCTGTCTTCTGGCTCCAGCATTCTGAGATATTCGGGCACTTCGCCTCGAGGCACACGGTATGGAGTCCAAGAGATTCCACCGTCTCCTTTACGTTATCATAATTATGCTTGTTCTTCGAGGGCGTTATGGAAAGCCATTCAGGTTTCATGTTGCCCCTATTCTATTCTTATGTTTGAGCCTTCGGGCTTTGCCTTGGCAAGTGTGAGCTCCAAGGTGCCGTTCTCAAACTTGGCTTTTGCATTCTTTGAGTTTACTGGGGATGGGAGGGAGACGTTCCTATAGAATCCTGAGGACGATCTCTCCCTATAGTAATAATTTTCCCCCTTTTCCTCATGATTAGAGGCGGATCTTGCGCTGACAACCACATTATCCCTGTTAACAGTGACTTTGATATCCTCCTTCTTTATTCCAGGAAGGTCTACCTTCAATCTGATCTCCTTATCATTCTCAACCAAGTCTATATCCGGTGTAGTATCTGAAAATACATTCAGGTATTTTGACGGCGCATTCAAGAGCCCAGCAAGCTTCTTCACATGCCTGGAGTAATCAAGGTCCGCAGGATAGAATCCCGCATCCTTTCTATCTCGCTCATTTTTTACATTCTTTTTAGCCATACTTCCACCCATTAATATTATCCATCAAGCATTATTTAATCTTTTCAGCTTTCTCTTTGTATGCCTATAGCAGGGTTATCAGAGTCGAATACAAACGAGCTGAAGAGTGCGTAAAACAGGAGAGTTTCAGCGGCAAAAGGGAGATAGCCAAGATACCCCACTATTGGCATCTCAAAAAGCTTTATGCTTGCTATCGGCAATGGTATGCTGTAAAGCCATTTCGGATAAGCAAAGTAGTTCCACATCTCCCAGAAGAAACCCATTATCAGACCTGAGGAGAAGAGCTGAAGAATGAAACTCTTCTCACCCCTTGCCACACGCGCAACAAGGCTTTCAGCGCCAATCAGGTAATTAATTGGATCTATCAACAGGAACAGCCCGAACCATATGAATGGGAATCCGTATCTAGGGTAAAGCACAGGGATTGCGGCTGAGAATGCTCCAGCTGCTATGCATAATGCGAAAAAAACCTTAAAGCCCCGCACCTGCCTTGGCCTGCGTGCGCGTTTAACGTGCCTGTCAAATCTGGAGAAAGGCCTGAAAACCCTCACCAGAGAGAAAGTCTCAAGCACCGCCGGCATTATCGTTGTAAAATCGACTAGGTGTATGTACCATGTGTAATTCTGGTAAAACCAGCTTGCAGTGAATAAATTATAAGCCTCAAAAATGAGCCAGAACGGAACGGAGAGAAGAAGCATGAATACAAATTCTCTTGTTTTTGATGTAATAAGCGAGCGTTCAGAAAACCTAAATACTAAGCTGTCCGTCACAAAAATGTAACCATACCATATTATGGGTATGTACCACTCTGCAAAAGGCTCTATTCTTAAGTAAAAATTTAAGACTGCAAAGGCAATAAGTGCAGCTCCTGCCATTCCCAGAGCCAGAGATGCATGCCTACGCGATTTGCTATTGCCCATAATCCAATCTACCCTGGCGGATGCTTAGAGATCTGCTTATGCAGGCACTCCTCCAAAGACTCTTCCTATCAAATATCCGGCAAGACCTGCTGCTATCCCTATGGCCAGCATCTCCGTTCCGTTCTTGAATGCCGAACCGCCTGTCTTTCTGGCTTCATACACGCCTATCATAAAGAGGAAGATGCTGCTTATTATGACCGATGCAATTGCCTTCGTGTAAATTCCGGAGAAAAGGAACACATATGGCAGTAGAGGTATTATAGATCCGAATATAGTTGAAGACAAAACAACTATAAAACTCCTCCGTGGCGCGTCCCTATCAAGCGGGGCAAGTTTTAGCTTAAACGCCATCATGAATTCCAGCATCGCATTTTTATTGGAGCTTATGGCTTCTGCAGTAGAGTGCAATTTGCTTCCGGAAAACCCCCATTTCAAGAGTACTGCCTCAACCTCCTTGATGTTATTCCTGCTGCCTCTTCCCGCCATTGCCGATTCCTTGCGCAATTCATTCATGTAACTTCTCAGCCTTGCCTTTGTGGATGTATATGCTACAGCGCCCATGGATATCGATTCTGCGCCAAGCGCCGCGAGTGCGGCAACGAAGATAAGCCTTAAATCGGTAGTCGCGGCAGATACTCCGAGCACGATCCCAAGCACGTTGACTAGCCCGTCTTGGCTGCCAAGTATAAAATCAGACAGGAATCCGGGATGGTTATGTATGCCCATATTCATTATCCCATTCTCTCCAGCGGTTTCAGGCATAGTTACCAATAAGGGTTTAAATTGCAAATCCTTAAAAAGATAAGCTCGTTGCCGATATCTGCAATCGCAAGCGCTTTAACGGTTATTAATTTTCCTCTGCCAATGGATAATATGCATCTGCCTTTCTTCCCGCGCCCCAGAAGCAGTTACGAAAAACATCATTATGGGAACGATAGCTACAGGATAATAGACCGCGTAGTGAATTCAGCAGGAACAATATACCTGGTCTCGCCATATCTCGATATTCATTATGCAAAGATGATGACAAAGAACCGCAGGGCAAAATTCTACGTAATAAGCTCTTCGATAGGCAACGATGCATACAGGCTAATGACAAGAAAACGATACATATCAAAAAGGCGGATTGCATGCGGGACACTGCTCTCCATCGCATCATATGCAGCACTGCAGGTATTTTACCACCTGCCAGGCACATTCGCAATAACGCTTCCAATCGCAATTGCGGCTATCTCCTTGATGCTCTCAGTATCTAAGTCAAACATTACCATAAAAAAACCAAAGAAATTCATACACTCAAAATTCTACGTCTGCGACTCTCTCGCCATTGAGGGGTCTGCAAACCTGACCTACAGCGGTACGCACAGGAACATAGAGCAGATATCTTATACGGGAGATGCAAAAAGGATTAATGCCCTGCGCGAGGAATTCGAAAAACTCTGGACAGACTAGCTAAAGCCTATCTTTATATCTCCAGAGTAATTAAATTCGGGCGCCTTTATGAATACACTTACTATAAAGCTGTCTTTTGTAGACGCGACGAAAGGCACTGCCGGTTGGGTGCTTACCAATTCGAAGGGTTCATTGATAGTTATGGAATTTACCTTGGACATATAACTTCCAACCTTGTAAAACTGTACGTCCTTCCGAAATACCTGCCCTTTCTGTATCTTTATAGTTGCGGCAGTGTTTTCGAGATCTGATTTCCTGCCTGGAAACTCAAGCGTATATTTGCTTATATTCAGCGTCACCTCATCTGAAGTGTCATTCCCAAAGTCTATGGCGATAGGCCCATCATAGTTCATCTGCGGGCCTTCAACAGTGATTCTTATGTTCTCCCTGGACATATAACCTACTTTTATCGGGAGGCTTGGCTCTATCCCAATGACCTTGAAAGGACTGCTGATCTTTATGGCGCTCAGCGTTACCGCAGGACCCTTTATATTTTCAGGAAGCATTCCGCTCCCCATCTTATTCTGGAATGGTATATTTATATCAAAAATATTCTTAGTTGAGGTTATGCCCGGCATGGCATGAACACTGCCCATAAACTTAATGTCTATGGAACTGAGCTTGATTGTAAATCCGCCTCTGCGCCCAAGAAATCTGCCTAAAAACGAAATACTCATAAGGCTCATCAGTGCGGGTAGCCGGACCCTTTATCCAGATATAAAACTAACGCTGTCAAGTTTTATAAACTAATACTTGGAAATTGTCTTGACATAGTAAAATAGTGAGTTTTTGGTAACACTGCACGATAAGGCTCCCGACTTTGATCTCCCCGGCTCTGATGGGAAGCGGCATTCCCTCAAGGAATTTGCTGGAATGTACCTGGTAATATACTTCTATCCAAAGGATGATACTCCAGGATGCACAGTCGAGGCGCTAGGTTTTACAAAGGCCCTTGAAGATCTAAGAACGATGGGCTGCGAAGTCATAGGGATAAGCAGCGACGATGAAAAATCCCACAGGCGATTCTGCGAAAAACGCAGCCTAAAGCACCTCCTTCTATCAGACGAATCGCATGAAACCATAAAAGCATATGGTGCTTATGGCAGCCGCGGCATTTTCGGGATGGGGACTCAGAGGAAGACGTATATAGTAGACGGCGCAGGGACTGTAATAAAAATATTCGAAAAGGTAAATCCAAAAGGCCATGAGAAAGAAATACTTGATTTCATAGAAAGCATACAGAAAAAAAGGTGATCACATGTCCAAGAAAAAAAGAATGGGGAAGAGGCTCTCCGATTACGGTATAAGGCCTAGCAATTACTGCATAACTATAAAGCCCGATTCGCGCACTTTCACGTTCTCGGGGCATGAGATAATAAGCGCCGAGTGCGAAAGCCCTGTGAATGAGATAAAGCTTAACTCATCCGAGATAAAAATAAAGGGCGCCTTTGTAGAATCCAAAGATGGCGAAGAGAAGGCGAAAGTCACCGAAGAGAAGGACCTTCAGCGCATAAGCTTATCCATAGGCAGGAGAGTAAGCGGGAAGATAAAGATAAAGATCGAGTTCGAGGGGATAAACAACGATGGGATGTATGGATTTTACCGAAGCACATACTCAAACAACGGGAAGAAGTGCACACTTCTATCTACGCAGTTCGAGGCTACAAACGCCAGAAATGCCTTTCCTTGCTTCGATGAACCGGAGCTCAAGGCGACTTTTGACATATCGATTGTGGTGGACAAAACACAGGACTGTATCTCCAACATGCCAGAGGCGGAATCGGTGGACATGGGAAACGGGAAGAAAGCCGTAATATTCAAGCGCACTCCAAAGATGTCTACATATCTTGTATATTTCGGGGTGGGCAACTTCGATATACTAAAGTCGAATATGGGGGATCTCGAAGTGAGGATAATCTCCACGCCAGGGAAGAAGCAACTCTGTACGCTTGCCATGGACTATACCAAGAAATTCGTTGCTTTCTACGAAAAATACTTCGGAATAAAGTATCCCCTTCCAAAACTTGACATGATAGCCATACCTGATTATGCCGCAGGCGCAATGGAAAACTGGGGCGCAATAACGTTCAGGGAGATAAATCTCATAGCCGACAAGAAGACTTCCGAAGCTGCAAAACAGAGGATAGCCGAGGTGATAGCCCATGAACTCGCTCACCAATGGTTCGGCGATCTCGTTACCATGAAATGGTGGAATGACCTATGGTTAAACGAGAGCTTCGCCACATTCATGAGTTACAAAGCACAGGACGAGCTATTCAAGGAATGGAAGATAGGCGAGCAGTTCCTCGAGAAGGTAACATCATCTGCGCTCGGGGCGGATCAGCTTGCTTCGACGCATCCGATAAGCGTCGAGGTTAATTCTCCAGAAGAGATAGACCAGATATTCGATTCTATAAGCTACGAGAAGGGGTGCAGTGTGCTCAAGATGATAGAAGCTTATGCATCCGAGAGCACGTTCAGGAGAGGCCTGAGAAACTACCTAAAGAAACACTCATATTCAAACGCTACCAAAGATGACCTCTGGGGCGCAATACAGGAAGCTGCAGATAGCGAAGGCGCAAAGAAAAAGATAATCGAGGTGGCGCAGGCATGGATTGAAAACCCCGGATATCCAATATTGAGCGTCTCAAATTCTGGGGCAGAAGTCTCTGTATCGCAGGAAAGGTACTTCCTATTAAAGGACAAAAAGGACAGTACTATATGGCCTATCCCGATTTCTTATAAGACCTCAAAAGGCAGCACATCCTTTCTCCTAGAAAAGAAAACCGGGATCATACGCGATCTGAAGGACGGACTGATAAACGGTGAGAGAGCAGGGTTCTACAGGGTCAGATATTCAAGAGATATGCTAAACGGGCTATGTGGCAGAATCGCGAAACACGAATTAAATGGAAAGGAAGAATGGGGCATAATAAATGACCTCTTTGCTCTTGCAAGGTCCGGAAGATTAAGGGCTGACGAGTATCTGGATTTTGCGGAAAATTATCATGAAGAGTTAAGTTACCCTGCAAACTCCGCAAATCTTCGCCATCTCATATGGCTCTCAAAAATGCTCCCGGATGGCGATATAAAGCAGAGGGCTACCAGACTCACTGCGGAATGCGGATTCTCGATCCTAAAGAAGCTCGGCTGGTCTAAGAAGAAAGGCGAGCCTGTAATAAACACACTGTTAAGGGGCAGTGCAATATACGCATCGGCATTTGGCGGCAAGGCAGATGTGATATCCAAAGCAAAGAAGCTTTTCGGCGAATACATGCGCCAGAGTCCGTCAGCAGACCCTAACATAATGGGCCCGATATACAACATAAATGCGATGTACGGCGGCAGCAAGGAATTCTCCAAGTTTATAAGCAGGTTGGATGAGGCCCGAATGCCAGAGGAGAAGCTCAGGATACTTGGGGCAATAGGCCAATTCAGGGACAAGAAGCTCTTGGAAAGGGCCTTGTACATATCAACGTCAAATAAGGTCCGCAAACAGGATTCGATATACATACCTGCGTCGGTATCATCAGATCCCTCGAACCTCGATCTCCTGTGGGTATGGGAGACTAAGAACTGGAAGATACTGATGGGCAATTATGCCAGCGGCACCCACATGCTGGGCAGGTACATAGAAAACTTCGGATACTCATCAGACATTGAGACAATCAACAGGATGAATAACTTCTTCGGAAAGAGGGGAAATATGCGCAATGATCTTAAGAAGCCCATAATGCAGACAGCAGAGATAATCGCTTCTAACGCAAACTTCTCAGCTGCAAATTGCCACAAATAAGAGTGAATATGAATGGATGCGAACAACAAAGCCCTAGATCTCCATAGGCAGAGCAGGGGCAAGATTGAGATAATGCCAAAGGTGCCGCTTAGCAATTCGGATGAACTCTCCGAATTCTACACCCCTGGCGTTGCATCGGTATCAAATGCCATACATGCAGAGCCTGACAAAGCCTACGAATACACCTCAAAGTCTAATATGGTCGCGATAATATCAGATGGGACACGCGTCCTCGGTCTTGGGAACGTTGGCCCCGAAGCCGCAATCCCTGTCATGGAAGGAAAATCTGCGATATTCAAGAGGTTTGGCGGCATAGATGCGGTGCCAATATGCATAGATGAGAGAAGCGAAGAGGGGATAATAAGCCTGGTAAAGGCCATCTCCCCTTCGTTCGGAGCGATAAATATAGAGGACATAGAGTCACCCAAATGCTTCAGGATACTCGAGAGGCTCCAGAAGGAGCTTAACATACCTGTCTTTCACGATGACCAGCAGGGCACCGCTGCAGTTGTTCTCGGCGGAATAATCAATTCATTAAAGCTTTCGGGCAAGAGTAAAAGCTCAAAGATCGTAATACTCGGTGCAGGAGCTGCGGGTTACGGGATCACAAAGCTGCTCCTCGTGCGTGGGTTCGATAATATAATTGTTGTTGACTCAAGAGGTGCAATATACAAAGGACGCAAAGAAGATATGACGCCGGAAAAGGCGATAATGGCTGACGCTACTAACAAAGGCATGTTCACAGGGTCTCTCGATGATGCAATGGCAGGTGCGGATATATTCATCGGAGTCTCATCAAAGGGCAGGATAACAAAGCAAAACATAAACAGCATGGCTGAGAAACCAATAGTGTTCGCCTTATCAAACCCATATCCTGAAATAAGCTACGAAGATGCGATGGATGCAGGCGCCTTCATAGTAGCTACCGGGAGAAGCGATAAGCCAAACCAGGTAAACAACCTTCTCGCCTTCCCTGGGATCGTTAGAGGTCTCCTGGAGACCAGGGCTCGCGCAATAACAGAGAAGACCCTACTGGCCGCTGCAGAGGAGATAGCGCGTTCTGTGGGGAAGAATCTCGCCGCTGATCACATACTTCCAAGAATCGGAGACAAGGGATTTGAGACTTCGGTAGCGCCTAGAGTTGCTGCTGCAGTAGCAGAGGCAACAGTGACACAGGGGCTCTCAAGGATAAGAGTAGGCAGGGAGGAGGTACTATCATCGGCAAAATCCGCAATCAGGCGCTATATCAGGATAGAAGCCAGACTCATCAAGAAAGAATTCTACACTAAGGAAGGAAGTTCGTCGAAGCCCAGCAAGGCCTAACATAACCTACCTGTTTATTTTCGTTGTAAACATGCCGTTATAGCTTATCGCGAGCAGTTTTGGCGAAGGCTCGTTAGCGGTCTTCAGATAAGAAACCCCATAGAAAGAAAGCAGAGGGAACAGGTATATAACAAGCATGGTTCCCGCAGGCAGTGCAACTATCGCAAGCAGAAGGAGGCAGATACCAAGCCTTGAAAAGTTTAGGTAGTATTCTCTGTTTATCCAGAAAAGTGACCTGTCGATTCCGTGCTCTTTCTCAACAAGAACAAGGAAATTTGTCGTCGCCTTATTATTGAGCGGCGCGTTTACCAAGGCATATACGAAAGAGAAGAAGAATACGTTTATAGGCGGTGGCATGAAAGAGGGGAAGACAAGGAACAAGCTGGAGGCTATTGTTGCGGCAATACCTATCCTAACAAAAGCATTCCACCTCTTGAATCCTCTCCTAAAGATGAGCCCCGAGACCGTGGAAACTAGGAGCGTAAAGCTTACATAAACTCCGACAAGGAAGTAATTGGAAGTTATCTGGAATACGTATATCGGCATTACTATCGAAAACGGCACAGCAAAGAGCTGGCTGAAGAAAAATAGGCTCTTGAAGTCTGAGTACCCATGGACTTTTATCAAGGTGTCCTTGAGCCTGAATTTCCTGCCCTGCTGTATGTTGTGCACATCCAGTTTTCTTATTGCCAGAGCTGACGAGAGAAGCACTGCAGCTGCAACTGCGAAGTCTATTATAAACCTGCTGCTACCTGCAGTGCCTGCGAACTGCACAAGTGTACCTCCAAACAGAGGCGATATCATGGCTATCACGCTGCTCAGCGCATTTATTGTCGAGATAAGTGCAAACCTGTTCTTCTTCAGGGTTATATCATAGAGGATGTTGTTGCTTCCAGCCCAGAAAAGGCCGCTTGAGAGCCCATACACGAATCCAAATATCAGGACATTTGAGAAGTAGCCTATCGCCACTATGAGCGCAATCAGTATTGCCACTCTGAATATCTCCCCCGCAATGAATAAGTCTCTGGGCAAGAACCTGTTCATGAGGTATCCGGAGAGGGTGAACATCAGGAAGAGCCCAGCAGTCAGAGCCAGCTGGAAATACAAGACCGCAGTGTACGATCCAGAAGAGAAGAAAAACAGGTTAAGGAAGACGCCGACTATCCCCTGGGAGAATGTGAACAGGAGGAAAGAGAGGTAATACCTTCTTATATTGTCAAGATTCATTGTCCCATCTTGGGTTATTTTGCATTAACCCCAAGCAGAGCCACATCAGCAGCACTGCTCTCATAGAATTTAAGATCCAGAAAGCGGCGTATAATTACCCCGTTTTCTCTTGCAAAACTCTCGATGCTTCCCCTCTCTTCGGAGAATATCAAAAAGTCTCTTGCATCCTCAACGCTGCACTCCGATATTGCATCATCTATCCTATCCTTCCCGCTGACGAACAGCATCATCTCTATATTGGCGTTTCCAGAATCCATCCTGCCATCGTTCAGCCTCACGTATGCATTCAGATACGATGGGAGGAGGCGCCCAA
>JAJZOF010000025.1 GCA_021811535.1 Microcaldota archaeon | reverse complement strand
ATTGCATCATCTATCCTATCCTTCCCGCTGACGAACAGCATCATCTCTATATTGGCGTTTCCAGAATCCATCCTGCCATCGTTCAGCCTCACGTATGCATTCAGATACGATGGGAGGAGGCGCCCAATAAACTCCTTCCTATTCTTGAGGAGCAGCATAAAGTGCCCTTTTCCGAAAGAAGAAGCCGCTTTCTTCAGCATTTCGGCATTAATCTCTGAAGTGCATTCTGCAGCACTTCCAGGCCCCAAGGAACCCATTAGCTCACAAGATTATCTTATGTTTTTAAGTTAAAAACCCTGCCCTATAATCGTGCGGCGCAACTATAGGTTTAAAATCTTTCCCATACATATCTTATTTAAAAATACCATAGTGTATATTATGAGCCAGTTCGGATCACAACTCCATTCAAGCTCCTCAAGGAAACTATCAGGGAGCGGGAAGAAGAGGAACAAGAACAAGGATAAAAAGCGACATGAGATGGGAGGATACTTTTCCGCTACAAAGCTAGGCGCAGAGAACAGCTATAAAAAGGTAAGGGGAAGAGGCGGGGCGCTTAAGGAGAAGCTCAAATATGCGGCAACTGTCAATCTGCTGACCAAAAGCGGATACAAAAAGACCAATATAAAAGCAGTAGTGGAATCAAAGGACAACCGCAACTTCGCAAGGCTTAACGTCATAACAAAAGGATCCGTAATAGATACGGACCTTGGAAAGGCTGTGGTGACGAGCAGGCCGGGAAGTGGCGCGGTAATAAGCGCGCGACTGATCGAATAAGGTGATGTAATAAGCACAGTTGTCTATTCTTGCAACGTTGCCGATGCAGATAAGCTAAGGCATCTTCTCTCGTACGACCCCTATCTTGATAAGTCAATCTCATCAGAGAAACTCAGCGAGCTAAAAAAGGATAATGCTGCAAATGTCATATTCGCCAGGCAGGACTATCAACTCAAGGACGGGATATCATTGGGACTGGACAGGGAAAAGTATTATCTTTATATATCCGCAACAGACGAATTCCTTTCCGAAGCAGACAAGAAGCTCAAGCACGAGATACCAAGCATAGAGAAAGTGGATGCTGCCTTAACTGACAGAATCATATCCGAACTGGACAAGGAAAGGTCGATGAGTGAGCACGGTCTCGGCATGATATTCGGTTAGGCGGTGCCGAATGAACCTGACGAAGATTACGACGCTTTCCGCAACAGAGATAAACGAGATATTCAACATCGCAGACGCAATAAAGTCCGGCAGGCAAAAGGCAAAGATGGAGAAGAAGGTTCTTGCCCTGCTTTTTGAAAAGCCCTCTACAAGGACTCGCGTCTCTTTCGAGGCTGCAATGGCAAGGCTCGGCGGAAGCTCGATATATATAGACAAAAACACATCCCAGCTCTCGAGAGGCGAGACCATCGGTGACACGGCGATGGTACTAAGTCAATATGTCGATTTCATAGCCGCAAGGATGTACAAGCAGAAGGACCTGGAAGATCTCGCAGCCTCATCTACAGTGCCTGTAATAAATGCACTTACTGATACTGAGCACCCATGCCAGGCTATAAGCGACATATACACGATGAGAGAGAAGTCTGACACTCTTAAAGGAAAAAAACTAGCGTTTGTAGGTGATATAGCTGCAAATACTGCAAATTCACTGCTTGTAGGATGCACGGCCATGGGTATGGACGTTGTTCTTGTAGGGCCTGAAAGCTGCAAGCCAAATGCAGAGTATCTCTCAAGAGCGAAGAAAAGCGGCAGGGTGGAGGTTACTGCTGATATGCATCACGGCATAGAAGATGCAGATTTCATATATACAGATACATTTGTAAGCATGGGGCAGGAGGGCGAAGCGGAGAAAAGAAGGGCCGAATTCAAGGAATTCCAGCTCAATGCCAGCGCTCTCTCGCACGCGAAGAAGACAGCCTTTGTAATGCACTGTCTCCCTGCACACAGGGGCGAGGAGATAACATCAGAAGTCCTGGACGGAAAGATGAGCATCGTTACACTTCAGGCAAGGAACAAGATGATAGTGGAAGGTGCTATACTAATCTATCTTTCCTCAAAATAATAGTTGATTGAATGGCCCAAAAGAAAATAATGTGTCTCTCCCTCGGCGGGAGCATAATATCGCGTGATACAGGCGTTAATGTTGAATACAGCAAGAAGCTATCCGGCCTGATAGACCACTTCAGGGACAAATGCAAGTTTATAATAGTGGTTGGGGGAGGATACGCCAGCCGCTTATACATACAGTCGACAAAGAATATAATAGAGAACAACTCTCTGCTTGATCAGGTTGGGATAGCCTTTACAAGGATAAATGCATTGATACTGAAGGACCTACTTGGGAACCTCAGCGTATATCCCAACGTAATAACCAGCTTGGAGGAGCTGAAGAATTCGCTGAGCATGAATGACATAGTGGTGCTGGGCGGGCTCCTTCCAGGCATATCAACCGACGCAGTATCGGTCCTTGCATGTGAGGTTACAAACAGCAAGCTCTTGATAAACGTCAGCAGCACATCTTACGTGTATGACAAGCCGCCATCTGAAGAAGGCGCCAGGAAGCTCAAGAGCCTTACCCACGAACAGCTTGTAGAACTTGCATACAAATACGACCAGAGGGAAGCAGGCTCGCATTTCATACTTGACCTGGTGGCAAGCAAGCTGGCTAAGAGATCAAAGATAGAGATACGCTTCGTTGACGACAACATAGAAAACCTCTATGCAGCCATAGAAGGCAGGGAGCACAACGGTACCACTGTCAAGTGAGATCCGCAATAAACGCGCCATGCCCAATGAACGGCCCAATAAAAAGATGCGACTGGGCGTCAGGAGACCCTATATACATAAAATACCATGATACTGAGTGGGGCGTCCCAGTGCATGATGACAGGAAGCTATTCGAGTTTCTTCTCCTGGAAGGCGCCCAGGCTGGCCTGAGCTGGCTTACAGTATTGAGAAAGCGCGAGAACTACAGGAAAGCCTTTGACATGTTTGACCCTGAGAAAGTCGCCTCTTACGGCAAAAGTAAAATAAGATCCATCCTCTCTGACAGCGGCATAATAAGGAATCGCCTAAAGGTTGTGGCTGCGGTGTCAAATGCGCAGGCATTCCTAAGAATCAAGAAAGAATTCGGAAGCTTCGATTCTTACATATGGGGGTTTGTAGGAAACAAGACGATAAGGAACAGCTGGGAAGACGTGAGCCAGATACCGCCGCGCAGCAGGGAGTCTGAAGCGATGAGCATCGATATGCGGCGTCGTGGATTCAAGTTTGTCGGAAGCACCATATGCTATGCGCATATGCAGGCAACCGGCATGGTAAACGACCATATAATGTCATGCTTCAGGTACAAGCAGCTCTGACGAATCCGAATAACCTGATGCGCTTATTCAGAAGCGTGCGCATCAAGCGCTTCCACATTCTTTATATGTGAGAGGCTCTTCAGCGCTTCAAATGTGGCAAAAGCCATATTATACACGTCCCTCGTCCTTCCCCTAGAGAATGTCCATACGTCCTTCACTCCTGCAAGCTCAAGGACCGCTTTTACAGTGTCGCTTGCCGCTATCCCTGCCCCTCTCGGAGCAGGCTTAAGTATGACCTCTGCACTTCCGCACTTTGCCGATGTCCTCAGCATTATGCTATGGGCTGTTCCGCAGTTGCACTCCCATGAACCGCACCCAAGCTTTACGGATATTATATTCTTTTTAGCATCCCGTATCCCTGTCTCTATGGATGGCTTAACTTCGACATCCTTCCCGAATCCGAATCCTACATGGCCTGCATAATCCCCTATTATAACCGTTGCCCTGTATTTCTGCTTCCTGTTGTTCTTGGTCATCCTCTGCACTGAAGCTATCTCAAGCACATTATCCTTGAGGCCAGGGAGTATCCTGTCGACTATCTCTATCTCCTTTATCGGTTTCCCGGTTGCAAATATCTGCTCTATGGTTGTTATCTGGCCGCTATTGACAAGCTCGCCTATCTTTGTCCTTGGTTTCCAGATTACACTTGTGCTTTCACTCTCCAAATCCAATCAATCACTTATTTTTCAATAGCTTTTCCTTCACGCTCGCAAATTTGGCTTCAAGCGACGCAGGATCAATCCCTTCCTTTATGTAAGATGAAAATCTATTCTTGTAGCCGTCAGGATCCTCTTTCTTCATACCTGCCGCATACTTCGATAATTCTGCGCAGTTGTAGAAAGAATCATTTATGGAGAACGTGCCCTTTATGTTCATCCCCCCATCTACGCACCCCTTTCCGAATGCAAACGGTATTGAACTCGGTGACGACCTTGCAAGCCCTATGTCTAATATATAACTTCCTTTCTTTCCATTAAGCTTTCTTCCGAGGAGAACTCCTGTAAGGTATGCCGTGGCCCTGTTTGCGCGTGCAGGCCAGCCAAACTCTGCCAACTCCTTCGAATCTGCGCGGGCTATAATCATATCCCCTCTTGAATCATATCTAACTACCTGACCTATTACCATCCTGTTGCTCCGCCTTACGACTACTCTCTCAAATCCGCCCCTGACAAGTTTCATTCTCCTCTTGTAGTCGGTTACGGCCTCCCTTCTTCTCCTGAACTTCAAATCTTTTATAGCTCTCTCCATCTGCGTCACTTATTATACCTGCTTCTTGCGTATTCATTAACCTGCTTCAGGTCGTCGTCGCTTATATTTGCTCCTTCCTCCCTAAGGTGAAGCAGCAGGGTTGCTTTGTCCTCATACGATGCACCTTTTATGTGCCTGTAAAACTTCCTAAATGTCTTCGAATCGACCCTCTTCATATCCCTGAGTTTCCTCAGGAAAAGCCGCTGGGATCTGACCTTCTTCTCCCATCCTATCCCTTTCCTCGCGTTGCTCGTTCCCTTGCGTCTTCCAGGGCCTCTGCGCCTTCCTTCATCACGCTTTCTCTTCAGCACCTTTGAGTTCATGCTCAAGTTATGCTTCTCAGGCAAAGCATATATTCCGCCGTTCTTGACCAGCTTGCGTATATCTTCTGCGGTAAGTGCCTTCTCCGCTTCCTGCAGTGACGATGTTTTTATGCGTATCGCATTTATACCTCTTCCCATAATCCTGCTTGCGGTTCTCTTTGCAAATCTAACTCCCATCAGCGCACCCTGTTTGAAATCTTTATGCCTTTCTTATCTGCAACTTCCTGAAGCGCGGTTCTCTTTCTCAATGAAATATCGTGCGCAAACTTGGCTACAACTTCGCTGCCTTCCATCTGCAGCAATTCCCTTTCATTATGCACGACCTTCTCAAGCTCTATGCCGTTTTTCCTGAACCTTGCTTTCTCGCTGTTCTTATATCCTATGTTTGGCACAGCTCCGTATCCGCTCTTGTAAATCCTCTTCTTGTTGTCTACTCCTCTCTGCTTTCTCCAGCGTGCCAATACTCTCTTCCTCTTCTTCGCGCCATAATTCGGCACATTGAATCTGGGATGTCTCTTCTTTATCATTTTCATTCCTCCAAAGCCACGTATATTCCATCCTGGAATACCCTGGTATCGTATCCGCGTGCTGCACACGCCTTCCTCATGTTTGCGACAGTCTGACCTACGTCGTAATTGTCAACTCCCCTTACAGTAACGTCCTGGCCCTTTACCTCCACTTTGGTATCGCCAACAGTATGTGTTACCCTTGGTATTTTTTCGCCGAAGATGTTCTTTATTACTATATCCCTGCCTTTTATCTCTATTGACATTGGGAAGTGTGCGTACACCACCTTCATCTTTACTTCTATGCCTTTAGTAACGCCTTCCATTGCGCTCTTCACTCCGGAAGAGAAGGACTGTATGGCAAGCGCAGCAAATTTCTCCAGCTTCTTTCCACCCTTCTCCTTTATTACTACTCTACCGCCTTCGATACTCACGCTCATCAGCTTCCTGTTTATCTTCTTCCTTGCAGTACCTAGCTTGCCGCTGATGACTACAAAGTCCCCATCCAGAGACAAATTCGCACCTTGCGGGATATCAAGCTCGTACATGAAACATCACATCAATATACATATGCAAGCAGCCTTCCTCCAATCTTCTTCTCCATTGCCTGTTTCGTGGTCATTATTCCTGACGGGGTCGATATTATCACTATCCCGAAGTTCTTGCTTGGTATGTGCCTCGCCTCGTACTTCTGGAGATCCGATATAGCTACTGCATGTCTTGGCTTTATCACGCCTATGTCATTTATCTTCCTTGCAAGCGCAACCTTGAGTTTCTTGAATTTTCCATCTTCGTATTCTTCAAATCCGGATATGTAACCATTATCTTTCATCGTATTTAATACTGCCTTTATTATTGTAGTGGATGGCAGCACGCACTCGCGCATGCCTGCCGTTTCGTAAACCTTTATCTTGTTTATTGCGTCTGCGAATACATCTACCATAAATATCACTGAAACTTCTCAAAACCTATCTGCCTTCCTACTTCCCTAAAGCATCTTCTGCATATATAGAGGTCATAAGACCTTATCAGACCGCGCGCATTTCCGCATATCTTGCACTTCCTCTTGCCTCTTCCCTTGAATTTAAGATCATAACTCATCTTTATAAAATCACCTAAGATTCTGCCGCTATACCTGCTTTGAAGTTATCTTTTAAGTACTTTTCTATCTCTACGCTGCCTATAGTCCTGTGTGAGAGCGGCACCTTCGAGGATCGTCTCTTGCGCTTCTCCACTCTCCTGCCCCTCCTGGAGAAGGATGCGTTTACGTTGAGCCCCAGCATGCCTATCTTCGGGTCATACTTTACCCCGGCTATATAAATGTACTCTTTGATTCCAAAGCTCAGCGAATTATTTGTTATTGCCCCCTCTTTTACTAAGTTATCATTGGCATCCAGGGTCTTTCTGAGCATTGCAGATGCCTCTTCCCCTCTGAGAGTAACCATGCTGCCTATTATCTGCCCCTTCCTCACATTGAGTTCCGGCTGCCTATGCTTGGATACGGTAAATGCTGCCTTGTGTCCCGTAAGCTTTTCCAGCAGGGCCTTTGCGTTCTGTGAGTTAGACTCCGTATCGCCTATGCCTATGTTAAGCACGACCTTCTCAAGCCTTATCTCTCTCATTTTATTATCTGGCATTATCCTCAGCTATACTACCATTATATTATCAAGAAGAGTCTCTATTACCTTCCCATCTTTAGTGTTTATCTGAACAAGCGCGTCTCTCTGTGCGTTACCTTTCCTTATCTCCTTTATCGTGCCTTCTCCTGATGAGTGGACACCTTTGATTACTATGCACCTGGCACCCTCCTTGAGCCTGATTATCTTGGCTTTACCACTTGAAAGATCTACAGAGTCATTGACATTCACTTCCTCAGAGAACCGCATGTTGGTTCCATCATGAAGCCTTATCATCTGTGCCTTCCCGCGTGCGAGATACTTTCCCACTACTTTGAATACCTGCCTGTTGCCTTCCCCTATAGACACAGTGCCGTTTCTGCTTATCCCTATTACATACCTTGCCTTATCCTCGCCCAGAGAGACTGTATCTCCAAAGCCTACAGGATAATGCTCATCCTTTACTTTCCTGCCATTCACTAATACCAGTCCGTCCTTGAGTATCTTCCTTACCTCGAACATGGTACTTGCAGTACCAAGCTTATCTCTAAGAAGCACGCCTATCGGCAGGCTCATCGCTGCCGTATGCCTTCCGGGATTCTGCACTGCTATATACTTAGAGAATTTCCTGCTAACCTGTGGATACTTTCCCGCAGCAAGCCTATTTAGATGATTTGTTCCTCCTTTTCTTGACATGATAATCAACCTTTCCCGTCGCCTTTCTTCATAGCCTCTACCGCCTTCGACCTGAACTTGTCCTGAAGTCCAAGGTCTGTTATATAGAGGTTTGATATCCTTATCGGTATCTGTATCTCCTTGCCCTTTGCATTCTTCCTAAGGTAAGAATCCACGTAAGCTATGCCTCTCCTTACATCCACCTCATCGATCTTTCCAGTCTTTCCCTTTCCGTCCCCGGCCATTATCTTTACGCTGTCCCCTTTCCTTAACTGGATGCTCCTCCTCTTTATGCCAAGCTTTGCAGCAAGCTCTTTAGAGATATGTGCGTGTGCGTATTTCTGCCTGACGCTCATCGGCGCCTGGAATCGCGCTTTCCTCTGTTTATTTGGTTTACCGCTTGACATAATCACACTATCTTTGAGGCTATTCCTGCCACCTTTACGAATCTCTCCACCACTTCCCTGGCCATTGCACCCTTTACCTCTGTCCCTATTGGCAGGTTTTCATCATTAATCATTATGCCTGCATTATCCTCAAACTTGACCCGCAGGCCATTTGCCCTTCTTATCAGGGCCCTCTGCCTGATTATTACTACGCGGACAGGTTTCTTCAGATAAGTCGGAGTCCCCTTCCTTACGCTTGCGGATACTACATCCCCTATTCCTGCCGCTGTCATCCTTCCATGCCTGCCGTTGCTCTTGCCTATTATATGAATCATCCTGAATTCGTAAGCTCCACTATTGTCAGCGCAACTTATAACTGCACCAGGAACAAGTGTCTTTGTGATATGCGTCGAGAATCCCTTCATAAAAGTCACCCTTGCTTGATTACGTTTGTCACTACAAAAGACTTTGTCTTGCTAAGTCTCCTTGTCTCGGCTATCTCAACAGTATCTCCCTGCTTGACACCCATGCATTCGGGATTATGTGCAGGTATATGCGATCTCTTTCTGAGATACCTCTCGAATTTGTAGATGTAGCGTGTATAGTCCACTTTGACGATAACGGTCTTCTTGGCCTTATTACTGACCACAACTCCGCTCATTCTAGAGCCTCTTGTTTTTATGCCTCCGTGAACGGGGCATCTAGTGTCGTTGCATTCCAAAATATCAGCCTATCGCAAATTAAGAAGGCAAAATCAAATATATTTGAGGTGTTAGCTTATTATAGTTTTCTGTTTGCAGAAGCCTTTCTATGCGAGTAATACCTCAGCGATTTTTCGAGCCTGTCCTCGGGAGGGAAGTCTATCTCTGTACCTTCCACAAAAAATGTGCTTTTTCCATCGGAAAAGTTGAAGGACGCGTTGGACTTGATTATTGTCGCGTATCCGCTGCTTCTGCGTATCCTTATTGTATGTGCGGTTTCGTCTACAACAACGCCGGATATCCCTATCTGCTTCCTATCGAGCGCACACGCGACCTTCGCATGCAGGCCTATAAGCTCTCCAATTACAATATTTTTGTTGTCATAATGCATATCCTGATAATTCTACCAAGGCCATTTATAAACATTACCTTCCGATAATCATAAGAAATAAAAAGAAGAAAAAGTGATGTTATTGCCTGCTTCGATAGGAAAACTGGTTAATGATTCATACTCGATGATACGGGAATCACCAGAAATCCTCTATGCTCCAATAGCCGCAGGGATATTATTCTCATTAATGTATTTTCTACTTCTACAGCCCATACTTGCGGGCATAAGTGCAGAATCCGCTCTCCTGAGCACAAATCAGACAACAGCAAGCCAGTTTCTCTCAAGCATAAACCTGCCAGGGATTATAAGCGCAGAATTCGTATACTTTGCAATAACTCTGTTCGTAGGCATATTCCTTTCCTGCATGTATATAAGCTTCGCCGCGCAGCAGGCAAGCGGGAAAAAGCCATCACTGGAAGAAGCATTCAGATTCGGAAAAGAGCGATATATAGACCTTCTGCTCCTGGATTTAGGGATAGCCTTCATTGTAATAGTCATCGCCGTGCTGCTGGTAATAGTATTCGCTGGGTTATTTGCTGCAGCCTCTTCTTCAGCTGCTGTGGCAATACTGGCATTAGGCCTTCTTATACTGATAGTTATAGCCATCCTGATACTATTTTCTATCGGCCTGTTTGAGGCTGCGGTGATAAGACTGCTGGAACATCGCGGAGTATGGGATTCCATAATGCAGAGCATAGAGATAGGCAAGTCAAACTTCATAGTCCTGTTCATAATACTTATAATTCTCGTGATAATAAGCGTAGTCTTCGTCAGCGTACCTTCCTTGATCCTGGGCTTCATATCCAGCTCGCTCTCACAGCCCGCAACCCTTATACTCGACCAGATATTTTCCGTCTTCTCTACTGCAGTGGCAGTATTCTTCTACTACTCTTTGGGCAGGCAGCCAAAAGCTGAAAGCGCAGCGGATAAAATGCCCGTGAACAAGGCAGCCAAAAGATCTGGGAGAAGAACCAAAAAAATGCAGTAGATGCCGTGCACACGCGCGATATATTCGTGAGGACATTCGGCTTATTAACCAGAAAGCCAGGTATACTAATGCTCCCGTTAGCCTTAGGAATCGTATTGGCATTCTTGGACACGCTGCTCTTGGTGCCCTACAATCCCTCCATACACGAAGCGCTTCTGCAGTCCCTGTCATATGTGTTGGGCGTACGTTCCCCATTCATAAGTTCAGAGGCGGCATATGCGCTGATGGACATGCTATATTTTGTAATAAGCGAACTGCTCGGCCTTCTCATGACGGGCACCTATATATGCATAGTCGTTCAGGAGAGAAGGGGGAAACAGCTCTCTATACGTGGAGCAGCAGAGCAGGCAGGCCGGAGATACATGAGCCTGCTCGCTGCAAACCTCGCAGCAATACTGATACTTATGGCATCGGTCTCTATTCCATTGCTGGCATTCTCGTATCTAATAAGCATGCTTCCGCAAGGTGCGGCAGTTCCTGCATTGATAATATCCACAATAGCAATATTCTCTATAGCTGCGATAGTCGAGATAATGCTCTTTCAGGTAAATTCGGCTAACCTTATAAGCCGCGCAGGGGCATCTGACTCAATACGCAGTAGCATAACTGTAGGAAGACGCTATGCAAAGGAAACCGCAATACTGATGTCCCTGCTGCTGCTTTCCAACATAATAATCATAGAGCTTCCAGCCATTGCTCTCGGAGTTATCATCCATTCAAGCTCAGGACCGGCTGCGATATTGTTAGGGCAGTTCGCAGGACTTATCGATTCGATAGCAATGGCCTACTTCTATTATTCCGAGACAAGAGGCGCAAAATCGCGTGCCTCATCTTAGTATGGCAAAGGTAATATAACCTGTATGCCATATGCCCTTGGTCGTAGGCCGCACGCCCTCGTCCCTTACCATAATCTCCCTGGCGATTACCTCTATGGTGTATCTGTCAGAGAAGCCAAGCCTGTCAAGCTTTTTAGCAAAAGCAGCAACCTGCCCGGTATTCGGGGAATATCCTGCAACAACGCCATCAGCCTTCAGTGCCTTCTTGCAGTGCCTAAGGGCTTTTTCCGGGGAAGGCAGGTCAAGAGATATGAAGTCAACCATGCGTTCGTCTATGCCCTTGAATATGTCCTTGTTCTTGAACTCTATATTCTCTATCCCAAGCATCCTCCTATTTTTCTCTGCTATCTCTATGAATTCGCTTCTCAATTCATATGCATATACAAATTTGCATATCCTGGCCAGGCTGAGCGCCAGCCATCCGCTGCCCAGCCCCGCATCTACACATACACTCTCTTTGGATACTCCTGAGAAAGCTATCATGGCACCTATATCCTTAGGGAGTATTACCTGTGGACCCCTCTTAAGCTTCCTATACAGCGGCGGGTAAATAAACATCTTCAAGCCTTCTTTTTTGTACGAGGCTTCTTCTTAGGGAGAGCCTTGCGTTTTTTCTTGACTGTCTTAGCCTTTGCAGCGGCTGCTTCTGGAGCAGGGACTTGCATCTGCACAGCAGGCTGTATCTCTTTAGGCGCACTCGCTTTTGGAGCCGCCCATCCTTCTTTGCTCTTGCACAGCGGATCAAGATCCATCTCGAAGACCCTCTTTCCCCTGCGAAATACCTTCACTTTTGGCGTATTGCACATCTCGCACACCTTCCCTGTGGGGACAATGAGCGCATTCTGCGGAACCGGATATGTAATGGTGCACTGTGGCCAGTTGGTGCATCCTACGAAATTCTTTCCCGCCTTTGACCTCTTAAGCATAAGATTTCCACCGCACTTGCACTTTCCAAGTGACTTAGAGAGCTCGCTCTCCCTGAATCCCTTTGCAAGCTCTTTACCTATGCTGCTCTCGTTGACCTTGAACTCTTCTATTATCTTTGAGATAAGATCCCTGCCTTCCTTAAGCGCATCGCCTTCCTTTAGCTTGCCCTTTGCTATCTCTTCCATGTCGCCTTCCAGCTTTCTAGTGAGCTCTTCATCGAGTATCTCCTTGCAGTATCCGCTCAGCGCTTCGTATATGCTCATGCCAAGCGCAGTAACCTCTATGCTTGAGCCCTTGACATAATCTCTTCTGAATAGTGTATCTATGACCTCTGTTCTCGTCGCCTTGGTGCCTAGGTTCTTCTTCTCCAGTAGCGCTATCAGGCTCGCTTTGGAATATCTTCTCGGCGGCTCTGTCTTGCCTTCCTTCACATGCACCTTATCAGGTTTCACTGGGGAACCTTCCTCTAGTTGCGGCAGCGAAGCCTCCTTCGGCGCGTAATGCCTATAAGTGGAAAGCCATCCATGCTCCTTCACGGAAAGCCCCTGCGCGGCATACTCCTCTCCGCCTGCCGAAAGGACAACGCTTGATTTAAGCAGCACTGCAGCTTCACGGAAGCAGGAGAGGAACCTCCTCGCTACAAGGTCATAGATCTTCATCTCCTCATCCCCAAGTCCTGATGGCACCTCGCCAGTAGGGTATATGGCAGGGTGAGCTTCATCCTTCTTTGCACCCTCAATCGGGCGGTATGATCCCTTCTTCGATATCTCTTCCGCATCCTTTGCGTATGCCTCCATTTTCGAGAGCCCTGCTATTATTCTCTGGAAATTTATCGTCGACGGTAGCTTCTGCGATGCCGTCCTTGGGTAAGATATGTATGATTTTTCATAAAGGCTCTGCGCTATGGCAAGCGTGCGCGATGGATCTATCCTGAATACGCGGTTAGCCTCAAGCTGCATAGAGGTCAAGTCGAAGGGTGGGAACGGGAAGAGCCTGCTCTCCTCGGATTTTATCTCCTTTACACGCATCTCCGAAGAGGATGTGACCTTAAGCGCTGTCTCCGCTTCCTCCTTAGCAAAAAAGCTGCCCTTGCGATTCTCAAGCTCCAGATCCCCTATAAGCACAAGGACCTTCCAGTACGGCCTCGGCTTGAAATTCTTTATCTCGAGTTCCCTCTGTGCGAGTATCGAGAGAGTCGGGCCTTGTATTCTGCCTATGCTGAGCACCTTCTTTATGCCCCCTATATTTACCGCACTCATGAGTGCCCTGCTAAGGTTTATTCCCCACATCCAGTCTAGCATATGCCTGCTCTCGCCTGCATAGTAATTGTATATGTCTATCCCTTCCATGCTCTCATACGCCCTGACAAGATCAGGTTTTGTTGTCGTCGAGAACTTCATTCTTCCTACGTCGGAAAGGTCGCCTGTGCTGTTCACATCACCGTACATGACATACTTTATTATATTGGTCCCTATCACTGTGCCCTCAACATCATAGTCGCATGCGTTTACGAATCCTGTGCATTTTTCCCCCACATACTTTATCACATCCAGATATTTCTTGGTAAAATATGAGTTTTTGTTTGCCTTATACGAGGGTACCCATTCCAGCTTGAAGACGGGGAAGGTTGCGCTTTCCGCCTGCTTGACGGTGAAGAGATGTCCCGCTGCCGCGACGACAAAGAGAGAGTCGCCGCCTTTTTCTATCTGGTAGTAAGAGACTCCGTTGGAAAACAGCCTCTTCGGCTTTCCGTCTTCTGCAAGAGAGAGTGCAAGCCTGACTGCCACGCTTGGCTTCTCTGCTATTATGAGCCTATTCATAAAAACCAGTAAACATCAACTGTGCTTGCCCTTATTATACTTCCTGTCCTTTTTCTCCTTCTCCTGGGCCTCTATGTCATCCCTTGCAAGCGACCTTGTCATATAAAATCCTGCTGCCAGGTCTGCAATAATAAGTATATAAAATACTATCCCCGGGCCAAGTGTAAAGAAGGCAACGAGAGCCAAAATGCTCAGGAATACCACTAAGACAGACATAATTTCCTGCCTTGTTTCTTCCTCATCATCCATTATCTCAATCTCTTTATATAGTTAATATTAAATAACATTACGATAAACCCCTTTTGTGAGTGTATGGTAGGGGTTATGCTGATACTGGGTCTCACTGCTACTGCAGCTTTGCTTGCGGCGATAGCACAATATATATTCAAGCTTCATATGAAGCACTTCAGCTTCAGCATCGGTGGGATACGGGATATACTTCTCACAAGGCAGATACTTCTGGGGCTTTTGATATATGGTACAAGTTTTGTAATATACCTTATTGCCCTGGGGCACGCAAGCCTGGTTTTCGTATATCCTGCATTCTCCAGTTCCTTTATATTCGTAATGCTTATCTCGGCATTCTTTCTCAAGGAACGGATAAGCGCCAGGCGCGCAGCCGGCATGCTGCTTATAGTCTTGGGGATAACCTTGATTGCGCTTGCACAGTGATCAAATGCCCAATAAAAACATCAAAATTTATCTTGCAGAAGTCTTAATCCTAAGTACATTTCTCGGCGGTCTTGGGCAGCTCCTATTCAAGGCAGGTCTCCTTGAGCACCAGCCAATCAAGATGGGTCTTGCAATATTGGCAGGGCTTGCAGCATATGGGGTGTCGACCCTGCTTTATTTCTATGCCCTGGGAAGAGAGCACCTTAGCTGGGTATATGGATTCAGCGGCTTAAGTTACATCTTCACATGGGTACTTGCATATCTTTTTCTAGGCGAGGCAACAACAGTACTTGGAACAATCGGGATACTGCTGATAGCTATAGGAGTTGCTCTTGCAGGTACTAGCTGACCCTCACTCATCGTCCGATTCCTTATCCTTCTTGCCGCTTTTTTCCAAGTGTTTCTCATTGGACTCGGCAAGCTTCATACCTATTGTGGCAAATTTATAACCCACGCTGGCAAAGAGGAAAAATAGCCCTACTTTTATCGCACTAACGAATAGTTCCGAAAACTGTGAGGACAGAGAGAAGGAGAAGTTATTTATGCTCGCAGGTATGCTTGAATTTGAGCCTGCAAGCGGCGCATAAACCTGCGAATAGCTGCTAAGACTTATATAAAGGCCGTATCCAAGCAGCAGTGCAAGGAGTATGAGCAGCAATCCGAATACAAAGAGCGCATAGCCAAGGTATCTGCCATCCATGCTTAATCTCACTAGGGCAAAATATATATACATTGGCAGGAAGAAGAGCATTGCTATCAGGCACTGACCACTGCCAATGCACCATGCTGCGCAAGCATGCAAAAGGTTATAACTATGGACCAGAAACCAGGAAGCGGTACCTCAAGAAGAAATAACAAATTCGGGCAGTATCTTGGCATAGCGCTGCTAATGATATTTATTGTCATTATACTTACTTACGTCTTTGTCGATTACGCAACAGCAACAATAGACGAGCTTACCAGGGCTATATCAGCAGGAATATTCGGCATAGCCGTAACTGAGATAGTTGCATACCTGCTTTACAAATATTCGCGCACAACCATAATAAAATCCGAGGCAAAGACGCTTGCCAATCTTTTTAGGATTACAGCGTACAGCGCGCTCGCACTGATAATACTCTCAATCCTGAACATAAACATAACAGGGCTGCTGATAAGTGCAGGATTCTTAGGCATAGTCTTGGGTCTCGCAGCTCAGTCGACCTTGGGAAATTTCATAGCGGGGCTTTCCCTTTTGATAGCAAGACCATTCTATCCTGACGACTATGTTACTATAATAACATGGCAGTACGGCGCTCAGCCCCCGTCCTTCAGCCATTCTAAGTTCGTCCCTGGTTACGTGGGTACGATAGACAACATCGGTCTCATGTATACCAAAATAATAGATGAATCAGGCACTCCAGTATACATACCTAACAATATAGTAAACCAGTCGCTGGTACTGAACCACAAACGTGCAAAAGACCATCCCATGACTATCCTCATAGAAGTGCCAAACGAGGTAAAGCTGACTGGAATTGAGGAGAAGACAAGGAAGTTCTTTGCGGATAACGGCATGCAGTTTTACGAGGATACTGTAAAGGTGGAGTACGCAGGTCTCTCCTCCTACATGCTGACAGTAATACTCAGAGTAAATGATCACAGGGCCGAAGCGCAGCGCCTTAAGCTATACAAGGAGCTTATAGATTATATATCAATGGCAAAGGGCGATCAAAAAGGAAAGAGCCAGAAGAGCCTTGCCGCACAGGGGAAATCTTGAACTGAAAGTAAAACTATTTTTAGAAAGGTTTATAAACTGCTATATTCTATTTAATGCTTCGTGCGTTTAGAGTATTCTATTCATTTTCCCCACCCTCTAAACGCCGCTTTTTTATATTCAAGATAGCTGCGGCACTTGCGCGGCCGTATATTCCATATCCCTAAAGAAATGCCACAAATTTTTATAGTTATACATGCAGATTATCTTGCTATTTGTAAAAAACTGGTTCCATGAAGCGATTTAAGACTACGGAGAGCATAAAGATACCATCAAGGCTAGTTGATCAGGTTATAGGTCAGGAAAATGCAGTCGAGATAATAAAGAAAGCAGCAAAGCAGAACAGGAATGTACTGCTGATAGGCGAACCGGGGACAGGCAAGACCATGCTGGCGCAGGCAATAGCAGAGCTTCTGCCATCAGCTGATCTTGAGGATGTCTTAGTATACAAGAATCCAAATGATGAGAATAAACCGCTTGTAAAGTCTGTAAAGACCTATCCAAAGCCTCCCGAGGCTGGAAAACCTCTTCCGGATGGACAGGGCAGGCAGATTGTACAGAAAGAGCGCATGAAGAGCAGGATGCAGCCATCGCAGGGAAGGAGCATCCTTATACCGATTATCTTCATAATAGTTGTCGCGCTTGCAATCTTATCCTTCACTCCGTTTGTGAAAGGCAACCAGATAATCCTTCTCAGCGCTATAATACTCGGCGTGCTGATATTCGGCTCAATGGCCTTGTTTATAAGCGGATTCAGGAGAGTAGGAATAATGCCGGGGGTATTCGAGGCCAACGAGGCAAAACTGATAGTCGATAACACAGGAATGATGCATGCACCTTTTGTAGATGCCACAGGGTCAAAGGCGGGATCACTTTTCGGTGACGTGAAGCACGATCCGCTGCAGTCAGGAGGGCTAGGGACCCCTCCACATCTGAGAGTCGAGAGCGGTTCGGTACATAAGGCAAACAAGGGCGTGCTCTTCATAGATGAGGTTGCAGATCTGGAGCCAAAGTCGCAGCAGGAACTCCTTACGGCAATGCAGGAAAAGAAATACCCGATAACAGGGCAGAGCGAATTAAGCTCTGGAGCCTTAGTCAGGACTGAACCTGTGCCGTGCGATTTTCTGCTTGTGGCTGCTGGAAACCTGCAGGACATACAGAAGATGCATCCTGCACTTAGATCAAGGATAAGGGGATACGGATACGAAGTGTATATGGAATCCACAATGCCGGATACGGAGAAGAATAGGGAGAAGCTCATCACTTTCATAGCCCAGGAAATAAGAAAGGATGCCAAAATACCGCCATTTACATATGAGGCCTGCATGGCCGTAATAAATGAGGCGCGCAGGAGGAGCGGGAGGAAAGGCAAGCTCACTCTTGCACTAAGGGACCTGGGCGGGCTTATAAGGGCAGCAGGGGACATAGCCAAAGAGAACAAGGAGAGCGCAGTATCAGAGAAGGATGTAAAAGCAGCACTTACCCTAGCAAAGCCGATAGAAGCGCAACTGGTCGAGCAGTCGCTGGAGTACAGGAAGGATTATCAGATATTCAGGACAAGCGGCTTCGCAATAGGGCGTGTAAACGGCCTTGCAATAGTTGGATCCTCATATCTCTCGTCAGGAGTGGTGCTTCCGATAGTTGCGGAGGTAACCCCTGCAAGCTCAAAGACGGAGGGCAAGCTCATACCAACCGGCAAGCTCGGGAAGATAGCACAGGAAGCGGTAAAGAACATCAGTGCAGTAATAAAGAAGCACATGCAGAGGGACATAACGCAATACGATATACACGTGCAGTTCATGCAGACATATGAGGGCGTGGAGGGCGACAGCGCAAGCATATCAGTGGCAGTTGCGGTGATATCTGCGCTGGAAGGAATACCCGTAAACCAGGAGGTAGCGATGACAGGATCCCTGTCAGTAAGGGGCGATGTCCTTCCCGTAGGCGGCGTTACAAATAAAGTCTCAGCGGCAATAACTGCAGGGATAAAATCCGTAATAGTTCCAGAATCAAACGTAAAGGACATACTGCTGGAGAAGGATCAGATGAAGAGAGTAAAGATAATCAAGGCATCAAACATAGCCGACGTCCTCCAGGTCGCCCTTAAGGACAGCGCAAGGAAGAGGGAGATAATACAAAAACTCAGGAGGTATATAACCGCAGACAATAAGGAAAGACCCGAAGAAAGATAAGGGATAGTATGTCCGCAAGGAAAGATATCAAAAAAGCGTCCCAGCCAGCGCCGCAGCAAGATAACAGCGCAGCAGAGAGGCTTGAGGCGATGGGCCGCTCGCTTCTCATAGACATAAACAACGGCACGCCTCCTAAGTTCACAACAACTGCCAGAACCCGCTCAAATATAATATTCGACGAGAGCAAAGGCTACCTTAAGCTTGGTCCGGCGAAGGAAGAGCGCAATTTCCTGAATATCTCACAATCAAAGCGGTTCATGCAGACGATAGCGATAGCATCAAAGTGCCACAAGTTCCTGAATGAGAATCTGCACACTACCATAAGGGGCTTGTATTACCAGCTCAAATTCTCCCTTGGCGAAGATGTGGACGAGAACATATTCAGCGAACAATCCGAATCAAATCCTCTGATAGAAGATTTGGAGGTGGCCCTTGGGGTAAACAGGGAAAACCTTAACCTAAATGCAAACAGGAAAGGGGTCCTTGCAGGAAAAATGAAGGTTATAGACCGCTTCGGGGACGAGAAAACAGAGATAGACTGCTCAAAGCAGGGCAGGAGCGGATGGGCCATACCAAGCGATGTAGATAACGACATAGAATTTGTGGATATAGACGCCAAATACGTCCTTGTGGTCGAGAAGGATGCGCTTTGGCAGAGGTTAAACGAAGACGGCCTATGGAAGAAGGAGAATGCCATACTGATAACACCGCAGGGCCAGGCAGCGCGTGGAACAAGGAGGATAATACGAAAACTTGCAGACAGCGGCCTTCCCATATACGTATTTACGGATTCTGACGCGTGGGGCTGGTATATCTATTGGACCATAAAGACCGGTAGCATAAACCTTGCATATATAGGATCCGATGTTGCAACTCCGGAAGCAAAGTTCATAGGCGTAACGATGTCTGATCTCGATAAATACGAGTTCCTGAACAAGATGACAATACACGCTACCGAAGTGGACCTTAAGCGCGCGCAGGAGATGCTTGATTACACATGGATAAAGGGAAATAAGGGATGGGTAAATGAGTTGCAGCGCATGATAAAATCAAAGAAGAAGCTCGAGCAGGATGCACTGCAGGGCCCTAGGCTTACATTTGTAGATGACTACATAAACGAGAAGATACGTAACAAGGAATATCTTTCTTGAAGCGCATTAATCATCTATAAGCAGTGCTTGAAGGGCAGATGTCGTTCAGCACGCATCCTTCGCATTTCTTAACTCTTGCAGTGCACACATCCCTTCCCAGCTCTATAAAATGATTTGATACCTCACACCACAAGCCCTTCTCGAATCTCCTCATAAGGTCCTTCTCAACCTTATACGGATCCTTGTGCCTGCTGAGCCCAAGCCTCCTGGCTACCCTGCCGCAGTGCGTGTCTACCGCAATGCCCTCGCATATCCCGTAACCTTCCTCGAGTATCACATTGGCTACCTTCCTTCCTATCCCAGGCATTCTGGTAAGTTCATCTATGCTTCTCGGCACCTTCCCTCCGAATTCATTCACCAGCATGCCGCATGACTCTTTCAGGTTCCTTGCCTTGGTCTTGTAATAATTAAGCCCTCTCAGGTAGCGCTTCAGCACCCTGATGTCAGCATTAGCATAATCTCTAAAGCTTCTAAATCTGCTAAATAACTCCTTTGTAACATTGTTTACCTGCCTGTCTGTGCATTGGGGGGAGAGGAAGACAGCCACAAAGAGCTGCTCAATGTTCTCATGCTCAAGCTGCGTGTGGAGATCTTTCCCATATCTCTCCCCAAGCCTATCAAGTATCTCATTCTCGCGAGCCATAAAACTATTTAAGCGCCAACTGTTAAAAGTTATCCTATGATCAGGAAGCCTTATGCTGCAGGCAGCTTCTATCCGCGCCAGAAGGCACCATTGGAAAAGATGATACTCTCGATGCTATCCGATGCAGGAACTCAGGCATGGGCCAACAGCAATACCAACGCATTCGTATCTCCGCATGCCGGCATATCCTATTCAGGAAAGACAGCGGCATTCGCCTACGCCGCAATAGCGTCAAGGCTTAATAAAAGGGATGCTGATACTATAATAATCATAGGGCCAAATCACACCGGGATCGGCAATGCGATAGCGCTCTCAAAAGCAACATGGGAGACTCCAATGGGGAAGTTTGAGACTGACGAAGAGATGGCAGAAGATATAAGTCATTATAGCAATAGGATATCGTTGGATGAGGAGGCTCACCACAGGGAGCATTCAATAGAAGTACAGCTTCCATTTCTTGCAGCAGTCGCTCCGGAAAAGAGCCTGATATGCATCTGCATGGGCAATCAATCCTATTATAACTCAGAGCTTGTTGCGAAGGCTGTGCTGCACGCTGCAGAAAAAAACAGCAGGGAGATAATAGCCATCGCAAGCTCCGATCTTAACCATTACGAGCCTGCCCCAGTAGCCAAGGCGCGCGATGCGCCACTGATAAATGCAATAAAGGCTGCAGATCCCATGGTATTCTATAGGAGCGTGGAGGAATCGGGCAATAGCGCATGCGGATACGGCCCGATAACCTCTGCAATGCTGATATCCAAATCCATGGGTTCGGCGAGGGGCAGGATCCTTAATTATTCAAATTCAGGCAATTCTTCTGCAGAGAGCGGGATCGGAGTGGTTTCATACCTTAGCGCAGCATTCACAGGCTAGAAGGGGATAAAAATGGGGCGCACAAAATCTAGGAAACTGATTATAATAGGCATAGACTCCGCGCCACTGTGGTTGCTTAAGAAATTCTCTGCAGAGCATTCACGTAAAGACGGATTCTCCAAGGTATTTGGTTTTGGGAAGAAAGGCGTAATGGACCTCGAGTCGACTCTGCCTCCGATGACCGGTGCGGCATGGCCCAGCTTCTATACCGGGCTGCAGCCTTCAAGGCACGGCTCCATGGACTTCTTTGTGCTTGACAGGCATTATACAAAACAGCTTGTATACTTCGATAATTCAAAAGGGGCATTCTGGGATGTCTTGGGGAGAAGGGGATTTACAAGTTTCATAATAACCCCGCCAATGGCAGTCTCGCCAAGCAGCGAAAAGAATGTTCATATGATGTCCGGATGGCCTCTAGCCCCAAGATTCAACTCAAAGAAAATAGAAAAATATGCGAAGGAAAACAGCTTCGCTGGAGAACCTGAGATAGAGAAGGAGCTAAAGGAAGGCAGGGTAACACTGGAAGAGGCATCAGCACAGTACACCGCCAGCGCAAGGGCCAGGGCAAAGATGACAATGGAGATAGCCAAACGCGAGGATTTCGATCTGATGTTTTCATGCTTTACCGAGACAGACAGGATGCAGCATTATTCACTTAATAATCAGAGATGGGAAAAGTATGTGATGCCTATATACTCTGTAATATCCGATGTAATCAGGGAGCTATACGAGCACGCATCAGGAAATTACGATGATTTTGCCATTATGGCCGTTTCTGACCATGGCGCCCAGCCGATACACTCAAAATTCCTTATAAATTCGTGGCTGATACGCGAGGGATACGCTAACCTGAAGAAAAGCGTAGAGGAGCAATACAATTCCAAAAAAAACGGTCCCGATGCGAGATATGCTATAAGGGAATTGCTGATGAAGAGCAGACTGAGAAAGGTCTATGACAAAATGCCAAGGAAGATGCACAATGCCGCATACAAAGTTGCAGGAAGCCTGCTCTCTGGGGCATCTGCCGGCAGCTATACCAGAATACACGACTTCGATTTCGATATGGGGCGCACAAAGGCATTTGCGTCTGTATCAAACGGTCCCGTTAGCATGATATGGATAAACGATTCCAGATTCGATGCGCCTTTAGTCACAGGATCATCCAAAGAAAAGATAAAATCCGAGATTAAGGACAGGTTAATAAAAATAAATTCTAATGGGAAACGAGTCATCGCAAGCGTTATAGACGGCGAAGATTATTACGGAAAGAACCCTGCGTTCATAGCCCCCGACATGCTCATCGAGGCAAAGAGCGGATATACGATAGACGTGTTCAACTATTCAAGTTCATCCATTTACATGAAACCTGAGATATCAAGGAGCGGTGATCACCAGAGGCACGGTATATTCGCTGTCAAGAGCAGCTCAAATGGCGCAAAATGGCCCGCAGGGGGCGCATGGATCGGTGACATCAACGGGTATATTCTAAGGTTTTTTGGTTCTGGTAGGTCTAAATGAATGTATATCTGCTTGGCGGCGCAGGCCGCTTCGACAATTCATCTGGCGAGGGCGTATCCACTTATATGTACGAAATATACCATGGCATCAAGGCAATCAAAGGCATCAATGCAGATAAGATAGAATACCCAATAAGGGATAGGTTTGGCGGCGCGTACTCCTGGTTTCGCATGGCAGTTATGGCATCTCTCAGCGATTACAGCGGTGCCGATATAATCCACAAAGTAGATGTGAAACCCATAAACCCTATAAGAAAGGGCATGGCAAAGGTTGTCTCCACCGCTCATGATTTTCAGCCTCTTCTTGAGCCCGAGCTTGATTCTGACATGGCCACCTCGCTGAAGGGCAGAATCCGCCTTGCGCTCGAGACAAGATATTCCCTCAGGCTTATGCTCAAATCAGATTACCTGCTCGCAAATTCTACGCTTACAAAGAATGATGCTGTAAAGCTGGGCTTCGAGAGGAAGAGGGCATTTGTGATAAACCACGGGATAGACAGGGCTTATATATCGCATAAGATCCGCAAAAAAGAAGGGAAGGCGTGCGTTGTGGGATACATCGGCGCATTCAGGTCGCGCAAAAACGTAGGGTTTGCAATACGCGCATTTAAAATGACTTCGCAGAAAAAGCTGGAGTTCAGGCTTTGGGGCAACAAGAGATACGAGTATGAAAAACTTGAATCCTCTGCAAAGGATGACAAGCGCATACGCTTCATGGGCTTCGCCCCCGCGCAAAAGATAGTGGATACATACGACAGTTTTGACGTATTTGTCTTCCCCAGCCTCTATGAGGGAATGGGCTACGAGATACTAGAGGCGAAAGCCAGGGGCATACCAGTAATAATATACAAGCATGCAAAAATCCCAGAGGAAGTAAGGCGCTACTGCATAGAGGCAAAAGACGAGTACGCAATGGCGGATGCCATAGAAAGCATATGCTCTAATGGCCCGGACAGCAAGACGCTCTCCAAGGCAATGAAAAATGCCAGGGGTTTCACTTGGGAAAAGGCGATATCCAAAACTATAGAAGCCTACGAAAAGATCTGCGAGGCCTAGCCTATCACTCCTATGCCTGCAAACTTTCCGGAATCATAAAGCAGGAATCTTCCCATCTCCGGGCATTCGGCAGCGCTCTCTATAACGACACTCCTCGAGAGCCTGATTTTTGCCTTTCCAGTACCTAAAGGCTTTATCGAGTTCGCTTCCTTGATCTTGCCGCTCTTCAGGTCAATCTCACCGAATACGGAAACATCAGCCATAAATTCAGAGCCATTCATCCTGAGTTGCACCTTTTTGGGTATCCTGCCTACAGAAAATACCATCGCTTCAAATACGGTGCCACACCTCGGGTTGCTTTCAGGTTCAAATCCGATGCACCCGCGTGTTGCATGTGTTCCAGGCATTTCCAGCGCCACATTATTTCCTTCCGAAGCGGAGCCAATCTCCTTCCCCTTTACATATAACGAGCTAACTACTGCATTTTTTCCAAGAGGCATAACAAGTATCCTCTGCCCCCTTCTCAATCTTCCGTTTACTATCTTTCCAGTGTACAATGTCTTCCGCCCGCTCTTTATAGTGCCTTGAAATAGGAGCCTAAGTCCGCGATTGCCCTTCTTTCTAGCAGATGCCGCTTCGTAGATAAGTTCCATAAGTGGCTTGCCCCTGTACCACCTGATGTGCATAGAGCGCTTTACAAGATTATCAGCATTGTAAGCAGACACAGGGACAAAAACTACCGAGCCAGGCTCAAATCCCACATTCATGCAGAACTCCTGTACAGACTCCACGATAGCTTCAAACCTCTCTTTTTTGTATGCAACCATATCCATCTTGTTTACTGCTACCACTACTCTCCTTATCCCAAGCAGCTTAGCCAGTACAAGGTGCCTCCTCGTCTGCTCAGTTACTCCTTCCCCGCCTTTCGCAGATACCATGAGCACGGCGAAATCACCGTAGGATGCGCCGCTTATCATATTCCCTATAAGCTCTTCGTGGCCTGGAACGTCTATGAATTCGAACGCCGCATCTCTGTAAGTAATCTGTGCCCTTGTGGTGTCTATTGTCAATCCTCCTTCACGCTCCTCTTCAAAGCTGTCCAGTATAAAGCCAGGTTCAAAATCCCTTCCCAGCTTCATGCTCACTTTTTTTGCCTCATCAATCCGCTGTTTTGTAGCAGACTTAGTTGCTATCAGGAGACTCCCTATTAAAGTGGATTTGCCATGATCCTTATTTCCCAGAAGGGTAACCCTTTTGATATCCAAGCGAGCACCTACATATACCCAAGAGCCCTCAGCTTCTCCATCACATAAGCCTTCTCCTTGTCCTGTTCTCTCCCTGCCCTCTCTTCTGTCTCTGTTACTTTGAGCTCGTCCATTATCTGTTTTACGCTCCTTGCATTCGACTTTACAGGGACAGTGCAGTGCGTACATCCCAAGCTCCTATACCTGTATCCGTTGCTTGAATAATAAAGCGGGTTCACCGGTACTTTCATTTTCAGTGTATATTGCCATATATCTATCTCATTCCAGTCAAGTATAGGATGAACGCGTACGTGCCCCTTCGTATCCATCTTTGAGGAATAGTTGTTCCAGAGTTCTGCGGGCTGATCCTTGTAATTCCACTTGAATTCGGTGTCCCTCGGGCTGAAGTACCTTTCCTTGGCCCGTATCCCATGCTCGTCCCTGCGTATTGATACAATAAGCGCATCGAATCCATGCTCCTTCATCACTTCCTTCAGCGCATCTGTCTTGTTTGACCCGCAACAGCTAAATCCAGAGAGTTCCGGCTTTATCCTGCTCTTCGCGACTATCAGGTTCAAATTCCATTTTTTAGCGAGGTCATCCCTGAACTTGTACGTCTCCGGGAAGTCTATACCATTGTCTATGTGTATTACCGGAAAAGGCACCTTCCCAAGAAATGCCCTGCGCGCAATCATTATCATAGCTGTTGAATCCTTGCCGCCAGACCATAGTGCAGCAACATTCTCAAACTTCTCCTTTGTCTCGCGTATTATATATGCGCTCTTCTCTTCCAGCTCGCTTATATTCTGCATTATCACTCAATCCACCTTATTCATATTCGAGAGCCCTTTTAGATAAATCAGGGCCCCTTCGAATTTCTTTCCGTCTCTTACTGCGACAGGCACCTTTGAGACAAGCTTTTTTTTCGAGTCATAAAGCTCTACATAAGACTTGTTCATGTCATCAGCTTTGCGAAGCCCATGCTCGAAGACTACGCGGTAATACCTTATGCCGGAGCTGTCCAGCTTCTTCCGCAGCCTGTCCCAATTCCCGGCATCATTGACCGACCATAATGAATCAACTATCCTATCGATTTCCTTAACCATTCAGTCACCCAAATATCCAAGAGCCCTCAGCTTCTCCATGACTGTGCCCTTCTGCTTAGATCCGCCACGCTTCTCCATCTCCAGTTCAGCTACTGTCTCACGCAATACATACGTAGCGTAATCGGAGACTGAGGAGAAGCCTGTCTTTCCTATGAGTCTCTCTATATTGTCAAACAATGCAGTCGGTATTGTTATCGTAGTATATTTTCTTTTTGCATGCCCTGCCACGTGATCACAAATGTAATTTAATGTTATAACATTAAAATATAAAAAGGCTCCGGTCAGCAGGCTTTGTGTAAAAAGTACCAGACGCGTATAAAAAGCAGAGACTTTTATCTACTTAATATACGAAACGCAGTGGCACATGCCTGGTCAATATCCATGCCCATGTGAATTTAGCAATAATCAAGTACTATTTGCGGCAGACATCATCACATCGACCTATAATCATGGGTCATCGTGCCTCAGCCCTATCATCTATCTGCCGCAGGCTAAGGCAGTAATGTATGCAACCGAATGCTTTTAAGCCTAGGCGACCTGCCCGGATTGGAAACAGTTATAAAATATCATGCGTTGATACTCTACTGCGGATCGTCCGCAGCAGGTTTAAACCATGAAAATCCTTGAGATGGATGTAGAGAGCATACACGCCGATTACCTGAAGCCTGAGATAAGCGTGTACGATAAGGTGATGGACAAGAGTATAGAGTCCGCAGACGCTCTCGTTCTCTTCACATGTATCGAAGAAGGCGACAACGAGGAAATTGCAAAGGAAGCGATAGAAGATGCGATAAAGTTCATGGATACGCTGAAGAGGAAGGCCATCGTACTCTATCCGTTTGCACACCTGAGCACAAACCTAGCTCCTCCGAAACGAGCATCGGGATTGCTTGATTACATGCTCTCTGCAGTTCCCAGCGGATACGAAGCAAAAAAAGCAGCTTTCGGATGGAACAAGAGGCTGAAGCTTGAGATGAAGGGCCACCCACTCGCAGAGAGGTTAAGGTCGTTTCCGAGATCCGATCAAACCACAAACGAATCTCTTGCCGTAAGGAAGAATGAGAAACTAGGATGGGAAGAGATGATGGCACGTATAAAAAAGAGCGATTTTAGCGGGCTTCCAGAAACCGATCACAGGATAATAGGTGAGAGACTGGATCTGTTCAGCTTCCAAGAAGTCTCGCCCGGAATGGTATACTGGCACAACAAAGGAGTTATATTAAGGGAGATACTGATTGGCTTCATACGAAGCGAATTATCCAAGAGGTCCTATCTCGAGGTAAGCACTCCTGCTCTTGCAAATACTGTGCTATGGCGTGTCAGCGGCCATTGGGATCACTATAAAGATAATATGTTTGTGACGCATATAGGCGACGAGGAATTCGGGCTGAAGCCGATGAACTGTCCATCCGCATTCCTCTTCTACAAGACAAAGAAATGGAGCTACAGGGATCTTCCACTAAGGGTTGCAGATTTCGACCAGCTCTACAGGAATGAGCGCAGTGGCGTAGCAAGCGGGCTCTTCAGGGTAAAGATACTGACACAGGACGATGCACACATATTCTGCAGCGAAGAGCAGATAGAGGCGGTAATATCAGAAATACTCGATATGGTTAAGCTTATGTACGGTATATTCGACCTTGAATACAAGGTAAAGCTTTCTACAATGCCAGACAGCCACATAGGCAGCGAGAAGCAATGGGAAGAAGCAACAAGAAAGCTCTCAAATTCGATGGAAAAGGCAGGAATAAAGTACGAGATAAAGGATAAGGAAGGGGCATTTTATGGGCCAAAGATAGACATAGATATACACGATAGCATAGGGAGGGAGTGGCAATGCGCCACAATACAGCTTGATTATCAGATGCCTGCAAGGTTTGGCCTGGTCTACTCAGGTGCGGATGGAAAGGAGCACACGCCTATAACCGTTCACAGGGTTATTTACGGGTCGCTTGAGCGTTTCATAGGGATAATGCTCGAGCATTTCAAGGGAAAACTGCCTACATGGCTATCGCCTGTGCAGGTAAAAATTTTATCAATATCAGAACAGCTTAATCAGTATGCCTCGAAAACATATGAGAAATTTATAGAGGCAGGTGTGAGGACCGAGCTTGACGTATCAGACAAAACGCTAGAATATAAGATAAGATCTGCAAAGCTTCAGGAGATACCTTACGTATTAATAATCGGTAAGAAGGAAGAGCAGTCAGGTCTTGTATCAATCAGAGGAAGAGACGGAAGGCAGAAAAATATGATAAGTACGGAGTCTGTTATAGAAAAAATACTGAAAGAATCAGGATCAAAATCTCAGGATCTTTCTGCCGTTTCATAAGTGCAAATGAAGCACCACCACTAATAATTCGTTAATCAACGAATGTACTAATGGATTGCACTTGTATTTAAAATACTTTTTGGGCAAGTATTAAATATCGGTGGAAACATGGTAGGTGTGAAAAATACGCGAAAAATTTCGTCTGCTAGCCCAAGGGCTTTTTACATGGAGCTTCTGGGAAGCATAATATACATGGTACTTGCATTCGCTGTTACAGGATTTGCAGCTAGTGCGGGTTCGTATGCAAATACGCAATGGAACGGAGCTGGGGCTTTATGGCTGCCTGTACTCTATGCCGCTGCCATAGTAAGCGCGATAGCCCTATTCTTCTTGAGCTTTGCAAACGCAGGTGAGTTCAACAACACGCATCCTAAGAAGACATATGTCTTCTCGCTTGTAGGTGGATTCTCCTTGATTGCACTGACCTTCAACTCATCGCTCTTCTTAGGTGCGATAATAGGATTCGTCCTTGCCTTTGTCGGTGTGCTATCAGAAGAAAGGGCCGAGTAATAAGTTGTCTTTTGAATTGGCGGTTCTCCTAAAAACCCGAGGACCGCCATTTTTACCTGAAGGGTATTCTGTCCCTAGTCTGCGCTAAAAACGCAAAGAGATCAACTGCTGTTGTACAATATCCTGAAGATTTTCGTATCAGAATTGGAGTATACTTGCTGCATCCTTGCTACGGTCCCGTTTGTATTCCATTCGCATACATTATTATTGCAGAAGTAAAGCAGCCGTATGAGGTTGCTCTGCGCGAGCGCTGAGCCCAGAATAAGCGCCCCAGTCATATTGCTGAAGGGCGGTTTAATCTCCGGAGGCGAAGAAGGATTCGGGACGCTTGAATAAGTTATCATAAACAGGTCCCCGTTAGTGTTGTTAAGCGTCTGCTTGAGGATGCTATAATTTCCGTCATGCTGATTATAAAATGCAACATACGAAAATGGAGAGAGAACCGCCTGCCCAGACTTGGTGGGTTCGACCAGATATGCTCCCACTTCGCTCTGATTTGTCACCCTGACAAGTACCTTATATCCGCTGCTGCTTCCGAAGACGTAGTCTATGCTGTTGCCGCTGACCGAAGGGCTGAAATTGTTGAACTGTATATATCCATAATAACTCTCATTCATGCTTATGTTGGCCTCTGTGTATATCCCACTCAATTCGCTAAGCCATGCGTATCGTATGAGGAAGTAATCCGGCCTTCCGTTTATATTGCTGGTTAAGAACTGCGGGTCCGGGCTTGCGTTAAGCAGCCATGCAGCAAAAGGGTCTGCCTTAGATGCATTCTGCGAGCCGACGCTGTCTGTAACGCTTATTCTCCGCGCCCATCCTTCTATCACACTTCCATCAGGCCATAGCGTAAGGAATGTGCTATTTGCAGGTGTATTTGTGCGTATCCAGTTCAGTGCGCTAAGGAATGTTGGGTTCACAAAATCCGCCTGTGTTACATCCGAAGAATACGCTATGTCAAAATAACCCAGCACAAATATTATCAGCACAACCATGAAAAGGTATTTGCTATTCGCCCTGCTCAAGAAAAGATAAGCATAAACGCTTACTGCCAGGGCAACGCCAAGTGGTATTATCGCATAAATCAATCCCGATGTTATCTGCAGAGCATTAAACTGGAACGCGAAGAAGGCAATGGAAAAAGCCGCAAGCAAAATTGCCCAGAGGAATTTTCTTTCTTTGTCCACATTCTCTCTAAACGGTCCATAAGGGGAGAGCAAGAAGAGGGTGATTATTATAAAAGCAGCTGCAAGGACAAGCGACATAAAGACGCCAATCCCTGCAAAATTGTAAAGCTCTATCCCTACTCCCAAGCTCACGAATACGGAAAGAAGCCCATCTGAGAGAATGTGGAATCTGCCTTTGCGGATCGAATTTATTATCAGCCAGTATATGGTATACGCGGAGAATATCGCTATAGGGACTGCGACAAGCGAATTGAACCTTATTGCATGTATCTGCAGGTAAGCAGTCACGATAAAATATGCAGCGAATGCTGCGAAAGCTTCCCCCGCCTCAAACCTTATCTTCGGTATGCCTGATATCATGCCTTTCCCGGAATCGTAAACCTGCATGAAGAAGAAAGGCAGCATTGTTGCAAGCAGTATTACAAAATCCATGAAAAAGTATACAGTAGATACGTTGCATGATGGAGAATTAAGGTTCAGTACCGCAGCAAGGGCCATGAAAATGGATGTGGGGTTTGCAAAGAGGTTCATTCCGAAGCTGTCAAACAGGAAGCTGAAGCTTGGCGGCTGGAGTTCCTGTATGGTTGCACTGAATTTGTTGTTTATTATTGCTCCATTGTCTACGAAGACCGAGCAGAGAAAAGGATGAGCGAAAACATCAAGCGCTATTATGAAAACTGCCGCTATGGCAACCGCATATATAATTTTAGCCCTGGGAGTATAAAGATCCCCAGCGGCAAGCTTCCTGAAGGCGCCCCGCTGCTCTCCATAATTCAGACCGAACCACGCCGCGATGGTAATAATGAGTATGGCTACAAAGTAGATTCCAGTAAGCGGCTGTACTATTATAAATCCCAATGCCTCATACAATCTCACGAGGAGCCACCATAGCACAAGAGCCAGTGCCATGTACACTGCGTTTGATTTAAGCTTCTTGTTATCGTATACGAACCCCAGAAGCATTATCAGGAGCATTGCAAGGTAATAGACTGCAGTGGCGAACGGTGCACCGTTCCAGACATAGTTGCAGATGCTAAGAAAGATACCCGACATCGCCGCAAAAAACAGTTTCCTCTTTTGCCCCTCTTCCCTAAAAATCTGCAGGGCAAAGACAAGAGACATTATCAGGAATATGGTTATAAATCCATCCCCTCTGTACACAAGTGCGTTTGTCCTGGCGGCATCCCCTGAACTGAGTGCTACAAAAGCCATTACCAGAAGGGCAAAAAACCTGTCTTTGCTTAGATACCTAGAGAGGAGATACGCTCCCAGCACATCAAAAATACCGAATAATACAGGTATAAGTCTCATTATGGTATAATAATTCACACCGAAATACTGTAGTACCATGTAAGGGATCAAGGTTACTTCATAAAGGCCATTTGGTTCTATTACCGGTGTGTGTGCAGGCCATCCAGACAAGGCAGAATACTTCGGTATCTGAAAGTTATTCGCTACGGCCTGCCTTATTATGGAATAATGATAGAATCCGTCCGGTTCAAAGAATCCTGTAAGGTGGTACATGCCTACCCTGAGATAAATTGTAACCCCAAGGATCGCGACTACTCCTATATAAAAAAGCAGATTTTTGGTATTGAATGAAGATAAGTCTCCCTTGCCGCCTGCAGCATCATTATTAGACAATTCCTCCTTCATCAGAAACACAGTAGACAGTTAAGCAGATACCTGATGATTACTCTAAGCTCTGATTAAGTTTATAAACGCATCAGTCTGGAAACTGCACACTGCTCCTACCGTCCATGCCTGTGGGTCGCATGCCCTGGTCTCCATACGCTCCATCCCTATAATCCTTCCATGCGAGTCCACACCATAATACTCGGGAAAAGTGCCGGTTTCCCTGTAGGCTCTAAGCACAGCCCGTTTTACAATTTCATACTCCTGGTAAAACCCCATCCTCCTTAACCCCTGGGCTATTATCCAATTGTCATGGGGCCATACGGACCCGTTCTGGTACTTATAAGGATTGAAGGTTTCTGAAAAAGAAGATTCTGTGCGTATACCGTACTGAGTCAGCATGTCCTTCCTCATAATCCTCCTTGCGACAGCCATAGCGCTTCCCCTGTCCAGTATGCCAGTAAACAGGAGCTGCCCAGGATTGCTTGTAACAGTCTCCACAAGGCTGTCAGAGCCATCAAGTGCAATACCATAATAACCGGTCTTATCCGACCAGAATCTGCGCATATTTGATTTTATCTGCGCAGCCATTGCCTCTGTGTCATATCTTTGCTTCTCCTTGCCTACCCCCAACGCGCTGCTCATAGCGCCAAAATACCTGAATGCCATGTATGCGTAACCCTGCACCTCGACAATGGCGATTCTCCCTTCAAGGCTCTCAAGCATGTTGCCTATTCCATCCTTCCAGCTCTGTGATGGCAAGCCCTCGCCAGGATTCAATCTGCTATACCTAAGGAATCCATCATGAAGCCCATAATCAGCCATCCATCCCACGGCACGCTCCATATTGCCATATATTGACTTTATGAAATCGAGGTCGCCCGTCTTGTCCAGGTATGCGCCTGCGCCTATTATAAACAATGGGGTACTGTCTACGGAGAAGTATGCAGGCTTGCCACCATGAAGCCAACTTATGCCATTCTTGTATACCTCAACAGAGGATCCGTCAGGGAAGAACTCATGCAGTATCTTTCCAGGTTCCTCCCCGTTCCTGGCATCTACCCTGGTTCCCTGAAGTCTTGCAAGCGATTCCAGGGAATGCTTCAGTATACTGCTGTCGTAGTCCAGCAGTTGTATCCCTGATATTATCGAATCCCTCCCGAACAGCTCCATGAATTTAGGGTATCCCGCATTTAGATATCCGCTTCCGGAAGCAAGCTTGGAAAGAGCAGAATCAACACTCTCAACATTAAACGGGCGCTTCTTCAATAGTGGATTTGCCTGCATGCGCTTACCTTATTATTACCTTGTCAGATACGTCTACTATACGATCTATACCGTATACTATGGGATTCCCGAAGCTCGTATTTATCACCAGCCTTCCATTCTTCACATCGACACTTGCCACCTTGCCTATAAGTGCGCCAAGCTCGTTTATCACTTCCTTATCCTTAAACCTCTTCTTTCTAAGTTCTCTTCTCTTTATAAGGTTCAGAGATGACGCTATTGCAGCTTCTATAATGACCCCTATTACAATGTAATCAACAAGCTGGCTGAAGTATATCTGCCCTATGATCCAAGCTATAAAAGAGTATGTAAGTATCCAGAAAACTGCAGCCGCACCCATGTACGAACCATACTTGAGGCTCTTAAAATAATACTTGGTCCTGCGCATGTCGATAAATCTGCCTGCTATATAAAGGGATAGCATTATGGGGATTATGAGCATGAAACCCTCTATACCATAGGAGATCGCCAAGAAACTGTCTGAAGTCACCTTCAGCTCCTGCGCATAGCTTCCGACGCCAACAAAGATCGCAGCGACAAGGAAAAGCAGCGATCCAAGGTAAAAGACAAAGCTGCTCCTCTCCGCGCTGAACCCGAACCCCCTAAAGGAATTTATCAGCATATCCTCGAATCCGAATCCCTTCACCATGAGATATGCGCCTATGATTATTACCGGGGGTATCCATCCTGCACCTAAGAGAAAGCTTAATGCTACAAGCAGGAACAATATCCCAGGCAGTCCGAAGACTATCTTTGCGTAGTGCGGTTCCTTCAACTTCTCAAGGATCGTGAAATACGCGTTCTCTATATTTTCCGCCTGTTTTACCTTTACTACCCTTACGCCGTTTATTCTTATCCTGGATTCGACTATGGGGAGAACCCTGTCATCGCTGGCACCGTCAGTTACGAATATGCATGCATCAGCCTTGTATCGCCCTAGCACTATATCCAACTGTCTTGCTATCTCCTTGTCCGCATCATAACCCTCCCTCTCGCTTCCGGTTATTGTTGCAATCTCAACTTCATAGTCCTTCTCTTTGAGCGAATCATAGAGTTTGACCGAATAAAACATTGCGTTTCCATCGGTGTCTTGCGGATCGGCAAGAGCGAACTGCGAAGCCGCGCTGAGGTTCTGCACCCTGCCTAAGAGAGGTCCGCTTATGCCTGTCTTTCTGTATAAGTCGTTGTCTATGTCCACTCCCAGTATCAGCAGCCGCTCATCCTTGTTCTTGAGATTTGGCTCGCTTTTTTTGACAGGCATCAAAATCATTACTCAGGCAACCTATATTATTTTTATGCATGGGGCAGCACATTGGCGAAAAACGCAGAAAATCAGGTTCCTTATATGTTTATAATTTTTTGTTATGATAAGATATGAGATAGAGATGCTTCTTGGTATAAAGCGGATATACGACAAGGCTGGGATAACCGAGGGCAAGAGGGTTCTTGTCGATAGGCTCTGGCCCAGAGGCGTAAAGCGCAGCACATCAAATATAGATGTCTGGCTTAAGGAGGTGGCTCCTAGCACAGAACTTAGGGAATGGTTCTCCCACGATCCTGAAAAATGGGAGGAATTCAAGGAGCGTTACAGGAAAGAGCTCAAGGGCAACAAGGCGTTTGACGAACTGGTGAAGATGGCAAGGGAGGGCGACATAACCCTAATATATTCATCTAAGGACGAGACGCACAACAATGCAGAGGTCCTTCAGGAAGAGATACAAAAGGCACTCAACCGCTCTTAAGGTCTCCCATATTTGCAACTGCAAGAGGGATTAGCATCTCTTCCTTAGACATGCCGCCATGATGGCCCCTGAAGGAGACCTTCCGCATTCCGTTCTCCTTATGCATATACCATATCATATTATTCTTCCTTGGAAGTGCAAGAACATCACCCACTCTGGTCCTGAACTCGGTCTCCGGGTTCCTGCTTCCAAAGAGCCCTTCGCTTATGGCATGATCCATATCAACAAACTCTGCATCCTTTCCTAAATCCGATCTAAGGCTATCTATTGTATCCTCTTTCATATCCTCCTTTATGTAAAGAAACATATCGCGCGGGCTTCCAGCAGGGGATAGTCTTGTCCCGTCCTTTTTCAGCCTGAAGGCATTCTCGAGCCTCTTCTTGCCATTCAGGTATATTACTCGCGACGGATCCACATCTATCTGGCCGTGATCGGCGGTGATTACTATCCTTGTCTTTCGCGCATACTTCATATCCGTCCTCTCTACAAGCCTCTTCATTGCAAAAGAGAAAAGCGCTACCTCGTTTTTCGCCTGGATCGATGATGGGCCATACTTGTGCTCCGCATCGTCTATGCCTGACCAGTAAATGTAAAAGTATGATCTTCCGCTGGCCCTGCGCATGCCCTCCTCTATATTGGCAAGCATCTCTCCAAGGGAGGAATGCGGCATTATCTCGGCTCCCTCAAAGAGCCTTTTCGAGTATACGCTTTTGCAGACCGCAGACTTGAGCAGGGCATGGCTCTCTATCCCCTCTTCGGCGAATAGCTTCGAGAAGGGCTTTCCAGCAAAAAGGTGTGCTCCGTTCACCTTTCCGGCAAGCTCATCAGGCTGCTCAGCGCCAAGTTTTCTGAATGGCAGGGTCTCTATTATCGAGTCTACCTCATCCATGTATATATTCCACTCTGCAAGAAGGTGGTCTGAGGGGAGCAGGCCTGTGCTCACTGTAGTGAGTGCCGCTGCTGTTGTTGAAGGAAATACGCTGGTAAGCGGGCATACGAAGCCGTTCCTGTTTACTAAATCCACAAAAGGTTCCTTATGGGCGTCTGTCCAGTTTCTGTAGCCAAATCCGTCCACCAGAAAAAAGAGGACAATATCCGCCTCTTCTCCGATTCCGCTCCTGCTCCTTATGTCTCCAGGGAGCCCGTGGTGCACATACCCGCTTCCGAGCGACTGTGCAACTGTAGGCATTATATTTGAAAGGCAATAGCCATCATAATCCGGCTTTACAAAGTCCCTCAGGAATCGATTCTTAAGTATCTCCTTCTCCGGCTTTTCGTATATCACGCAACCAACCTTGGGAATCAACTAAAGCTGCTTCCTAAGACAGTGCGTCATACGACTATCTTGCGCGCTTCGAACTTGCTTATCTGCGCGATATTCTTTATCGCATTAACCCCGTCAGCCTGGAAGCTGTTGTCTAGGGCTGCCTTTATGAATTCCTCAAGCGTGACCTTGGACGCATACTCTGCGAAGAAGCCGTCGAGAGCCTTTCTCATCGCTGTCTTTTTCGTAGTCGCTATCTTGTTCCTTGTAACTATCATTGCCTTGAGCACGAACTCTTTTCCTTCCTTGTCTTTCAGCTGCTTTGTAATATAAACCACGCTGGTATGTCTCCTTACAAGGGAATGTACATATCCGTAAGTCTCCTCAAGGAACCCCAGCTCGGTGTTTGCGGAGCTTCCGCTCGCCTTGGTGACCCTGAGCCCAACTACGAAGAATGAGTGCTCTGGCTTGTTGGTAAGCCAGGATAGATTTACCTTTATCATCCTCCCGCCTACAAGCTTCTCGTCATCAGCAGGTATCTCGCCTATGACGTTCTCCCCAAAAAGCTTTGGAGAATAGACGTTGAACCATTTCTTGTTCTTCCATTTTTCAGCAGATTTCTGAGCCATCTAATCAGTCACTCTTTATAAGCAGCGCAACCTTATCGGGTTCGTATTTCCAATCCGAAGGAAGCTCTCCCACCCTTTTGTAGTATTTGGAAAGCCTCCAGATCTTCGCTTCCACCCTATTCAGCCTTGTCTTGTTGTGCACATCATTATGGTTTGCCTTAAGGTGATTCCTCAACCCTACGGCCCTCTTGAGCAAATCCATGAAATCCTGCGGCATCTCCGCCTTCTCATCCACATCAGCAAGTATCTCCTTCAGCCTCTTCCCGGTAGCGCTCTTGACATAAGGCACTCCGTGCTTTTCCTTCAGCACCTGGCCTATCATGGCGTGGTGCATTCCCTGTTTTGCGTACTCCTTCACAAGCTTGCGTATCTCCTTCTCGTCTATCTGTGCTTCCGCCGTAGTTGCAGAAAATATCTTTCTTGACTTTGATTTGCCTTTCTTCCTCGTATGCATTCTAGCCAATATAACACCAAAACTAACGTAGCAGCTAATGATTACTAAATTATAAAGTTATTTAATACAGATAATATTAAAAGCCTTGCTGGCATCGATATGCACCTGCCACATCCTGCAAAAAGCTCATGTACGGAGGCTTATGCTTATCCCAAGACCCTCTATCTTCTCAGAACCCTCGCCAATCGAGATGGACGATATATTCATTGCCCCTTTTATATCCTCTTCTCCATCGCCTATCCTCTCACTTACCACAAGCTCCTTCACCGGCGCATTGAGAGCCATCTTCATATTATGCTTCAGTATCCTTACTGACTCAAGCACCTTTGCTACTCTCCATCCGTGTTCCAGGGCTTCCTTATCATACACGAACTCTTCTGGCGCGGGCCACTTAGATACATGAATCGAGGTGCTGCCATCAACCTTGGAATATCTTCTGATATATATCTCATCCGTTATATATGGCATAAAAGGCGCAAGCATCTTCAGAGCAGCAAGAAATATGCAGTCGAGGTGCTGCCTTACTGAAGCGTCGCCGCCATATACTCTATACTTGACGAATTCCAAATAATCATCGCAGAAGATCCAGAAGAATCTCTCGACCTCCCTCCTTGCAGCATAATAATCATATTGTTCAAACAGTGATGTGGCCTTCTCCACAGTTGCGCTGCATAAAGAGAGTATCCACCTGTCTACTGCATTCTTTCCTGCGCCTTCCTTCGCACCTGACGCTTCAGGGTAGTTCATCGTTATAAAATTGTTGACATTCCATAATTTGTTGATAAGTTTTGAGCCTGCAACGAGTTCCTTCTCCTGGAAAGAAGCGTCGCTTCCCGGTGCGGATGAACTTGCCCACCATCTAAGCGCGTCTGCCCCATACTTCTCGATTACCACTTTAGGCTCTACTATATTTCCAACTGATTTGTGCATCGGCGCTCCTTTTGCATCAAGTCCATGCCCTGAGATAAGCGCACTCTTCCATGGCAGTTTTCCCGTATGTAGGTAACTCTTGACTATTGTAGTGAAAAGCCAAAATGATATTATATCGTGTGCCTGCGGCCTGAGGTCCATCGGAAAGATATGCTCAAAGAGCCAGTTGTCTGTCTTCCACCTGGCATTTATCATAGGGGTAAGCGAGGAGGTTGCCCAGGTATCCATTATATCAGTCTCAGGTTCGAACGAGTCGCCTCCGCAAACGCATCTCTTTCCAGGCTGTTGCTCCAGGGGGTTTACCGGAAGATCTTCAACATCCGCAAAGACCGGCTCGCCGCACTTCCTGCAGTACCACACGGGAAACGGGACGCCATAATATCGCTGTCTGGATATGGACCAATCCCACTGAAGCCCGGATACCCAGTTCCTGTATCTTACTTTCATATACTCCGGATGCCAGTCCAGTTCCTCCCCAAGCTCTATAAGCTTGTCCTTAATGTCAAGATATCTTATGTACCACTGCTTCTTGACAAGAAACTCTATCTCTGTATTGCACCGCTCATGCACGTTGACCGTGTGTACTATCTCCTTCTCTTCGAGAACAAGCCCCTTCTCCTTAAGCTCCTTTATTATCTCCTCCCTAGCTTCGCGTATCTTCATGCCTTTATATTTTCCGAGAAGCATCCGTCCATCTTCATCTATGGCAATTCTCAGCTCAAGGTTGTAGGCCTTATACCACTCTATATCCGTAAGGTCTCCAAATGTGCAGCACATGACTACTCCGGTGCCCTTCTCCGGATCAACCCTCCTGTCTCCGATCACCTTTACTGTGTTGCCGAAAAGCGGGACAGTGACATCCATGCCTATCTTCCCTGCATTCTTTCCATCTTTATCATTTACCATTACCGCGACGCATGCCGGAAGCAGTTCCGGCCTTGTGGTCGCTATCCTTACCCCATCAGAGAATTGTACTGTTATAAATCTGGACTTGAATTCCATATCCTTAAGTTCCATCTGCGATATTGCAGTCTTGCACTTCGGACACCATATCGAAGGGCTCTCCTTCCTGTAAGCGCGCCTCCCATCTGCGAGCATGAGGAAGGAGAGCTGCGATATCCTCTGCACGTCCTTGCTTATTGTCGAATATCTTAGGGACCAGTCAACCGATATCCCTATCTGCGTCCATGTACGCCTGTACATCTCCTCATATTTCTTAGTCTCCTCTTCTACGAGCTTGGAGAACTTTTCCCTGCCCATCTCCTCCGCTGTGGTCTTGTGATTTTTTTCTACGAGTATCTCCGTAGGTATCCCGTTGTTATCGAAGCCAAATGGGTAAAAGACGTTGTAGCCTCGCATTCTCTTGTATCTGGCAACGAAATCCGCCTGGGAGTATGAATACGCATGCCCTACATGTATCAATCCAGATATCGTTGGAGGCGGAGTGTCTATTGCATATATCCTGGCATTGCCGTCGCGCCTAAACTTATACACGCCACTGCGCTCCCACGACCCGGCGAGCCGGGCTTCAACCTCCTTAAAATCATACTTTCCGCCCATGGGCACAACCATCAAAGCAATCGTGCGCTTTTTCCAAAAGCAGCACCAGACTAATCTTTAATCCTTGCTAATATATTTCTTTCCATGCCTAAAAACCGATACACCGTAAATCCTACCGTCAACTAATATTAACCTTCACTTAAATACCATAATGACTGAAATGAATAAGATTGCGTCATTGCCCTACATGAAGAAATGGCTTATAGTCGCATCTCTCCTTGGAATAGTATCAGGCATATCCGCCCTTGCGTTCTATTATGCGATAATTGCCGTGGAGCACATATTCCTTGGGTCTTTTCTGGGCATGAACATACCGCGTCCTGCAGGCGAAGGCGGCATCTCCGGATTCGTATACGATGTCAAAAATTACTGGTACATACCACTGAGCATAGTAATCGGAGGAATCCTGTCTGGTGCGATAGTGTACAAGTTTGCTCCAGAAGCAGAAGGGCATGGCACCGACGCAGCGATAAAGTCATTCCACTATGACCAGGGAAAGATACGCCGGCGGATACCACTTGTAAAGGGAATAGCCTCTGCAATAACAATAGGCTCAGGAGGCAGTGCAGGAAGGGAAGGTCCAACAGCACAGATCTCGGCAGGGATAGGGTCGTTCATAGCTGATACTATCGGCCTAAGCGATAATGACAGGAGAATGGCTGTAGCTGTATGCATAGGTGCAGGGATAGGAACAATTTTCAAGGCCCCTATAGGCGGCGCGATACTCGCAGCCGAAGTGCTGTACAAACGGGACCTCGAGACAGAAGTAATATATCCCTCAATAATAGCAAGCGCAATAGGGTACTCCATCTTTGGCTCTGTAGTCGGCTTCACGCCTATATTCGGCTACAATCTAGTGCCATTCAGCGTGCTTCGCCTTCCCATGTATGCCATACTGGGCATAGTCACAGGGCTTCTCGCTATACTATATATAAAAACATTCTACGGTGTCCATGGATTTTTCAATAAACTTCGGATAAGCAGGTACGCGAAGCCTGCGATGGGCGCATTTGTAGTAGGCATTCTCGCCCTCTTCTTCCCAGAGATAATGGCTACCGGATACGGATGGGTTCAGATACTAATGAGCGGGTCGCTTCAGCAGATTCCAACATTCGGTGCGCCTCTCCTCCTGATGCTTATCCTTCTCCCATTCGTAAAGATCATAGCTACCTCTTTTAGCATAGGCTCAGGAGGCAGCGGTGGTGTATTTGCCCCGGGGATAGAAATCGGGGCAAGTGCAGGGCTTCTTGTCTTCATCATGTTTCATGCAATAAGCCCGTCTCTTGCGGCTATAGCTGTGCCATTCGTAATAATAGGCATGCTCTCATTCTTCGGTGCGGCAGGAAAAGCGCCAATATCCGTGCTTATCATGGTAGTTGAGATGACCGGTAGCCTGCAGCTCCTCCCAGGTGCAATGATAGCCGTTCTGATAGCATACTTCGTATCTGGCGATAATACCATATACCGTTCGCAGGTGCCTACAAGGAAAGACTCCCCAGTCCATTTTGGCGAATATAACGTTCCCATGCTCACGGGAATGACAATAGAAGGGATAGGCCTGCGTGAGATAGCCATAAGCCCTGCGTCAACGGTATCCGGCGCGACCAGGAAGATGAAAGCAGAGGGTCTCGCGTCCCTTCCTGTTGTGGAGAAGGGAAGGCTGATAGGCGTGGTCTATCTACTTGACATAAATAATGCCAGAGGTTCGGAGAGAATAAGGCCATTAATGAGAACAGGCAGCACATACCTGAGGCTCCAGAATACTGCGGATGAGGCATGGGAGGTTATGGTAAAGAACAAGAGCACATGGGTTTCCGTGGTGGAGAAGGGCAAGTACCTTGGTGCAGTTACTCTTGACAGCATACTCGAGCACTACAAAGACAAGATCGCATCGCTTCGCATAGGTCAGAAGCATACCAGAGCAACTAAAAGCCCAAAATAGCGGCCTCAAGCCTCATCACGGCTATGGCTTAACATATAGAAACATTTAAATATCTTACTGCCACTTATTATATAGCTTATTTTAGAAAGGTTTAAAAATTAACCTGATGTTTAAGCATGGTGAGAACGATGACAAACCAGAAAAAAGACTTAAGACAGGAGAAAAACGACGACTTCGAATTGTTAGCCGACTCGGCGCACCCCGCACAGCAGAGGCCATATTCGGTAAGGAGGGAGAGCTCGAACCCAGCGGATATAAAGCACTGCCCAAGCTGCGGCAGCACAGATGTAATATTTGACAACGAGAAGGGAGAGTACGTATGCAACAACTGCGGTCTGATAATAGAAGAGAATGTAACTGACGTAGGTCCTGAATGGAGGGCTTTCGACAGTGATCAGAGGAATTCAAGGGCCAGGACCGGAGCCCCTATAAAGTACATGAAGCCAAACAAAGGCCTCGTAACAGAGATTGATATGTACAACAAGGACATACGCGGCACAAAGCTGCCGTCAAAGCGCCAGGCACAGCTATACCGCATGAGGAAATGGCACAAGAGGGCAAGCATAGCCAGTTCAAGCGAGAGGAACTACATAATAGCGATGCCTGAGCTGAACAGGGTGGCAAGCTATCTCGGCCTTCCAGACAACATAAGGGAACAGGCTGCACTTCTGTACAGACAGTGCGTAAAGAACAATCTGATAAGGGGCAGGCCGATAGAAACAGTAGTGAATGCAGCGTTATACGCTACATGCAGGAAGACCGGCATGCCAAGGACACTGGATGAGATAGCACAGATATCCGGTGTGCCAAAGAAGGAGATTGGCAGGTCGTTTAGAGTCATTGCGCATGAGCTTAACCTGAAGATACCGCTTACGGATCCTTCCAGCTATGTCCCAAGGTACATCTCTGCCCTGAAACTTAGCGGAGAGGCGCAGGAGAAATCGATGCTCCTGTTAAAGCAGGCCATGAAGAAAGGTCTTGTTAGTGGCAGGAGCCCTACTGGAGTCTCTGCTGCTGCAGTATACATAGCAGGCGCGCTTGTCGGAGAGAGGCGTACCCAAAAAGAAGTAGCGGATGTGGCAGGAGTAACCGAGGTTACGATAAGGAACAGGTACAGGGAGTTGAAGAAGGAGCTCAATATAGACGTAAATCTCTGATGGCATAATGTCCAGTGCTTCAGGGCCAGCCAGGATATGGCTGGCATTTTCTATATTTTCCATCGTAATAAGCACGGCATACGCATCTTCAAGTACCTCTGTAGGCTCACAGAACTATACTGTAGCATATGCGAATTCTACAATCAACAGCACAGCCAATTACATAGAGACAATAAACCAGAGCGGCTACCTTCTTTTCTATCCGAATCTCTCCAAGGCATATTCCTATCTGGAAAAGGCCAGGGGCATATACACGAAATCCCCCTCTGCTGCAGTCGTATATACCGATCAGGCAGAAGCTTATGCAAGAGAGCAATATGCCATCATGGCACAGTATAAGTTTTATTCGTTCATAGCGGCTGCTATCTTTACTCTGGTGATGGGCGCAATCCTGTACCTATTCATGATACCCGTTAAGAAAAAAGGCAGCATAAAGGCCTCTGCAAGAAAGGCAAATAGAGCGCCAGCGCGAAGGAAGGCTAAGAAGAATTCTGCCTGAGGCTATATACTCTACCCCTCCAAGTTATCCTGCGCATAAACGCCGCGCACGCGAGATTATATAGGTATAAAAACGGCATCAACACAGAAGCTATAATCGCACCTGCCGTAGCACCATCCCCGACCCTCTTCCTTGTCCTGTATGCTGTTATCGCTGAATGGAGGAGCAGCACCGGAGCAAGCGGATTGTAAGGTGCAAGGACTATTCCAGTAATCATCAGCAAAGATTCAGCAGAGTAGTAGGCCAGCCCTACATATAGGTTTCTTCGCTGTCCAAGTACACTCAATGCAGCCTGCCGGTTTGACCACTCAATAAACTCAGGTAAATTATCTGCGGATATGACCTTTGGGTGGTACCCGCCTACATACCAAATCCCCAAGCCTTCCCTCCTCGCCATCTTCATTATCGTTATGTCATCAGAGACTGAAAATTCAGATTCGAGGAAGAACCGCATCCCCCTCTTCTCTGCTAGAAGGCTTCTCCTGAAGGCCATTGATCCTCCCCATACGAACCTTGTCGTAGCTCCTTCCATCAGCCCCTCCCCTACAAAACCCCACGCAAATTTTAAGAGGGATACGATACTTCCCTCAGGTACGAAACGCGGAAACATTGTCGATACCCCTATCTTCATATCCGACAGAGGCACAACCAGCTCTGACAACCATCTTCTGGTTACACGTATGTCCGAGTCAGCTACCGCATACACGTCATATCCGGGATTCATCTTAATGGCGCTTGCTATCGCCTTGACCTTTCCGCTGCACTTGCTGCATTGCACGTTTGCGATAATGTGATCCACACCTGCTTTCTCTATAGCATCAACTGCCGGATCAGTTGCATCATCGACTACCGCAAGAGCCCTGAAGTAGGGGTATTCCTGCGCCTTTATCGACTTGAGATTCGCTTCCAGCCCGCGATCCGTGCCCCGGCATGGGACTATGACAAGTACACGTGGTAAGTATTTCCCTGAGATTTGCGCTGCCTTATCTTCCTCCTTCCTGCGCTTAAGTTTAATCATGTCAATAGCAAGCATGCAGGCAAATGTTGCGGAAATGAAGACCATATAATACTGCAAAAGCACGCCCAATTTTCCACCTTCAGTATCTACAAACATTTATATTATTCTAATCAGACTGTTAATTATATGCCATATCACAGTTTTGAGACTATAATATTGCCTTCGTTTCTCGCATTCATAATAACCATAATAGGAACAGAGTTCATAATGGTATACCTGAAAGGCGCCGGCATAATAGCAGAAGACAGAAACAAGAGCAAGCCTGTGATACTTCCAAGCAGCGGGGGAGTGGCTGTGGCATTCGGGCTCATAGTCGGCATATTATCATACACATTCGGAGGGTCTTTCCTCTTCGTTCCTGTCCTTGATGTAGAGAAACTTCTTTCTATAGCACTCTCTATAGTCCTGATCGCGTTTGTAGGCTTCCTTGACGATGTAAATGTTAAGGGCCACAGGGTCGCGAGCACAGGCATAAAAGATATAAGGCAGGGCTTAAGACAATGGCAGAAGCCTCTCCTTACATTTGTCGGTGCCCTTCCCCTCATGGCAATAAATGCCGGCGTAGAGGTTGTCTTTGTCCCATTCATTGGAAAGATAGCACTAGGGATATTCTACCCATTGATAGTACTCCCGATAGCGATAATATTTGTCTCCAACTCATTCAATCTCCTGGGAGGGTTCGATGGGTTGCAGCCGTCAATGGGCGCCATAGCCGCGCTAAGCCTAGTAATATACTCTTTCTTCTATGGAAATTACATGGGGCTATTCCTATCATCAATACTATTTGCCACCCTCCTGGGGTTTATCCCGTTCAATACATACAAGGCAAGGATAATTCCTGGGGACAGCTTCA
>JAJZOF010000014.1 GCA_021811535.1 Microcaldota archaeon | reverse complement strand
GTAATATACTCTTTCTTCTATGGAAATTACATGGGGCTATTCCTATCATCAATACTATTTGCCACCCTCCTGGGGTTTATCCCGTTCAATACATACAAGGCAAGGATAATTCCTGGGGACAGCTTCACATACGCGGTAGGAGCATCTCTTGTGGCTGTAATGGTCATGGGCAACGCTGAGGCATTCGGCATTATAATATTCATGCCTTGGATTATAGAGTTCTTCCTGCATCTGCGTAAGAGATTCAAGGTATCTGATCTTGGGGTGCGTCAGAGAGATGGCACATTCAAGGCCCCATACGGTGGAAAAATATACAGCCTAACACATGCAGTAATGAATTTAAAGCCAATGAAGGAGAAGGATATAACGCGCTACCTATCTGCAGTCGAGGTTATATTCGTGCTTTTGGGATTCGGGCTTAAGTTTGCCGGATTGCTCTGATGGACAAACCCGGATCCGTCAAATATCAGCCTAACATCATCAGCCTTTATTGTCTTCCTTCCGGCATGCTGTGCGTATACGCGCGACCTCTCGGTCATCTGCTCTGCGAGCTTCTCTATCTCCTCTTCCAGTCTTAGAACTGCATCTTCCGTAACTTTCTCCGCGCCAGCCTCCCGTATAAACTGCTCTATCTCATAAAGACTAAATGATTTTTTTATCACAGTATTACCCCAAGGAAAAAAGACAATAGAGTTGAAAGGAAAACCTTTAAATTCGTATTCAGGCGCCCATAATAGCGGCATTACCAGAAGTTTTACTGGAATATCCATTTTGCAGAGGCGGGCAATACTTTTCATGTGTGGCATCAGGATTAACCCGCCATATGGTGCTTACTTGTATCGCAGTATTGCCCCTATGCCTTTGAATCCCATCAGGAACTCCTTCCCGTAGGAGCTCTCGGAAGATACAAATACCGTATCAACCCCGCCTTCATCGGCAATGCCTACAAGCTCAGCTATTGCATCCTCTCTTGAGATCGGATCAAGGGTTCCGCCGCACTCGTGCCTTTTTTGCTTTACCTCGCTCTCCATGCTCCTTACTATCTGGTTGCACGAACTGCACTTATACTCCACCATGTACATCTCAAGGTCGTTGTTTATTATCAGAGTACCGGCCTGGTTCGCAAGAAGCGCCTTCTTTGTGTTTTCATAGCCATATGTTGCTAACCCTCCGTGTGATATCTCCTGGATGAACCTCTCTATGACCCTTCTTTCCATGTACGCTTCCTGCTCCTTGAGCAGATCCGAAGCCTTCTCCACAAGCTCATTGAGTCCGAACTCATCCGTATATCCCGTATCATATACCCCAAGGATTTTTATCTGGTAATTCAGCGTGTTTGATTTCACAAAACCCTCCTTGGTCGGCCCGGGTCCGCCAACTATAAGCCCCTTCACCTTAAACTGGCTCTGCTCGAATATCGCATTTATGATTTCTGAGACGCGGGAATAGTACTCGCCTATGCTCTCCTCAATTATCCTCTCGTATCTCCTTGCCGATTGCCCTCCCTTGCGCACCTTCGCATGAACCATTGAATTAAGCTTCTTAACAACCTGTATATGCAGACCCTTCAGTGTGGCAACAGTTGCCTCTCTGCCATCAAGGACCACCAGGGCGTACGTATCCTTGGTGCTGACTATATCCTCTATAGGATCAAGAAGGAATGTCGAATCGCATCTGTATATGTTTACTTTTATGGGGAGCGGAGGTTCCATGGAGAAGAGCTCTATCGATGTCTTTCCAGGGTTGTCCGAGATGTTGCCGCAGAATACCGCAAGCCCGTTCTTCGGGGTCTCTTTGTAAAGCCTAAGGTACTGTATTATCTTGTCTATGGCGCTCTGTACATTAGTCCGTGTAGACTTTGATTTTATATTGGACGACTGGCTGTATTCCTCCCTGAGCTTAGATACTTCCTCTGAAAGCTGAAAACCTGCCGGTACATAGATGCTTATCAGCTCTGTCCCGGAGCCGCGTATGGAACGCAGTTTTTTTATCTCCCTAAGCATTGAGTACTCATTTTTCATCGTTATTCTACCATGTGGAAAGGCGTCAGTAAAAGTATTTAAATAGCAATGCTAATAAATACAATAAGATGAGATATGCCCGGATTATCGACTCCGCAGCAGCAGGCTGGAATACTTAGCTTCTACGATGCGCCTGAGAAAGGTCCTAGGTTCAGCGCAAAGCACATACTTGCCTTTGCAGTAATATTCTCGATAATAATAATTTTCCTGGACCATGTAGTTGCACTATGATGCATGCAGCAGCATGAGTGTGCAGAAAGAGCAGAGCCTCTGTAAAATTTCATGTAAGCGTAAACGCGTCCCTCCTCTTCTCGCTTACCTCCCCGCTCTCGGAAAGCAGATACAATATCGCCCTTATCCCCTCTTCATCTATGCCCGTCTTTGCGGATAGGTCGGTAGTCTTTGAAGTGCCGCTGCCTATAAGTTTTATGAGCTGAGGACCATTCTTCTCCATGAAGGACCTTAACACTATATAGAATTTCCTATTGAAGGCCCGCGTGCCGAGAACGTGGCCTTTCCTTATACTCTCCTCCAGCGCGCTTGATATTGCAGCTGCCTGGCTCTCGCTCTGCAGTACTATGTATCCTTCTTTCTCGAGCATGGCAACTTCCTCAGTCTCCGTTGCGGGCGTGTAGCTTGCCAACGGCTGTCGCATATGCTGTACATAAGCTGCGCCTCTGGGCTGCTGGTAAGCTCTCGCTTGCGGAGCCGGGGCGATGCCTTGTGGGCTCTTCTTCCTCATAAGGAAGTTGTCATAAACATCCTTTGAAATGCTGTATACCCTATTCCCATCCTTGCTATTGAAGAGGTTCACGAACTTTTTCTGAAGCAGGGATTTCATTACTGCCTTCTCATCCTGCGTGAGGAGCTTGTTTACATTCTCAACAGTTCTCATCTGATACCTTAGCGTGTCTATTTTTTTAAGGACAGCAATCTCGCCTTGGGAAGGCGTTAAAGATGCCTTTCTTGCCACTTGCTGTGCTGTAGCCCCAGCCTCACGCCCATCTACGTAAGCATCATCCTTTCTTACCACCCTATAACTTCCGTCATCGTTTCTAAGGAACTCCACCTCCTGTCCCTCGGATAGTTTCATGGACTTGACAAGATCATCAGGAAGGTTCACAATCAGCTTGTTGCTCTTTGTCTTATATATCTTAACCAATTAACCATCATCGCAGCCTAATGCACATTAATTTATCCCATGGAAAGTATAAAAAGTTAGCAGAATATAAGCAGTAGGTGCTCATTTGCGATACACTGCCGCACGCGCTGCAGATTTTCTAAGGCTTGACAGGAAGAGGGATGTGTTCTCCACGAAGACGAGCAATGGTCGTGTCACTGTCATTGGCGGATCGTCCAGGTATCACGGCGCAGTCGCACTGGCATCACTTGCAGCGCTGAAAGCCGGCGCAGGCTACGTGGTATCAATGGTTCCCAGGAAAATACTTGTTGAGGAGCGAGCAGTCTCACCGAACATAATAGTGGTGCCCTCAGGAATAAGCCACCTATCTTTCGGAAAAGCCGCAAAGGTTGAGATCGAAAAGTCAAATTCTGTTATAATAGGCCCAGGCGCAGGAAGGGATCCGCCAACGCTAAGCGCATGCACAGCTGCCATAAGATACGCATGCCTTAAGGAGAAGAAGCTTGTCATAGATGCGGATGGCCTTTTTGCAATCGACGGGCAGATTCCTGCCGGGAGAGTGGAAAATGTAGTCCTTACCCCTAATGATAAGGAAGCCCAGGCACTTACAGGAAAAGCAGTAAATGCCGAGGACTCATCCAGCATGCAGAAAAGGATAATGGATGCGATCCTGATTGCAAGGAAATACAATGCGTCTGTAATACTGAAAGGGCATAGGAGCATCGTGACGGATGGTGCCCGGGTAAAGGTCATAACGCCAAAAACCGCAGCCCTTGCAACTATGGGTACAGGCGATGTCTTATCCGGGATACTTTCCTTCTACCTAATCCGCTCAGCCAGCGCATTCGAGGCGGCAGTTGGCGCAGCATATCTGCACGCAATGGTCGGAGACTACATGGCAGCAAATTCCGGAGAACATGCTATAGCATCAGACATAATAGATAATATGCCCGCTACAATATCATGGATAAAGCAAGGCATGGCAGATGCCCGCAAATAACTATTTAATACGGTATAATTCAACTATAAGGTTGATAGTATGCTTGACGAGCCTTATTTATACCTGCTAGAGGATTTTGCCAATCGCATATACGAGAGGGTGAGAGACCGCTACCCTGAAGTTAATCTTGGAGAACCTGAAATCCGCGCCTCTGTCTCATGGCAGCGCGCAGCTGACAAGGACATTGCATCTTCAATAGCATTCAAGATATCTAAAATACTCAGGAAAAACCCCAGAGAGATAGCAGATGAACTGTTTAAGAGAGCAGAGATAACGGGAAAAATACCGTACCAAATAAGCAGCGAGAACGGCTACATAAACGCCAGATTCGAGAGGGCAAAATTTTCAGGTGCAGTCCTTCAGTATGCAGACCTTGCAACCATCATGAATAAACAGGATACCGGATCTAAGCCTAAAGGCCTTGTTCTTGCAGAGTTTCCCAGTGTGAATCCAAACAAGCCGTGGCACATAGGCCATCTCAGGAACGCCCTGCTAGGGGATTCAGTATCAAGGATAATGGAGGCAGACGGGTTCTCTGTGACGCGGCAGGATTACATCGACGACCTAGGACTCCAGGTTGCAGAGAGCGCTTGGGGCTATATCAAACTAAACAGCAAGCCTGACAAAAAATTTGACCAGTGGCTCGGGGAGCAGTATGTTATAGTAAACAAGGAGATGGAGCACGAGAATGTAAAGGAAGAGATTAACCATGTGCTCAAGCTCATGGAGGATGGAAATACAAAGGAAGCAGAGACTGCCCGCCTTATCGCAGAGAGATGTGTAGTTGCACAATACGCTACTGCGTTCAAATACGGTATATACCACGACATGCTGGTCTGGGAAAGCGATATAATAAGAGAGAGGCTTCTTGAAAAGGCGATAGACCTGCTTGAAAAGAAACATTTTATAGAGAACGTGACCGAGGGTAAGTACAAAGGATGCAAGATAATAAACCTGTCAAATATCCGCAGCAGCGGTTCGGCTCTTGCGGAGGGTCTTGGAGAGAGAGACGACGAGGCGAAGGTCCTGGTCAGAAGCAATGGCGCCGCAACATATCTTGCAAAAGACATAGCCTTCCACATGTTTAAGTTTGGCCTCATAGGCGTGGAGATGCGAATAGGCACATTCATAGAGAAGCAGCCAAACGGCAAGCCAGTATATACCACATCAGCTAATGGGAAGGTGAGGATGCAGCCTGCATGTGACATGGCGATAAATGTCATAGGCTCCGCGCAGGATTACCTGCAACTGCTATTAAGGTCCGCATTCATTGCCATAGGCATGGATAGCATTGCGAATAGGATAATACACCTCTCTTACGGTGAGGTCAACATAGAAGGCTCCGACCTAAGCGGCAGGAGAGGAGGGTGGCTTGGCGAAGGGCGTAATTACACTGCAGACGATCTTCTCTCAGTCACCTCATCCAAAGCCGCAGAGCTGCTGCAGAGCAGCAAGAAGTTTGAGATCAGCGAAGGACTTGAAGATACTGCAAGAAAGATAGCGCTCTCTGCGATAAAATTCGAGTTCCTTAAGATATCTCCGGAGAGACGTATCACTTTTTCATGGGAGAAGGCACTGAAGTTTGATGGAGAAACAGGGCCATACTGCATATATACATATGCGAGAGCCCGCAAGGTCCTCAAGAACGCAGGATATATACACGATCCGCGCCAAATGCCGGACTGCTCCGCTGTAACTGAAGGCGAGGACTATATCCTGATAAAACTACTTGCAGCAAAGGGCGAGTGCATAAGAAAAGCTGCGCGTGAGTTTCGGCCAGATATAATCGCTGATTACCTAATAGAAATATGCTCCTCATTCAGCAGATTTTACGAAAAATACCCTGTGCTCAAGGGCGGAGAGAGCAGGGAATTCCGTCTTGAACTAGTAAGCTCCGTCTCAATTGCCATAAAGGAACTTCTTGCGCTTCTTGGGATAGAGACAGTGGAGTCTATGTAGCATTGCCTTTATCTGCAGCCTCGAGCACCTTGGTTATCTCGCTAGATTCGTCATTCAATATTCCATATCTCTTCCTGAAGAATGTGGCAATGTTATGGACATCTCTCTCTAGGAATTCCTTAGCCCTTGGATGGTCTATCCGTACTGCCTGCCCGAAATCTATTATATAGGGCGCATTATTCTTTACAAGCACATTATACTCACTCATGTCCCCGTGCACAAGTCCATAGCTGCCCAGCTTTCGCATCGATTCGAATATCATCTCCATTATTCTCTCAGGGTGCTCTGATTTCATATCCTTCAACCGTGGGGAAGGTATCCCATTCTCCCCTATGAATTCCATCGCAAGCACATTGCCATTGGCATAATACGGTCGTGGCGCCATTACTCCAGCCTCCTCCGCTATCTTCAAGTTTCCGTATTCTTTCCTGCACCATATGTCTATAAGTTTATTTACATCCGTGCCTTTCCCAGAAAACCTCATGTCCCCCCTTATATAATCTTCCCTCTTCCCGAAGCTTGAGGTTTCCATCCTAAATATCTTGAGGAGCACAACCTCATCTTTCACCCTGCTCCCATTCTGGGCCAGGTAGATGTCCGCCTCCTTGCCGCTTGCTATCTGGAAGTGTATGGATGAGATTATTCCTATTCCAAAAAGTTTCTTCAGGCTGGCGGCTGTCCTCTCGTCTATAGATGAGCTGCCAAACTTCAGCACCTCCTTTAACGTAAACCGGTCCCTGTCGGGCCTCTTCCTCTTGCTTACCATGCGTGACATGATATAACATCCCTCCCAACATTTCTATATTTATTCTTTGCCTGAGCAGCTTCAACATGGGCGTGCGCATAATTGCAGACAACAGGGAAAGATCCGAGAGCATCTTGGAAACTCTCCTCTCAATGGATTCTTCAGTAGAGATCCTGCAGCTTCCTGTAGGGGACTATGTCCTCTCTGACAGGATATGCGTTGAGAGGAAACGCTCATCAGATTTCGAAAACTCAATAATAGATGGCCGGCTCTTCGAGCAGGCAAAACGCCTTGCAGAGGGGTTCGAGAGGCCCGTCATGATAATAGAAGCGTCAGAACAGCAGCCCCGCATAAGGAGGAACGCCCTGCTCGCTGCCGTACTTAAGCTATATGCCACATACGGTATACAGGTGATATTCACCGAGGGCGAAGAGGATACTGCATTCACTCTTCACAAGATTGCTGAATTCGAGCAGGAAGAGAACAAGAGGCAGCCAGTGATAAGGGGGCAGCGGAGGAAACGCACCGATTATGACATACAGCTGAGCATCCTCAGTTCTATACCTGGCATAGGGGAGAAACTCGCCTCCTGCCTTCTCTCGAATTTCGGAAGCGTGAAGAACGTCATGATGGCAGATACAAAAGAGCTGCAGAAGGTCAACAAGATAGGCAGGAAGAAGGCAGAAGCCATATACCGCTCCCTCAACGGCGCGCCGAGCAGTGGGGTATCCCGATGAAACTCATCGAGAGAATATTCAATGGCGGGGAGCAGGGCATTATAAAGAGGAGCAAGGTGATAGCCGAACACGCTAAAAAGGCGAATGCATTAATGCTGCAGGTAATCTCGGGAAACAGAGACATATCCGGAATAAGGCGGCTCGAGAGGCTCTCAGACTCTGAGCTATTCAACCTTACGAATTCCGTCACATCAGGCGCAATAGCGCCTAACCTGATAGACGACGTCATAAGGTTCCTGAACACCGAAGACGATATAGTCGACAACATATTCAATCTATCGAGGGCCGTCATACGCTACGATGGCGGTTCTCCTGCAATGAGGAAGTATCTCAGCTCAAATCTCGGCAAATTTAATCTATTCACAGACAGGGCCCTTGAACTTCTTATAGAAATGCACTCCGCGGAGAGGATTTCCGAGATGAGAAAATTCAGGACAGAGATAGAAAAATACGAGAGGAAGGTCGACGACGTGAAGGACGCAATGCTGAACTATGCATATGCTGCAAAACTCAACTACAAGCAGTTTGCGCATACAACCGACATAGCTTACCTTGGGGATAACATACTAGACAGCTGTGAGGATTCCGCTGACAGGCTTCTAGGAATAATGCTCTCTATAGCCACATGAGAGTGATTGGTTGATAAGCGCGCTGACATATGGCATGGCCCTTTTCCTAATAGCCCTTGTCTCAGGAAATAACCTCACCGCATGCTCAGGGTCGATAATAGCAGGCAGAATCGTGGGAAAGAGGGCGGGGATATTGCTTACGATAGCAGGGTACTCCCTCGGTTTCCTCCTGCAGGGAAGCCTGCTCAGCACAGGCATAAATGCAATACTGCCCGTGCGGTCTGACCAGAGCATACTCCTTGCGCTTAGCATAGCAACCCTGATATTTCTGATAGCTCATCGCTTCAGGGTGCCGCAATCGCTCTCAATAACATTATCAATGACCGCACTTGGAATAAGTACGGCACTAGGCCTCGCCGTAGACTGGGGCTTTATAGCATACATGATCACATTCTGGATTGCTGCTGCCTTTCTATGCGCAATCTTTGCATTTGCAACAATGCGGGCTACAAGAGGGTTCATGTCAAAGGTAAGAATATGGAAGGCTTTGTCTTCTGTTAAGATGCTTCTTATCCTTATATCATTCTTTACCGCATTTACCCTTGGCGCGAATACCATAGGGTTTCTGTACGTTTCGCTTCCAGGCCGGGTCTCTGAATTTATGGTAATAGCGGCAATAATATTCGGTTCGTTCGTCTTCAGCGCAGGGGAGATTAAGAGAGTGGGCAGCGACATACTTCCACTGAGATATCTCAATGCCCTTGTTTCTCAATCGATATCAGTACTTTTGGTCGAGGCTGCAACTCTCTCCAGCGTGCCACTCTCAAATACGCAGACATTCATAGCAAGCCTATATGGATCTGCCGTGAGCTATAGAACAAGAATAATCCGCAAGCGCCCCGCTGAGACCATACTATTCACCTGGATTGTGACTTCACTGGTAAGCTTCAGTGCAGGATTCCTCCTAACTAAGGTACTCCTGTGACAATATAAGGGACGTATGGGGCCATACAGGCGAAATCACTTTATTATTCTTTTCATATAACGTTATAGTGTAAGTATTGTGCAGGCTAGCGACAAACCAATGGTGGCCCCGCAAATTTTCCATGGGAGGATACAAGATGAACATACAGTCAAAGATATTATTCTATATGATAGCAGTCTTAGGCGTACTCATCTTCGGCACAGCAGGGGCCTATATAATAGGTTCGCACGGCGGTTTCAGCGTAAACATCAATTCTCCGCTTACTGCGCTTTACTTCACCATAGTGACGCTATCCACTGTAGGATACGGCGACATAGTCCCAGTCTCTACTGTCGCAAGGATATTTGTCATAATATTAATAGTATCGGGTTTAACAATATTCCTGAGCGCCATAACTTTTCTTGGAAGTGATTTTATGAATTCAAAAATAGACCAGCTATCCGGAGGAATAGCATCTGTCGAGCGCAAGTTTCTAAGCAACCACATAGTCCTCATCGGGACGGACACTACCAACGCGTCAATAGCAAAGAAGCTGAAGAAAGCAAGACAGAAGTTCATAATAATAACTTCGGACAAGGTGATATTCGACAAGCTAAGGGAGCACGGCTACAAGGCATATGTAGCAGATTCAACGTCGGTCCAGGACATGAAGAAATTCGAGCTTCATAAAGCAAAGGAGATAATAATAGATCTCAAGGATAATTCCAGAACCGTATACTCGGTAATAGTCGCGAGAGATATTGCAAAGAATGTGAAATTAAGGATAATAGCGACAAACGAGGATACGGAGAGGCACCTCAAGGAGATGGGCTACAACAACGTGATAAATCCCGCAGAGGCAATCGCTCTGGAGATAGTGGCTAGCATGGGTGTGAAGGTTTGAGCAAAATTGGTGCAGGAGGCCCTGAAGCTAAAAAAAAGGCAGACTTTGCCGAACTCTTCACAAAGCTTAACTCATCAGAAAATGGGATAACAGAGACAGAAGCAGAGAAGCGCATACAGACGTATGGATACAACGAGATAATAGAGAAGAAGAAGAGCCCCATATTCCTCTTCCTGAAGAAATTCACCGGTCCGATACCATTTATGCTGGAAGTAGTCATAGTAATAACCTACCTGATAAACGACTATAAGGATCTTTACATAATAGCCGCACTTCTTATCTTCAATGGCATAGTCGGATTCCTTGAGGAATACAGGGCTGACAGTTCGGTAGAGCTCCTAAAGAGAAGACTCCAGGTCATGACCCGCGTCCTCAGGTCAGGAAAATGGAAGCGCGCAGAGGCACGTACACTCGTGCCTGGCGACATAATCCGCGTCAGGATAGGCGACATAGTCCCAGCTGACAGCACGGTAATATCCGAACAGGACCTCCATCTTGACCAGTCAATACTTACCGGAGAGGCGATGCCTGTGAAGAAGCAGGAAGGAAGCACCATATACTCTGGTTCTGTTGTCAAGGAAGGCGAAGCTCTCTGCATCGTCACAGGGACCGGATACAACACTTACTACGGCCATACGACAAAGCTGGTACAGGATGCAAAGCCCAAACTGCATCTGCAGGGGGTGATAATGGGCATAGTAAAGAACCTCATAGCCATGGATCTAGCCGTAGCCGCCATAATATTCGTATACTCATTAATCTACCTGCACTTGGGCATAACTGAGTTACTTCCATTTGTCCTAGTTATAATAATAGCATCGGTTCCAGTTGCGCTGCCTACTGCGTTTACTGTGACCATGGCCCTTGGGACTGAGAAGCTGACAAAGAAATCAGTCCTTGTCACGAAGCTTGAGGCAATAGAGGAAGCATCCAATATGAATGTTATATGCTTTGACAAGACAGGGACAATAACAGAGAATATGCTTCAGGTAAGGGACATATTCTGCGCCAGAGGGGCGACCGAAGGGGATGTCCTCCTAGCGGCTGCGCTCGCTTCCCGGGCTGACGACAATGACCCGATAGATAACGCGGTATTAGGTGCAGCAGCTCAGAAACGGGTCGAGATTAAGCCTTACGTACAGGAGAAATTCATACCGTTCAAGCCAGCCACCAAGATGTCAAGTGCGGACATCCGCTATAAGTCAGGAGAGATGAAAGTCTACAAAGGCGCATACCAGGTAATAGCTGGAATTGCAAAGCAGAATCCCCGCGATGCTAAGATAATGGAGGCAAAAGTGGCGGAGTTTTCAAAGAAACAGTTCAGGACGATAGCAGTTGCAGAATCAAGGGGAGGAAAGGCACGGCTTCTCGGGATACTTGCACTTTACGATAGGCCGAGGAAGGACGCCAAGAAGACTATCTCAGAAATAAGGGCCTTGGGGATAAGGGTAAAGATGCTGACAGGAGACAACGTGCACATAGCAGAAGAGATTGCAAAGGAAGTGGGGATAAATGGCAAGGTCGCTGACATAGCAAGGCTGAAGAAGATGCCTCACGAGGAGATGCTGAGAGAGATAGATGGCACTGAAGTATTCGCCGAAATATACCCGGAAGACAAGTATACCATAGTAAAGGCGCTGCAGGAGAAAGGCTACAGGGTCGGAATGACTGGAGACGGAGTAAACGATGCGCCAGCGCTTAAGCAGGCAGAGGTCGGAATAGCCGTGGCAAACGCTACCGATGTGGCAAAGAGCGTCGCAGCAATAGTCCTTACGAAAAACGGCGTAGAAGTAATAAACGATGCAGTGGTGGAGAGCAGGAAGATATTCGAGAGAATGATGACCTATACCATGGTGAAGATAACAAGAGTGATACAAATAGTATTCTTCATAATGCTTGCGCTCTTTGTACTTGGCACCATCCCTATATTGCCGTTTGAGCTTATACTGCTTATCTTCACCAACGACATAGTAAACATAGCCGTGGCAACAGATCACACCATATACTCATCTATGCCAGATACGTGGGATATAAGGAAGATCATGCGCTCCTCATTCATAATGGGTTTCATGATGCTCATTGCCTCACTTGCCTTCATACCTCTTGGCCTCATCCTTGGCTTAGGTGTGGCAGCCTTCCAGACGTTCGACTTCCTCATGATTAATATAACGGATAACCTGCTATTCTACGCCGTGCGCGGAAGGGAGAAGCTGTTCGGCCTGAAGCCTACAAAGACGTTGATTGCAGCATCTTCGTTCGGAATAGCATTTGGAATAGCCGTATCGTATCTTGGTATACTGGTAACAGGCATAAGCGCATTCACGATAGCATCGCTTATAATATTTGCAATAATCCTCATGATATTATTTGATGCTATAAAATCATTCATATTCAGGAAAGTCGTAAAGTGGCAGACGCTTGCAGGCGCGCAATGATCCAGTCAGATATTCCTGAGTATGTATCTGCCGACTTCTGAGCACTTCGATTCCCCTCCGAGATCATAAGTCTTAATCCCGCTCTCCAGCGAAGCAGTAACCGCACTCTCTATCTTCTCAGAGGCATTCTCGCATCCCATCCACTCGAACATCATCTTTGCAGAGAGTATGGTTGCAATAGGGTTGACCTTGTCGAGCCCAGCATATTTGGGAGCAGAGCCATGGACAGGTTCGAACATTGCATATCCGTCTCCTATATTGGCAGACGGCCCTACGCCTATTCCGCCAACGATCATTGCCGCCTCATCTGATAATATGTCCCCGAATAGGTTCTCGGTCACTATAACATCGTAGGATTCCGGGTTCTTTATGAGCCATTGCGCCATTGCATCTACATGTGCATCATCGATATGCACCTTCCTGTGGCTTGCACCAAGGCCGTATATGCTATCCTTAAAGAGCGCATCTGAGACCTTAAGTATATTGCCCTTATGCACTATGGTAAGATGTTTCCTCCTTTTTTCTGCGAGATTGAGGGCAAACTCACCTATCCTGAGGCTGCCCTTCCTTGTGATAACCCTCATTGCGGCTGCAGTATTCTGCGATACCATAAAATCTATGCCGCTGTACATTCCTTCCGTATTCTCCCTTACTATAACGAGGTCTAC
>JAJZOF010000012.1 GCA_021811535.1 Microcaldota archaeon | reverse complement strand
AATTTTTTCGTTACTGTGATTGTGTGGGCGACGAACAGGAAAACAAGGCTATGCTTGACAAGATAAAGGAACTTATACCAAAAGAAGCCGAAGTCTCAAAGGTAGAGTTCGAAGGTCCTGACATAGCCGTATATGCTAAAAACATACAGTTTATCTATAGCGACGAGCATGTAATAAAGAATATATCAGCATCAATAAAGAAAAGGCTGATAGTGCGCTCTGTGGCATCGGAACTTATGGATCCCGAGGCCGCAATAGCAAAGATAACCGAGATAGTGCCAAAAGAAGCCGGGATAAGAGAAGGTGGCATAAGGTTCTCACCAGACTTCGGCGAAGTATATATCGAGGCACTGAAGCCGGGCCTTGTGATAGGAAAGGGCGGGTCAACCCTCATGCAGATAGTCAGGGAGACAAGGTGGATACCAAAAGTCCTCAGGATACCAACAATGAACAGTGATACCATAAGCGGAATCCGTCAGCTGCTTTTCAAGGAGAGTGAATTCAGGAAAAATTTCCTGAAGAGCATCGGCAAGAAGATCAATTCCATACCACTTAAAAGCGAGTGGGTAAAGGCAACAGCACTCGGCGGATTTAAGGAAGTGGGTAGGAGCTGCCTTCTTATAGAGACAAAAAACTCAAAAGTAATAATAGACTGCGGGATAAGCCCAGAGCCCGGAATAAAAGGCGCAGCTGCAAATACCGACGAGAACAAAGCATTCCCATATCTTGACAGCACAAACATAACGATAAACGAGATAGATGCGGTTATACTGACGCACGCCCATATGGACCACATGGGATTTGTTCCATACCTTTTCAAGTTCGGATATTCCGGACCTGTCTACTGCACGCCGCCTACAAGGGATCTGGCTGCATTGCTTTTATACGACTACACACGCCTCGTAATGAAAAGCGGCGGCAGCCCGTTGTACGGGGAGAAAGACATACGCACAATGCTTACCCACGTTATAACAAGGGATTACGGCGAAGTTACCAATGTTACTGACGAGATAAAACTCACATTCCATAACGCGGGGCACATCCTCGGAAGTTCGACGGTGCACCTTCACATAGGCGAAGGATTATACAATATAGTATCCACGGGCGATATGAAGTATGGATTCACCAGACTGCTGAATGAGGCAGAGACAAGATATCCACGTGTAGATGCACTCTTCATAGAGAGCACCTATGGGGGTCCGCGCGATATAACCGTAAACAGGAAGCAGGCCGAGCTGGACCTGATAACCGCAATAAAGTCCGTTACCGACAATGGCGGAAAGGTGCTCATACCCCTCTTCGCCGTAGGAAGAAGTCAGGAGATACTCCTGGTTCTGGAAACCTACCTATCAAATAACCCGCAGTACAAAATAAACGCTCCAATATTCCTGGACGGCATGATACTCGAGGCAAGCGCTATACATACTGCATATCCCGAATATCTGAAGCAGACATTGCAGCAGCGCATACTATCAAACAACTCCCCATTCGAGAGCGAACTCTTCGAAGTCGCAAAGGGAGAACGGAGCGATATAATAGAAAAAGGGCCTGCGGTAATACTGGCAAGCGGAGGGATGCTTAATGGCGGTGCAAGCCTTGAGTATTTCAAGGCCCTGGCCAATGATGAGAAGAACATGGTCATATTTGTCGGATACAACAGCGTAAACTCCCTTGGGAGGAGGGTCCAGAACGGGATAAACGAGATGGTGCTCCCAGGCGAAGACGGAAAAATGGCACAGCTAAAGGTGAACATAAAGGCAAATACTGTAGATGGGTTTTCAGGTCACAGCGACAGGAGGCAGATAATGGACTTTGTCAGCCATATAAAACCTTATGCTAGAAAGATATTCACCATGCACGGGGAGGAATCAAAGTGCGAAGATCTCGCCCGCACGCTTGGAAACATGATGCATGTAGATTCAAGGGCGCCTATGGATCTTGACACCATGCGCTTCATATAGAACGACAAGCAGAGAAGCGGCTAGAAGACTTCAGGTCTTGGCCAATCTATATCCATCGGGTTTAGCTCCTCTTCCTCTATCTCTCTTCCTGCACTCATCCTGCTGAAAGTGAGCATTACTATCTCAACAAAGGCTATTACGCTCATCCCAAGCAGATAATATGTGCTGTCGTTAAGGTACTGGTAGCTTATTATTACTGCGCTTACCGCTGCTACTATCGCACCAAAGAAAAACCCTGCGTTCTTCTTACTGAGAATCGCAAAGCATGATACAATGCCAAGAACGAAGACAGCAAAATTGGCAAGCTCAAGATAATAGGCTTGGCTATTGGTTGCTATAAATATGGAAAACTGGCCTGCTAGAAGCTTATCGCCTACGAAGAATATCTGCCCTGGCGCGAAGTATGCCAGCACACCAGAATTTACAATAAATAAGATCGCAGCAATTATTGCAAAGGCACCGAGAGAGCTGCCCTTCGCTGCCTTCTTGTCTGTTGCCTGATCAAGATCCTCTATGCAGTAAAAATTGCCATCATGCTCCATAAGATCCGCATAGCAGAAAGGTCTTGAGCAGTATTTGCATGTCGCATACGCCTGCCTCCAAGGATGGTTTACGCACGAGAGCCCATTTGCGGCTGCCATCTCGCTCTTCTCATTCTTGCTAACTTTCTTATTTGCCTTAGGCACATTGCCTTCCGCCTCTGGCTGAACCGATGCGCGTCCGCTCTCCTGGATCTTTATTACTGAATTAAAACTTTCTTCAGTCTCCTTTTTCTGCTCGGCGATAGCTTTCCTGGAAGGCGACATATCTACGGATCTTGGTTGCTGTATAGGTTCCGGGGCCTTCTTAGGTCTTGCAGCTGCCTGCTGGACAACTTCCTGCTTGGGAACCGGCTGCACCATCCTCTGCGGCTCTGCCTTTGCCTCTTTTATCTCGGGTTGCACCTTCACCGCCTTTTCCTGCTGCAGTGCAGGTTCAGGCGCCTGCTTCTGTTGCGGCTGTACAGCCACCTGTTTAATAGGAGCAGCGGGCTGTTGCCTTTGAGCCTCCGCCTTCCTCCCGCTCTCCTTGCCCATGTTCCTTAGTTTAAATATTAAAATATCATCGTCAGGCGAGCCCATGCAAATTCACTATTCAATATCTGCTTCCGAACCTGGCCGCCTGCGCCTTCTTGCGCTCGAATATGCCCTTATGCTTTGCGCAGCTTATGCAGTAGTAGACCTTCCTCCTTGACATGTACCGCGCGCCTTCCTCCTTCTGCTCCGCACCGAATCTTATGGATCTCTCGTCAGCTACGGCCTTGCTCCTGGGGGTCTTCCTCCCGCAATTGTCGCATGTTACTAAAGCTTCCTTACCTCTCAACAAAACACCTGTAAATTATATTACACATCAGCTATATAAATTGTGGCTGCATAAATGAATCATAGTACCTTATACTCTCAAAGCGGCGGCAATATGGAAACAATAGCGTGCAGAAGAATCACAAGCGAGATACTCCCTGCAGTAAGGGCATCCATAGCAGAGGCAATGCACAAAAGATACTCATATAGCGAATCCGATATAGCCAAATCCCTTGGCATTGTGCAGGTTGCGGTGAGCAAGTACCTTAATTCAAACTATTCCGCAAAGACAAAAATGGTCAAGGATTACATAATAAAAAACAGGCTAAACGAAGACATACTCAGTTCAATAGTGAACAGAAAAAGCAAAGAGGATACAAACGCAATGATATATGCGCTCTGCATGACGCTGGCCTCTAAACTTGATTTTTAGTGATCTTATGGCTGAAGAATTGAATCCTTTCAAGATATCACAAGAGCAACTGGACAAGGCTGCAGAGGTGATGGGCCTGGATAAGAATGCCCATACCATACTAAGGGAGCCAAAGCGGATAGCGACCCTAAATATACCTGTAAAGATGCGGGACGGAAGCACAAAGGTCTTCACCGGATTCAGGGTGCTCTACAACGATGCAAGAGGTCCTGGCAAGGGCGGCATAAGGTACCATCCAAGCGAGAGCATAGATACAGTAAAGGCGCTCTCAGCATGGATGACCTGGAAGACGTCTCTGGCAAACATACCTTATGGAGGAGCAAAGGGCGGGATAATATGCAATCCAAAAGAACTCAACGAATCGGAGCTTGAGAGCCTATCGCGCGGCTACATCCGCGCCCTTGGCAGGCTGATAGGCCCCAAGGTGGACATACCTGCGCCAGACGTATATACCAATCCACAGATAATGGCATGGATGATGGATGAGTATAGCAAGATTGTAGGATATGACGAATTCGGGGTCATAACCGGCAAGCCGATAGAGGTATGGGGCTCCGAGGGCAGGTTCGATTCGACAGCCATGGGGGGCATGTATGTGATGCGCGAGGCGGCAAAGCGCATGAACATGGACATAACGAAGGCAAAGATAGCGATACAGGGTTTCGGAAATGCAGGCAAGTTTGCCTTCGAGCTCGCTACAAAGCTCTTCAATTCCAAAGTGGTGGCGATAAGCGACTCAAGCGGTGGAATATATTCGGAAGACGGGCTTGACTATGACCAGCTTGTAAAGCTCAAGGAGACAAAAGGCGAGATAAGTTCATATGAAAAGGCCGAGAAGATCACAAACCAGCAGCTCCTCGAGCTCGATGCCGATATACTCATACCAGCGGCAATAGAGAACCAGATTACCGCGGAAAATGCGGATAAGGTAAAGGCAAAGATGGTGCTGGAGCTTGCAAACGGGCCCGTGACGCCAGACGCAGACCAGATACTCTTCGAGAGAGGGATATTCGATGCGCCAGACTTCCTTGTCAATTCTGGTGGGGTTATAGTCTCTTACTTCGAATGGGTACAGAACCAGGAACATTATTACTGGGAGAGCGACGATGTGTATAAGCGCCTAGACAAGATAATAACAAAATCGTTTAATGATGTCATGAAGACAAAGGACGATTATGCTGCGAAAGGGAAGAAGATAAGCATGAGGACAGCGGCATATATCCTTGCGGTTAGCCGTGTAGCCCAGGCGATGAAGACGCGTGGATGGTACTGAGAATCAGCCCATCTGCGGTCGATCCCTCATCGCCCCAGAGAGCAAGCTATAATCCTTCTGCTTCATCTCTATCAATGTGGCTTCCAGGGATGATATCACTATCCTTCTGGAAAACGTCCTCATTATAGAATAGATGGCAGAGGCACTGTAAATTCCAGAGGACTGCACATTGTAATTGTTGCCCCTGTGTACATACTGCTTCCTTTCCGTGCACAATACGCTTAGTATCTTGTTCGAGATGTCCCTCTCCTGCTGGTTGCTCGAATTCTTTGCAGCACCATCAAACATCCTTATCACATTAATCATGTAAGCCGTGACAAATTGCTCGCTTTTCTTCCTGTCTGCTATGGTAGATTCGCGCACTTTGACAAAAGCCTTGTTGTTGATTGTATCCTCAAGGAACATGCAATAATTGAAAAACTGCGAGCCATTTTTCTTCTGATTGTCCCTGTCAAGAGAGATGAATGGCAGGTAAGCACATGCGTATATATCCGCTATCGCGGAGCTTGACGGTGAATATTTGGCAGCAGCCTTCACATCCGAGGCAATCTTGCCTATCATGTACCCTATTTCCGGCTCATCCTTCCTTATGCCTTTTGCATACTGCGGGAGCTCACCGCTTCTTATCTGCGGGATCATCTTAGCGCCATAAGGCGATGGCATTCAACTACCTGACAAGCCTTATTATATTCTTCTGGCTCTCTATAAGCTTCTCAGCCTCCTCAATAAGCCTGTTTGCCTTTGCTGCAAGTTTCTCCGCCGCCTCCTCAAGCTTTTTATTGCCGGATTCTGCCGCCTCTTTCACCTCGTCGCTATCCCTAAGCTCCGCTATTCTCGCAGCGACGGTCTTGAGTGCATCAGGCGAAGAGCTGTTAACCTCTATGCTTCTCTCAAGGTTCCTCAGTGCGCCATTGCCCTCGTTTATCTTTGCGAGGATGAGATCGCTATATCTTTCCTCAATCACGTTAAGGAGGTTCTGCGCGTTCTCGTTAATCTTCTCTGCCGCCTTTCTCACGCTTTCATTGCTGTGGTTTAGGCTTGTCCTTATTATCTCACTCTCAACAGTCTGCAGCAGCCCGCCCTTGACCTGCTTTACACTCTCAAGGCTGGCCCGCTCTATGAATGTCGTAAAGTCCTCAAAGCTCATCCCATTGCTGAGGTTTCCTCCGAGATCCCTGAGCTGCGTAAGCCTGCCCATCGGGGTATCAAGCTCTTCGTAGAGCATTCCGGAAACGGTCTTGAAGTCATCTTTGTCGCTTGGCGCTATATACATGAACACAAGCAGGTCCTCTTCTATTGCCGTTGTCCTGCCATTCAGCAGCGCGTGCGCCGCAATCATCTTAGAGCTACGCGCCTTCCTCCTGTCAGTCATATGCATGCCCCTGTCTTCAAGCAGGGCGAAGAGTTTCATCTGCTTGTCTACCACATACGAAAGGTCAACTGTAGGAAGCATCTTGTATATCTCTCTTATCATCTCCTTCGTTATCACCGGCTGTACGTCCAGTGCATCACGCTGGAATTCGTTCTTCATGCCAGCCTCAAGAAGTTCTTTCCACCGTACCTCAAGGACAGGCTCCGAGAATACCCTCATCATTATCCTGTCGTAGAAAGGCGCGACATCTATGTCATCAGGGACAAGGTTGGCTGCACCTATAAAAGTAAGCAATGGTACTTTCAGGATGTTCTGCCCGTCATAGATCACCCTCTCATTGATAAGGGTATGGAGCGAATTAAGTATTGCAGAACTTCCGTTAAACACTTCGTCAAGGAAGGCGACTTCAGCTTCAGGCAGTTTGCCATTTGTCACTCTCTTGTATTCTCCAGCCTTCAGTGCCACTATATCAACAGGCCCTACCAGCTCAGCAGGTTCCGTGTATCTTGTTATCTGGTACTTGAAAACCTCGGCTCCGATAAGCTTTGCTGCCCTTATTGCAAGCTGCGACTTCGCAGTTCCAGGCTCTCCTATCATGACTACGTGCTCCATTGTCATGAGCGCAAGCGTGATCGCTTCAGCTTCCATATCTTTTTCTACAAAAGGCTCCTTGAGCTTATCCGAGAATGTCCTTATAGCCTCCAAGGGAGACACATCGGTAGCTACGCTGGCCTTTTCCGAATTCTTGCCATTATTTGCCGCATTAGAACGCTCCTCCCCAGCAACGCCATTGGCATCTCTCCTGACGCCATCAACATCTGCAGCCATAAGCTGCTGTTCACGAACAGAAATCCTGCTCATCTCAGGCACATCTGTCCCTGCCTTCCTCCTAAATTTTGGTAATACTACCATCTCCCCAACCTGATGAATGAAGAAAACCTGATAAGGTATTTAAAGATTTTCTGCAGTATTTTCAGAAATGCCGAATAAGGAAGTCATCGCGGCATAGATTTCAACGCGACGCAATATCCGCACCAAGGAATCCAACCAAAGTGCGAATTTGCAGATTAGTTTTAAATATATTGGGAATGCGAAAGCAAATATGGAAAAAACTGTTGCAGGATTAAATGGCCAGAAGTCTACTGCGCCGCAGGCCCTTCATGGCCTCCAGCGTGACCCGGTCCCTTCGGTTAAGTCTGCCGCTGCTATAATATTTGAACTCCTTTCCAGTCCCGGTAATGACGGAAAAGGCCAAATGAATTTCGTGAAGATGACTGGAAGGGATGTTGCAGAGCCTGCAAACGTTACAATCCAGGATCTCGAACTTGCACTATCAAAGCGCAATGAACTTGGCTTCCATACTACTTATGCAGGTTCAGCACAGGATCAGGCAAAAGAAATATTCGCAGCAACCGAACGCACGCTCGAAGACTGCCAATCTAAGCTGATGCAGAGGCTTATGACGACACTGGAGAAGAACTCGCACCTCCTGATCTCGGAGGTATACAATATACTGTCTTCGGACCAAATGATACTTGCTGATTTACGGAAGCTCATACATGACCCGGCAGAACTTCTCAAGGAAGAGAACGCAGACCATCTTCTTGATTTCAAGAAGATATGGAAGGATATACTATCAGGGAATACGATGCTGAAGGTAGGAGTTTCTATCGAAGCTTATACAATAAATGCATTTCCTGAGCTTAAGAAAATAAACGAGCAGCAGCACATCGGATATCCTATCGGTGGAATGCCGTTCCCATCCAGATACTGAAACCTGATTCCACATAGGGCTGCGCAAATTGCAACACTAGGAATCGAAGAAGCCGCGGAGCCTGCTTAAGCCATAGGTATTTATCACATCATCCTTCTGAAGCCATCCTCGCCTAGCCATTCCTATACCGTATCTCATCATGGAAAAATGCGATGTGCTGTGTGAATCAGTATCTATTGCAAATTTCACGCCGCTGCTGTGTGCCCTTATTATGTTCTCATCGTTAAGGTCGAGCCTTTCAGGGAACGAATCTATCTCCATAGCAACGCCATTCTCCTCTGCTTTCGAGGCAATCTTATCTAAGTCAAACTCTATCCCACGCCTTCCATTAATTATGCGTTCTGTAGGATGCCCGAGTATATCTATACGGCCGCTATCAAGCGCTTTAGATATCCTCTCAGTCATCGATCCGGAATCCATCCCAAGGCTCGTATGGACGCTGCCAATCGCATAATCCAGCCTATCAAGGACTTTATTCCCCAGATCAAGGCCCCCATCCTTTAATATATCAACCTCCGCACCCACCAGCACCCTTATGCCGTCAAACTTCTCTGCTAGAGCCTCAATGTAATCTATATGCTTCATGAACTTTGCATCATCCATCCCATGAGCCACATACTCGCTTTTGCTATGGTCTGTTATTCCTACGTACTTAAGGCCCCTTGCTTTAGCCGCGTTTACCATCTCCTCTACGCTATTCATACCATCGCTGTGGTTGCTATGCACATGCAAATCACCAATGATCTCCTCAATGGTTATCAATTCAGGCAGCGCGTGCGCCGCAGCGGCCTCCAGCTCCCCTCTGTCCTCCCTAAGTTCCGGAGCTATATAATCCATTCCCAGAGCGCGATACATCTTCTCTTCGGTCTCAGCCGCCTTGACGGTGCCGTCCCTGTCGAATATACCATATTCATTAAGCTTCATCCCCTTCTTTATCGCTATCTGCCTCATCTTAACATTATGGCTCTTGCTTCCTGTGAAATACAGGAGCGCAGCACCAAACTGGCGCGCTTCTATAAACCTTATGTCACAACTTACTCCTGCCTTAAGCCAGAACGTGGCCTTTGCCTCTCCACGTGATATCGTGCTCTCCACTGCATCCATCCCTGAGACAAAATCCATTATTCTCTCCGATTCTTTTCCTGAGACAAGTATGTCTATATCGCCTATCGTCTCTTTCATCCTTCTTATTGAACCGGCTATAACTGCTTCAGATGCATATCCTGAATTAAGTATTGCATCCCTTAGCTTCTCCGCCTCAGGCAGCGCCACGCCGAGCAGTATCCTGCCTCTTGAAGCTTCGAGAAGGCCCAGCCCGTACTCTATCTCTTTTTCGCTCCTCTCCCCAAACCCCACGAGTTCCATTATTCTGTGCTCTTGCAATGCTTTCTTCAGGCTCTCGATATCCCTAATACCAAGTTCCTTATACAGCCTATATGCTTTTTTAGCGCCAATCCCCTGTATTCTGGTAAGGTTCTCGAAGTCGATTGGGTATTGCTTTTTCAGCTCTTCATACTTCCTCATTTTTCCCGTCTTAATATACTCCTCAATCTTCAGCGCAAGACCTTTTCCCACTCCCGGTATGTCAAGAAGCCCACTGATCCCACGTTCCTTATACAGAGTAGAAACGTCTTCCTGCATGCTCTCTATCGAGACGGCAGCCTTTCTGTAAGCCCGTACCTCAAATTTCCTCTTGTCGCCATCAAGTTCCAGGATATCTGCTATCTCATTGAACATGCGTGCAAGAAGGCCATTCTCCATAATACCCAATTGCACCTAAGTATATAAAGAACTTATTTTGCATGATCTTTCTCTGCAAGCTCCAGCACCTTGAGGAGTTGCTCCCTTCCGAACTCCTCCAGACTCAGATAATGCTTTGAAGCTTGCTTAAGTGCGCTATTATTCCCTTTTACCATGATAGTGATGAGCTCTGCGTTAGCCATCGCGAGGATGGATTTGATGTGGCCCTCATCAACACTGTCCCCTCCATCTGTTATAAGTATTATCTCGTTCAGCTCCTTGTATTTCTTCTCCGTGAGAAGCTTGCTGCATGCCTCTTCTATGGCCTTAGTGATATTTGTGCCTCCCGTTCCTGCAACTGCAGCCAGATTGGTTGCGGCTTTGGCCACCTCCCTTCTTCGCGTGCTGCGCAGTATATCTACTACATCAAACGGATTATCATCGAAGAACAGGTAATGGAAATTCCTGCTCTCCTTCCTCGCCACCATGAGCAATGCCACCGCTGTTGCCTTTGCCCATAGTATCTTGTCACTCTCGCTCCCTCCCATACTGCCAGATTTGTCGATAAGCACGAAGAGCGACGACCTGCTCTCTTTTATGCCTCTCCTGTAAAGCGTCAGGTGCCCTTCTGAGAACTTGAGATCAAATAAAAGATCCGGCATGGCAAGCTCTCCTATGCTAAGCCTCTCAAGGTCATCGCCAATATCGAATCCCGAATTTTCTCCACGCGAGTAGGGCCTGTATCGCCTCTTCACGATCTTGGAAAGCTCAGGGAGCCCGTTCAGTAGTTCCAGAATCTTCTTTATATCAGTATTCTTTGCCAGATCCATAATCTTTTCGAAATCCGAATCAAAAGAGAGGTCATGGCCTACGCCTGCCAGTTCCTGATAGAACTTCTCTACCTGCTGCATATTCTCCACAGATTCCTTGGCGTTGCTTATTGCCCCTTCAAGGAGGTCTTTTATTACCTGCTTGATCTGCTCCTCACTTAATCCATTCCCAGGACCCTGCTGGTTCACATTCCCTCTCTGGCTTCCGCTCCCATTCTGCTGCCCCTGTTGCCCTTGCTGCTGTCCTCCTCCCTGCTGTTGCTGCTGTCCACCTTGTTGTCCGCCCTGCTGCTGCCCATTCTGCTGAGCCTGCTGTCCATTCTGTTGCCCTTGCTGCCCCTGTTGCTGTTCCTGCTTCCCTGTAAGCATCTCCTTAAGCTCCTTTGCAAGCTGCCTCTTTTGCGGATCCGGATCGCCAGAAGCCATCTTATCAAGGTTCTCCATCAATGAGCTTATGAATGAAGCCGCAGCCACTACGCTAGGCCTTGATTTTGCAACGCTGGTATCCCTGAGCTCCTTGAATCCCTGTGAAGATAAAGATTGCAGCATAAGCTGGTAATACTCGAACGCTTCCTTGGACTTAAATTCTGGCTCTTTTACCATGGGTATAGGCAGGTAAAAACCACTGAATATGTCCTTCTTGAATATCTCCTTAACTTCCTCGCTGCTCTTAGCTGCACTGAGTTTCTTCAGTATGGCGGCTATCCTCTCTGCTCTATAATCAAGGACCGGATGATCGTAATCCACCCCTGCAAGGACGCCTTCCTCCTTCACCTTCTTGCTGACAGTCTTAGTAGCCATATCCCCCCATCTAAAATAAATGGATGCCGGAAAGCTATTAAAGCATTTTCTACACAAAGCCGCAGAAGTCAAAGGACGACATTGGTGCTCCCTCCAGATGCCTTGTCGCGTTCCAGGGATATGACTGAACTGCCTCCTGCTTCCTTGAGCTTTTCATCATGCGTTACTATGAATATCTGGTCCACTATCTTTGGCAATTCTGTACCAAACATCCCTATAAATGCATCTATTCCTGCAGCATCTATGTTATGCGTCGGCTCATCAAGTATCAGCCACTTAAGGTTTGGCACTAAGACCAGGGCGAATGCTATACGCATTGCAAGGCACGCTATGCTGCGCTCTCCTCCGCTCGCTATGCTCTCAACGGGAAGCCACTCTCCTTCCCCTCCATTTACCGAATTGAGCATGAGCACATAATCTTCGTTTTCAGCATCAAGCCTTATACCTGGATAATCATTGTAAGGGTATATGCTTGGCCATACCTCTCCCATTGCGCTGTTTATGGCATTTATGAGCTGTGCCCGCATGCTGCCCTGAGTCTCCTCTATGGACTCCCTGAACTTTATAACATTGGAAGATATCTCTTTCATATAATTCAGCCTGCGCTCGATCTCCCTTGCCTTTCTTGTGTGTGCCTCACGCACCTTAATCTCCGAATCAATCTGCGAGATCAACCTCTCAATGGCCAATATCGACTCCCCAAGCCTCGCCTTCTCAGCAGAGAGCTCAGTCTCTCGGGCTCCGAGATCCATGATATCCGCCTCGGAGACTATTATGGATTCCATCTCCCCGCTCTTCAGCAAGGCCTGGGCCTTGGCATCGGTAATCTCTTTCCTGTATCTTTCCCTGCGCACGATACTCTCCCTAAGCTTTTCTGAAGATGCTATCTCATTCCTTACGCTTTCCTCCTCCTTCTTTATTCCCTTAATCAGAACCTCCGTTTCCGATCTGTTTTTTTCAAGAGCGCCTATCCTCCTTGCAACAACTTCTATCTCAGTTGCAGGGTCACTTGCAGATTCAAGAAGAGCAATAAGGCTCTCGAGCCTGCCCTTCTTTTTCTTTTGCGTCTCCGCATCCAGCCTCTTCCCATCAAGCGTCTTCTTAATCGCCCTGCTTTCCTCCTCAATCTGTACAAGCGTGGCCTTTTTTGCCTCTAAGAGGCGTTCCCTCAAAGCCCCATCGAGTTCCCTCTCGCATACAGGGCATACGGAATCGTATCTTTTGAGATCCTCTATCCATGTGCGTATCTCAGCTATCTTAACCGTATCTTCTGCGATCTTGGCCTCAATGCCTTTTACCTCTGCCTCGAGATTATCAAGTGCCTCCAGAGGCTTCTCATTCCTTAGCTTCTCAATCTCATCCATACGCTGCCTTCTGACTGCCATCTCCGATTCGATCCGCCTCTTCCTCTCCTGCAACGAAGAGATATTCTCCCTAACGCGCCTGTACTCCTCCTCAGCAGCATTTGCCTTCCCTAAGATCTCCCTCTCCCTAACCTTAAGCTCCGAGATATGCCTCTCTAGAGAAATCGCATCGATGTCTTCGTCGATGCTTATCTGTGCAAGTTCCTTCTCAAGCGCCTCTTTCCTGCTGGATATCCGCAATATTTCCTTCTCCAGGCTCATGCGCTTTGCATACTGCTCCTTCATTCCGGCAAGCCTTGCAGATACCCCTGCCAGCCTCTCCAAGAGTTCCTTCTCCAATGCACGTTTCTCCTCAAGCGATCCAGATTCCTGCATCCTCCTGCTCTTATAGGACGCTATCTCATTCTCCATCCCCTGGATATCCAGGCCCTTAAAAGCGCTCTCAAGACTTCTAGCTTCGCCGTCTATCCTGCCTGCGAGTGTGCCTGCATTATCCCTCGCAGCCGCAAACCTGTCAAGTCCAAGCATGCTATCAAGCTGCCTCTTTCTCTCCGCAGCCCTCAATCCTAGGAAGTATTCCAGCCCATTCTGCTCAGAATAGACGACCCTCGCAAAGGATTCGTAATCAACCTTCATTATACTCTCTATCTCCTCGGTCACCTTCACAGGCTGCGACTGCATGTACTTTCCATTCCTCTCCAGCTTCGCCGATGAGCGCAAGCCAGAGATCTCCCTAGTAACGATATATTCATCATCGCCGGCGCTGAAGCCAAGTTTTACAATAGCCGAAGCCCCATTCCCAGCGCCCTTCCTTATTATATCCTTTGTCGCAAGCCTGCCTTTCTGCAAGGCGGGGAACGTGCCGAAGAGCGCGTAAGATATCGCGTCCATTATCGAGCTTTTCCCAGCACCCATCCTCCCTACTATGAGGTTTGTGCCCTTAGAGAATTCTATGCGTGTATGCTCATGGGTCTTCCATCTCGTGAGCTCTATGAATTTTATCATCAGGCTAGATATTGCCGATAAACAATAAGAATATTGCCTGCAGGAGCATTATATGAGTGTCTCTTCAGCCACTTCTACCTCATTAACCCCATGTATCTTGCGTATGCGCTCCTCAAATTCCGTGCTTCCTTCCTGATCCTCATGTATAAACATCGCCTTGACAACCTTTATCCCGAATGCAACATCCTCCAGCTGTATGCTCTCCGGTTTTAGCGACTTGCGGAGACCCTCCACTACCTCGTTCTCCTTTCCTGCATCAGGGTATATCTTAAAGACGGTGGCTACCTTTCCCATTACGGTCCCTCATAGCTGCACACGCTGCACTTGTACCTTACATACTTCTCCCTGCAACTCTGGCATCGTATTATCTCCTCCTTGCTGCAGCTGGGACACTTGAATTCCACATACTCGCTCGTGAGCCTTCCGCACGAAGAGCAGATACTTCCTGATAGATTAGCCATAAAAACCGCTAAGTTATAGTATAATATGTATTCAATACTTTAATGTCAAAGTATATAAAAATATCTGAATTGGGCATGTGGTGTAACTTGGATAGCACGTCGGCTTGCGGAGCCGTTGGTTGCGGGTTCAAATCCCGTCATGCCCGTATATCTGCTATACAGCAACAAAAAGCCATGATTTTATGGAGATCAAGATAAGGGAGGCAACAGAGGCTGACTACAAGTCGATAATGGGCATGATAAAAGAGCTAGCCCGCTTCGAAAGGGCAGAAGACAGAGTAAAAAATTCAGTATCAAGAATGAAAAGGGAAAAGCGCTTCTTCAGGGCCCTTATCGCATCTGAAAAAGGCAGGATAATAGGCTACGCAGTATTCTTCTTTGCCTACTACACATGGGTAGGAAAAAGCCTCTACCTTGACGATATATATGTGAAACCGCATTATAGGAGAAAGAAGGCAGGCTCAGCACTGCTAAAAAAAGTCTTCGAGATAGCCGCGAAGGAAGGATGCCAAAGAGTAAGGTGGCAAGTTCTCGATTGGAACAAGGATGCAATAAAGTTCTACTCAAAGCACGGTGCATATATCGATGAATCCTGGCTAAATTGCGACTTTGACGCTGCGATGATAAACAAG
>JAJZOF010000023.1 GCA_021811535.1 Microcaldota archaeon | reverse complement strand
TTGTCATGTTATCTAGCCAGTTCGAAGGTGCACCGTAAGGAAATAGAGTATAGGCGTCAACGGGCAGGCCTGAAAAACCTATTGAGGCTATCGTAACTGCCCTGACTATAGGGTTGTATGCCCCAAAATCTATATAGCCTTGATTTTCCGGAGGCGTAATGTTATCGTATGAGGTAAAAAAAGAGGAGAGATTGTCGTGCGGTCTTTCTGCAGAGAGTAGTGTATCGTAGAAAGATCCGTTGCTTATTCCAGGCAGTACGGCGCGGCCTATGGTCGAGCTGTAGAGGCTGCGGTTTGAGAGAAGATAGGAATATCCAGTATTGTATACAGCTATCTCTCCGTTTAACCGCGCTATTGCTGCAGCATTGTCGCTGCTTACTGCGAAGTATGATACGGCAGATATCAGGGCAATTATTACTATGGTGATTGCTATTACATTGATAGCGTACTTCCTGTGCTCGCTCCAGATGGAGAGCAAGGAACCGCAGATTGCAAACAGTGCTCCTGCAAAGCCGATTACTGGAAGGATCAGCAAGATGAGTAGACCTAGCATTGGCAACTGAGTTCCAGTAGTGCCAAGAAGCGTAGGCGCCATGCTGATCAGGCTGGTTGCCGATGGTAGAAGGGAATATAGGAATGAGTCATTATCGAACATTATATGAGGTCCGGCCACAGATACGACAATTAGCAGTACGGATAATGGGAGTAGTAATTTTGCCCATCTGGCTCCATCTAAAGAGTCCTCTTGCTTTGTTTTATAAGCGGATATCGCCAGAGCAGACGATAAAAGCAGCAATGAGACGCCGAAAATTATTATGTCAAGATTAAAATCGAATATGTTAGGCCCGATGAAATACGGACCGCTGGGAAGAACTGAAGATTGATATGGGTAGCCAAGAAGGGAGTTTAAAATGTTGGAGAACTCAAGAGTTAAGATTGCTATCTCTGCCGCGCCGAATATGAGGATCAGCAGAGCGCCTGCAATAACTAACTTCCTTCCGGTTGCTTTGGTTTTTGTAGTTTGTTGCACTTCGCCACCGTTGCAGGCATATGCTTATTTAGCGTGTATTTATATAATTGATTTGGATGGTTTCCTTTCGCATTACTACTATGCCATTGGGGTAAAATGTCCAACTTTATTGCAATAGTCTCATTCAAACATTTCTTTATGATGGTTTTACACTTAGTTTCTTAGTACGGTGTGCATATCGCTTGTGAATGTATCTACCTCGGTCACCTCTACCCGCAAGCGCTCTGCTGTTTTCAGGGTATTGAACTCTTCCCGCGTTATTATGCCGTCTGCAAGTGATGCCTGCATTAGCAGCTCTTTGTCTTCTGCCTTTCCGCCGCTGACAAGAAGCTGCAGGTTTGGATATGCTAAGGTACTATCGCCTTTCCTTGGTTTTGTCAATGACTTTAAGGAATTCCTTATTTTGGCTACTGCGGGCTCGGCAGCTATGCAGGCTGAGAGTGCATCATTGATCAGGGCCTGAGGCTTTACCATTTCCGTTTCCCTGACTTTTCCATCTTCGCCTAGAACCGTGAACCGTTCTCCACTTGCAGGTCTGTATATCCCGCCTACGAGACGTTCCTTCGTCTCACCGTTGCCTGTTATTATTTCCGCAAGTTCGTAGCCAAGTTTATCTGAAGGTTTCCTGTAGCTCGCCCTTCCTGCAAACATCGCCTGCTTTAGGACAAACGAGACGGCCCTGTTAGGCAGGTTATCCGCAAGGTCGTCATATGATTCCTTGAACTTGCTAAGCAGGTGCTGCATTGACCAGTTGACGAAAGGGATATCGCCCTTCTGCATGCCCTGGGCTTCAAAGTTGTTCAGCACTGAGGTAGATAGGTACAGATAGCTAAGCATGTCTCCCAGGCGCTTGCTTATGTCTTCCTCAAACTTAAGCTTGTCTTGATACAGACCTGAAAGAAGTGCTGCGGAGAACGCAAATCCTGCGGAGAGGCGGTTTATCTGGCGGTAATAAGACCTGAGCTCTTTTGGAACTCCTTCAGGGATTCCGTGATTTCTGGATGTCCCCAGCTCGCTATCGGCAAAGTATCTTGCTATGTCCTTTACATGCCTGGCAAATAAAATCCTGAACCCGGCTTCGTCTCCATCTTGTGCAGCCTTCAGCATCGGATAGAGGTTTGGATGGGCCCTCATGAGGCCCTGGCCGAATATTATCAGCGACCTCGTCATTATGTTTGCGCCCTCAACCGTTATGCCTATCGGGACTGCGCTGTAGAGCTCCGAGAGTATGTTCTTAGGGCCGTTCATCACTCCTTTTCCTGCCATTATATCCATGCTGTCATTGCATACGCTGCGCATCATCTCTGTCAGATGATACTTTATTATCGCAGACGTGACTGTGGGCTTTTTGCCAGCTTCAAGCATCTGGAGTGTCGTCTTCCTTGCGGAATCTATTATGTAGGTGTAGCCTGCTATACGCGCAAGTGGCTCTTTTATTCCCTGGAAGTTGCTTATTGGGGTATTGAACTGCTCCCTTATGCGGGCATACGCACCAACGTACATAGCCGCAACCTTTGCTGCCGATGTGGAGAGTGCAGGCAGGGATACAGCTCTTCCTACTGCGAGGGATTCCATCAGCATGCTCCACCCATTCCCGGCCTGGGATGCACCGCCTATTATGCTTTCCTCTGCATCTATGACCACGCCGTTGCCGCTTAGAGGCCCGTTCTGGAAAGGTATGCCCATCGGATTATGCCTTTTGCCTTTTATAAGATTTGGCGTATCCGCGGGAACTATCGCGAGCGTTATCCCTGGATTCTTGCCTTTGCCGAGAAGATTATCTGGGTCCTCCAGTATAAATGAGACACCTACAAGCGTGGCTACCGGTGCCAGGGTTATGTACCTGTTTGATATATCAAGCCGTATCTTTGGTTTCCCGTCTTCTCCTGTAAAGACAGTTCCTGTGTTATACATCCCTCCAGAGGCATCAGACCCGCCGTTTAGGGAAGTAAGCGCGAAGCACGGTATTTCCCTTCCGTCCGCCAGTCTGGGAAGCCATTTTTCCTTCTGGGATTCTGTCCCGTAATGCATGAGGAGCTCGCCAGGGCCAAGGGAATTTGGCACCATTGCTGTAACCGCGGCTGCAGCACTTACCGAACCTAGCATCACTATCATCTCAGAATGCGCTGTTGGCGAGAATCCGAGTCCGCCATACTCCCTGCCTATTATCATCCCCCATATCTTTTCCTCTTTTATTGACCTCCAGACATCTTCAGGAAG
>JAJZOF010000019.1 GCA_021811535.1 Microcaldota archaeon | reverse complement strand
CATGTATTCCCGGGGAGAAGGCAATTAGCAGTGCCAGGTAGTATATCACCTGGGCAAAATTCGCGAAATCTGAATTAAACTGGAATACGTTGCACAGCGCAAGACCGTAGAATGTGTTTATCGATGCGCCATACGGAGTGTTCGTAGCAGGCTGGCATGCGGGAGAGAGAAGCCCCACGCTTTTATAGATTGCGGCGGGCTGTGCGGAGCATATGAATCCTGATACAAATACAAATACGAATACCAGTATTATAGTAAACAATGAGTCGTATATCTTCGACCTCACCCATACCCTTATGTCACTCCTTCCGGCTAGTGGTGCAAGCATGAATATAAGGATAAGGACTGTTATGACTGCAAGCGAAGCTATGATTATTATAGGGAACCAGAATAAGTAAGGTGTTGAGAAGAAACTGGTAGCGTTGGCGAGGCAGCTCCCCAGAAGGACATATATGTATGCGAATTGGTCAAACATCATATCATCTTGCTAAGGACTTTTGAGCTCTGCAGCGATGGAGCCCCGAGCAGGTCCCCAAGTATCTCTAATATATCGTAACATATTATAATTGCAATAACAAAGCCTATCGCCTGGAATCCCAGGAACGAGACTGCCTTTATGAACGTGCCTATCTCGTTCAGCAGTTGCCCGTTTAGGCCTACCAAGTTAAGGGAAAGCACCGTGAATAGGAATTTGGTAATTTCTGTTAATGGATCGGATAGGAGAGCTGTCGAAGAGCATGGGCCTACTGTCGAGGCGCCGCCTGTGGAGGTGTTGCATATGGGCGAGTTCGGGCTGGAGAAGACTACTGATATGCCGTAGACTATTGCGGGGAATATTATGTAGAAGGATATGAACAAAGCCATCAGGGTCCCGCCTGCGGCCCTCGTCCATGGTATTGAACGCAGGATTATCCCCAGATAAAGGAAGATCGGGACGAAGAAGTATATGAAGAGAAGCAGTATTATCATTGATATGCCCATTACTCCGACGGTAAGAAGCGTGGATTCCTGTATCCAGAGTGTCGTCTGGATGAGCTTCGCGCCGCCGAATGGTACAAACGTTATTCCAAAATTATTTGGCATCAGGTTTATTACGACAGAAGATAGCGTATGGTAGTATATGAGGTTCTCGACGACTCCAAGATAATCGTTGTATAGCGCGTTGTACACGAAATTCGTATATATGTTTGTGCAGGTGCTCGTATAAAGTGCAGTCATTGCGGAAAGAGGGCTGCCGCTAGGCGCGGCTGCGCCGGATGACCCTAGCGTGGCTATATTGGCAATGAACGCCACTCCAGGATATAAAGCGATAGGGCCGGCAAGTATTAGCACAATTGCTACAAGGTTGACAAGACCTTCAAGCATCTCGGATTTCGCGATCGTCTTCAGCTTCTCTATGCCGAATGCGAAGCCTATTGCATATACTAGACCCACAACAATAAACACCATGAGTACGATCATTGCAGATACAAGCAGTATTGTGCTGTATGAACTCGCCTGTATCAGCGATTTGCTTATCAGCGTAGGGCCGCTGTTCCCTAGCCCGTTGTATCCCTGGAAGAGTGAGCTGCACTTGAATAGATCCGGGAAGAAGACGCTTGTGGATCCTGCGTGTGCCTGGAGCAATATGGAAGAGAAGACCACTAAAGCGGCAAGCACATGGTAATTTTTCATCATACGAACCTCGATAGCCCTATGATATTTACGTCCCCTCCGAGGAGGTATGAGAGCCCCATCGTTGCAGATATTGTAAGTATAAGGTTAAGGATGGGTATTATTACCCCGCTCACGGCTTCTATGCCATAAAGGTGTATCAGACCGAATGAGGTGTAAGCCGCGTTTATAGGCCCTACATTTTTGAACTGAAAAGGCGTAGCATTTGGGGGAAGGCTGTATCCTACGAATGCGCTTGAGAATAAAGTTGAGAGGAGGCCGAAGAAACTGAACCCCGGAACAAGGAAATACACTGCATACTCCATCTCAGATGGAAGGATGTCTTGCGGATAGTAGAAATCGAGGTTTATTATGTCCTTTGCCTTGGGGAAGACGTAGAAATCTATTGGCCTTTTGTAATAGCATGTCGTCCCTGCCGACCCTGAAGACGGTGGGAATGTTCCTGCGCATGCGCTTATAGGACCGGAGATTGTAGGAGGTATTCCGTTCTGGAGTTTATTTGCGCTTGTATAGCAGTATAACGTACCGCTGTCGCTGCCGCTCACTACCTTCCCGCATAAAGGAGTCATTGCCGGTATGGTGTTTGAGCCTATCGGCGTAATGCTCGCGGTGTTGCTTAGTGAAGAGTATTCAAACATGAATATTATAGGATATATTGTCATCGCCACTACCACCATCGCCATTATTGTGCCTCCGGCCCTCCTTGTGAACATGTTCGAGCGGAGTATCATCCCTGCCGCAAGGAGGTAAGGCCATAGAAAGAGCAGTATGAATACGAGTATCATCTGGGTAAAGAATATGTAGAATATGAAGGTGGACTCTATCGCGAGGGATGGCATAACGGACCTGTTGAAGAAATAGCCGTAAAAGTAGTCGTAGGATATGGTTATGCTCGAGTATCCCTCAGCGCTTGCCGCACCGAGGAACGGTATAAAGCATGTCTCTGGGAAGCAGAATCCGTTGAATACATGGAAGTTTCTCAGGAAGAGTATGAACGTATCGTACTTGTAGAACGAGTTAAGGTTGGCAACCGTCTGGTTTGTCATGTTAGCGGAGAGGACGTATACCGATCCCAGCCCGTAGTCAAGCTTGCCGGTAAATGTCCTGGAATTTATCACTTGAGAGCAGACAAGGTTGGTCGGGGAGGGTATGGCGCCAGGGAATTTATATGTGCTGTTTATGAGATTTACCTGCGACCCTGACAGCGTCTTGCATATGGATGAGGTTACTGTAGGGTTTATTATCGAAGTTGTTTGCAGCGTTGTGCCGAGGAGACTGAATAGGTATATTATCAGTATCGCAAATACTATCGTGGCTATGGCCTGGAAGAATTCGTTCTTTCCTGCGGATTTGGCTCTCTGGTTGTTTAGCATGGAGCCTATCATGTAATAGAGGCCAGATACTATCGTGCTAAGCAGGACCGCAACGCCGACTGCAGGAAGCCATGAGGTGAATGAAGAATATTGGGATATGCCTGCAGGGGCCGCATATGCGGGAAGCGTATAGATGGCTACCGAAGCGAGGGCAAATAGCATTATATTGGATATCTTAATCTTCATCTTATCCCCAGAACGGGCCTATGCCCATTATCCTTGACATTGAACCGAATCCGTTGGAAAGGCCCTGGGCGAATCCAACTGTTATTGCTATATCTAGAGCAACTAGAACTATCCCCTGGAAGGCATATGCTGCTATCTTGTATCCGTAACCTATTAGTACCCCGTTGAGATTGAAAAGTATGCTTATAAGATTTGAGAATGTGCTCCCGTAGCCTCCCAGTCCGGAAGATGCGAGGCTTATGAAGGACGAGTATGGAAGCTGTTGTCCAGCAAAGTTTGTACCGCCTGCTGGAGCTGAAGAGAAGAGGCTTGCAACAGGAAGGTTTGTCAGTTGCGGGGACAGTACGTATGCGGGATACGGGTTGCATATGCTTATCAGCGGAGTGCATGGAGTGTAAAGCCATGTCATTATGAATCCATTCATTATTATGGTAAGCGGGAATATGAAATAGAAGCTTATCGCTATGGCGATGAACGAGTTAGACGCCTCCTTCAGCCTTGGGCCTGCGAATGGTATAAATCTTATCAGTATAGCGACAGGGACTATCAGAGTAAGAGCTATTGATTGTATGATGTCTAGAAAGAGCATGAGCACGTATAGTATCCCGAACGTAACAACTATTATTCCTGCATAGGCTGTATTTAGTACGCTGGAGAAAGCGAAGTATATGCCTATCACATCGTGCCCCAGATCAAATCCAACGAAGTTCTGGATTATGGTTATCGGTATTGATGTTATAAGGTCCATTATATTTGCGGCTATTACAAGATTTACAGATTCTGCGTAGAGTTCTGTCCATAGGGAAAGCGCTTTTGAGAAGAGAAGATTCTGTATCGTATATTCTGCGTATTGCATAGGGTTGGCATAGTTCACTGTAGCTCCGGCTATATATGTGCCAAGGTTGCATGAGAAGGCCGCGAGGCCGGTTATACCTGCTATTATGAATAAGGTGAGTACTATCTCTGCTGCCTCGTATCTAGAGATGCCCCTAAGCTTCTCCCTGTAAGTCACGGGAAGTATGTTTGCTATGGTATATATCAGGATGGTTAGTATCATTGCGAATAAAGCCACTACTCCGCTTACGGATATCCATCCAGTAACGTATTGCCCGCCGAATGCGCAGGAATTGGTGTAAGGAGAGGCAGCCGCGAGTATTGGTGCAAGTAGCCATAGCATACAATCACGCGAGCTTTAGTTTGCTCCCAAGGCTGAGCCTGAGGGTTCCTCCAAGCGATCGGGCTATGCTGTCCACTATCGGATATAGTATCATGAGATCCACGGCAAATATGAAGAACTGAAGTATCATGTAGAACCCGTAATTAAGGATGTAATTGTAGAAATAGTACACGCCATTGAATATATTTGCACCTATTCCTGCGTATTGCGCAAGGTTTACTATGGGCCCTATTGTGAGCTTAAAGATGGTGTCTATTATCTCGGCACCCGTATCAAGGAAGAAGCCATTTCCGCTTGTAGGGAGCAGGTTGCCGGTGGAAGGTCCAGGGGTAGGCGCCACATAGACGTATGGGGTTATTGCCTGTGTAAGGGGATAGTTGAAAAGGACCAGGATTGCAGGATATACGATCCCTGCCCCTATGCCAATTGCTATAAGAGTGCCGCCTATATTTCTCGAGAAAGGGAACGCCCTGAAGACCAGCCCAAGTGGTATTATCATTGTCAGGCTGGCCTCTATTATTGAGTAGAGGTTGTACATCAGGCCTACGGTAAGAAGCGATGTGGGGAAGAGTATGAACTTAATCATATCGTTTAGCATGGATTCGTATTGGGCTATTATGTGGTTTCCACTCTCCAGCAGGTATGTGGTGTATATAGGGGTTACGGAAAATCCTGTGAGGAACGCACCTACAAAAGGGATAGGTATGGGAACGTACAGGCTTATGCTGAGGCCTTGATAGAGACCTATAGCTATTCCCAGTGTGGATACGCCGTTCCATATATTCACAAGGTTTCCGCATACGGTATTCAGGTATGTGTATGATTCAGAGTAGAGCGTGCCGATGTTGTTGACGTATGATGCAGAGGGAGCCGCAGCGCCTGGAACTATGAATAGGGCTATGCTGCTTATGAAGGTTATTGCAAGGTATATGCCTGCAATGAGCATAGCTGATTTGGCTATCTCCCAGTACTCGTTCTGCAGCCAGTTCCTTATCCCTGCCGCAGGGAATATCTTGCTGAGCATGTAACCTACAGCGACTACATCGAAAGATAGGGAAAGCGCCAGGAGTGATATGGATATTGCAGCAGATGGGAGCCCTGCAAGCGGCTTGGTCACCTCCGCAGGACAGAATGTAGATGAAGCAGCCGAAGATACGCCTACAAATAGTGCCAATAGAAATGCGCTTAGCATAAGCGTACTCCTTTTACCGCGCATGCTCATATATGGATTGCTTGTTTTATAAGGTTTATCTCATGCGGAGGTCTCAGTGCCTCAGCAATGGAAAGCGCCTTATATACGCTTCTGCGATGAATATGACAAAGTAAGGGAGTATGAATACGGAATTCACCACCAGTGTCACATAGCTTCCCGCCACCCCCAGCGCACCGGAGAATATCAGGTCCACGGCTGAGGTTGCTGCGGCAAATAGCACAAGCCACAGAACCACGTATTTTGGGGATGTCACTACAAGCCTTATGCTTCCTTTGAGCGAGGCGAAGAACCGCTTGTCGTCTATCACCATCGCCGTAGGCATATAGAATATCAGGAGGAATATGATAAGGTTTAACGCCTCCGCCCATATGACCGGGAAGGAGAAGAGGTACGAGGATATGTTTAGTATTATGACAATGAATGCGTAGAAGAGCAGGATGGTGAATACGCGGCTTATGTATCTCTCTATCTCGAGCATCACCCTCTTGCTCGTCGCCATGTGCGTCTTATCCGACTTTACAATCAGGCTTATGGCAACGAATGCAAAGCTGATGAAGAGCATGGATACGAAAGTTGAGATGGTAACTACTGCAAGTACCACAGGGTTTGTATTGACAAATATGCTCGCAGTCCTCAGGAATATTGCGCCTGTGCTTATATACGTCGGCAGAGGGGCGAGCAGTGGTATCAGGAATGCTATCAGAAAAGGTATCGAGAAGAGGAGTATAAGGCGGATATTGTCACGGTATATCCCGAGCGAATCAGAAACCACATTTGCCATTTTATCTCTCTTCTGATATAGATTCAGCTAAAATTATATATTTCTTTGGATATGTATACGTCGCTTGAATTGTAGATGTATGCAGACGCCACGTATATCCTTGAGGTTGTGTTTATACTGGCATTTATGCGCATTGTTCCTGCGCCTGCGCCGAGCCTTATGAGATTAGGATTTACCGCACATGGGTATCCGGTGCAGTTAAGTGCGTTTGGCAGTATCTTATCGTCCCCGAGTCCGTATATTATAGGGTTAGATAGTAGAGAGTTTGACTCTGCCTCAGTCGAGACGATAAGATAGAGATTCCTAGGAGCCGTAGGTGGATAATTCAAATCAAAAGAGTAGAAGGTGGTGTTGCCCTTCCTTGCAAGCGTCTGGTTTGTTATATTGACGCCGAAATTGGAGGCGAATGTGGAATGGTACATTAAGGGAAGAAACACAATGAGAAACGATATTAATATGGTAGAGCACAAGGCGACTCGCATCTTGGCAGTGTGATTGCGCGATGATCCGATGAATTTTGCGAAGTCGCTTTTCTTATATGAGATTATCGCGACTACAGAGAAGAGACCAAATGTTGCAAAGTAAGTCGCTGATGAACGATCCATAAGCAGGAATGGGATCATGCTCAGGATTGGTATCAGGGCCTTTTCCCTAGTAGCTATAAGGATAAGAACTGAGAGGATTATTCCGAGGATAAATAAGGCAGTATATGAAGGGAGGCTTATTGGATAATAATAAGCCAGCGAGTAGCCGAGAAGGGCATAAGAGTCAGGGAATATGCCTCCGCTGACGGGATCAAATATGGAGTGCACGAAGACAGTCGGGGATAGAAGTATGAAGTACAGATTTATTATCAGGAAGACTGCGCAGGTTCCTGCTAGCGTAACGACTCCCCGTCGCTTTCCGTATTTTATGAATGAATAGATTATAAGTAGAAGGACTGGTATCCAGAGCTCCTCCTGGAGGGATGCGGCGAGGCCCAGAAGTATCCACGACCGCTTCCACCCTATCTTTGCGTACGCCAGTATTATTAAAGCAAGCATAAGGGAGGTAGTCGGCGATGCGACGGTAATGGTGCCTATGCTGAGAAAGATTATTAGCCATGGTATGGGCCTTGCCTTTGCCTCTTCCCTCAGAACATATGCGACTGCGAGGATTAGCAGCCCCACGAATACCATTGACTGCACTTGAAGGTCTATAGTGAATATGTTGTTTATTGTAGGCGCCGAGATGAGATAAAACGGAATTGAGGAGATTAGGTATAGGGCAGGATAGTTAAGGACGCCCACTATCGTATTGCTTGCCGTAAATGTTATGTCCGCCTTGTGGCTGAGGGAGAAGAGGAGTGCGGATATGGAAGATGAATACGGATTAAGGCCGTGCAACGTAGCGTTTATTGAATAGAAGGCAATAAGAGGTTCATCCGTAAGTGTGAAGCGCGTTACCACGATCCCGTAATACGCCGCGATTATTGCCATGAATAGCAGGGATGCGGCTGCCATTATTGCTATCTCCTTCCTTCTGCGCGGCGTCTTCTTAAGGCATAGATTGACTATCACTACAGAGCATGCTAGCAGCGGAAGCATTACAAGTGCCTGGAGAGCATAGACGTATGTAATGGATATGAGGTTTATTGCATAGAATGAGGCTAACCTCACATTCATGAATTCCGGATTGGCGAAGAATAGCAGTATTGAGGCGGCGCATAGCGCGTGCTCAAGCTTTCGCCTGGATGTTGCCGCCTTGGCTGGTAGGTGCTTATTGCTTATGTAGATTATTGAATATGAGATGAATACCAATGCGTATATGGAAAGAGTATAGGAAAACTCGCCAGTAAGAGACGAGATAAATGTAAAGATAAATAAAAAAAGGGAAATGAAAAATCCATTTCCCTTGAAGTATGCCCAAACCCTGCCTAAAGGATGCTTGGACACTTAAGCACTGATGGTTGTTGCCTTATCAGCAGCTTGCAGGTAGTGTTATTGAACCTCCGCCAGCACCAGCTGTTCCGGAGAATCCTACTACCATATTGACAATGAATGGAGCTATTATTACGAGCACCAGCCCGATTACTCCTCCTACTATCATTGCCATAGACCATCCCTGCGCTCCTGCCCTTACGTTTCCAGCTGCAGGCAACAGATGCGCTACCGCATAGATGGCACCGCCAGCTATGAAGAGAGCTATAGCCAATACACCTACGACAGTTCGTATCGTATTGACTATGCCGCATATCTGTGAAGTTACCCCAGTAACTCCCGTTGCTGCTGATGCTATTATACTGGAAAATCCAAGAACCACTAATGCCATATACACTAGGTTCGTGAACTTCGATATGTTCATACAATCAACACGGATATATTACATTGGCTATTTATAAGCTTTGCGCCATTTTGGGCTGCTATTATTAAATATTCTGCTCTTTAGCCAAGCTTCTCCTTGAGGAACGAGGCAGTTATGCCCTCTATCTGCGGGATTGACGGGTTTATGGGGTACTGTCCGGCCTGGGAAAAGCTATGGCCGGAGTTGTTTACTATTACTAATGTTGCATTGTCTCCATGCTCGATAAGAGAGTTATACAACGCGTACGACTGGTATGGAGGTACGGTGGTGTCTTTATTTCCCTGGAATATGAGGAATGGTGGTTCGTTGGCGCCTATATAATTTATCGGGCTGGCAATGCTGAGAAGCGTATAGTTGTCCATGAATACCTCGCTCAAGTCCTGTGTCCTGTACTCGTTTATTTGGGCACTTGAAGAGTTATGGTATTCGTACCACGTTAGATTGCTCGGGCCGAAATTATCTACTACGGCTTCAACCCTGCTAGAGTAGTTTGCATACGGGCCGCTAGACCAGAGGCTGCTGTTTGAGGTAAGGGCGAGAAGCTGCACGAGCTGGCCTCCAGCACTGCTTCCCACTACGCCTATCTCGTTTGGGTTTATACCGTATCTCGCTGCATTGGCCCTGAAATACCTTACGGCACACTTGAGGTCTATTATCTGCGCTGGGAATGGGTACTGTGGGGCAAGTCTGTAGTTTATCGTTGCCACTATGAAATTATCCTTTAGAAGTGCAGGGACTATATAGTAACTATTCGCAGGCAGAGCTGAGCTGTTTGTGGCGTATTTTTCTATTCGTGCATAAGTTACGTTGAATGCGGATCCGGTATGCCATCCACCGCCATGTACAATTATCACCAGCGGCAGTGTCTCGTTCCTGCTTGAAGGCGGGAGGTATATATATGCAGTATCGGAGCTGTTGCCTGATGGGTTGCCGAACGGGCAGTAGTTTGCCTCGACCATCTGCGGACCGTAGAGTACCCCTGAGCTTTGTTGAGGCTCTGCTGAACTTGCGCCAATATGGCCAATGGTAGCCAGGTATGATGCTATGACTGCCGCTATTGCGATTATCATCAATGCGGCGAGGGTTCTTGCTCTTGATGGATTACGCTGCCGCATTATCTTCTCCTTGAGCCGCAAGTGCAGCCGCAATCGCAGCCATCCTTGCATATGCATCCTGATGAGCAGCCGCATAGGCACCGTCCTCCACACTCGCATCCTGCACCTGCACCTTGGTTTGCCATCTCATTACCACTTATACCGTGCGGGGTATCCGCACATTTTATCTATATTATTAATCGTGGAGTTTATATTCATTGCATGGCTTCTCCTGCAAAATTTATTGTTGTTGCGGCTTTAGTTTTGATATTCTCGACCGCAATTTATTATTACGTGCGGATCCCAGAAAACCGCAGCGCCTATGTAAACTTTTCTTATGCAAATGTCAGCCTTGGTGATGGCAGAGTTAACGGGACGTACTGGATAGCGAATACTCTAAGCGCACAGGAATACGGATACATGAATGCGTCTTCCCCTGAGGTCCTGGGCAATGGGGAGAGGTGCACCATTTGCAAGGGTATGCTCTTCGAATTCGGGTACAACCAAGATATATGCATGTGGATGAAAAATACCAGGATGCGCTTATTGCTAAGGTGGTTTTATCTTAACGGGAGCCTATCTTACGAGCGCATTGGGATACCGTATAACACAACCCAATACTGCGCATATGCTGCTTATGTCATCGAGACAGAGGCAACATGAGCATCTGGCTTATTTTGGCTCTGGGTGAAAATTCATCCCGTATATGCCATCTATGCTTAATACCCGTGCCTTGCCGTTCCTGCCCTTCATTACTATCGTGTAGAAGGGCAGCGCTGCTTCCTTTGACCACATGACCTTGGATCCTGGAAAGAGTGCTGCGACGGTCTTCTCCATGTATCTTGAACCGCCCTTTATATGGTAGTAAGTAGAGTGCGCGTCCGACGCGTCCTCTATGTTGCGCAGATCTTCAGGTATTGAGAAGCGGTGGGTAATGATTGGCACGTAGTACTTGCCTTCAGGCCTTACCTGCCCCTTCTTTTCAAGCCTTTTCAGGAGCGTTCCCGCATTTATCTCGTCTATTCTCAGCTTTTTAGCTATGTATTCTGTAGTAGTACGTCCGCGCTTCTGGGCCTCTTCGAGTGCCCTTGCCTCGTTTTCTGCAAGCATTGCACTCTTAACCCGCACGCACTCAACCTGCTGTCTTGGGTCGATCCTGAAGGCAAAGCCTTCGCCCATCAGGATTGTGCTGTCCTCATACTCCCCCCGCTTCCTTGAAGGGATGAGTACCCTCATCATATATGCGTCTATATATCCAGGGCTTACGGATTCTATCTCCTCGGTCTCTCTTCCGAATAGCATGAATTCCTTCCTTGATTTTTTCTTGGCTATGGATCTTGCATCTGCCTCGCTTATGCGCCGGGCCAGGGAAGGCAGATGGATTATGCGCTTCGATGGGGCTTTCTGCTTCTGCACTGGAGTAGCTTCATGGTTCTTTCCTGCACCGCGTATCTCCTTTAGAAGTTCAGCTATGGGAATGTTCTTCTTTCCGTAAGCCTGGGAGAGCAGCGGGGTGCTTCCGGAATGCACCGCCTCCCTGCGCTTTACCTTGAGAACCGTTTCCACGGCCCCTTCGACGCCGAACGGAAGGAAGCTGCCCGTCTGCAGCCTCGGAAGCATATCCAGCTGCTCCTGCGTGCTGAAGAGGATCCTTATAGCCTGCACATCGTTCTCGATGCTCAGCTTTCCTATGAATCCGTAGGAGCATTGGGCCAGCACATTCTTGCTTATGTTTGCAGGCCTCTGTGTCGCGACAAGAAGCCCTATGCCGCGCTTCCGTCCCCTTACGCTTATCTCTTCTATCATGTTCCTTTTCTGCCTTATAACCTGCGGCGCGAATTTATCTGCCTCCTCGATTACAACCAGGAACGGCCTTTTCGCGCCCTCCTCCATTGAGTACAGCTCGGAGAGTGCATATTGTACGCTAGCTTCCTTATCAATTGTATCTGAGAGATCGTATATTATTGGTATTCCGTACTTTATGCTCTCGGAAAGAACCGCTGCAAAGTTATCCGAAGATTTTATGTCTGCTGAAGGGTTGTTCTCGGATACCCATATTGCATTGTATCTTGATTTTATTGAGGCATACTCGCCTTCGGTGTCTATAACCATGAACGGAAGGCCCAACTTGCAGAGTTCCTCGACCATTACTCCAACAAGATATGATTTTCCAGAGCCGCTCTGCCCTATCACACATCCGCGGCCGGTCATGACCTGCTGCGCATCTATGTTGAAGTTTTCAGAGAGATTTATCTCCATTTGCCCACCGCAGGATTCATCTGCCTGTTACTGTACTTATTACTTATCCATTTATTTTATAACTTGCTATTGCCTGTTTTGCAGGAGCATGATGTTCCATGCTTATTTAGTATACTTGCGTAAACTGTCCGCAAACAAAGATATAAATTAAATTTAGCGTTTATTTAATAGCTAATTCTAGTGGTTTGATGGAAGAGAAAGTAGAAGTTAAAGGAAATAGGATAGAGTACCAGAGCGGCAACCATAGGATAAAGGCTTATGTTGCATCGCCGAGATCCGGCAATGGCAAACTTCCTGCGGTTATTGTTGTACACGAGATATTTGGTTTGGATGCGCATATAGAGGATGTCGCAAGGAGATTTGCTGCACAGGGCTATCTGGCCCTTGCCCCTGATCTTTACAGCAAGCCAGGGATGCCTGTGACTCCGCAGGAGATAGAGAAGGGGATGGGTTTTATGATGAGCCTGCCGCCTTCCGAGATGAGGAACCAGAAGTATGTCTCAGACAAAATAAGCGAGCTTCCGAAGGAGGAGCGTGAAGTAGTAGGAAAGACTATGAAATGGCTCACCGGAAGGAACCTTGATGAGCACATTCCAGACCTTAAGGCTGGATTCGAGTGGCTTCTCAAAAACGCATCGGTAGATAAGAGCAGGATATTCGCAGTAGGATTCTGTATGGGAGGAACGCTGGTCGGAAAGCTGGCTGCTGAGGGCACCGAACTTGCCGGGGCAAGCATATTCTACGGGGAGAATCCCGCCGCTGAGAAGATATCTATGATAAAATGCCCTGTGCTCGGCATATATGGCGGAGAGGATCATAGGATAACTGACAAGGTGCCGGAGCTCGAGAAGCTGATGAAAGAGAACGGCAAGAGCTTCAGGTATAGGGTATTCCCAGGCGCGTATCATGCATTTTTCAATGATACCAGAAAGATGTACAACAAGGAAGCCGCTGCGGAAGCATGGAAAGAGGTTCTCGGCTTCTTTGGAAACGGGAGAGAGGGATAGGCGTGTACATACAGGAGAGGCTCGAGTGGAAGGATCCTTATATGAAGGATTTTGAAGCAGAGATAACATCGGTAGGCAACGGTTTTGTAACACTCTCGCGCTCCGCATTTTATCCTGGCGGAGGAGGGCAGCCATGCGATGTAGGTTGGATCTCGTACGGGGAGAGAGAGTATGAGGTGACAGGAGTAGAGAAATCAGAAGGAGAGTTCAGGCACATGCTCAAATCTTCTGATGGGCTTGCAATAGGAGACCGCGTGAAGGGGCGCATAGACTGGGAGAGGAGATATGCACATATGAGGTATCATACAGCAATTCATGTGCTTGACGGTGTGGTTGAGCTGAGGCATGGGGGAAAGGCTACAGGGAACCAGATATACGCAGACCGGTCAAGGGTGGATTTTGACATGCCTGAGTTGAATAAAGAGATGGCAGAGAAGCTTATCCATGAGGCGCAGGAAGTAATAGATGCCGGGCATGTGGTATCGGCAAAAATCCTCAGCAAGGAAGAAGCCCTCTCCGTACCAAATTTATCTAGGACAGAGAATGGGAGGGAGCTGATGAAGAGCATGGATTCTTTCAGGGTCATAGATATAGAGGGCTTCGATGTCCAGCTTGATGGAGGCACGCATGTCGCTAATACCAGGGAGGTCGGGAGGATGGAACTCCTAAAGTTTGATAACCGCGGCTCACATAATAAAAGGATTACGTTCATACTTAGGTAGTGTTGGTTTATTGCACATACGCTTTCTTGGAGGAGCTTCCGAGGTTGGCAGGTCAGGGATACTTGTCAGGGACTCAAAGACCTTCCTATTTGACTATGGAGTTAAGATAGATGACAAGCCAGAGTATCCTCTCCCTTCCGGGAGGATAGATGCGTTTATGCTCAGCCATGCGCATCTGGACCACAGTGGCTTCTCTCCGTTTCTCTACCATGATTCCATGCCGCCCACATACTGCACAGAGCCCACGATGAGGCTTGCGGAGCTTCTCATAGAGGACTCCATGAAGATAGCAAGGAGCGAACACTACAGCATGCGTTTCCACAGCAGGCAGCTTAAGGATCTTCTCCAGAGATACTCCCCCCACGCATATGGGGAGAGCATAGACTTTGGAGATTATGAGATAACGCTGCACGATGCAGGGCACATCTGCGGCAGCGCGATAACATCGGTTGAGAGGCGGAAGGACGGGAAGAGGATAGTATATACGGGCGATTTCAAGCTCTCGCCGCAACTCCTGCAGAACGGAGCAGAGGTCGTAAAGAGCGATGTCCTGATAATGGAATCGACATATGCGACAAAGGAGCATGGAAACAGGGAGGAGCTTGCAAAGTCTTTTATAGAGGGAATAAAGGAGACCATCGAGAACGGAGGTACAGCGCTTGTCCCGGTCTTTGCCGTAGGAAGGAGCCAGGAGATACTTGCGCTGATACACAAGAACGGCCTCTCTGGAAAGACCTTCCTGGACGGGATGGCGAGATCCGCTACTGAGATAGTTATACGCAATGGGGAGTTCATACACAACAGCGGCATGCTTGAGGAGGCACTTGAGACTGTAACTGTTATAGAGAGGGAGCATCACAGGTCGAGGGCGCTTGAGGGAGGCAATATTATTCTCACCACTTCAGGGATGCTGAGCGGAGGGCCAGTGCTGAGCTACATAACCAAGCTTAACAAGGAATCCAGGATATTCCTTACGGGTTATCAGGTGGAGGGCACGAACGGAAGGAGGCTAATTAATGGAGAGCCCATAATGCTTGGAACAAGGAAGTACAGGGTGGAGACCCCGTTTGCGATGTATGATTTCTCTGCGCATTCAGGCATGGAAGATCTTCACGAATACGCGAGAAGAAGCAATCCTGAGGCAATAATGTGCGTGCACGGAAGCCCTGAGAATACAGCGGCATTGGCGGAGGGACTTAAGGAGGAGGGATTCGACGCCTATGCACCGGTAAATGGCGACGAGATAAAGATAGACCTATGATTCGCTACGCTAATGGATATGCCTTATATGCGCATGTGGAATAATGCGCATGCATAAAAAACGCTCTTGATTCTCTACTCTTCAGGATCCATTGAGGCGAGGTCGTCATCAGCTTCGGAGAATTCCTCCTTTGCACTGCCCTTGCCCTTCTCCTTGACTTCTATCTTTCCGAACTTTCCCGTAGAGAGCTGTGGTGTGCCCCTGAATTCGCTTACATAGCAGTTGCTGAGCCTTACCTTGTCTCCTACGTCTACGCTGTTTATGTCGTTGCCCCAGAGGGATATCGATATGCGTCCAGTGTCGTCTTTCAGGACTGCATGGGCCACGTTTACCCTCTTCCCGTATTTTGTTATGACTTCCTTAGGCTCGTCCTTTTCCACTACCTCTGCCTCTATTTCAACATTTGAGATTCCTGCTTTAAGTTCGCTTATTTTCATAAGATCACTAAGAGTATGAATTAGAAATTCAGATTATTATAATAATAGATAGTTATATTAAGCTTTGTTGCATTCGGAGATCCGTGTACAGCTTATGCAGTAGCAGATGCACGGCCAGAGCCGATGCAAATGCGTCCCTGCCCCCTTACCCCTTCTTTTTATAGAAGAAGTAGAGAAGCGCTGCGACTATTACTATTACCACTATTATTGCAATTACCAGCCCGAGATTGCCGGAAGATGAGCTTGTGGGCTGTGTCGTTGATGTGGTATTTGAAGGCTGCGGAGATGTAGTAGTAGGAGCGGCGAGTGCTGCAGTCTTGGTAAGGAATACCCATACTACAGGTTTGTAGAACTCGTTGTTTACAAGTGTTGTGCTGTTCGTGTACTCCCATTTGTCGGCAAACGTATACTTCCCGCCCACATAAGCAGTGCCGTTGTAATTTCCACCCAGATATGTCCAGGTTGTCGTTGCACTTGAATTCGGCAGGCGGAGAACAGTGATTATCGGATCCGGAGCCCTGCTTGCATTTACAAAGGATATTGTAGGTGTTATCAACCCGTTCACCGCAAAGGCGTACGCCCCTGTAGGCGTATATCCGGACATGTTCTGCGGAACTGATAATGATGTTGGAACATTGAAGAATACGACTGAGAAGTTATACTGTGATTCCAGCACGTTATCCACAAGTGCATATGTACCCGGTCTTATCTCCACGCCGTTGCCGTTTCCCAGGCTTATGTTCGCGCCTGTCGATGCGTTTATTATTATCGATCCCTTCTGCACTACTGGAAATACTGTCAGGTTTTGTGCGATTGTAGTAGTGTTGTGCGATGTGGTATTTGTGGTTGTAGTCGTTTTCGATGTGGTTGTGTTGGTGGTGGTCGTGGTGTTTTTGGTTGTGTTTTTGGAAGATTGCTTGGAGAGAACGTCTATGGAGAGCAGTG
>JAJZOF010000017.1 GCA_021811535.1 Microcaldota archaeon | reverse complement strand
CTGAGCCCTATTATGCTGCTGTACAGGCCAAGCTTCCTGCCCCTCTTCTCCGTTCCGATGGTCTCAAACAGGACAGTGCTTGACGCTATGTAGAAGACTGCATAAGCAAGCCCTGCAGTCATCGAATAAACTATCAGGTTCAGGGCGAGGCTGGTCATGCCGCTGAACACAAGGAAGACAAGCCCTATTGCTACATATCCGCCTCCCCTCAGGACAAGGGAGTTCATTATTGCCTTGTGTTCGCCGCTCTGCTGTGTCAGCCGCCCATAAAGATAAAACGAGAGGGATTGCACCGCATAGCCCGCAAATATTATGCCAAATACGTAAAGGTTCTGGAATCCTTCGTGGTCAAGCCCAGGCACATATGCGGTATTGAATATCCCGCTTCCAAGGTAAAAAGCGAAGAAAGCTATGTATAATACTGTAAGGTTGGGCAAGCTCTTTCCTGAGCCCCTGCGTATTACCAGGGATCTAAGGAATTTCTTGTCAGGTATGCGTATAAAAAACAGGTGATACATAAGGAATCTTACCTTCAAAGCAACCCTGTTCTTTATTATTGCCCGCCTTCCCATCTCCGCCTGCGGCTCCCGTATCCTCGTTGCTATAGATACTGCAAATATAGAAAACGGAATGAGGAGCAGCATCAACAGCCTCAGTGGCAGGAAACCAAGAACAGTTGCTAAAAACAGTCCGATAGTGCCTCCGACGCTTCCAAGGAGCTGCAGCCTGGAGAATCCAGCAGACCACGATCTCTCCTCAATGCTTTCCATTACAAGCAGGCTCAGCGGAGTTGCGTTTGCCGCGACAAGGAAGGATAAAACCCCGAAGAGAATAATCGCTTCTGCGACGCTGTTTGTCAGCGACAGTCCAAGGAGCACTATTGCTACTCCAAGAAAAGAGAGGATGACAAAGCTCTTTCTTCCATTGTAAGTGTCTATAAGCCACCCCCAGAATACGGCTGCCGGTATGGATATGCCATAAAAAGCCGCCATCGCGTACGAGACGTCTATGACAGTGCCGTGCAGCTGCAGTATGAACAATGCTATTATCGTGCTGATTGGAGAATACGCTATCTGGTAAGGCAGGACGGAATACATCCAGAAACTGCCTTTTGAATCCCTCATCAAATCATGTTCCAAGGCCAATTCTATAAAATATACTTGCACGCGTGGGTATTTAAGCAGCGATTAGAGGAGCAGGTTTTATTTGCACATTTTACAATTTTTGTACATAAGCTTTTAATACCAGGGATAATACATCTCCTTTAAGGTGGTTGGATGGTATTATCCGAAGTCGGCTCTGTTAAGAACAGCATGACCGCGCTACAGAGAAGCATAGGTGCGGAAGTAAAGGTAGAATACGTGCTTTTCGGCAATCTCGCTTCTGCCTCAGGGAAGTTAAGAGAGGTAAAGGAATTCTCACATATAGGGATCGAAGTAAAAGAGGATTCACACGGAAGGGAGAAGACGCAGAATATGCAGATACCATTCGTAGGACTAAACGCCGCAATAAGGTCCATATCCTCAAACGGTAAAACCATATACGACAATAGGAACAATGTGCCTGAAGATCTTCGCATGCGCACACTCTCAGATTCTCATGCGGTAAAGGCAAGAAGCTTCGGAGCTGAGGTTGCAGGTCCCGCTCCAGCCGATGCGGAACAGACTGCTGCAAAAGCCCCGGGAAGATTCTCCCTATCCCGCCTTCTAAGAAGGGATTGAAGATCTCCCCTGCTGTAAAGCAGCTTCGCCAATTAGTGCTTGCCAGCTTCAGCACGCACTAATCCCACAAAATAATACTTCCATTGGGCGCAGCGCAAATCCGGCTTTTCTTACTAGAACAACACCAAAAAACCAAAACGTATTAATATCTGATACAAATAATATTACTTTATATGATAAAATATGAGTGTGAGATATGACTGGCAAGATTGTTACACTGGGAAAGGGGGAGACAAAAGCGGATGAAAGCATAAAGGGGCTTGCAAGGACATCGACAGATACAATAAGGGTAAACGAATTCTGGATTAGTAAGGTATCGGGCAGTGGAAAGGACATGGTAAGGGAAGGCAAACGTGGCTCTGGGCTTTACTTCATATTCGGATCAGAAGAATTCAGCCTTTCGTATAAAATGGACGGGAAAAGCTACTCGATGAAGGTCTCTGCAGCTGTGCTGCCTGGCGGGTCGGAGTGTTTAATAGAGCATCAAAACACAGTCTACATATCCGGAATATCGGAAGGCTCATCCAAAGATACAAAGATGCGTGTGCCTGTAGGATTCACATATGAGAGTATAACTAACAACCTCAGGCATGGCAAACCGAACAAGCTTGTCGTTCCTGACAATATGAACAATGAGATGCTTCTTGAGGAAGGATCAGTTGCAGGCGGAAAAGGCAACTACATATTTCTAGGACCTGAAAACCAGGAGTTTTCAGCAGGCAATTCTACTTCGCCGCAGGATTTCCACATGCATAAATATGCGGTAGAGGCGTTTGTAACATTTGGCGGCATGACGCTGATATATGCCGGAGAAGCCGGGCAGCTCAAAGAGACAAAGGCAATGCCTGGGGATATAACAATAGTTCCCGCAGGCGTGGCGCATTATTCAATAATGTATGGAGATGCACCCACCTATGTTATGAAAGCAAGCCCAAAACCTATAAAAACTGACAAACATCTTGTAAATGCTTCGGAATACGCTATATCCGGGCTTAACGATAATATAGGAGATGTGATAAAAGACATCATGCGCAAGCAGGAATGATCCATGAACCCAGAAAAAATACCGTATAATGAAGGCAGAGGCTACTCTCTATGGCTTATGCCTGATCAGTTGCAGTCAAATAAACTGGAACGCATTATAAAAAAGCTATCACGTACTTATGGATCTCCTGCATTTAAGCCGCACATGACCCTGCTTGGCTCTATACAAATGGACAAACGCGAAGTAATAAAAAGAGCATCCACACTGTCTGGCAAAATGAAAAAAATGCGCGTGCATGCGCTAAGGGCATCCGAAGGCCCACTATACTTCAAATCCGTATTTATAGAAGCTGAGCTGGATCTAGGACTCAGCAGATATTACTCTGCCGCATGCGAGATCTTTTCCATCCGCACAGGAAAATTCAACCCGCACATAAGCCTTTTGTATGGCAGACTGAATGCACGCGAAAGGAAAAAAGCAATAAACCTGATAGATTACAATGATACTCTGATATCGTTCAACAGGCTATGCGCGTTCGATACCTCAGGCAAAGTCGAGAGCTGGAAGAGGGTAGCAAGTTTTGCATTAAAATAATACTGCAAAGGCGGATATGGCTAAGCGATCCTTTCACTTGAGTTCCAGTCTGTGTTCATCTGCCTTGAATGCTGCCTGCACATGTGCCCCATTGCAGAAAGGCTTCTTTGCAGAATGCCCGCATCTGCACAAGGCAAACTCTATCTTTCCATCCTTTTTAACCAATATTGGCCCGTCCTTGGTAAAATCGAATTCTATCTTTTCCATGTTAATACCTTACTATATTACGCATATCAAACTTATATATTATATCCTGCAGAAATGTGCCAAAAGCCGCACCGAAGAATCCGACACCGCCCAAACTTATCCGTCTGTATAAGCCCTTCCTGCCCTAAAGAGAAAGCCTTGGGTATTCTCAATTCAATGTAGCTATCTGCCACTAAGTTGTACCTTGGTGCGCCGATCTTCCCCTGTTATATATG
>JAJZOF010000008.1 GCA_021811535.1 Microcaldota archaeon | reverse complement strand
AGCGCATTTGAGCCCTGATATAGCGAGACGGAAGAGGCGTTAAGCGAGATTGATGAGGTGCCTATGCCGTTTGCGGCATACGACTGGATGGCAAGGAATGCCATGCTTATTACAAATATCCGGATATACGTAGTCCTGTCCATTGATATCTATCGGATTTCGTTAGTTAGCACTATAAAGCTTTTGAGTGTGGGCTTATAAGCAGGTAAATAGTTTATACGCACTTATAACCCATGCGGAGGCTATATCGAGAGCAGTATTATGCCGCATAAGGCAGCTGCTATTCCCACAACTTGGTTCTTTGATGGCCTCTCCTTTAGAAAGAGGATCACTATTGAGACGGTTATTACCGGCGAAGCTGCGGCTATAGGTGCGACTATCACAGCGTAGGACTGGGTTATGCCTATGCTGTATGCTATTATTGATATTACGTATATTATCCCGAGCCAGAGCAGGGGCTTCCTCTCATCCTTCTTTAGGGAGATGTCTATGCCCTTGCTCCTTGCATAGATCATCACGAAAATAGCTATCAGGATTGAATTTAGTATCGTAGGGAGGAGCCATCCCAACTGGATTATCAGCACATTGAGGATGAAGAACCCAAGGCCGAAACCAAGTGCAGATATGAATGCGATGTCGGCTCCGAGCGCCCTCTTCCTGCGCCTCATGCTACGCGCACCCTCCAGCTTGAATGACGCGAGGGCCGTTCCGGCAATCGCGAGGGCTATGCCAATGTACTGAAGCTGGCCTGCACTCTCCCCGAGGAGGAGCAGGCTTAGTATTACAGTGAATGCAGCCCAGGAAGCAGAGATTGGAGAGACTATCGATATCTCCCCTATCTTCATCGCCTCGAAGAACGCTACAGCGGAGAGCGTGAGTATTGCCGCGTCAGCAAGCTGGAGGAAGAGGTAGTATGCAGATATCTGGGGCACTTTGTATATGAAGGCTAGGGCGAGAAGCAGCACTATCCCTGGGAACTGGCTCCATGCGGCGATCTTGAGGGATCCCTGCTCCTTGGAGATTATGCCTGATAACGTATCTCCGACTCCCCAGCCAAGCATGGCTACAAGTCCTAGAAGTATGCCGTAATGGAGCAGGTACATTGATCTCACCGTTCATTTTGGATGCACAGATACGCTCTGCGCTTTCTGAAGCGCCGGTTGATAACAATTAATAATTGTTTTACACTTATATATAGGGAGCGGATTTGATGTTTGGAAAGGATGGCAATTCCGGGAAGGCGCCCGAAGAGCCGATGGATGAGGTAGATAGGGAATATAGGGGCATGCTTAATAAGGAACCGTACGCAGAGAAGACCGGTGCAGCCTCAGGAAACGAGGAGGCCCTGTCCGAGGCATTCGCAAGGGCTTATGGCGTTGGCGACAAGAATTATTCCAAGATAAGCACGATGAGCGTGGTTGTGCTTGGTCTGGTCGCCCTGCTCTCCAATGTGGGCATAGGCCTTGCCATCGCATTTATCGGGCTTCCGAATATTGTGGTCCTTGCCTGGCTAGTCCTTATAGGATTAGGTTTCGTAATCTCGATTCTAAAGCTCAGGAAGGGGGGAAATTCGGCATCCTCGGCTTATCTCCTCTCCTTCACATCCGTACTTGTGGTGGGATACGTTGCCAGCTTATTCATAGGCGCGCTTTCCATATTAGGCAATATCGCAGGTTTCTTCTTCGCGTATTACATGCTAAGGGCAAGGGATATGATAGCTTAGGTGGAACAGGAACTCAGAGTCTCGGGTTTGGTTCTCGCAGGATGTGCATTTACTTCCTTGCTAGTATCGGAGGGTATAACCTTCCACCGCGCTGCCTTGATGCGCACTCTTCGTTTATCTTGCCTATCGCGTATTCAAGGGTCTCTTTGGGAGGCAGCGCGACTATCCTGAAGTGCGATGGCTCGCCGAATCCTGATCCGCGGGTAAGCTGTATGCCATGCTTCTCGAGCATTGTATCGATGAAATCCTTGTCGCTGCCGAAGCGCAAGGATTTAAAGTCCATCTTAGGGAATATGTAGAAAGAGCCCTTTGGCCTCACCACGCTTATGCTCGGGTTCTTCATCAGCATATCCGTAGCGAAGTTCACTCTTTTTTCAATCTCCCTGGTAAGTGCATTTATCGCCTTTGTATGCTCGCGTATGTTTCCTATCGCCTCGGCCGCTGCGTGCTGGGATGGGGTGTTTATGCAGAGCCTTACAAGGGCATACTCCTCAAGCTTCTGCTTCAGCCTGGCTGATACCTTATCTTCGCCTGGCACAAGCATGAATCCTACCCGCAGGCCGGTAGAGAGATAGTTCTTTGATATCCCGTTTAGTATTATATGCGGCACGCCCTTTGCCACCTGGGCAAGGCTGGTGAACTCGGTGCCATTGTATATTATTTCGTCGTATATCTCGTCGCTTACCAGTATTATGTCATGCTCGTTCGCAATCTGAACCAGCCTCTCGAGCTCCTTCCTCTCAGTTACGGCGCCGGTAGGATTGTTTGGGTTTGTGAGGAGCATGTATTTTATCCCCTTCCTTGCCCTCTTGAGTTTCTTCTCGAGGCTCTCGAGGTTAAGCGACCATCCTGAATCGAAATCATATGCGCCTTCTATTACGGATCCTCCTTCCACTCTTATCCTTGGAGAGTACTGTGCATAGTAAGGCCTGAAGAAGACCGCCCTGTCTCCGTGGTCTATGAGCATGTTGTTAAGGAAGAGGAGCGCCTCTGAGACTCCTGCGGTAACTATAACGCTCTCCTCTGCTGCATCTACATCGTACATGTACTTGTATCTTGAGAGTATCGCGTCCTTGAGTTCCTTCTCCCCTGACGCCCTTGAGTAGGTCGTCTTTCCTGACCTGAGGGCATCAACGTATGCGTCTATTATGTATTTCGGAGTGGGAAAGTAGTGCGGAGGGTCTCCCCTGTTAAGCTTTACGACGCGCATCCCTTTTGCCTTGAGCTCGCTTGCCCTTCTCTCCGTCTCCAGAATAACATTCTTCACATGCCTGCTTCTCCTTGAGAATAATGCCATGCAAATAACCACAATTAGGTTTCATTGCGCCTTTTAATATGCCGAGTTGCACTTCGTCTTTTGTCAAATCGCATTCGCGCATGCCTGCATGGCGGCATCATACTGCGCGTAGTTTTGATGCGCCCGCATCTGCATCTCTCTTTGCCTGTGCAAGCGGATGCTGGCGTATCTGCTTCCTGCATAGTATCAGGTCTGCAATCAATGCGGAGGCGTAGTTTGCGTCTCTTGACCTTGTCTTCATAGCTATGGCAAGAGGCGATTCTCCAGCCGAATTCTTCGTGTGCATTGCGTCAGGATAGGCGGAGAATAGCTGCAATACTACCGCTATAGAGGCCATGGAGGCTATTGCCATGTGGAGAGGAGTATTCCCTTCCTTATCGGTTTTTGATAGGTCCGAACCGTGCTGTATGAGCAGCTTCATTGAGGCGGCAGGATTGGCCTCTGCGTCCCATCGCTTTGAGGCGAGTATGTGTGCAGCTGTCATTCCCGAAGAATCGGATGCGTTTATATCAATGCCTTTGGATATTAGGAACTCAAGCGTCTCAGGTCTTATCTCCTCTGCGATATCCGCAAGCCAGTGGAGCGGGTTCCTGCCGGTTCTTCCTCCGGCTATGCCCGCGTCTCCACCGTAGGATACAAGAAGGGAGAGCATGGCTGTGTCGTTGTGGGCTGCGGCGATATGCATAGGTCCCCAGTCCTCCCCTATCTTGTTTGGAGCTGCGCCGCGCTGCAGCAGCATCTCGGCTATCTCGTACCTGCCATAAAATACCGCAGTATCCAGAGGGTAGTTTGCATTACTTAGTATCAGTGGCGCGTTGGGGTCCATCTTGCCGGATTCCAGATACCACCTCACAGCTCCTGCATCTCCGGTATGTATTGCCCTGTGGG
>JAJZOF010000020.1 GCA_021811535.1 Microcaldota archaeon | reverse complement strand
CGTAAAACTCTTTGTTCATAATAAGACACCGTAAATAAGAATAATAAAAAAAGAATAAAATAATTGTATATAGTTATATTATTAGGCTACCGTTACCTATAAAATACTTGCTATTTTCAACCAGCTCAGCGTATGCGAACGACTTGAAAGACTTTGTTATCTTAACCTTGTAGGTCTTCCCGAGTCTTACTCTGGTATTCTTGACGAATACCACAGTATCCCTTATGCGGCATATCCCTTCTCCCTTGGGATCGCGCACTGATACTTTCACATCGTACATACTGCCCACTGCCAAATCACAGTTGTTTTCTTCCATTCTTCCAACACCCCTAAAACCAATTTCGCCTTAGTATGGTTTTCTGCAAGAAGCTATTTAAAGATTTTCTGCAGGGTTCGGCAGTATTTTGTGCTTAGCTGGTCCTGTTTAGCGTTATGTTCTCTATTCCGAAGTTAAGTATGGAGTCGTTCACCACATATGCGTTCTGCTTATAGTATAGGATAAGGGAATTCAGACCTGGCTTGATTGTTATGTTGGCGGAGTATGCTTCTGCAGTTCCTGTCAGATTGAAAGCATGTGCCAGGTTTCCATTAGTATACAGGTATAGGATGCTGTCGTTGTATGCTGATATCGCATCGAATCGCATTGATGCGGAGGTTTGGTTTGGCGAATAGACTATTATTCCTCTCGTCGTATTGCCCCACCACATGTTTGAGAGTGTGGCATTACAGCTTGACGACTGGCATAATGAGAACCCCGGGATCCATGTGCCTGCGGTGTAGCTCACCAGGCTGGACCCTATCCCTTTGGATATTGCTCCACTGGTCTGGAAAACGTCAGTGGTATTGCTCTGATATACAGGTTGCCCGAACATGCCGTATAGGTACTCTAGGAGCGCAGGAAGCTCGGTATCGTTATATGCACCCCTTATCACTGTTACGTATTTTGTCCGATAGTTTGCAAGCCAGAACGTATTCAGTTTTGTATAGTTCTCTGTTATAGGGGAGAAATATGAGAGATTTTGCCCGTATTGCAGGTATTCTGATGCTGTTGCCATAGGAATATCCGATAGAAGCTCGAGCTGCGTGTTGTTGCTTCTGGTAGCGTATCCGCCTATCAGGGGTTTCCTTGATGCTGTCTGGTAATACATTGCGATGCCCGGATATAATTCCGGAGAAGAGCTGTAGTAATACGGGAGTGCAGGGAGAGTTATTATGGAGAAGTTGCTTGTCGCGTTACCGAGGTCCTTATACGCTGCCGGGATATATGCATTCCCGTAATTAGCCTGAAGCTGTGCATTTGAGATAGGGGTTGTTGAATACTCAAATAGGACCAAGACCAGGAAAAGGACAAAGAAGCCCTTTTCCGTGCGAAGCGGGCCTATCTTATTTTTCGATATTGCAATGAAGCCGAAGGCGGCGAGCACCGATATAAATAATTCAAACATTATATCGAACCGTCCGGGCTCGCGAAACACATTCAGGATAGGTATTTTGTGGAGAAGTAGATAAGGCATTGGTACCGAGGATATAACCGCACCGTTCACCTGTAGATAAGGACCTATGCTTAAGATCAGGAAGATAACAGCTGGAATTATCCATGGTGCAAGGCTTTTGAGGCTTTTCCTGCTCCTGAAATCATATATGGAGACAAGCGCAAGAAATATCACAGAATAGCCGATGTATACGGTACGCTCTGTTGGATCAGATGCGTATAGATAGTTCAGCGCATTTGGTATGAATCCCAGTAGAGGGTTCATCAAGCTCGGTACAAAGAAGCTTAGCACGTCTGGGCTGTATAGGATATTTGCCTGGGTGGAGGATACTGCATTTACCGTAGATAATATCCCGTGCTGCAGTGCGATTATTATGCTTATGAATACCGGAGACCCAAGTATGAATATTGCAACGGCTATCTCTGCGAGGTATATTAGGCTCCGCCTATTGTATATTGATCTTCTGTCGTTGGTTAGGTAGTAAGATGCAAGAAGCACTACCGCCCCTATAGAAACGGCTATTGACTGCTCCAGGTCGCCCATGAAAGTAAGGAATATGAATGAAAGGGCCGCGTAGAGAGCGTATTTGTGTTTCTTCTCCTTCAAGGCTATTATCAGAAACATGAAGAATAGAGGTATCCATTCTATGTTTATCCACTGCAGGTGCCCAAAAGACTGGAATACATGCATGGGGCTGAAAGCGTATATTGCCCCTGCAAGGAAAGAAGCGTAGCGGTTCCTGGTAAGGTAGTATGCAAAAATGTACATGAAGAATCCGGACAGCACAAAACCCGCTATGAATACAATGTTCAGTGCTACGGCAGAACCGAATGCCTCAAATGGCGCGCTTAATATACCTGCAAGCGGCGCCATTGTCTGCGTAAGCAGGTTTGCGCCTATGGGAAAGTAGATGAAGTATGTAAAATACGGGGACGTGTGCAGAGATAGAATTGAGTAGCTCACCCACCATAGTTCCCATGCGCTTTGGTAGGTATCCCCTCCGGTACCAGGGATGAAGCTGCTGATTCCGGCAACTAAAGGCCAGAAGAATATTGCAGTTATTGCAAGGTATCCGAGGATTGCGGATATTTCGCTCTTGTGCCTGCGGATATAAAGATCAGCATCAAAACGCATGAATTTATTTGATTGCATTAGTTTTTAAGTTTTCTGTGCCTTTATCTTTATATCCTTACTAGTTTTATTGGTTTTATGGAAGAGACAGTCCCTGCATCGCAGAATACACTACTTGGCAAGGTAGCGTTGAGCTCTCTTTATAATCTGTTCCTTGGAAGAATGTCGGGATCGCTGCTTAATCTGCTGATGCTCGTGGTAGTCGCCAGGCTTCTTCAGCCTTCGGATTACGGGGTTTACATCCTTGCCGTAGGCTTTGCGGCGCTTATAGGCGCTTTCAATGCGTTCGGGGTAGGCTCGTACTTTCTCAGGAATCTTTCCGAGATGGCTGAGGATAAGGATCCTGGCACGGTAGGCAGGATACTCTCAAATGGCCTGTTCCTGCTGGTTCCGCTGGCATCAATTTCCGCACTTGTCGGGATCGCAATAAGCCCTTTTGTGGCTGCGGCTTTCTTTAATGGAAGTACCGTTGCTCCGCTCACGCTCATGATAGCTTGCGCGTATCTCCCTTTCCAGGCAATAGCGACTGGTGGTTTGTATAACATACTGATAGGGTTTAGGAAATCAAAGCTTGCTGCGCTGACTTATTTTACTTCAAGCCTTGTACAGCTAATCGCAAGCATAGCGCTTGTTTATTATGGATTTGGTGTTGATGGAGCTCTCGCAGGGCTTGTAATAGGCAGCGCTGCGGGACTTTTGATTGGCGTTTATTACGTATTTACGACCTTAAAGAGTTACGGCAAAGTAACGATTCGTATCCCTTCCTGGGAAGAGCTCAGGAAAGTTACCAGTTTCTCAATGCCGCTGGCCTTCAATAATTTCCTGAGTTTTGGGCTTGGAGGATTTGCAATACTCTTTCTTGGTCTCTTCGTAGCCTCTGCGCAGCTTGGAAATTACGGGATAGCCAACAGGGGCATAAGCTTCATAACCTTGATTTACGGCACGGTGCTTACGGTGCTCCTGCAGGCGTTCTCATATGCCCACAGGGTAACAAAGAGCGAGAGGGCAAACTATACATACAATAAGATATTGCTCTATTCTTTTAGCATAACCCTGCCTATGCTTGTTTTCGTTGGCATCTTTGCCCATGCTGAGATCTACCTGCTCGTCTCAAGCAAATATGCGGAAGCGCCGGAGCTGTTTTCCCTGATGGTTTTTGGCACTGCAATAAACATAGTCGGAATATACGTGACTAATCTGCTTGTTGCAAATGGATTTTCCAGGGCAATACTGAAGTACAATGTTATATCCACAGTTATACAGCTGCTGCTTGTAGTGGCGCTTGTGCCTTATTTTGGGATTATAGGGGGCATATTTGCGCTGTTTTTCGTTGGGAGCGTGGTGGATGATCTGCTGTTGCTGCACGGGGCAAGGCTGCTGGTAGGTTTCAGGTTGCGTGCTGGCAAATTCGCAAGGCTTGTAATAAGTGCATTATGCCTTGGATTCCTTCTCTGGCTCTGCCTTCTCATTGGAAATTTTGTTTTAGAGATAGCTGTCGGGCTGATTGTATCATTAGCTGCTTATCCAATTCTGCTCTTTGCCACAGGAACTCTTGACGCGGAGGACATGGAGATAATAAGAGGCTCGTCTGCGGGGATATGGATACTTGAATGGGGTACCGGAGCGATGATGAGGTATCTAAAGCTGTTCTTTAAGATATAAGCGAGTGAGCGTATGCCTGGCATAAACAGCGGATCGGAAGCTCTGGAACTCGGTCTCGATAACGCGAGGGTGGCAGTGCTTATAATGTACAGCAAAGTCATAGGCATTGTCTTCTCTGGTGCCTCGTTTATTCTTGTTGCACGATTCCTTGGGGCACAGGGGTACGGTGTATATATAATTGCGCTGGGCTTCGCTGGACTTGCAGGCGCATTCGGAAGCACAAGCATCGAGAGTTACTTCGGCAGGTATATACCATTATGGAAAGTCAGAAAGAGAGCGGAAAGGATAAAGGTTGCGGTGGGTGACGGCATCGCGCTGGCTTTTGTATTCGGTTTTCTGGTATTGGTATTTGGAGGCGCTATCGCTTTTGCTCTTGCTCCGCTGCTGCTCCATGGAACCTATGGGAATGGATGGTTTATCCTTGCCTTTGCGCTGCTTGGAGCTGTATTCTCCATAATGCTGAGCATTTTTTCATCCATACTTATAAGCGTTGGTAAAGGCGTGCATGCGGCAGTGGGGAACAGCACATCAATTATTATGCAGGCTTTTCTTGCTGTAGCACTGGTATATATGGGCTTCGGACCTTTTGGTGCGGTTACCGGATATGTCGTGGGGTTCTTAATTGGCGGTATTTACACCATGCTGATGGTTAAGAGGCATGCAGGCATGGAATTTGAACCAAGGGGAATCTTCAAGAGGCAGAGAGATATGCTTAGGTTCTCCCTCCCGCTCGCAGGGGCAAATGTAGTAAATACATCAATGAGCAACTTTGCCGTTGTCTTCCTGGCGCTTCTTTTTGCGCCTGCTGTAGTCGGGGTATATGGTGTGGCTACTAAGATGAGCCACATCATAGGATTGCTTGCCAATTCAATAGGAATGGTTATGGTGCCTATGCTTTCGTATGCTGGTGCGGGAAGGTTTGCGAGGCATAGGATGGATAAGATGTATAGGTATACTGTTTTCTTTATGCTGCTCTTTACAACACCGATAATAGGTTATCTGCTCGCGTTGTCAGGCGCATTCACGGTGACTCTCTTCACTTCAGCATACCCTTTCGAGGCTGAAAATATATCTATGATAAGCGTGGGGATGCTTCTTGGTTTTGTAGGTACAATCGCTTCGTATGCAACCATAAGCAGGGGCAAGGTATACCCTGTACTTAAATACAGCCTTATATCAGCCGCAATTACCATGGCAGGGCTGTTTATATTTGCCACTTATTTTGGCTCGCTTGGAGCCATATTCGCAGTTTATTATCTCGGCACCATTGCGTATCTTTACTTTATTCTAAGGTATAACAGCAGGGTTTTGGGATTGAGCCAGTCTTACGGCAAGATAGCCAGGCTTCTGTTTGCTAATCTTGCGGTCTTTCTGCTTCTTTACGCAAGCGGGATGTTTATACATGCAAACGAACTTATGCTCGTTTTTGGGATTGTGGAGATAATCCTTGCGTATCCAGCCATTTTGGCTCTGCTCGACGTCTTGGAGGATGAAGACCTCTCAGTTCTTAATGGACTTGCTACAAGAATCGCGTTTGCCGGATGGCTTCTTGAGCTTGCTGTAAGGTATTACTTATTTCTTGGCGGGATGATAAATGGGGAAAAATAATTATAGCAATTTTACCGTAATACTCCCGACACTGAACGAGGAAAGGTCTATCGGAAAGCTCATGGAGATTATTGCCAGGAGTTATGAGGGAATAAAGATACTGGTAGTTGACGACAACTCTGATGATGGGACAGAGGAGGTAGTGAACAGGGCGATTAGGAGAAAGATGAATGTTTCTCTCCTTGTTCCTCTAAGCAAAGGACGATTGGGGCTCACGGGAAGCGTCATAAAGGGCATAGAGCGCTCACGGACAGAGTTCGTAATAATAATGGACGCGGATCTGCAGCATAATCCCAGATATATAGGCGAGATTGCAGCGGCACTTAATAGCGGGGCGGATGTTGCGATAGCTGTTAGGGAGAATGTCGAAGGGTGGGTACTTTACAGGCGCATAATATCAAGGATGCTCATTATTGCCGGGAACATTGTGCTGTACATTAGGAAATGTCAGGGCTCTGCCGATATATTATCAGGTTTCTTTGGCATGCGCAGGCTAAGGTTCATGGATGTTTACAGGAAGAACAGCCATAGATTTGTCAAGGGAGGCTACAAGATACTTTTTGATTTCTTAAAATGCACCAGGAAAGGGAGCATAAGCGTGCATGAAGTAGGATATACGTTTGATTCCAGAAAGTATGGTGCGAGCAAAGCAGGCATGAAGCAGGGGCTGCTTCTTCTTAAGTCTTTTCTCTCCTGAGTAATGCTTTAGACACCAGATACTCGAACAGAGGGGCGGGCTTCTCGATCCTTGACCTTAGCTCAGGGTGTGCCTGTGTGCCTATACCCGCATAGCCGGGCCATTCCACAGTCTCCACTATGTTGTCCGATGAGAAAGAGGTAAAGAGCAGGCCTTTCTTTTTCATAAGATCCATATACCTGTTGTTGAATTCATATCTATGCCTGTGACGCTCCTGGATTGTTATGGCACTGTAAGACTTGTATGCTATGCTCTTTTTGTCAGCAACTTTTGACTCCTCAAGCCCAAGCCTCATTGTTCCGCCCTTGGCTCTTCTTCCGAGCTGGGACTTCATTATGTCTATCACTTTATTCTTCGAGTTTTTATTGAACTCTGAGGAGTTTGCGTCTTTGAGCCCGCATACGTTCCTTGCGTACTCGACGACCATGAGTTGCATGCCGAGGCATATTCCAAGATAAGGTATCTTCTGCTCCCGGCAGTACCTTATTCCTCTTATTATCCCTTCTATTCCACGGTTTCCGAATCCTCCCGGAACTATTACCCCGTCTATGCCTGCAAAGACTGCAGATGGGTCTGTTCCAGATTCTAGCTTCTCGGATTCTATCCAGGAGATATTTATCCTCGCATTTGATTTGGCTCCGCAGTGTATGAGGGCCTCCTTTACGCTGGCATATGAATCCTGCAGGTTCGTATATTTTCCAAGTATTGCTATATTAACGGACCTTTCCGGATTGAGTATCTTATCCACAGTGTTCCTCCATGTCGAGAGTTTCTGCTTGTTTAATTTTCTTTCTGGGAGCCCCAAATCTTTAATGAGCATCTTGTCCATCTTCTGCTCCATGAATGATAGGGGGAGCTTGTACAGGGTCATCTGATCTTCATCGTCTATTATCCTGCTCTCGTCAAGGTTCGTGAACAGTGCGAGCTTCTTTTTTGTCTTCGCAAGAAGTTTGTCCTTGCTCCTGCATATTACGAATGAGGGCATTATTCCTGATTGCAGTATTGTCCTGAATCCTATCTGTGCCGGTTTTGTCTTCTGTTCGCCAACGACATCAAGGGTAGGAACATAAGTAAGGTTTATAAAAATAGTCTTGTCTTTAATGGCAAGCTGCCTCATTGCCTCTATAAAGTAACTGTTTTCTATGTCGCCTACCGTGCCGCCTACTTCTATTACTATGACATCAGGCTTCTCCGATTCTGATATTCCCCTTACGTGATTTATTATCTCGTTGGTTACATGCGGTATTACCTGGACGTCCTCTCCGAGATACTCCCCGCTTCGCTCTTTTTTGATTAGAGTACTGTATAGCTTGCCGCCTGTTATGGATAGGTTGCCGGTGAGATCCTTGTTTATGAATCTTTCGTATATGCCGAAGTCCATATCTACTTCGCTTTTATCATTAAGGACAAATACCTCGCCATGCCTGTACGGGTTCATGGTGCCGCAGTCGTAATTTAGATATCCATCGAATTTTATCGGCAGGACTCTGTACCCATAGAAATCGAGCATCTTCATTATCGAAGCTGTTATGCCGCCTTTGCCCAGACCACTCATCAGTGAACCTAGTATTACTACATATTTAGTATGCATAAACTATCTTTGCTACAAAGAGTTTAAATCTTTTATTGGATAGTTTACATCTGATTACATGCCAAATTTAACGATAGGTAAGGATGCGCCATCAAAAGTCAACTGCCTCATAGAGATACCGAAGGGCAGCAATGTGAAATACGAATACGACGAACATAGCGGTAGCATAAAAGTCGACAGAATACTTCATACATCGATGGTTTATCCTTACAATTATGGGTTTGTCTGCGGAACGCTTGGTGAAGATGGAGACCCTCTTGACATAATGGTCATAAGCGGTGCCTCGTTTTTCCCTGGAACTACTGTAGTGGTAAGGCCCATAGGCTTGCTTCTCATGAAGGATGAAGAGGGAATAGATACCAAAATACTCGGGGTAGGCACGGATAAGATAGACCCAGAGTTTAAACTTGTAAACGATGTTAAGGAGCTTCCGGAGAATGTAAAGGACAGAATTGCGCATTTCTTCAAGTACTATAAAAGCATAGAGCCAGGAAAGTGGTCAGAGGTAAGTGGGTGGGAAAACGCGTCAAGGGCGCGTGAAGTGATAGACTCGGCTGTCAAGAGAGTCCATTCGAAAGGCGGGCACGAATGAGAGCCTACACACTAAACTCGCCTGCGGGAAGGTGCTGCATTATATAGTCTATATCAGTAAAGCCAAGTTTTTTGCTTATTATTTTTGCCGCGTCTGATTTCTTTACAGTGCCAGGAGAGACTATGACGCGTGGTTCTGGTGTGCTTCCGTAGGCGAGTATCTTTTGCGGTGCTATGGTAAACCTGTCTTCGCCTTTCTTATCCTTTGAGATGTAAGCACATAGGCTTAGCGGCATGTTTTTATACCACTCCCTCTCTCCCTCGAGAAGGAAGCTGCCTGTCCCTAAGGAGCCTTTCTGCTTGGATTTTGATACCTGGCTGCGCCCGAGCGCGTATACGTTAAGGGAGAATGCCCCTTCCGCCCATCCACTAGAAAAGCACGCCGCGAACTGCGCCGCTAGCTCCCTTGACTCTTTTGAAGCGGAAGCACCGCCCTTGAGTACCACTACGGATGCCCCGAATATATCCGCGTGGAAGAACAGGTCTTTATCTTCGAAGTATTTGGAATTAATTGCCTCGTTCTGCTTGGCGCTGCGGCCGCCTATCGCAAGTTCGCCTTTTGGCGTAAAGAACCAGTTGTACTCCTCATACCATTCTGTATCCTTTCGTTTCTGGGCGTGTTTCTCCCGTGGCGCGTTGCCTGGCTGGTCAGTCAGCTCCTTCTCCATCCTCTTTATGCTGGCTGCCGCACCTGATGCTTTTCTTTCTGATTTCTTGGCCAGGTTATAGTAGTCTTCTGCATTCTTCTGCGCTGATTTGGTAAAATCCAGGGATATTTTCATGCAACCTCGTCCTTTTGGCCTTCTTGATCTTTCCTTGACTTGCCGCCTCTCTTGACCTGCTTTGCTGTTTTTGCCGTGGCAAACAATAACGCCAGGTCTTCCTTTTCCTGCGTCTCCATCCATGCCTTTATGTATATTGCTATGTTCTTGAGGGGTCTTGAGTACCTATCGGTAAATGAGTATTCTCCATCCTCATGTTTTAAGAGACCCACTATTACGCCAAAGTCCATATACCTCTTCCATGTTGCTTGTGGGAGGTCTTCCGGGCAGTCCTTCAACCTCAGCTTGCCATGCAGCTTTACCTCTGAAAGTGCTCTTGCAAACCTATACGCCTTGGTCTCATTCTCGAAATATATCTTGGCAATCTCCTTCACGTTCGGGTTCTTCAGCTTTTCCTTCAGTGGCACGTCCTCGTATTCCCAGTATTTTATTGTCATATATCTCGCCGTTTAGATTATCTTATAGTAAAACAGCGTTATTATATCTTCGTCGTGCAGAACATGGTCCTGGCCCACCCTTTGGTTGTCAAATTTCGTGCTTGTCCCTGTGACTGTCGCATATTTTAGGTTCTCTGCCGTCTTGGAGTGTATGGCCCTTGCCGCCTCGCCCACTGTGGCCCCTTTCCTCAATACAAGCGGCTTCTCCAGGTCAGGAACTCCGTCTTTGGGCTTTAAGTATACCTTTATAAGATTGAGATGCTGGAACAGCTCCCTTTTTACACTATCTATATTTATGCGCTTCGATGCACTTACCGGCAGGACATCCATGCCGGTATCCTTGTGGAGCCTTTCAGAGAGTGTATCGACCTCCGCCTGGCTTATAAGGTCTACTTTGTTGAGGATTATTATGGAGCGGGTGTATACTGTGCTTTCTGTTATATAGTTTATGAATTTTTCCGCGTCTACAGGAGTTCCAAATGTTATATCTGCATTGTATATCCCGGTCTCGTTCAACGCCTCTATCATATAGCGTTCCTCATGCCCGACAATCTTTCCGAAGAAGCGTATGCCTCCGCTTGTCTTCTTCTCCACCCGTATATCAGGCGCAGGCTCGTTAAGGAATATGTTGAGTTTATGGAGCTCATCTATTATCCTATATGCGTCCTTGTATGCATTTGCATCTACGACTATGGCTATGAGGTCAGCTATCCTTATCACGCTTCCTATCATAGTGCCTCCGCCGCGGCCCTTGTACGCATCTTCTATTATGCCGGGGAGATCTAGCACTTGTATCCTTGCGCCGTTAATCTCCATTATGCCTGGTATGACTGCTATGGTTGTAAATGCGTAGTCTGCAACTTTCGATTCTACATTTGTTAGGTGCTTTAGTAGAGAGGATTTGCCTGCATTGGGGAAGCCCACCAAGGCGACGGTGGCATTGCCCGATTTCTTAACTGAGAACCCTGTGCCATGATGCGTTTTTTTATGCGCTGCCTCCTTTTTAAGCCTTGCAATCTTTGCGCGGAGTATACCGAGATGCTTGTTTGTGGCCTTGTTGTGCTTTGTTTTTGAGTACTCTTCCTCAAGTTCTTCAATCTTGCCGCTTACTGCATTTTCGTTGCCCAAAGTATCACTTTTACTGCAATATAACTTTTTTATTTTGATATAAGTAGTTATATGGCTATTTATGGATAATTTATATTTGTTTAAATATTTTTAAAGTTAAGGATTTAAACAGTGAATAAGATGGCAAGCAAGAAAGCAGCAAAGAAAAAGAAAAGTAGCAAGAAAGTAAAGAGATAATTTATTTTTTTATTTTTTATTTTTTTTATTATTGTGCCGCATACTTGAAGTTCCGCTTCAGGTTCCTGTCGTTCTTGAATGTGTTTATGAGTTTCCTCATCCTGTTGAAGTCGCTTATCATGCTTCGTACGTCCTTCTCCGTCCTTCCGCTGCCTGCGGCAAGCCTCTTTATCCTGCTCTGGCTCAGCTGAACCTCCTCGTTTTTCTCTTCTCTGGTCATCGAGCTTATTATTGATTCGTAGATCTTCAGCTTCTTCTCTCCTGTCTCTACAGCATCCTTAGGTAGATCTACGAGGCCCATCATCCCCATTACGCTTTTCATCGGACCCATTTTTGACATGGCCTTTAGCTGCTTGTAGAATGTATCGAATGTAAGCTTTTCCATATCTACGCTGTCCTTCTCTATCCCTGATTCTGCAAGGGATTCATTGACGGTCTTTATCAATAGTTCTATGTCTGGTATCCCGAGGAGCCTGCCTATGTATTTGCCTGAATCGTATGGCTCTATGTCCTTGAGCTTCTCTCCTGTTGTTATGAAATTTATCTTGCATTGAGATGCGCTGACTGCACTTAGTGCGCCACCGCCGCGGCCCGAGCCGTCCATCTTTGTCACTATCACTCCTGTTATCCCTATTGCCCTGTTGAATTCTTCGGCCTGCTTGCCTGCTACCTGCCCTATGTCCGCATTGAGTACCAGTATTTTCTCTTCAGGCCTGAAGGTCTTGTTTATGAGATTCAGTTCTTCTATAAGGTTGTGGTCTATTGCGCTGCGCCCTCCGGAATCGCATATTATGACTTTCTTTTGCTTGAGCGCTTCCAGCCCATTCTTTACTATAGATGCTATGTCCTTTCCGTCCTTTTCGCCATAGAAGCTTACGTTTGCCTGCTCGGCAAGCGTTTTGAGTTGTTCGTAAGCAGCAGGCCTGGATGTATCGCAGCAGATAAGCCCTGTCCCAAGGCCCCTGTCCTGATAGAACTTGGCAAGCTTTGCTGCTGACGTTGTCTTCCCAGAGCCGTAGATTCCTGCAAGGAGTATTCTTTTCGGCTTGATCTGGGGTTCGTATGTCTCGCCCATTAGGCTTACCAGCTCCTCATACACCATATTTGTTATGTAGTTCTTTGGCGATAGGCCCTGTGGTATCTTCTGCTTCAGCGCCGCCTCTTCTATCTTATTGGTTATCTTAAGGACTAGATTCAGGTCCACATCAGAGGAAATTAGGGCCTTCTGCATCTCCTTTGTGAATTCCCTTATGGTCTTCGCGTCTATTATCGTTGCGCCAGACAGTTTTGCCAAAGCTTTCCTTAACCCTTCGCCGAGATCCATATGCAAGCCTTTTAAAAGTTTATGCCAGTATTTATATTTTGCTTGCGTAAGTGATATTTAATACTTGGGCTCGTAGCTCAGCCTGGTCAGAGCGACGGTCTTATATAGGAATTAAGAAAGCCGTAGGTCGAGAGTTCAAATCTCTCCGGGCCCATGAGATGTTGCCATGGCCAAGTATAATACCGGGATCAGGATATCTGAATTAAAAGATGGGGAGCTCAGGGCTTTTGAAGCTGGAGGCAAGAGGATTCTTATAACTTTAAAGGAAGGCACCCCATACGCACTTGACGACAAATGTACGCATGAGGGCGGATCGCTTAGTGAAGGATATGTTGATGGCTGCGAGGTCATATGCCCTCTTCACGCTGCAGCTTTTGACATAAAGACCGGCAAGGCGAATGATAATACCCACTGGGCTACAGATATAGGATCCTACGCGGCTTATGCGGACGCCTCAAGCGGAGAGATAATTGTTGAGGTTTAACACATGAAGAAGGGATCCCAGTTTGTCAAGGAGATTGCGGCAGAAAGGATTGAAGGGCTTATTGAATTGGCTAAATCAAGGGAGATAACCTGCGGCTCACAGGCTTTCAGGAAGAGATATGTTGAGATAGCCAGGTCCATAAGCAGGCACTATAAGGTAAAGATGCCGAAGAGGCTTAAGGATTCCATATGCAAAGGATGTGGCGACGTACTCATCCCTGGAGAGACATGCACGGTGAGGCTGTCCAGCAGCAAAGGTTATATAGTATACAAATGCGCTTGCGGAGCTGAAAGGCATATATTTCGCTGACTACTTTGCCTTTACCGCTTTTAGCATGACATCGGCAAGCTCTGATGCTTCATCAGGATTTCCTGCAGTGATTATTCCACCGTCGCTTTCTACCTTGTTTTTTGTAAGCACCCCGCCATATAGGCCTACAATTGAGGCTGTCTCGCTGTCTTTTGGCTCGGATATCTCCTTCCCTTTTATTATATTGGATTTTGCGAGTATCTTTATTGCATTGTTTATCGCGCATACGACTTTTCCTGCGCCGTAGAAATTCCTCACTGTCTCACTTACCTGGCGCATCTCCCCTGAGAGCGCACTTATTCCAGGACCATCTATTAGTATTATGCATGCATAATCGGATGCACTAACCTCGAGAAGAGTGGTATCAACATGGTATGAGGCGCCGTGGTATCCGTAAACCTCGCCTTTTTTAGTACATGAGACCACAACTTCCACATCCCATTTCTGTAATGATCTTCTTATAGCAGAGAGAGACTCGTCCTTGAAATCCTTTTGGGTTACAAATACCAATGCCTTCATTTCGTGCGCCTAGACTCTTTCGTAATCTAATCCAATTTCTCCAAGTGCTTTTATTATTTTTTCCCTGGAAACCGAGTTGAAGCTCTTCCACTCGATAACTGCAGAATCAACCTTTATGGGGGTCTTTTCGGCTGCCTGACGGAGAAGTGAGAGATTTTCCCCTCCAATCTCGTCAAATGCATGGTGTTTTGGAAGGATATGTGAGAAGGCGTAGTTCTTTTCTACAGCCAGCTTTGAGAATTTGGAAGGGTAATGCGTGCCGCTTATCCCTATTACCACTTTTTTGTATTCCTGGCTTCGCGCCTCGTCCATCGACTCCAGTATTGCCTCTGCCATCTGTATGTGCAGATGGTCTGAAGAGGCAACATCATTGTTCCCGCCAAGCTCTACAAAGAGTGCACTTTTTGACAGAAGAGGGCCGTGGTGGGTAGCCTCATACGTTACATCTATTTCGCTAGAGCCTCGCTGCGCCCTGGACGAAGTCAAGAGGAAGGCGAGCATCTCAAGCGGCGCAGACATTGACAGGGACCTTGGCTTCCCGCCTAGTAAGGCATCGCTGCCCCAGTTTCCTGTAGCATGTGTTGTTATTGCACCCTTCTGTGCAGCGCTAGAATGCTTGCTTACAAAGCACAATACATCAGCTTCCGGGATCTCAAGGCTGAATTCGGTAAGAGGGCCGTCATGCATGTATATCATGAGGCTGCCGGAGGTATATTGCTTCCCGACTTCGGGATTCTTGATAGATATTGATTCGAATATGTGCTGCATTATTCCTGATGAGACTTTATCGTAAGTAGATCCTATGATGCATATCATACTATGGCCATTACTCGGTTTCAGATTTGGTCCTGGAGGAGCCGGTTCTACTGATTTATTATCGATAAGTAGGTTATTTATTATTATCGTGTTCAATAATAATGTGGTTTTATGTTTGAACTAGAACTCAGCAACGCAAGATATTGGAGAGACTGTGTTTCGTCCATAGTAAGCCTTGTTGATGAGGGTATTTTTAACATAAGCAAGGAGGGCATCGGGCTTAAGGCCATGGATCCTTCAAGCATAAGCATGGTATCTTTTTTCATACCTAATAAGGCATTCACCAAGTTTAAGATAGACAAGGATGCGAATATAGGCCTTAATCTGGAGAACCTGAGCAAGATACTCTCAAGGGCCAGGGACAACGAATCCCTTGTCATGAAGGACAGCGGGAATAAGGTCGTCTTTGAGTTTATAAGCCAGAACGGGAGCAGGAGATATGTTATGCAGATGGTGGAAGCCAGAAAGGGCGCAGAGAAGGAGCCATCGATAGAATTCGATGCGAATATAGAGATTGGAGGGGATGCGCTTAGGGAGATAATAAAGGATGCAAGTCTGATATCTTCTTACATCTCATTGAGGGCTTCAAAAGATCATTTTGGAATAAGTGCAAGAGGAGATTCAGGAGAGCTTGAGGAACAGCATCAGGCGGATGGTGCAGTGACGAAGAAGGTGTCAGCTACAAAGAACGCAGATTCGGTATTTAACTTGGAGTTCCTTGAGAATATGGTAAAATCATGCCCTGCAGGAGTGCCCATTAATATATCGCTTAAGACTAATGAGCCATTAAAAGTCAGCTATCCCATAGGAGATGCGCAGATAACCTATTTCCTTGCACCGTACATAGAAGAATAGCTATTTATCTGATTGGTGTCAGCCTTTCTTTCTTTTGGCTGCCCTTGAATCTACATATACCATATGCTTATCGTTGTCGAACCCGAGGGCTGCCTTGAATACCTCGGTGTCTATGCTTATTGTGCTGTTTGAGTAAGGGTCGTTTATGTAGAATGCGTCCTTATCGTAGCCCTTCACCACCACCCAGTGTGGGGATGGTTCGGGTATGGAATTTATTGCTTTGACATCAATAAGGACTATCGGTATCTGGTTGCTGGAGAGGGCTTTCTTTATTGTTGACGTGGTTACCTCTGACTGCTCTTCCGAGATATTTAGCGTCTGGGATTTCTGCCTTATCTCATTGAATGATGCTGTGAGTGTATCAAGATTTATGTTCTCGTATACTGCAAGCTTCCTTTCATAGCCTTCGTCTTTCGTGTTACTGACTATCCCAACGCCGCCTATCCTCTTGCCTAGCGCATATGCAAGACCGTATTTGGATCCGTGCCATACGCTGCCGTTGACTGCTTCCTGCCATATCACAAATTCTTCTTCTTTTCTGAGCTTATATGCAGGATTCAGATACTTTATTACCATCATTGCCGAAGCCGCAGAGCTGGTAAATTCCTCGGTCTGCGGATAAAGAGGTATGTCAAGCATTACCGAATCCTTCAACTTCTGTTTGGGCTTTGGTTTTGTGTGTTTGGAGATGCTTTTCTTTGCAACCTTCTTCGCAAATTTCTGGGGCTTTTTTCTCGTTTCTGGATTCTTTTTCGTTACCAACTAATCACCACATAACTACGCAATGCAGGGAGGGAGATTTGTTCTTGTTATTGAACTCCCGCAGACCTAAGTCAACAGATCTTGAGTCTGCCGCGTTTGACCTGGCTCCGCCATCCCTGCATAAACATAGTACTTAATATACAATGTTTAAAAGCTTAATTTATGTAGGCATTTCTCATATTTAATACTTACCCTAATCGGTATTGTCTATGGTAGAAGTGGTCCGAAAATAAAATTCACTGCATTAGATGCAGGCAGATTGTAAATGCAATGTTATATAGATATTGAAGGATGTATAGTGATTATTTGGCTGTTTGAATTATTGTTATTCTTATGTGTAATTTGGCGGGATTATGATTGTAAAGAAGCTTGATGAATTCAGGTTTAGGATAGATTCTTCGCGGGTTAAGGTGTATTCGAATAGTCGCATGATGGATATAATGAAAGGGGACGAGACGCTCAAGCAGGCATTGAATGCGTCACACCTGCCCGGCCTTGTTGAGGATGTAATTGTCATGCCGGATGGCCATGAAGGTTACGGGTTCCCTGTCGGAGGCGTCGCGGCATTCGATGCTGATGATGGGATAATATCGCCTGGTGCGGTTGGGTATGATATAAACTGCGGAGTACGGGTGATACTTACATCATTCAGGCACTCTGAAATAAAAGGGTCTATTGGCCGCCTTCTTGATTCGTTGTTCACCAATGTTCCAAGCGGTGTTGGCAGCAAGAATAATATAGGATTTGGGGAAGCCGATCTAAAGAGAGTCAGCGAGGAAGGGATAGGTTACCTCATAGAGAAGGGATACGGGTTTGATTCCGATCCGAAATTCATAGAAGAAGGGGGATTTATGGAGGGTGCAGATTTTGGCGCGGTTAGCAGCTTTGCAAAAAAGAGGGGGCTTAACCAGATTGGTACGCTAGGGGCAGGCAACCATTTCCTTGAGCTGCAGAAAGTTGAGCAGCTATTTGATGAACGCACAGCAGAGGCCTTCGGCCTTTTCAGGGATCAGGTGGTTGTTATGGTACATACAGGCTCACGTGGGTTTGGGCATCAGATATGTACAGATTACCTTATGGAACTCGCAGAATACCGCAGTAGGAAGGGGATTGCCCTTGAAGACCCCGAGTTAAGCTATGCCTATGTAGGAAGCAAGGAAGCAGAGAGTTACATCAAGGCAATGAAGTGCGCAGTCAATTTTGCATTCTCTAACAGGCAGCTGATTACAGACTCGGTTAGGAGATCATTTGAGAAGGTTTTTGGGAAGGGCGCAGATGAGATGGGCATGCAGGTGTTATACGATGTTGCACACAACATAGTGAAACTTGAAGAGCACAAGGTAGGAGGTTCCAGGAAGAAATTGTATGTACACAGGAAGGGCGCGACACGCTCGCTTCCTAAGGGTTCAAAAGACGTCCCTAAATCCTATATCTCTTTCGGGCAGCCTGTTCTTATACCAGGCAGCATGGGTACCGCCAGTTACATACTATGCGGTGCGGAAGGTGCACTGGATGAAACTTTCGGATCTGCGTGCCATGGAGCAGGAAGGGTAATGTCAAGGCACAGGGCCTTGCGCGAGATACCGCAGAGCAGGACTTTCGAATCGATGGAGCAGAAAGGTATAGAACTGAGGATCAAGAGCAGGAAGTTGGTAAGTGAAGAGGCAGAGTGGGTCTACAAGGATATAGATGATGTTGTAGGGGTAGTTTCTGGAGCAGGACTTGCCTCGCTGGTCTCGAGAAACGTTCCCATAGGGGTAGTTAAGGGGTAGGCTGATCTACTTGCCTATGGGCTGTGGAACTTCTCCTTATATTCGGTAAGTGCATCTACGAATCCGGCGTGGGGGAAAAGTTGCGGGAAGTTTCCCCTTGGCTCTCTAGTCGATTGCTCAACGTGCTCGGAAAATAGGTTAAGGCTCATTGAGTGCTCTGCAAGGCGTGATAGGACTTCTATAGCCTTGTGGTTTTCCCCAAGCCTAGTGTATACTCTTGACATCCATGTGTTTATGAGCGTGAACGGATGTGCCACTTCCCCTATGAAGTCGTTCCGGTAACGTATATACATTCCATCGCCTATTGAGAGATCCTTTTCTATCTTCTTCAAGGTCGCCAGGAATATCGGGTCGTCAGCTTTTACAAAATCGTAGATTGGCAGTGTCAGGAGCGCCGCGTCAACCTCTTCTGATCCGTAATAGTTTACGAAACATTTTTGTTTTTCTGATATTCCTTGTGTAAGTACTTCATCCCTTATCTCTTTGCTTGCTGCTTTCCAATCTTCTGCGGAATCCGTTTCCCCTGCTATAAGGGCAAGCTTGTAAGCCCTGTCGAGCGCCGTCCATTCCATTACCTTGGTGTGTACATAGCTCTCTCCGTGCGCCCTCTCTTCCCAAAGGCTTACCGACTTTGATTTCCAGGAATTTTTTGTATATTTAGCTATTGACTCTATTGCCCACCAGTTCTCGTTGAGATAAGTTATATCTCCGGAGTTCTGTATGTATGTGTAAAAGGCGCTGGCAAATTCGCCCTCTATGTCCTTCTGCACCTGTGTATACGCTTCGTTGCCTATCCTTACTGGTTTCGATTTCTTGTGCCCCTTAAGCCAATTAAGAACTTCCTCTGCCTGTGGATACGTTCCGTCTATGGAATACAGTGGATGGTCAAAACTCTTGGACGACCCGGGATCTATGACGCTTATCAGGAAGCTTATTATGCGCTTTGCCTTGGAGAGGTTGCCTGCTTTTGTAAGGGCCTCCGCAGCAAATGATGCGTCTCTGACCCAGGTGTACCTGTAATCCCAGTTCCGTGACTTTCCGAATATTTCAGGGAATGATGCAGTAGCTGCTGCCACCGCAGCGCCTGATGGCAGGTATATGAGACCCAGGATTACCGACAAGGACCTGTAATACACAGCCTTCAACTTTGTTTCCTGCAGTTCTTCTATCCTCTTGCTTTTCGGTATCTGCTCGCTCCAATACCTTAGTGAGAATGCAAGGGATTCATAAGGATCGTTGTACACAGAGCTTCCGGTGCCGAAAAGGCCATACTTCATGTCTCTTGAGTAAAGGCCAAAGAGATAGCCCTTTCCTGGCTTTATGCGTACGACTCCTTCGTCAAGTATCTCGTAATCTCCCTTTATGCTTATCTCGAAGCCCTCCTTTGACTTGGTATTCTTGAAGACCATACCGCCTTCAACCTCCTCTATTGATGGGGCTATGAGGCCGTATTCGAATGCTGGCTTTATCTCCGCTATGAATGGAATCGAAGATTCGTATATGCGGGATATTCCTATTACCCCCAGAGGCATAAAATCTGTAATGTTTATTTTTCCTTTCTCGGTGGAAAATTCGTTTTGGAGAACAAGGCTGTTATCCAGATAATTGGATTTTATTGAATATTCGGCGTTCTCGGGCCTTATGGAGAAATGCCCGCCCTTTGAATCATCAAGCAGGCTTGAGAATATGGAGGGCGAATCGAACCTCGGGCATGGGAACCATTCCACAGAGCCATTCAGCTCTATGATTGAGGTAAAGCCATTAGACAGAAATGCATAATCCCTTTCGTAGGAATTAACCATTCAACCATTTATTAGGATTGGAACTGAGCCTAGTATTAATCCATTAGTGCTTCTTCTTTTTAAATATGTGCTTGTAATGCCCGTGCGGCACGGATAATCAGAGCCCTGACGCCGCGCGCAGGCCTTTCAATACAAACGATTCGTATATTGCGCTTGGCATTATTGTTGATTTGTTTATCTTTTTTAGTAGCTCCTCTGCGTATGAGAATTGCTTTTGGTTAATAAGCATCTTGGCAAGATAGTAGTATGCGTTTGTTGTTTTGTTTTGCAGGAGAGGGATTATATGCGAGGCGTCTGGCTCCTTCTCTGTTCGCGCGTAAAATACGGCAGAGGCATATTGCACCAGCATCGCATCCTTTGACAAAGTTCTTAGACTGTTTAGCTCCCATTCTGCCTCGGCATGTTTTTTGAGCTTCATGTAGGACATGAACCTCAGGAATACTATGGATTGGTCCTCTTTCTCTGCGTTTGTAATCTTGAGCAGTTTGTAGAAGTACTCGCGTGATTTGGAGGTAAGGTGCATGGAGTTGAATTCAAACTCGCTGTTGGTCCTGTGCTCGGAATTTTTCTCCATGAATCCTTCTGATGCGTAATTCACATCCATGTATATTGAGTCTGAGAAGTAAGCGTAAAAGTTGCCTGCGAGGTAGAATATTTCTGGTTTGTTTGCCACGACCATTTTTTCCAGAATCCTGGATGCTGCTGGCAAGTCGGCTTTCTTTAAGGCTGCGGTGAAGTCACCTTTCTGTACGGTGTCTGGCACGTTCTGTATATAGTTGGTGTTTGTGTAGTATTCGCAGAACTGGCAGAATCCAGAGTGCCCATCTGCAGACAGTATTTCCATGCCGCAGCACGGGCATTCTATCTGGCTGAATGAGTTAATGTCAGTGGCTATTGCTTCATTAACTATTATGGTGCTGATCCGCTTGGGCTTCATGAAATAAATTACTTATTTGGGCTTTTTATAGGTTTTCTAAAAATAACAAATAGGTGCATCTTGTCGTATCTGTTAATGTCTATTGTCTCGATCAGCTCCATCTCCTTTGAGACCTTGCTAATGAATTCCTTGTATATGTCTCTTGGGTCTTTTGAGACGTCTATGCTCTGTGATTTTATTGCCACATAAGCATATCCGCCTGGTTTAAGGAACTCTTTATTGGCAAGGAGTATCTCTGCCTGGTCCCTTGCCGAGACATCTTGATATATTATGTCTATCCCGCTTAGCTCTGCGGCGTATGAATCTGTGTTTCTGGCATCTGATAGTATTGGTATCATATTAGGCCTGGTCTCACACACCTGCAACAAGTCCCTCATGCTCCTTTCGGATATCTCAACGCAGTATATTACACCCTCAGGCCCTATTATATCGCTTATATGGCTGCAGGTTGTTCCATTAGCTGCACCGAGATAGAGGACTTTGCTTCCTTCCCTTATGTGCATATTTTTAAGTCCGGATATTATTGCCGCAGAAAGCTTGCTGTTATATGGGTTCCATAGGCGGTACACGACGCCATTCTCGATGACTTCCTCCTTCCGATCCCCTGACGACCCCTTTAGCTTTTTTGTGGCGAGATAGCCGCCTATGTATTTTATTGCGGGCGCTGTCCTTTTCTCGTTTTCCATATATTTGCTTTTTTGTTAACTTTTATAAAGTTTCTAAGCAATTCTTATTCATGGACTACGTTCCGGATTACGGCAATCTTATCCTAAAAGTTAAGGAATTAAGCGAGAAACAGGGCTCTCCGGTAAAATTGCTCGATGGGTTTGCCGAGCTGATAAAAACCGAACTCCATTTCGAGGAAGTCATTCCTAAGCCTTACAATGAAAGGACCAGAACAGCATCTGAGGATATGGTTTACAATACTATGAGGTATTATGTGGATAACAGGCTTAGCGACTACTCTTCTTTTCCAGAGCTGATAAACTACTTCAGAAGCGGATTTAAGAGCTGCCTGATATTGCCTGTTATACTCGATTCAAAACCAATTGGCACTGTCACCCTACTTTCTAAAAAGGAATACGTATTCGAAGACAGGCAGATGGTATGGATAGGCTATCTTAAGGAGCTTATGGAGTATATGGTTGCATTTAGGGCGGAGAAGGATAAGAGTTTTGCCGCGGCGCGATATTTCGACGCTGCGTTCGATAGCTTCGTGCCTCAGGCAGTTTTCAATTCTGACGGAAAGGTACTCAAGGCAAATAAGTCGTTTCTGAATATCTTTGGGATGTCACCTGCTGAAGCATCAAAGATCAATCTTCGCGCTGAGTTCGGGATACATGGGGAGATGCCCTTTGGGAGTATGATAGATGTTCAGTACAGGAGCCACAGGTTAAGGCTCCTTCTTACCCAGATAAATAATAACGCAAACCTTTGCGTAGTTGATGACTTTACCGAGACAGCAGAGCTCAAAGAAAGGCTTGATTTCCTCGAGAGCCTCCCAGAGCAGCATTATTTGATACTTGATAAGTCACTTAAGGTGACCTGGTGTGGCGGTTATGGCGATGAGGCGGGTTTGTTTTTGGGAAAAGCGTTCACCGAGAATATAGTAAGCGGAAGGGAAGATTTCTTAGAGAAACTTACAGCCGGGAAGGGGGAAGTCGCGCTGGAATTGGATTTTGGGAACCAGGTAACAAAGAGATTTCAGTGTATTTTCTACAGGTTTGAGGACAGGTATCATATAGTGCTCAGGCGGGACTCCTCAGGTTATCTGAACTCTATCAAAGCTGGGCTTGACACCCTGACGCACCTCTCAAGCGATGCCATCTTCAGGATAGACACCAACGGCTACATAAATTTTTTCAATAAGGGATCCGAAGCACTCTTTGGATATAGGAATCAGGAGATAATTGGGAAGCCTTTCTCGGTAATATGTGCAGATATAGAGAGTCAGAACAAGATAAGCAATTCTTTGTCTATAGCCAAAGCCAACAGGAGCCCGATTACTGACGTACTGGTCAATATGGTGGCAAAGGGGACAGACGAGCTTATACCATGTTACCAGTCAATAACGCCTGAGAGGGATGCGGATGGGGAGGTTTGCGGATACTACATAATAAACAAGGAGCTTAGGACGAAGAGACAGATGCAGCAGCTCGAAGATGCATTTGACAAGAGCAACAAGGAACTGAAGAATTATAAGTCAGAGCTTGAGCTACAGACCCAGTTTATATATAATATATCCCATGACCTGAAGACCCCGATAACTGCAGTATACGGCTTCATGAAGCTTATGGTAGATGGCGAGTTTGGCAAGCTGACAGACGAGCAGAATGACATATTGAACACCATGATGGGCGACCTGAACAGGCTGATGGACCTTATAATGCAGGTGCTTGACGTGGCCAAGTTCTCAGCTAACAAGATAAGGTTGGATTACCAGCAGGTAAACCTTGAGGAGCTTGGACAGCATCCGAGCATACGCTCCCTGAGCGAGCTCTGTTCAAGGAAGGGAGTGGGCTTCGGATGGCATGTAGATTATAATGTGCCGCGTGTGAGTGCTGATCCAAATAGATTGATACAGGTTTTCGTAAATCTGATAACCAATGCAATAAAGTTTACTGAGAAAGGCTCTGTAGAGGTGTATATAACAAAGGTTGGCAGGAGCGTCAGGGTGGATGTTAAGGATACAGGCATAGGTATAAACAAGGATGACATAGGAAAGATATTCAAGAAGTTTTATCAGCTTCAGAGGCGCGGCCTTACGAAGCAGGAAGGATCCGGCACGGGGCTTGGACTGACAATAGTGAAGGAGATAGTAAACCTGCATGGAGGGAAGATGCACGTCAGGTCAGAAGTAGGAGTGGGAAGCGACTTCTGGTTCACCATACCGATAAGCGAAAAAGAAAAGAAGAAGGGCAAGAATGGTTAAGTATAATAATCCTTTTAGACTTTATAGAATTAGGCGATCGGTATGAATGATTTAGAGGAAATAAAGTCTGAAATAATCTCGATGATAAACGACAGGCAGCAGGTTACCCTTGCAGAGCTTAGGGATTTTGCTGTCGCAAGGAAGATTGAGCATGCCGACCTCGAGAAAGGGCTTCGCGAGCTGGAGGCATCCAGCGCTATAGCGTCAAGGAACAGCGGCGGGATACCTACATATTATCTGCTGCAGAGCGACTCTCTTCTCAGGAGAATAATGATAGTGGAGGATGACAGAAACATAAGCAGGCTCATGGCAATCACTATAGGAAAGGAATTCGATATATCCCAGATTTATGATGGAAAAGAGGCATTGCAGAGGATAAGGAGTGAGAAGCCAGACTTGGTTGTTTTGGATCTTATGCTTCCTGGCGCAGACGGGCTTGAGATATGCAATAGTATAAAGACAAATCCAAACCTGAAGGATATTACTGTTATAATAGTAAGTGCAATGGATGCCACTTCAAACAGGTTTAAGGGGATAAAGAACGGGGCAGATTATTACATTAAGAAGCCCTTTGAGCCTGCGGAGCTGAGAAGCCTTGTTAGGATCTTCCTGAAGAAAAAGGGCAAAAAATTCGACCCTTTGATAGATCTGCCCAATGAGGATAAGATCTCTGATGCGATTGAGAAGGTCCTTGAACAGAAGAGTGATTACGAGATAGGCAGGCTTAGGGTGGACGGGTTGGCTGCATTCGCAAGCAGATTCGGAAATGAATCAGGCATAACGATACTCAGGCTGGTATCGCAATTACTGCAAGACAAGGTTACGGTGGAAAAGGATAGCAGGGTTTTTGTGGGGTTCCTAAACGCCGATGACTTCGTGATCGCCGGGGCAGGCAATGCGCCTAGCAATATAGCAAAGGAGGTTTCCGCAGAGTTTGATGCGGTTGAACCGTTCATATACCAGAGCGAGGGTTATAAGCCGATAGAACTCGGCATCGAAGATATATACGGAGCTGAGAAGCCTACACTTAGGTTAAAATACAGTGAGATAAAGAAAGCGTCTCTTATAGAGCGCAGGGCAGAGGTCCTTAAGAATAAGATAGACATCGGCTCTTACACATATGAAGAACTCAGGCATATACTTGGCGGAGACAATCTGGATATAACCATAACGAGAAACCAGAACGGGGTCAGGCTTTCTATAGGCAAGGGAGGAGCTTAGCGCTTCTTTCCTTTTGCAGTTTTTCTTGTCGGCTTTGCGCGAGCTGGGCTCGATGAAGTGATTTTCTGCCTGCCCTCAAACGCTTTGCTCCTTTCCTGGTCGAGAAGGTCGTTTATATGCGCATCGTCCATAGGTCTATCCTGCGGGCTGTTGAGAAGCGCCTCGCTCTCTGTTACGCCCTTAGCATAAAGCTCTGCGATCTGCTCTGACCTGGTAAATGCTTCAAGCAGTTTTGATTTTTTGTCCTTGTTTTTCTGCGGTTTTGCCATTTATACCAACGAATTAGAATTAATTTATTGCAAATCTTTAAAATAACTATGTTTAACCTTTGGTTTGCCAGATATGCTGCAGAAGGATGGGAGGGCTTGGCATGGTAAAGGTTATTTATTTTGAATCCTTATATGGTATTTATGATAAAACAAGCTGGAGCCAGCGTCAGCTATAATGAAAGCATGGCTGCATTGAATCCGGTAATACGCAAGTGGTTTGCATCGAGGTATAAGGAGCTTACTCCGCCACAGATGTATTCGTTCAAGCTGATAAAGGAAATGGAGAACCTGCTGATTACCGCACCGACAGGCAGCGGCAAGACGTTCTCTGCATTTATGGCCATATTGAGCAGGCTTATGGATAAGGCGGAGGGGGGGACGCTTGGTAACAAGGTGTATTGCCTGTATATATCGCCGCTGCGGGCATTGAATAATGATGTATACAAAAACCTCAATTCGCCTCTTCAGGAGATATACGAATCGGTTTCCCCGGATATCGGCAGGATAACAGTTGGCACCAGGACAAGCGATACCCCTACCTCTGAGAGGCAGAAGCAACTCAGGAAACCGCCGAATATCCTTGTGACCACGCCGGAGAGCCTTGCAATCATACTCAACTCCTCCAAGTTTATAGAGGCCTTCTCGGAATTGGAGTATGTGGTTATAGACGAGCTTCATGAACTTGCAAACAACAAAAGAGGCACGCATCTCTCCCTATCCCTTGAGCGGCTCGAAGACCTTATAGGGCATGGTTTCATAAGGATAGGTCTGGGCGCGACCCTGCATCCTCTTGAAGAAGCCGCAAGATTCCTTGTTGGCTCTGAGAGCAGCGGAAGAGAGCGCGACTGCACAATAGTCGATGGCACATGGGACAAAAAGCTTGATTTTGAGGTAATAAGCCCTGTGAAAGACATAATAAATGTAAAGGAGGAAAGAATGGAAAGCGAGATATACAGGATTATAAATTCAATAATAAAGAAGAACGAGACCACCTTGGTATTTACAAATACGAGAAGCGGTACAGAGAGGACAGTATATAACCTTACCAGGAGATTTAAGTACGACAATGATGATGTAGCCGCACATCATGGGTCTTTATCCAGGGACGTGAGGCTGGAGGTGGAAGACCTGCTTAAGAAGGGTTCATTGAAATGCGTTGTCTCCTCTACCAGCCTGGAGCTTGGGGTAGATATAGGATATATAGGGAATGTGATACAGTTGGGTTCCCCTAAAAGCGTTTCTAAGGCGCTGCAGAGGATAGGCAGAAGTGGCCATGGTTTCAAGGATGTTGCACGCGGAGAGATAATAGTGGTCAACAGGGATGATCTAGTAGAGTGCTCAGTAATGCTCAATGCCGCCTTGCAGCATCACCTGGACTCATTCAACACTCCAAAAAATTGCCTTGATGTCTTGGCGCAGCATGTCGTTGGCATGGCTCTTAGCAAAAAGTGGGAGATGGAAGAAGCGCTTGCAGTGATAAGAAGGGCGTATCCATATAAGACACTGGAAAAGGCGGATTTTATATCGCTTCTCGAGTATCTTTCGGGCATGCATGTTGGCCTTGAGAGCAGAAGGGTGTATGGAAAGATATGGTATGATGAGAAGACAGGAGTTTTCGGGAGAAGAGGCAAATATACCAAGATAATATACTATCTCAACATTGGGACCATACCTGACGAGGTGGCAGTAAGCGTGTATGATTCGAACAACAAGAATATAGGCAATATTGAGGAGAACTTTTTATCCAGGCTCAAGCCTGGTGACGTTTTTGTCCTGAGCGGCAGGACTTACCTGTTCAAGCATGCTCAGGGTATGAGATGTTATGTGGAAACTGCTTATGGGATGGTGCCCACTGTACCGCCGTGGTTCTCCGAGCAGATGCCATTGACTTACGAACTTGCAATGGAGATAGGCAGGTTCAGAGACAGGGTAGGCATGCTCGTAGCGAAGGATGTTATGCGCAAGGGGTTCACTTTCGCAAAGACGTCTTCGGATAGGTTTATCTCGTCGCTGGAGTCATTTAAGGCCCTTTCGGATATGCCTGTGAATACCTATGCCCGCCTGGCCATAACAAGATACTTTATAGAGCAGCACATGTTTGCCGGGGTGATACCTACAAACAAGAGGCTCCTTGTTGAGATAACAAAAGACAGGAAGGGCACCAAGTCCATGATTGTTTTCCACTTTCTTTTTGGCAGAAGGATAAACGATGCGCTATCAAGGATATTCGGGTTCCTCCTTGAGGATATCCTCGACACAGAGCTGGGTATATTCATAAACGATAACGGGTTTGCAATTTTCCTAGATGGCAATGTAAGGATAGGCGAGGAGACGGTAAGGGAGCTTATTATGAGGCTGAACGGTTGCGACATAAGGCAGCTTCTCAAAAGCAATATAAGAAGAACGGAGCTTATGAAGCGCAGGTTCAGGCACTGCGCCGTGAGGAGTTTTATGGTTCTCAGGAACTATAAGGGATATAAGATCAGTGTCGGAAGGCAGCAGGTAAACTCGCAGACGCTACTAAAGGCAGCTGAGAGCATAAGCCCGAATTTCCCCGTGCTTAAGGAGACTTACAGGGAGATACTCGAAGACGTAATGGATGTAGATAGGGCCGCAGAGGTAGTAAAGGATATTCTTGATGGAAGGGCAAGATATATTGTTATAAAGACGCCTTCGCCTTCGCCATTTTCGCATAATCTTATCACTTTCGGGGAAGCGGATGTGATAATGATGAAGGATAGGAGGAGGCATCTCCGTGAGCTTCATAAAGACGTTCTCTCAAAGATAAAGAGGCTTAAGCATGCGCCTCTCTGAGAATGTAGAGATAGTCGATGGCACACCTATTGCTTATCTGAGGGACCTGAAGGCCTTGGTGTGCTCCGATCTGCATCTTGGATATGAGGGGGTTATGGCGGAGCGGAGGCGGTATTTCCTCCCTAAGGCCAACTTAAGCAGCATAAAGGGGTATATAGGAAGTGCAGCTGCTGGAAGAGTTGTCAAGGAACTTATAGTCAATGGCGACATAAAAAATGACTTCTCAAAGGTTCATTTAGAAGAGTTCAACGAGCTTAAAGAGCTTGTCTCCTTCTCAGAAGGATTGGGAATAAGGAGATTTTTGCTGGTGAAGGGCAACCATGACAATTTCATAGGCCGCGTGGGGGAAGGGACCGGGATAGTTATTTACAATGGCGAGTTGCGCCGCGGCGAGTATGTATTTGCGCATGGAGATAAACCTGTGAATCTCAATGGAGGCAAATTACTTATAATTGGCCATATACACCCCTCTATTGCCTTGTACACCAGATTAGGAGCGAAGGAGAGGCTGCGCTGCTTTCTATATGGCAAGATAAGGGGAGGCAAGATGCTTGTGCTTCCTGCGGCAAGCTATTTCTCAGAAGGATTTGAGATAAGCCCTGGTTCTGAAAGTGAACTTGCCCGGATGCTAGGTGGCGATGTTGATCTTGGTAGCATTCATGCCTTGTGCATAGGGGAAGGAGAGACTCTGGACTTCGGATCCCTTCGTGACCTTCTTGACGCGAGCATGGAGGAGTAGGATTTGAACGCGGATTCTATAACCATGATGCTATTTTTGAACATAAGATTCCTTGGCAGCTCCGCCTGATTATACCATTTTATCTCTTTTGACTCCCCTTTTCCTACTTTGTGTACCTTGGTCTTATCCGCTACGCTGATGTATACGAAGTCGAGATGTGTATGTGTGGAATCACTGTAAACCACTTTCTCCTCTAGTATATGCAGAGGGAAGATTGACGTGCGGCTGTGCGCATCGTTTATTTTTGTTGCACTCTGCCTGACATCTATAATGCTTACTTTAGTCCCTGTCTCTTCCATGGCTTCCCTTTTTGCGGCATCGTATGGGAATTCCTGGTCTTCCAGGTGGCCTCCAGGGTTAATCCACACGTTGAGCTTTTTATGTTTTATAAGAAGCGTGGAGAGTCCCTTCTTATCAAGTATTACTGTACTCCCTACAATACATTTTTTTATCTGCATGGGCAATAAATCACTGTATATATGATTGTAGTTTGGTGCTATGGTATTTAAGATTTATACGGATGGAGCGTCAAGGGGCAACCCGGGAATCAGTGCGTCTGGATATGTTGTATTCGACGGATATATGAAGAAAATAGGGGAACGTTATTTTTATAATGGCAAGGCCACAAATAATGCTGCAGAATATAAAGCAGTCATAGGCGCGCTCGAGTTCGTGCTTAGCATCCCAGAGGCGGAGAGGGAGATGGAACTTTACTCCGACAGTCAGATAGTAGTGAGGCAGCTGAAAGGCGAGTATAAGGTAAGGGATACGGGACTTAGAGAGCTTCATGGGAAGGCCCTTACGCTTCTCGGTTCCTTCAAATCGTATAAGCTTTTTAATGTGCCTAGAGAAGATAAAAACATAAGTTATGTTGACAGGCAGCTTAACCATCTCCTTGATGGTATTATCGCGGGTGTGTGAGTGGCAGAGACAAAGGAGAACCAAAAAAACGAAAAAAGCGGTACAAATAATCCACTTGCCGAAGATTTCTACAAGAAAGCGGGGAAGGCATTCGAGGAGAGCAAGTTTGAAGAGGCAATAGACCTTTATAGCAAGGCATTGAAGGAAGACCCAAAGTATGCAAGCGCTTACTTCAACAGATCGCTTTCTTATGCGCTGATAAATAGGTATGAAGAGGCTTCAAGGGACGCTGAGACGGTTATGAATATAGAGCCTGACAGCTGCGATGCACCTTATGTGATGGGTATAATATCCGAGTATCAGAACGACTTTAAAGGTGCGAAGGAGTGGTATGAAGCGGCACTTGCAAAGAATCCTAATTACGAGCAGGCCAAGACGCGGCTTGATGGGTTAAAGGCAAAGATTGATGTCTCAAAGACAGAGAAGACCTTCGAGGAAGGCACTGGAACAAAGATAGAGGATGGCCAGCTCAAGACTGCAAAGTGGCACAAATCCACCATAACATTTAATGATGTTGTAGGGATGAAGAAGGAGAAAGAATCTATACACGACAATATAATACTCGCTATAAAGAAGCCCGAGATGCTCAAGGCATACGGGAAGAAGCTAGGGCTAGGAGTGATATTTTACGGGCCTCCTGGATGCGGGAAGACTTATTTTGTCAATGCAATAGGCGGAGAGACAGGATCGAATGTCATAATAGCAAGGATAAATGAGATAGTCGATATGTATGCGGGAAATACTGAGAAGAACATGCATGCCATATTCGAGCAGGCCAGAAAGAATACCCCGTGCGTGATATTTTTTGACGAGCTGGACGCGCTTGGGGTTAAGAGGGGAGGCGGCGGAGGTGGTGGAGGCGGAGACGGAGGCCAGAATTACATGAGAATGGCAGTGAACCAATTCCTTCAGGAAATGGATGGGGTTGAGGCAAATCCTGAAGGTATATTCGTTATAGGTGCTACAAACCAGCCATGGGACATAGATCCTGCCCTCAAGAGGAGCAAGAGGTTCGGGGACGCGATATATATACCGCCTCCGGATTACAAGACCAGAAAACAGGCATTCAAGTTTAATACCAGAAAGATGCCTCTTGCCAGAATAAATTTTGGCAGGCTTGCCAGGGCGACAATGGGTTTCTCACAGGCAGATATCGAGGAAATTTGCGATAAGGCTGCACTTATACCTGCTGCAGAGGAGGACAGGACAGGGAAGAGGAGGAAAATAAAGATGAAGGACTTCCTGAAGATGATACGCTCCAAGGGGAATACCCTTGACGAGTGGTATGGGATGGTAAGGAAAGATATAATAAGCAAGAGAGAGGTGCAGATCGTAGATGGCAAAAAGCAGGAGATAGTAAAGGAGGGCACTCTCTCTCCTGAGGAGAAGACGCGTTACAAAGCCCTTATAAAAGATGTAAAGAGAAATTCCAACAGTGTTTACAAGTTTATAAAGAAGGTAGTGAGGCTTTCCGCGCTGTATCTTTTCTAGGCCTTAGCCGGGAGTCGAACCCGGACCGGAGGATCCACAGTCCCCTATGCTAGCCGCTACACCACCAAGGCCATTTCAGGTCCTAGCAACAGCAGCTATATCTTTCAGCAGGAAGCTAGGGCGGTTGTGCATGCTCTTAAGCTCATTTAGCCTTGATAATATAATTAAGTCTTTGTCTTTCCTTGCTGCAGCTTCGAGGTTCCTGAGCACGCTCTCCGGATCCTCCAGCAACTGTCTTGCTGATGTGTATACATCAAGCCCGCAGGACGCTATGGAAAGAAGTGCAATGGCTTTTCCTTCAGCGTATGTTGGTATGTAGACGTCTTTGCGCTTCCGGGGGAGGAACGCCTGTGCCCTGTTATATTCGCCATATCTTGCAAACGCCAAATCCAGTGGATTCCATTCGTCAGAGTATTTGGTATTAAGAAAATCAGCAATGAAGAATATGCGCTCTGTTCCCTTCATGTCGCGCGACATGTACAATGCTGCGAAGAGGTTCGGCCCTGCTTCCTTCACTGCTTTGTGGTCTGCGGTAAGCATGTGGTACGGAATGTTTGGATTCCTTCCTGTGGCTTCCTGGAGATGATGGAAAAATTCATGCGGTATTGTCTTCTCGTTTATTCCGTAATCCGGATCTATAACCAGCTTGCCTGAAAAATAGTATCCGAACATTCCTTCCTCGCTTCGCAGACCTTCGAGAAGTATTATTTCCGGCTTGGCGGTCCTTACAGGGCAGACGTTCTTATAAAAATAGCTTGCTGCAGAAGATAGAATCTCGTTTGCCTTGGAAAGCTCCTTCGGGTCATGCCTCCTGACTAGCGCTTCCATGTTTTCTTTATATAAAGCATCGTTTTTAACACTTATCTGCAGATTACATTTATGCGCAGGAAGGCTAGGAAGGGAGATGTCGCAGCATGGAAGCATAAGCATACACCTTATCTTGCAGCACTTATCTTCACTTTCGCACTAGTCGCAATAATTTATGTCCTTGACTACGTAAACATCGGCTTAGAAAAGGGATTTGGCTACTCTTCCATTATTTTTGCTTCTTTTGGAGCAAGCGGCTTCATATTGTTCATGATGCCTGGCACGTATGCCGCACGAAAGGATGTTTTCGTGAGGTCTTACTTTATAGGAGGCGTCATCGGATACATTGGATATGTACTTATAGGCATCCTGGGTTTTTATGCTTCGGCAGCCATCGTCCTGCTCTTTGTCGCCTTGCTTCTTCATGTCACAGAAAGCGAGCATCCTCCTGCTGTGGCTCTTGCGTTCGCTTTTGTGCTCTTTAACGTAGGCGCGGTGGGAATCTTCATCGCCATATTTGGGGTTTTCCTGCTCCTGGCAGCTAAGGCAGCAGAGGAACTGATAATACGGATACTCGGTTAATTTTATGCCCCATTTATTAATTTTTGTTTGTTAGAATTATAAGATTAGGCGGGGTAGCTCAGCCTGGTTAGAGCGCTAGACTCATATGCAAAGCATTTTTGAGTGATGAGCAACTTGCTGTGATTGCTAAGATATCTAGAGGTCGCGTGTTCAAATCTCGCCCCCGCCAGGCACTTCTTGCCGCATCGGATACGTACTATCCCGAATTAGCTTATTTAAACCGGGATTGATTCCTTTTTGTTATATTTGGCTTCTGGGCGCAGTTGTGCAGCGTTTATTCCATTGTCAGATTGGGAAAGCAGATATGTCAGGTAGGAGAAGAGGGTTTGGAGCGGATAATACTTGGAGAAATATAATAGACTTATCTAAAGGGTTGGAAGCTGCAGCGGCTAAAAATCTCCTTAATAAATAATAAGCTTGCTTACTATTTATCTCCAAGGTATCTGGAAATGGGAAGGCTGATAATAGTATCGAACAGGCTGCCTGTATCAATAAAAAATGTTGATGGAGAGGTCAGATTTAAGGGAAGCGTTGGGGGCCTTGCGACAGGATTGAGCTCATTTTACAATGATTATAAGGCGTTGTGGATAGGATACCCAGGCACGAAGATCGACTCTGATGTGGAGAAGAAGCTTATAGAGGAATTCAGGTGCTATCCTGTAAACATCCCAAAACCAACATTCGATTTGTATTATAATGGGTTTTCAAACAAGACTATGTGGCCATTGCTACACTCTTTCCCTATGTATACCACATACTCGCAGGATTATTGGAATGCATATAAACGGGTAAATAGGCTTTTCATGGGGGCGCTGTCCAAGATTGCAAAGAAGGGCGATGCGATATGGGTGCATGATTATCACCTCGGACTCCTCCCAGATATGATAAGAAAGAAATACAATGATGCGAAGGTGGGGTTTTTTCTTCATGTTCCTTTTCCAAGCTACGATGTATTCCGGCTTCTACCATGGCATAAAGAGATAATACACGGAATGCTTGGTTCTGATCTTGTAGGGTTCCATACATATGACTACGTAAATGCCTTTCTGGAGAGCGCACGTGTCCTGAACGGGTATGAGAATCGCTTTGGATTGATAAAACTGCATGGGCATACCAGCACGGTGAGAGCTTTTCCCATAGGCATAGATTTTGACAGGTTTTCATCCTATAAGAGCGAGAATGTAGCACACTACAGGAGGAAGATTGCCAGAATAGTAAGGGGGAAGAAGCTTATCTTCTCCATCTCGAGGCTTGATTATACAAAGGGTATAATAGAGCAGCTTGATGCATTCAGATACTTCCTTGCGAAGAACCAAGAGCAGGTGGGCAGGGTTCTTTATGTCCTTGTGGTTGTTCCTTCCAGAGAGCATGTCGAGAAATACGGGCATGTGAAGAGGGAAATAGAGATGCTTGTCAGCGAGATAAACAGCAGATATGCCAAGGACGGGAATACCCCGGTACTGTATATCTACGACACTCTGAGCTTTGGCGAGCTCATTGCTTTCTACAAGTCTGCCGATGTAATGCTAAACCTTCCGCTTCGGGATGGGATGAACCTTGTAGCTAAGGAGTATATAGCCTCAAAGGACAACCTTAAGGGCGTATTGATACTCAGTGGCAACGCAGGCGCGTCTAAAGACATGAAAGAGGCGCTTATAGTAAATCCATACGATCTAGATGATATAAGCAACGCTATGGAAAAGGCCTTGGGGATATCTGGTGCATATGATTACACATTGAACAAGAATATAAGAAAGAGGCTTCTGGGAGGTGGCGTAAGGAGGTGGGCGGAGAATTTCATGGGCAGCCTTGACTCCTCTGTTAAAGCAAATTCCATAAAACCAATGGTCTTTGATGAAGAGACCTTAAGATTAGTTTCCAGTCGGATCTCTTCCTCTGGCAGCGGCCTCGTTATCCTGGACTATGATGGCACGCTGGTGCCTTTATGTGAGAATCCTGGAGAAGCCAAACCCGATGCTGAACTTTTAGAGCTCTTGCAGGGCATCTCAAGGCGTGGGCACACCGTAGTGATTATAAGTGGGAGAAAAAAGGCGGATATGGAGAGATGGTTTGGCGGGATGGATATATCGTTGGTGGCTGAACACGGAGCGTATCACAAGGACCAGGGTACGGATAGATGGGAGAGGACTGCCAGCTTCGATACAAAGTGGATGGGCCTTGTCAGAGAAATAATGGAGGAATACAGGGCCAGGATCGATGGGTCTTTTATAGAGCAGAAGGAAAATTCATTAGCATGGCATTACGGAAAGGTAAGGATAGCCGGAGTTGAAGATACCGCAAACGAGGTATATAATACGCTCACTAACATAACGGCAAACAGCCAGGTCAATGTTCTTTTCGGCAAGAAAGTCGTAGAGGTAAGCAATATGATGAGCAAAGGCATATACTACGAGCTTGTCTTGGCAAGGAAAAAACATGGGTTTGTATTCAGTGCGGGGGATGATATAACGGACGAGAGCCTCTTCTACGTGCTACCTGAGAGTGCCATTTCAGTTAAGGTTGGAGACGGGGATAGCGAAGCAAGATACAGATGCCCAAGCTACAAATCCCTCAGGAACTCCCTGCGGAAACTCTTCCTGAGATAGTTATCTGCGCTTTTTGGATGGCTTCTCGACTCCTTCCCTGAATAGATAATTATATACGAGAGCAGCGACTATCCCGCCTACTATCGGTCCTATCCAATATACATACCAGTTCTGCAGGAACCCTGAAGCCAATGCAGGACCGATCGCCCTTGCAGGGTTTGCCGCGGCGCCTGTGAACGGACCGGCCACCATTGCCGATGCGGCAAGCACAAGACCTACGCCAAAGCCGCCTATCCGCGGGGCGCGCCTGTCAACAATCGTGCCGAATACCGCAAGAACAAGGAAGAATGTTATTACAGCTTCTATGCTTATGCCCTGTAGTACACTCACCCCTGAGGCCAGTGACGGTGTGCCCAGATGTACGGGAAGTGAGAATGTAACGGGCAGCAGGAATAGCAGGAAGAGTCCTGCTAATGTTGCGCCGATAACCTGTGATATTATGTATAGGAGTGCGTCTCTGGTATTTATCAGCTTTGCTGTCAGGAAACCGATTGTTACTGCAGGGTTTATATGGCCACCGGATATGCCCATCGCTATTGTTATTGCCACGGCAAGTGCGAGGCCGTTGGCAAATGCTATGAGAAGCAGTTGCGGGAATGCGCTGTTCGCCATTACGAAGTAGTTTGATGCTACCACCGATCCTGCGCCTATGAAGACAAGTATGAATGTGCCTATGGCTTCTGCCATCATCTTTTTTCCTATGGTTATTTCGGACATGCTTCTATATTCCAGAATCAAATATTTATAGTTAATCGTATTGCTGCGGAAATAGTATACTATTAGATTTTTATTATGAGCAACCAAATATATACCATGGATGCCACTGATGAGCGGATATTATCCATGCTGATAGATAATTCCAGGGTAAGTTACGTTAAGATTGGGCGTGAGCTGGGGCTTACTGAAGGAGCGGTCAGAGCACGCGTCAATAAGATGTACAGATCTGGTGTAATAAGAAGGTTCACTATAGATGCAAACCTGGGTATTGGCGCAGTTGTTATGATAAGCGTCTCGGCGAAGAAGGATACCTCTTCGGTTGGTGAAGAGATAGGGAGGATAGGCGCTGAGAAGATATACGAGGTTTCGGGGAGCTACGACGTGGTATGCGTACTTAAGGCAGCTACTGCTGACGCACTCAACTCAAAGCTTGAGTCTATAAGGCAGATTGATGGCGTAATGGATACGGTAAGCTATGCCATACTTAAATAGTATATTACGATATTCGTAAGAATAAATACGAATATTTAAATAGGAGTTATGGAAGAATGGTATTATCATTTATTCATGGTGACCCTATGGAGAGAACAAGGTGTTTAGAAAAGCACCCTTATAAATTCGCTTTACAGGCAGGAGTCAAGGGCTAATACAAGCTTTGGTCCACGGGATGGTATAGAGCCGGCAACTTCTAAAAGGCTTAAAGGTTTCATACCGTATACGATAAGGAATGATTTCAGGGCAGATTTTCTAAACAGGACTGTTAGAGAAGGTATAGCCAGGCTTGATGATGACTCATTCTCAAGGCTCTCTGTGAGGGCAGTAGTATCTGATGGTCTGGTTCATAAAATTGAGCATGTTGAGGCCAGTTTCGGTCTTGGAAATGGCTACTCGCTCGTCTATATAGGGTATAACTCGCCGAGCAGGGAACTTACAGAACAGAAAAGGGCTACTTGCGACGAGAGGCTCGGACAGGCGAGAGCAGAGAGGAAAGTAAGCATAGCCGAACGGCTCGAGAGGGTTGTAATAGACAGGGCAGAGAGAGAGGCCGGCACATATGCGCTTGAAGGAGGATATATGGTTAGGCTTGTTGTAGATGAGAACTCCAGAAGGTCGCTTCTCTCCGATCATGAGCCGGAGCTTAATTCTTTCCTTGGCGCTTTCCAATACAACAGTGAAGAAGTAAGGGGCGCTATACTTAATAACAGCAATATAGTCTCTGTAGCCTACAGAGAGACAGAAGCCGGACGTGAACTGATAGGCATATCGATATGCGAGATGAATGAAGTTCCCTTGGATAATGGGAGGAATGTGGTAAGGCTGGCGGAATTCACGGACACATATGTAAAAGAGGGGCACAGGCACAACAATATACATTTCGGGATGCAGGTAGGGATGCTTTACTTCATGCTTAGCAGGTATCCGGATTATTCCCTCTTTTCAGAATCAAACAATGAGAATGGGGCTGTTATAAACGCGGCAAAAATAAACAGGGATTTTGGCGGTCTCCTTAGGAACCATGTAGAGATAGAAGGGCACATGAAAAGCCTTCAGGTAATGTACCATGAGACGTCTGTAAGAGAAGCTGCTCTGGAGGCATTTTCCAACTGCCATGCATTCGACAATTTATTCTGATGATATCATGGATGTGGAACCTTTACTCTCGAAGCTGGTCTCTATCGACTCATCTTTTCCCAATGAGTCCAGGATAGGCGAATTTATAGAAGGCTATCTCAAAGAAGAAGGGATGGTTGTAAGGAGGCAGTATGTCAGCGAAGGGCGCTTTAACATATTTGCCGAGAGGAAGGGCAGCGGAAGGCCAATACTCCTCTACGGCCACATGGATACAGTAATACCGCACGGAAGATGGCATACAAATCCACTAAAGCTTGAGAGGGATGGGGATAGGTTAATAGGTCTGGGCGCGTGTGACATGAAGGGGGGCTTGGCTGCGATACTTTCTGGGCTGGCTGCCAGTAAAGGAAGATCCCTCAAGGCCGTATTCTGTGTTGACGAGGAGAACATATCTGTTGGTGGATGGAAGGCGCTCTCTTCAAACAGGAAATGGTTCAGCGGGGTGTCAATAGCATTGTCCGGCGACTCCGGGCATTCGGAGAAGTATAAGGGAGGCGCGGACGTGATAACTGCAGGGAGGCGAGGGCGGGTTGTGATTAACATAGATGTAAGAGGTTTTGCTTTTCATGGCGCACAGCCAAAGAAAGGGATAAACGCAATAGATGAGGCTTCAAAGATAGTTTTGGGGCTTGGTGACTTAAAGCTGCTTAAGCACAAGGCACTTGGAGGCGAGACTGCTTTCGCAAATCTCTTTGAAGGAAGGTCTACCGGGCTTGCGATACCTGAGAGTGCAAGGATAGGTGTAGATCTCCATCTGGTGCCTCCGGATACAGGAACTAAGGCAAAGAAGAGGGTAGAGGAGCTTGTAAGGAGGCTGAAGTCGAGCGGGACCCTGGACAGGCGCACTGTGGTAGATGTCTCCATAGCTAAAAGGGAGACGCCTTACATAGACCCTTACGAGACGAAGCTGTCTGATAAGAGCGTCAGGCGGGTGATACGCATTGTGGATGAGAGGTGTGGAACCCATCATATTAACTACGGCAGCTCTGTTGCTGACGATAATATAATATCCAATATACTGCATGTGCCAGTTATAACAATAGCACCTAACGGAGATAACCCACATGCAGAGAATGAATGGGTTTCGAGAAAGGGTCTCGGCGAAGTGGCTTCGCTTTATGCTGAATTAATAGAGAGACTGTGAGATGCTTCACCAGTAAACTGTCTGCATATCCATCTCACGATGTAGATTATCCACTCCTTTTCATGCAGGACTCGAATACCTTCCTGTATGTATCTATTGTGCCTATGTCGTACCACTCTTCATTATATGTTACCCCGTATACTTTTTCCTTGTTTATCAGCCAGTGCAGGAAATATCCCGGGGCGTCGGGATTGTTGCTGTCTGATAGATACTCTTCAAACATTCTCAGGGTTTCTTTAGGGAATAGGTATATTCCGGTGCTTATCAGGGTTGACTTTGGCTTCTCTGGCTTCTCCTCGAAGTGGGCTATTATGCCGTTTTTCATCGATATGACACCAAACCTCCTTGCCTCCTCCTTCTTTTTTATATCGTGCAATGCTATTACAGGCTTGCGTAGTTCCCTGAATCGCTTGATCATGCGCTGCAAATCAAATTTGTAGAAATTGTCCCCCGCGACTATGAGTAGGTCGTCGTTTATCCTCTTCTTCTTTATAGCAAACTCTATCCCCTTTACTGCGCCGAATTTCTCTTTGTTGTGGAGTGTGGGCTCTACAAGTATCTCTATTTTGCCTGTGCCTGACGTGCGCTCCCTCGAGACGGCCCAGTGCTCAAACTGGTCTGAGAACTTCTTGTTTGTAGATATTATGATGCGCTTTGGCTTTGCAGCGCGCATCTTATCCATGGTGTTATCTATTATGGGTTTGCCCTGGATAGGCAGAAGCGGTTTTGGCACAAACAAGGTTATTGGTTCAAGCCTCGTCGCAAATCCTCCGCACAATATTATTGCTTCCATCAATCACAACCGTACAAACAACAGTTAATAGTAATAGTAGTTTTTATTATAAATGCTTATAAATTGATACAGAATCGGTAGGGGTTTTTGGAATTTGCGTGATTGATATGCGTGTTGATGTACAAGATGCAGCATCGCTTTATGCGGATTTTTTGCTTGGGAAAAAGGCTGGTGGCAGGGGCAGGATGGGAGAGAGGCGCGCTCTTGGCATCATTTTCGGCGAAAGAAATTTGGGTGCACTGATGCTTGACAGTAAGAAGATCGGTGCGATGAATGCCGGAGGCGCTAACCTGTACCGCGCATCCATCAAAAATGCGTATCTGCGCGGTATGAATTTTGGAGGTGCAAACTTAGGGTATGCGAATATTACAGGATCCGACTGCGAATGTGCAAACTTTGGCGGGGCAAATCTTGGCTATGCAAGATTGGCGCATTCGTCTTTCAGAGGCGCAAACATGAGCGGCGCTTACATGGCATATTCAGACTTATCGCATGCGGATTTCTCCGATGCTTATTTTTGGGGGGCTTATATGAAAGGCGCTATTCTTAGAAATGCGATTATGGAAGGAAGTTATCTCTTCGGCGCGGATATTAAGGGAGCAGATCTGCGCGGGGCGCGCATGCTTGGAGCGGAGATGCGCGGGGCTAGCGTGAGTAGGGTTAAGCTGTACAGGAAGGATTTGAGAGCATTCCTTGAGGCAGTCGGAACGATAGAAAACGGGGATAACCTTACAAGCGCATCTTTACTCGATAAGGCACGGACACTTTCCATTATTCTCCTTTGATATGAATGGTGCCTATTTTTTCAGATATTAATTTATAATTTGCATTGCAGATTAAATAGGCGGTTGTTTGGTTGTCAAGCAGGTTTTTGATGATAAGATAGAGTATATCTCGATAATAGACGAGAATGGGAACGCAGATGCAGCGCTTTTTCCCAAGGATGTGGATGATGCATTAGTATTGAGGATGTATAAGAGGATGGGCTTCGCGAGGGACTTTGATGCAAAGCTCCTGAGCCTGCAGAGGCAGGGAAGGGCGGTAACTTATGCTCCGCTTCTCGGAGAAGAGGCGACGCAGATAGGAAGCGCTTTTGCGATGGGGGAGAAGGATATATTTGTACCGTCTTTTAGGCAGCATGCGGTGCAGATAGAGAGGGGCATTCCGCTTGAGCTGCTTTTCATATACTGGATGGGTTTTGAAGAGGGATGCGTAGTAAGTAAACCACTTAGGTATCTGACCAATGCCGTCCCTGTCTCCACGCAGCTTCCACACGCGTCAGGGATTGCCTTTGCGCAAAAATACAACAATACCGGGGCTGCGGTGGTGGTTTATGTTGGGGACGGTGGCACATCTGAAGGAGACTTCTACGAGGCACTTAATTTTGCAGGCGTATGGAAAGTGCCGCTTGTAGTGATTATAGAGAATAATCAGTGGGCTATATCCATACCAAGGGCAAAGCAGAGCGCTGCACTGACACTTGCGCAGAAGGCATTTGCCGCTGGGATTGAGGGCATGCAGGTGGACGGAAACGATGTCGTGGCAGTATATAAGGCCGTAAAGGATGCTATAAGGAGATCTTTGAGCGAGGGAGGCCCATTTGTCATAGAAGCAATAACATACAGGATGGGCATGCATACGACAGCTGATGACCCTACGAAATACAGGGATAGTTCTGATGAAGCAATATGGAAGAATAGGGATCCGCTGCTGCGTATACGCAAGTATCTATCTGCAAAGAATCTTTGGGACGATGACAAAGAAAGGGAATTGCACGAAGAAAATGTGAAGACGCTTGATGCTGCGCTTGAAAAAGCAGAAAAATTTGTTCCAGATCCTTCTTCTGTCTTCAAGAATGTATACAGCTTTATGCCTGATGTCCTCTCTTCGGAACTCTCTGCAGGTGAAGCAGCAGGATACTGGCTGGGTGATTAAGATGCAGGCAAATATGGTAATGGCGATTAATGACGCTTTAAGGATAGCAATGGAGAATGACAGCAAGGTTGTTCTGCTTGGAGAAGATATAGGCAAGGACGGGGGAGTTTTTAGGGTAACCGAGGGTCTGCTTGCCAAGTTTGGCGAGAAGAGAGTCATAGACACACCGCTTGCAGAATCAGGGATAATAGGAACTTCTGTTGGTATGGCTCTTGCCGGGCTAAGACCCATACCGGAGATACAGTTTGCCGGGTTTATGTTTCTTGGATTCAGCCAGCTTGTTAACCATGCTGCCAGGTTCAGGAGCAGGTCCCGTTCTACGCTTACTGTTCCCATGGTTGTGAGGACTCCTGTAAGCGGAGGTGTGAGGACCCTTGAACATCATTCCGAAAGCCCTGAAGTATATTATTCGCATATGGGGGGGCTTGTTGTAGTGGAGCCTTCATCACCGTATGATGCAAAGGGACTCATGCTGAGCGCTGTAAAATTAGACGATCCTGTGGTGTTTCTCGAGCCTACTAAGCTCTACAGGCTCTTTAAGCAGGATATACCAGATGGGAGTTATGAGGTACCCATAGGAAAGGCAAATGTGTTAAGGGAAGGGAATGATATAACCATTATCACTTACGGAACGATGGTCAATGTGGTTCAGAAGACTGTTGATGCTAAGAAAGTGGATGCGGAGATAATAGATTTAAGGACAATAAACCCTCTTGATACCAGGACCTTTGTGGAGTCGGCAAAGAAGACAGGGCATGTGGTCATAGTCCATGAGGCATCGGAAAGCTTTGGGGCTGGGGCAGAGGTTGCGGCAAGGATAGCTGAAGAGGCCATATATGAGCTTGATGCACCGATATTACGTGTTGCGTCCCCTAGCCTCCCTTATCCTTTCCCAGGATATGAGAAATATTACTTGCCCAACGAGAAAAAGATAGCAGAGGCCATAGATAAATCACTTAGTAGTTGAGTGTGTGGAGATAAGATTTGTTGATGTGGGAGAAGGCATTACAGAAGGCAAGCTTGAGAAGCTGCTCTTTAAAGAGGGCGATAATGTCAAAGAAGATCAGCCAATAATGCAGATAGAGACCGACAAGGCAGTGGTAAATATCCCAAGCCCGATATCGGGCAGGGTGCATTTTGCAGTCAAGGAAGGGCAGGAGGTCAAGGTAGGTGACCTGCTTGCGACGGTAGGTGAAGAAGGTGCCACTTCCACTGCGGATGCAGTTCAGCATGCGCAGGACAAGGGTGTCGTCGCTGATAAACAGGGGCAGAAAGGCAGCATAAAAGAAGGCAAGGAGGGGGAAGTTATTGCTGCTCCCCACATAAGGAAACTTGCTAGGGAACTTGGAGTGGATATAAGTAAGGTGATTGGGACAGGCCCTGGAGGAAGAATACTTGAAAATGATATAAGGGCTGCAAAGGTGCCTGCTTCTCCTGCTAAGGCTTCTGTACCGGTCTTCTCTGAGCTTCTTGAAGAGAAACATTCTGAAGAGATTGAGCGCGTGCCGTTATCGCAGACCAGAAAGACTATTGCAAAGAATATGGAGCTTTCGTGGACGATACCAAGGGCCGCACATATGGACTTAATAGATGCAGGAAGCCTTTATGGGATTGTAAGCAGGGAGAAGGCCAACGCAGAAAAGCTTGGAGTAAAGCTGACCTTCCTGCCTTTCATAATAAAGGCTGCCGTGCAGGCGCTTAAGGAGAACCCCAGGTTCAATGCGAGCTATGACCAGCATAAAGAGGAGGTAGTGATAAAGAAATACTACAACATAGGCATAGGCGCGGAGGGGCCTGATGGGCTTAAGGTGGTTGTGATAAGGAACGCTGATTCGAAGAGCATACTAAAGATAGCGCAGGAGCTACAGGAACTCTCCTCGAAGGTAAGAAAGAGGGAGGTAAGCATCGAGGAGATGCGGGACAGCACTTTCACTATAAGCAACATAGGCAGCCTTGGAGGCGGATATCTCTCTGTTCCAATGATAAATTACCCTGAGGTTGCAATATTGGGTGTCCACTTAATACGCGATATGCCAGTAGTGAAGGAGGGGAATGTTGTGGCAGGCAAGGTTCTGCCGTTCTCGCTTGTTTTCGATCACAGGGTGGTAGACGGGGCCGAGGCAGTGTTATTTGGCAACGCACTGAAGAAGTATCTCGAGGATCCTGAATTTCTCGATATGATTTAGGTTTTTTTATGGTGATGGGATCCTTGCCTGAAGAAGTAGACCTCGCAGTAATAGGAGGTGGAGTAGGGGGGTATATTGCGGCAATACGCGCCGCGCAGCTCGGGCTCTCGGTTGCAGTGGTGGAGAAGCATAAGATGGGTGGGCACTGCCTGAACTATGCATGCATACCTTCAAAGACAATGATTTACTATTCTGATCTTTATCATAGGGCACTTAATGCGAAGGATAAGGGAGTGGTTTTATCAGGGCAGTTTGATGCTGGCGCTCTGTACAGATGGAGGATGGCGGTATCTGAAAAGCTGGAAAAGGGAGTAGAGTTCCTGTGCAGGAAGAACAAGGTGGAGGTTATAAAGGGCGAGGCCACCTTCCTATCTTCCTCGACGATACAGTTGACAAACGGCACTTCGCTTGATTTCAAGAAGGCCATAATCGCTACTGGATCCGTGCCTAAGGCACTTGATAGCCTGCCTTTCGATGGCAAGAGCATCATAGACTACAAGGCCGCGCTGATGCTTGAGCATCCTCCAGAAACAATGACGATAGTGGGGGGTGGTTACGTTGCGGTGGAAATAGGCACCATATATGCGAAGATGGGAAAGAAAGTCAGGATAATAGCGCGATCAGGAATACTCTCGCATTTCGACAGGGACGCTTCGGATATTGTCTCTGCAAGGATGAGGGAGCTTGGCATTGAAGTTTATGCATCTATGCCTGTCTCGTTTTCGGGGAATCAGGTTCGGCTTGATGATGGCACCAAGATTGATTCCGAGGTTGTGCTTGTTGCAATAGGGCTTGAGCCATATACTATGGGGCTTGGGCTGGAGAATACGAAGGTGTCCAGAGACGGCAGGGGATTCATAAAGGTGAACAGGAGGCTCGAGACTGAGGACGATAAGATAATGGCCATTGGGGACGTTGTTGGCGAACCGATGCTCGCGCACAAGGCAATGAGGCAGGGCGTGATTGCAGGAGAAGTCGCTGCAGGACTAGATTCAGAATTCGATAATGCAGTAATACCATCTGTGGTATTCTCTGATCCTGAGATAGCATCGGCAGGAGAGATTGGCGGTGCAGGGCTTGAGAGCGCGAAGTTCCCGCTCAGCGCGCTCGGAAAGGCGATAGCGATAGATGAGACCAAAGGATTTGTGAAGGTCTTTTACAACAAATATAAGCTCGTGAAGGGAATAGAGATCGTATCGCAGGATGCAGGAAACATGATTTCTGAGGCTGCGGAGGTTATAGAGATGGGAGGGACACTGGAGGATATTGCGGACACCATACACCCGCACCCGACACTCTCGGAGGCGTACATGGAGGCGGCAGAGGAAGCGCTTGGCAGGCCTATACATTTTTTTACCGGTGAGTAGATCAGGATAAAGCTCGTAACAAATAAGGATTATCCGCAGCTCAGGAAGATATACGATGCGTTTGAAGTCAGTGACAAGGCAAGCATATGCATTGCGATAGGAGGGGACGGTACATTTGTAAGGGCGGCCAGGGAGCATGACGGACCGATACTTCCAATAAGATATGATGAGCAGGGAAGCATGGGCTTCTATGCAGACGTATCGATGAAGGATCTGGACAGGGTTATACGGCTTCTGAAGAATGGAAGATATAAAGTGGAGAGTATAGGGGGGAGGATATCCTTAAGGTATAAATCAAGGCGATATTATGCCGTTAACGAAGTCTCACTCCACAACATAGCGCAGGAAGTGAGTTTCAGGGTGTATGAGGGCGCATCTACAAAGCACCCGATATATCCTTATGCGATGAGCGGAGACGGGCTTATAGTGACATGCAGTGTCGGCTCTACTGCATATAACAAGTCTGCAGGAGGTCCTGTCATACTTGATACCCATGTCTTCTGCACCACGTTCATAAATGCTGACGGGCCGTACAATAGCCCTATCGTGCTTGGCTGCGACAAAAGACTCAGGGTCGATATAGTAAAATATGAAGGGATACTTAGGTGTGACGGGATTGAGGTGGCAATGCTCCGCAAAGGCGACTCTTTTATGGTAGATATCTCAAAAAAGAACCTGCGCATAGTCAGGTTCCCTTCGATGAAGGAGGAACTATCTGACAAACTCGACAGGATAATAAGGCGCAGGATGGTCAGGTAGGAACCGTATTGCCCCTGTCTGCCTTGAACATCTTGTAAGTCTTCGGCTTCAGTTTGAGTATTATGTACTCGAATGCTTTCTCCGGGCTGCTCTGCTGGCCGCAAGAGAAGACGTCCACAGCGGCATAATTACCTTCAGGCCATGTGTGTATGGTTATGTGGCTTTCCTTTATCAGGGCTATTACAGAGACGCCGCCGTCGATTCCGCCCTTGAGGTTCTGGAACTTCTTGACTATTGTTTCCACGATGTGCATGTTGCCTATCTTTGCTGATTCGGATATTATCCTGGATAGAAGTTCCGTATCGTAAAGGAGCTCAGGGCTGATATCATAAAGATTGCCGTATACGTGCTTGCCAGTAACGAGCTCTCTTTTGTTTATAGTCTTTGTCCTCTGTGACGCTCTTGTCTCAGGCATTGGATTACCAAGAATTTGCAGATATGATAGGTTTAAATAAGAATATAAATATTTGCTGCGTTATCCGAATACTTCTGGCAGGCTTCGGCTTTTAATTGCTTCGCGTGTATTGTATATGGGTTTTTAGATGAGAGGAGGATTGCTTTTCAGCGAGACCACACCTTATGGATCTTCTACTGTAAGGGAGGTAGACAAGGTATTTCATTTTGGCAGGACTAAATTTCAGAATGTTCTGATAGCGCGAAGCCCAACGATAGGGACATTCCTTGCCCTTGACAACGTAATACAGTCTTCGGAGATAGACTGCCATGTGTATCATGAGGTGCTTGTCCATTCTTCCATGATTACTGTACGGAACCCGAAGAAGGCGCTGATCCTCGGAGGCGGAGAGGGGACTACAGCAAGCGAACTCCTTAGATATAAGGATGTATCAATTGATTGGGTCGAGATAGACGGCGAGGTGGTTGATTTATGCAGAAAATATCTTCCGTATGCATTGAAGCGCAAGGATAAGCGTGTCAACCTTGTCATAGGTGATGCGATAGATTTTGTACATAAGACAAAGACCAAGTATGATGTGATATTTGGGGATCTTATAGACCCTTACCAGGTGTCAATAGCAACAGAAGTTTACAGCGAAGAGTTTGCAAGGCAGATAAGCAGGAGCCTGACTAAAGACGGCGTGTATGTGACGCTTGGATGGGACCTGAAGAAAAATGGCTGGGATTACTCACAGATGCCTGTTTACCTGAAAAAGGTTTTTCCAGTGGTAAGAGCCATGAATTTCTACATGCCTGGATTCAGCATGGTCTTCACCCTTATCCTTGCTTCCAAGGACAGGGACCCGAAGGCCATAAGCCCAACCGAGATATCAAAGAGGATAGCAGGTCTGGACGGCAGGCTAAAGTATTACAACCCTGATGAGCATCTGGCACTTTTCTCGATGTACAATAAGACCCCGGGTCTTCATCCGTAATGGATCCCTAGTTCTTTATGAATGCGTAACCCAGGGCCATGTACACCAGTTTTGCTACCAGATAATTCGGGGCTGTCAGTCCCCCTATTGGAGCCAACTCGTTGAAGTCTATCCCTACAAGGTGCTTTTCGATTATAACGCTCTTTAGTATCTGGGTGAGCTCAAAGAAGCTTAATCCGTCTGGTTCCGGGGTGCCTGTACTGGGCAGTTGCGATGGGTCTATCACATCCGTATCTATGGTTATATAGACATTCTTCCTTGTTCTTCTGATTATCTCTTCGGACACTTCTTTTATGGTCATGTTGTGCATGTCTTTTCTGTAAAGTATGTCCTTGCCGTATTTTGTTGCGCTTGTCTCGTCTATGCTCCTCACGCCTACGCTGAAGCAGCTATCACATCTCTCCCTCGCCCTTGCCATTATGCATGCGTGACAGTATTTGCTGCCCATGTATTCGTCCCTGTAATCCGAGTGTGCATCGAAGTGTATTACGCTAAAATCCTTCATGTGTTTTGATACCGCATATATAGCACCTACCGCTACTGTATGTTCACCCCCAAGGAGCACGGGCATCTTTCCGTCTTTCAGTATCTTTGACACTTCCTCCTCTATCGACCTTACAGTCTCTTCTGGGGAATTGAGGTTAGGGGCTAGCTCGTCAGTAGTGAAGATCCTTATCTTCTCGGTTATGTCGCATCCGAACTCTTCACTATACGTTTCCATGTTCCTGCTTGCGCTTATTATCTCATGCGGGCCGTCCCTGGCACCGGATTTGTACGTTGTCGTAGAGTCATAAGGAACCGGAAGGACGACTACCTGGGCTTCTGAATATTCAGGGTTTTCCACCCCGAATAGGTTGTATTTTGGCATGGGGTTGTTAAGTTCCATCGGATCACATGTTGGATTTTCAGTACAAATATATTTAATCATGTGAGAGGATATAATTTTATAGAAATAGGCCAGCAAACCCTAAGGTTTGCTGGCAAGGCGACCAGTTTTAGTCTTCCCACGCTAAAAACTAGTTGTTACTATATAATACACCTATATTTAAAAATGTTTCTTAATAGTGGAATTCATATGAGGACTCTTCTTACTCTGGATTACTATGGTCTGGCCCTTGCTGCGGCTCTTGGAGTGCTGATATTCATTCTTGGGACGGGAAATGGAGGTTATTATCTCGCTGTGCTTGTGATCTTCCTGCTTCTCTCATCCCTTGTTACCAATTTCGGAAAGAAAGTAAAGAAGCGCAGGGGCGTCTACGAGAGCAGGAGGACATGGAAGAATGTGGCTGCTAATGGGCTTATGCCATTGATAGTTGTTGTTTTATCTGCTGTAGGCATTATAAGGGGCCCTGCGGCACTTGTGGTGTATGCGGCAGTGGTCGCTGGCATAACGGCAGACAAGTTTGCAAGCGAGATTGGTACGCTTGGGCCGCGCCCAGTTATGATGCTTACCCTGAAAAGGGTAAAGGTTGGGACTTCAGGAGGCGTGACTCTGTACGGGCTTACGGCAAGCTTTATTGGGGCCATGGTTATCGCTTTAACGGCCTTCAATGCCGGCGGTGCCTTTGCCGTAGCTGTAGTTGTGATATCCGGATGGATAGGCGGTGTGGCGGATTCCGCCTTGGGATACTTTGAGGAAAAAGGATACGGGAATAAGTATACCTCAAACTTTGGCTGTGCATGCGCAGCATTCTGCGTAGCACTACTCTTTTTAATTTTGCTATAGAGAACTTTTTTTATGGAAAGCTATGACAAAGCGTATTTCCTTGGGAGACTTAGCGAGGTTTCCAGAAAAAATAATGATCTTTCGGGAGTGGGCAGGGAGCTTATTGCACTACTTAATGATATCTCTTCCGGAGGTAGGGTAAAGGTTGGGTATGTATCAGGCATCATAACATCTGACGGGAAGGAGCATATTGACAGGAATATAGCATTGCTGAAGAGGAACACGTCAAGAATACGGGAGGCTGTCGACTTCCCTGTGTTCTCTGCAGCGGATATCTTCCATAATGAATCGTATGACAAGTTCGACGGGATTGAAGAGCATGAATGGTATGCCTTCTGGAAGAATATACTGAAGAGTGGCTATGTCGCAGAGATATTTATGACCCCGCGCTGGGAGCATTCTGCAGGAGCAAAAGACGAGTTTGCCGCTGCAGGAGAGGCCGGTATTGTGGTGAACCACACTTTTGCCTCGCCAGATAATCCTGAGCCGATTGATATTGACTCGGAGGCTTGATTTCACAGTGCAGTGAATCCCTCGCTGTTTATAGGCGATGGGGTATGCTGCTTGGTAATGTGTAGCAGGCGTTGTATATGTGCGCCAGCCGGGATTTGAACCCGGGTTTTCAGCTTTTTCTTCTATTGAATGGGAAGCTGATATCCTACCAGGCTGGATTACTGGCGCGGCGCGTTTCTGTCCGGCTATCTTATGTAGGTAAGCTTTGCCCTGTCCTGCTGATACTGATCCGTGTTTCCTGAAGCTGCATCGTTTATTTCCTTTATTATCTTCTCTGTCTCCTTCCTTATCTTGTTTATGTTTTCCAGGTTTACGTTTACCTTTATTATCTTCATCAGCACTTCGAGGACTGATTTGGCTGCATTGGCATCTATCTCGAGCATCCCAGTCTCGCCCATAAGGCATGCTGATGGTATCTTGTTCTTCTTGCCAAATACAAGCAGCAGCCCTGCGGAGCCCCATATGGTTCCTGCGGCCTTGCCTATGACCACGCCATTCTTGGCGAGCGTTTCCCGGGCCTTCTTCTCAGATGCAACCCCGAATACTTTTGGATGGTCTATATATCCTGTGCCTGCGCTGTATCCACCTATAGTGTATATCTCCCTGCCCCCTATCTTCTTGAAGAACCTTACTATCTTATCGTTGACCTCATATTGCCCTTCAGGGCTTCCTGCCTGTGTGTCCCCGATCAGTATTATTATGCTCCTTCCTTCGTCATTTGTTGTGACGTAGAATCTGTTGCTTATCAGCCTGAAGCCGCCTTTCTTGAGCATGACTGTCTGGTGCATGAAATGCGGGGAGTACAGGGTTGCGAACCTCTTTGCCTTGAGTTCATTTTTGAGATGCTCTCCGACCAGGCTTCCTACGTTGCCTATACCTGGCAGGCCTACGAGCAATATCGGCTTGTTCAGCTTAATATTTTTTTTATAGTATATTTTTGTCTTTTCCATTTACCTCTACCTGCGTTTTTACGACAAAATTTACCTGCCTGTACCTGGAAATTATCTTCTCGGCCCCTTTTATCTTGCTTTCCGCATCTATATAGCTTGGGCCTGTGGCTGTAAGGCGGTACTTTGGTGCGCCGACATACAATACCTCGACCCCGCTTTCTTCGACTTCTCCGAGTGCCTTCTTTATTATCTTTATCCCTTCTTTTGTATCTGTAGTGCTTATTGTTGTATCGTATGATACGGTGTACTTCTTTGGTTTTATTGTCTTGTCGACTATCTCCTGGAGCCTCCTTGCAAACTCTTTATTTGGAAATATCTCTAAGCTGTTCTTTTTGCTGAAAACCGTTTCGATAAGGTCATAGTATGTTGAGAATTGGGTGGCAGCGCGTGCTGCGGCTTCGGCGCGCTCCTCTTGCGAGGACGCTGCCTGTGCGAATATTCCTTCTGCACGCTTCTCTAGGCTGTACTCGGTTATTTTGTCTTTCTTTTCCTTTGTGCTAACCTTCTTTAAGGATATGTCTATGGTGCGCTTGTCCTTGTCCAGGTATATTACTTTGGCGACGTCCTGCTGACCTTCTTTTATAAACTCGTGTATGTTCTTTATCCAGCCGGACGAGACCTCTGCTATTGGCAGATAGGCTTCGAGATCATATTCGATGAGCTTGCAGTATGCGCCGTGCGGGGCTATCTTGCTTATCTTGATAAGGACGAATTCCCCAGGATTTGGCATCTCTTTTTTTACTATCATCAATCTCAGCGCTCATCTGCTTATTTCTATCTTCTTTTTAGTCCTCTTGCCGAATACTCTCTCCGAAGATTTCTTGCAGGCTGAACATTCGACCATGACTTTCTGCCTTTTTCCAAGTTTTTTCGGATGTATTTTTGGTTCTACGCTGCCTACATAACCTCGGATTGCCCTATCGTGTCTCCTTGTTCCTACGCTAAGCTGAGACTGCGCTTTCTTTGAATACATTCTTACTGTATGCTTTGTATGTTTTTTGCAGAACCTACAGTACGACATTATCTCCTTTTTTATTTTCATCGTTTCAATCCTCAGTTTATTATTACTCCTATTTTATTGCTGATTATAAAATTTATGTCAGAGTCTTTATCGAGCTCCACCACCTGATTCTGCTCGAATGGCCCTATTTTTTTGCCTTCCTGATTTATTATCTCAGGTGTCCTTGTTGTTATCTTTACCTTTGTTGTCTTTGATAACGAAGATGTTTCATTTATTATCTGTTTTATATGCTCATATGTGCTCCTTTCTTCTTCTGGAACACGAGCAGGCAGTTGTTTATTGTACGCAAGATATATTAATATCTTTTGCATGCGCTTGGTCTTCAGCGTCTTCTCGGCTTTCTCAAGATTTTCAGCCGTGCTTGTGTTGGTTTCGTCTTCAGTATTTTTTAGGTCTTCAATCTTTTTCCTGAGTTTTGTGTAAAAATCAGGAGCAAGCTCTGTCATCTCGCCATGCCTTGCCTCTGTTTTTATTATATTGAATATCTCATCAGGCTGGATGTCCCTTTCCATACTTAACACCGGTTGTTTTCCGCTATTATTTTTCTTATTTTTGTTGATTTATTATTTTTTTGTAATGTTACTTACTTACATATATACATATAGCCGCACGAATAGTGGAAACATACTCCCTATCTAGCGAGGGGTGGATTTGAACCACCGATCTCCGGGTTATGAGCCCGGCGGGCACTCCAGGCTACCCTACCTCGCTTCGTATTATGATTAATCCTTGCCTTTATTATAATTTGTGCATACATTACGTATACAATAGAATAAGAAGCGGTTACGCCCTGCTTGCCATGTTTGCCAGCATAGCCTCAAGCTGTATCCTTTCGTTTGCACCCTGCACTATCCTGAAATTGCACTCTCCTATCTCTTTTATCACGTCAAGTTTTTTAGCATCTGGAAGATCCATCCTCAACGCTTCCCTGTGTGCCTGTATAAGGACATCTTCTCCACTCATCCCATAACTAAGCAACAGCACCAGGAGTTCCTTCCTCGCGCCGTTGAAATCCCCTTTAGACGCACAGTTTAACATAGCAACAACTTCCTTCGGCCTTGCCCTTGCTGATATCTCATATACCTCCTTTTCAGTTATCTCCTTGCTTATCACAGCGGCACTCTGCATCACATTCGAGAGACGCCTCAGGTCACCGTCGCTTACATAAACGAGCGCCTCCCTCGCCTTTGCATCTATCCTAAGATTCTCCCCCGCAGCTATTCTGTCAACATAGCTGTTTATCTCCTCTTCATTAAGCGGCTTAAACCTAAGGACCACGCAACGACTCTGTATGGGCTCTATTATCTTGCTTGCGTAGTTCGCACTGAGTATGAACCGTGTAGAAGCCGAATACTTCTCCATTGTCCTGCGCAGAGCATGCTGAGCTTCAGAAGTAAGGGCATCAGCTTCATCAAGAAATATTATCTTTATGTTACCTTTGGATAGGGGCAGCGTCCTGGCGAACTCCTTCACACGCCCTCTTATCACATCTATACCCCTCGAATCGCTAGCATTAAGCTCCAGGAACGCTTCCGAGAACTGGTCCCTGTAAAGTTCGTTAGCCATCGCTATCGCAGAGGTGGTCTTTCCTACGCCTGCAGGTCCGGCAAATATCATGCTTGGAAAACCCCCCGACTTCACGAATGCCTGAAGTCTGCTTATGATAACCTTCTGGCCTATAACCTCATCAAGCCGCGAAGGGCGGTACTTTTCAGCCCAGTGTATATCAAGATTCGACATAGGATACACTAAGAATACGCTCTAAAGCAATAAAAATTTATAGATAAGGACAACGCTAGACTCTGCGCCCCCTTCTCCCTCCGGGCCTCTTAGTGGTGTCTGTAGGTATAGGTGTGACGTCCTCTATGCTTCCTATCTTAAGGCCGCTCCTTGAGAGGGCCCTTACGACTGACTGCGCTCCAGAGCCGGGCACTTTTGACCCGTGTCCTCCAGGCGCCCTTATCTTTATGTTGATATTTGTAATATTCTTCTCTATAGCTACCGCCGCGACCTTATACGCCGCCTGCATAGCCGCATGCGGCGAGCCTTCCTCATGATCGGCATCCACGACCATACCGCCGCTGCCAGTAGCAAGCGTCTCTGATCCCGAAAGATCGGTAAGCGTGATTATTGTGTTGTTTTTTGATGAGTATATGTGTGCCACTCCCCACCTTATACCCTTCTGCTTATATTTTTCCTGCGCCTCTGTAACTGCAGCTTCGTATGATATGTCCCTTTTCTTGCTGGCCTCCTTCTGCTGTACATTCTGCTGCTTCTCCGCGGCTTTCTTCTTTTTTTTCTGGTCAGCCATGAATCATCACATCAATTGTTCTCTGCAGGCTTTGCAGCCTCCTGCCGCACTCCTTCCTTAACCTTCGGCTCAAGGTCTATCGGCCTGTAATAACCTACCTTCTTCTCTGCATCTACAGGCACCAGATAGCCAGGTGAGCTCACCTTCTGTCCGTCTACTGCTATAAATCCATGAACTATTATCTGCCTTGCCTGCTTAATGCTCCTGGCGAGCCCGGCCCTGAAAACAACAGACTGGAGCCTCCTGTCCAAAAAAGCATTTGACTTTATAAGCAATAAATCATCAATCCCAGCATCAGAAGGTACGACTCCATATTTTACAAGCCTCCTGACTATGTCGTCTCCTGTCTCCCTCTTTGCCCTTCCAGCAAGCACCTCCCTTATATTCATCCTTATCCTGCTTACCTCTGTATTTACTCTCCATAGCTCCCTGAGGTTCTTGAGCCCGTATCGCTCTTTGAGCTCATGCTCTTCCTCAATCCTGTTCTTATTCCACATTAGTTTTGATTTCTGGTACTTCTTCCTTGTTCTTTTAGGAGCTCCCATTTAAACACCATTTACTTGGCTGCCGCGCCGCCAGACGCTCCGGCTTTCTGCGGCTTTGCAGCCTCCTTAGCTGCTTTCTTCGTAACTCCTACTGCAGAGCCTGTCCTTCCAGTATTGCTCGTCTTCTGTCCGCGAACCTTCTGTCCATACTTATGCCTGAAGCCGCGCCAGTTTTGTATCTTTACGTCAGCATCTATATCTTGCTTTGACCTTACTATAAGATCAGTGCCTACAAGCTGCATGTCCTCCCCAGTGCCGATGTCGGCTCTTCTGTTGAGCAGAAATACCGGCACTCCGTACTCTTTAGGGTTCTTGACTATTTTTTCTATAATTGAGAGCTTGCTTTCCTCAAGCGTGCCTATTCTCTCGCTGGCCTTTATGCCCTCCTTCTCTTCGATAGCAACCGAGAGCGCCCTTGCAAGATTATGGCCGATGCCCTTAATCTGCATAAGCGAGTGCTCTATATCGTAATTCCCCTTTATGTCCTTTCCCAGAAGCCTTATTATCCCTGCCTCCTCCTTGTGCTGTTCCTTCCCAGCATGTTGTCCAGTATTCTCTTCCTGAGCCAATAAATCACATAAGTATAGCTAATTATTTGAGCAAATCTTATATGTAGCAGAGGTTTATATAACTTTTGCTGTCGTTCCTCATATTCCATAAGCCAAAAATCAGGCGGCATCGCATGCGCAGATTCCGATACACAAGGCATAAAAATACTAATATAGACAAACCTCTATGGCAAAATCAAAAAAGAAACGCTTGAGCAACAAGGATATCTCAAAAGTTGCAGAAGAGATATTCAAGGCAAACGCCTCCCTCGCAGCATTGCAAGGCAGGTTCTACGGAATAAGTAAGAAAGTAGCAGGACACACCAAGACTGACATATCCGAAGGCATAATAGATGAGCTCGAGGATATAAATGCGCATCTGAAGAAATCAAGTTCAGAGCTGGCAAAGGCCTGTGCAAAGATCAAAGAGCTGTGAATCTAGGAAACTGCGTAATCAATCAGCTCCCTGGTTCTCTCTGTACCAATTGCACATATTAGCTTTCCAAGCCGCGGTCCGCTCTCTTTGCCTATCAGTGCCATGTACAATGTAGCGAAAAAATCCTTAGGCTCAACTCCTTTCTCCCTAGCCACCGAATATATTAGATTATGAACGTCAACCTCACTCATATTCTCCGCAAGCCTCTCGGATAATGCAGTAAGGGCTTCCTTATTATTGCTTACCTTGGATTTCGATACAGAAAAGTCATATTTCTCAGGCATATGTCCGCGCTTTATCCATTCATTTATATAACCGGAGAGATATCTGACCCCGTCCGGATCCTTCAGGATAGTACCAACTTTTTCCCAGTCTCTATATATCTGAAAGTTGAGAAGCACATCCACAAATCTGGCTTCCCACAGCCGTTTAGATGTTGAAAGAGAGTAAGCCTTAAGTTTCTTCTCGTCAGCCCTGCTCTCCGGAACCTTCATCATGGACAGCCTCTCAAATTCACTATATAGAAGGAGGAGCGACTCTCCGTCCGCTTCTATATCCTTATTCTGCTGGATATTTGGCTCTATCAGCACATACTTGAGCATCTCTGGTGGAATAAGCCTAAGAACCTCTGCGACACTCATTCCTATGCCTTTGGATTTAGAGTATTTGTGCCCGTGTATCAGTACAAAACCAAACTTAAAAGGCACAGGGGGATCATTCTGAAGTATTTTAGTGTGTATCGCATATGCAGTATCCCAGCTCCCGCCTTTTGTCATATGGTCAACCCCGCCTCCCTCTATGCTTGTACCAAAAATGACCTGCCATGAAGGCCAATGCAGGCGCCACTGCAGCTTATACTTATGATCCTCTATTCTGTTTCTTCCCACATAGCCGCACCCTTCCGTGTAGGCCGTCTTTCTATCACATGCATACTCATATTCATCCGCGCTATGCGATGTTACCCTGGTTGTCGCTATCTTGCCACACTTCTCACATATCGGCATAATAGGGCTCCAGCCCTTCATCGATTCTATTGGCTTCCTTGAGCTTGAAGCGACAACCTCCTTAACCTTATCTTCCCTGCTAAGGTACATCCTTGCAAACCTGTCAAACTCCCCTTTTTCATACATCTCGTTTGCCTTAAGCAGCCTTACTTCTATCTTAAGGGCCTTCATTATCTCCTCTGCCTGACCCAGATAATGTTCACCGTAAGATTTATGGCACCCCAGAGGGTCAATTACATGCACAAGAGGTTTTCCAAGCTCACTCTTAAGCCTATCTCCATATTCTTTTAACTCAAACGGCACGCTGTCAAATGCGTCTAAAATATCCCCAACAAACACGTACTCTGCCTCAGCACCACTCGCCTTCATTGCCTCTTTTATCACATAAGGGTAGAGGAACTCACAGACTGTTCCAAAATGGGCAGGTCCGCTGGTGGTCATGCCACCGCTTATCACAAAAGGTGCTTTTTTCCTGTTTATGACTTCTTCTGCGATTAAGTCGGACCAGTGCTTATCTTTCACATCTTCCTTCCTGGCAGTCATACATACCAATCCAAAAACGTCAAAAATAAATACCAAGACCTTATTTTAACCCTTCCTATGACTACTGCCGATCTGTCCTGCTATACAGATAAGCAGTAATTTAAGCTGCCAATTACCAAAATAATTTCCTATTTCCTCAATCCGAGTTTAACAAAAAGTGCCACTGTCTCGTCATGCCCAAGATATTCAGGCACATTAATAACTCTTATAAGACGGTTCCCCGAAATCTCGTACACTTCTTTACCTGATTCAATTGCAAATTCAACCTCAAGTCCTACTCCTCCCAGAACAAAACCATGAAATCTGGTAAAGACAAGAGTATCACATTCCCTTACAATATCCAGATAAAACTGCATATCCCTTATTTTATGCTCCCTCACATCAGCAGGGTTTACTATATCCACAGCCCAAAAGGCCTTTTCTATAAGATCCAGCTGATGTGCCTCTTCTTTAGTTCCATAATCTGGCTGTGCATGCGCAAAATAAACCCTCTTTAATCCAGTATCCTTAAGCAATACTGATCTTGCCTCCTTAACTACATCTTTCGCAGCAGGAATTTTGCTAAATTCTCTCATTGCGCCACTGATATTATGATATAAAATGTACTATTTAAGCCGACTGCATCATACCTATAAACCGCCGGCACACTATAACTACTCTTCAGATAGCCCTGTTAGAGTAATAGCGTGTAGTTTATATAATTATAAGCACACACAATATTAGGGAGTTGACATCTACATACAACCACCATCGTCAACACACATGACCACTCACATCAGATAAACCATCAAGTATGCAATCAGGCACGAATAGATGTGAATTGACACCTTTTTCATACCAATGAACCTATTCTTTGCAAGACCAAATACTTCTTTCAGTCTTGAGAATATCCTCTCTATTGCCCATCTTTTCCCATATTCAGGATCCTTCGGGGTTTCGGATTTTCTATGTCCTCTTCCATTTATTGCAATAACATCCTTTATTCCGTGATAATGCAGATGTTCGCGTATGTCAGTAGAGTCATACGCAGAGTCTCCGAGATATTTTGCACCGAAAGCAAGTCTAAACTTCCTCTTCACTTGCCCTATCAATTCACCGAAGAAAACCTTGTCATTCCTGTTCCCAGGTGCAATATAGAACCCTATCGGAACCACATTTTCTGCATCTGCAACTGCATGAAGTTTATATCCGAAGAACATATCATTCGCATTCCCGTTTGCGTCTTCCTGTTCCCTCTTTGATGGAGTCCTATGCCCAGTTCTCGCATACTTGTCCCTACGCGAAAATGCGGGAACGTCAGTACTGTCCTGCGCTATTAGCCGTATCTGCCTTCCGTTAAGTCTGTCCTGTAGGATCCAGTTGTTCAGTTCTTCGAATATTTCTGGTTCTGCACGTTCTCCGACCTTAGAGAAGGTAGAATAATCTGGCCTTTTCCTGTAACCAATTATTCTTCCAATCCTCATACTGACGAGATCCACGGGTTCTACATCAGTCAATCCTTCTATCTGCTTTATCACTAATGCGACGATATGTTTGGCAAACCTCCTAGTATGCCCGTAGTGCTGCACTATTACACGCGCAGCAGCACAAACCTCTGGTATTTTATTACTCAACTCTTCTATATTCATGTTAATTTGTCTCCTGGCAAGGCCGACTAATGGCCGCAGGAGACCTCACACTTATCATCTTACGACGACAAAAAGAGAGAGAAAAACCCCCAAAAGTATATTCAACAGAAAGACTTAAGAATTGTCAACTTCCTAACAATATGCATAGAGTTATAACATGGGAAACCCAAGCGATGCAACACAGGGTGTCAGCGGACCATATCATTCGCCTGATGCACAATATACAAAACCACAAAAAAGCGTGCCTATAAAGTCTATTATAGCCATTATAGTAATTATTCTGATTTTAGCTGCCCTAATAAATTTCTACAAATCAAGCAGCAGCCAACCTACGTACAGTACTTCTGCTCCGAACAAGAACTCAACTCCGCATAGCATTAATTACACTACTACAATTTTAACTTCTACAAGCATATTAGCTGAGGCGGCAAATAATAGTTATTTATCCAGTTCGATAACCCCTATTTATATAGATAAGATTTTTGGTGGTACGTGGTCTTCGCCAGATTATTATAGCGGTTCCACCAGTGGGATAAATAGTTCATCCGAGTACTTCCGAGGCTTGAATTACATGGACCCTATAACTAATACAACCTGGGAAAATCTTAGCACAAACATTTCTATCGTGTCAATGAGCGGGCCTTCCTCGCAGTTCCTACTACTCGTAAGGGTCAATTATATTAATTCTACTGTTGCAACAAGAGCACTTGACACTGAAGGAAAGTCATTTATCTCTTATATATCAAGAAACACTGTCGGAGTAAACAGTACAGGACCTATTAACCTTACTTTGCAAAATGGCGCATCAGGTTTCTACGCTGTATTATCTTCACCTTCAGAAAACAGTTTCGGGTCAGCATGTGTAATAAAGTATAATGCGTCTTTAGTGCAGCTCATATTTTTATCGAACTCCTCCATAAACAGATCAACAGCATCGAACGACATAAACGCTCTTGTATCCAGAGCGCTTGGCCTAGATTAGGCATAATTGATTCTCAGATGCATACATTTGTACAAATACCTCATTCATATTTATACGTACAATCATATCCAACAAAGTTGTACCTATCTGCTATTACAGTCAAACATTTCATAATATTTATGTGAGAAACACCTAAATATTATAGGAACGAATCCTTTGCACGCAGAATATAATAATCTCTATACTGTTTTATCTGAAAAAAACGCAACTACAAATTATCTACAAGTTTATCTGCCAAAGGAGTTAATTTTATAAGTTCCTCTATTCTATCCTGCAATGAGTCTTTTGCCCAAAATTTCATAGGGCGGTTTAACCCTCTAAACAATCCACAGTCAAATTTCACACTACATGACCCTGCAGACATAATACCAGGCCCAGAAACCACAACCTTCTTAACCTTCCTATAATCTATTTCCATGGGAACATAGATATCGCTTGCACGATATCCGTAATCCGTCTTTCCATAATTCATATTAATATTTACATTTTTAGTAAGTATCTGCTTATTATCTGGCAATGACTTAAGTTCGTTAAATAATTTTTCTAGTTTGTTAGGTAATCCTCCCGTCGCAATTGCAAACCTAGAAAGCAACCCACCTCCACCGAGCTTAAGCCATATCTTATCCGCATACTCCTTTGCATCGCCCTGCAACTCTGTGGCAATTATTCTAGTATTAGTAAATGTAGCTGTAAGTATAGCTTCAGTTCCTCCATAAGGCCCTTCAGGACTTATAATACTGCCTCCACCGACAAAATTTGGAACATTCCAACTAGTATATAATACTTGAAATAAGACCTTTTCAGTAGCCATTTAACAACACTAAATTATTTGTCTAGGCAATTTAAATAACTTACTTTATCGCATAACTAGGGTTTTGTCCCAAAATACGATTGATGAATGCAGTCAAATGAGAAATATGCATTCTCGAAGCTTGTTCTATCAGGAATAACCATCTCTTTTTCTCAGTATTCTGATGCAAAATTACTTTTGAAATGGAAGTCTTTTAGAATTTCAAATGTATGAAATAAAATAAGGCCAATTGAGATCAAATATCAAGTTCCTAAAAGCATATTCAACAGAAAGACTTAAAATTTGTCAACTTCCTAACTTATAATGGCAACCTAATTAGAAAAGACAATCAAAATCAACATAGGGCCCGTAACTCAGTTTGGCTAGAGTGGGTGGCTTTTAACCACCAAGTCAGGGGTTCAAATCCCCTCGGGCTCATCTAATTCAGATATGAGTTTACGTGCAGTGCCGCTCAAGGCCTTTAATTTTGAATCAGACAGTACTGCAGATAACCTTTTCCTTTGTACTGAACCATTACAAAGAGGCGGTGCACCATATTTTTTAAAGAACTCTCCGAGTAAAAGCAGTTCAAAATCAGTATTACATTCACATTCTTTAAGCAAAATGTCGACTTTCATAGAGGAATTTTCAGTAAAATAATTTTGATAAGGCCATTCTAACGTGTGAGAGCCAGGCAATTTCTTTTTCATATCTGTGGTAAAATGATGTTTAATTCGCTTGCGTAAGTTCTCAGATTTACCTATATAAACTATCCTGCTTGGTCCAAACGGGTATCTTACGGCTTCTTCTCTCTTTCTTAATATATAAAAATAAACTCCTGGGGTGTTCGGGCATGCTTCATCAATTATTTTTACATTGATTTTGCCATTATCCAATAAACTTTCATATTTTATTATTGTCTCACCTTTGAACATTTAAAACATATGCTAAAAGAATAATAAAGTGTAATAAGATACTTTCTTGCTCATTGTTAAATAAATTAGAATACTCTCAGATAAAGTCTTTCATAAACAGGATATACTTTAATGGCAATTCCAAATACACCTAATTGCATATTGAGAAGCAAAAAGACTTGCAACAGACAAAGAATCGAGTGAGCAATATAAAAACAATACCAACAGAGTCTACAACTATCCGCCTCTATTTTCCTTCCCTCTTGTCCAGGATAGTATTCCGGCTATAGCAAGTATAATTATAGAAGTTATCATTACTGCATGAAATCCTACCATAAAATCCTTCGATATGCCTCCTACTATCTTCGATGTGCCTATGAAAACTTCAAATGCGACCGCGCGCGGCACGGCAAGAGAGGCGACAGTTATAACCATAACAAAACTACCGAGAGTACCAAGGTTGCCCATGAGCCTGAGAAGCCCAGAGATACTCCCATACGAATGTGCTTCCGCATTTGACATTACCGCACTATTGTTTGCAGGATAAAACATTGACGAACCAGTCCCAGCAAGAACCGAACCCAATATAACTATGTATATGTAAGAAGTTGCAGTCATTGTAAGGTAAACTACTACACCAGCAGCCATGAGGCATATGCCTGCTGTGGCTATCTTTTTTGCCCCATACCTATCCGAAAAGCGACCCATGAAAGGTCCAAGAGAGCTGCTTATTATATAACCCGGCACGAGCAGCAACGCCGCATTGAAAGGGCTTATCCCACGCACTCCCTGAAGGTACATTATAAGTGCAAATACAACCCCTATATATCCAAGGCTCTGAAAAAAAGAGGCAAGCATGGAATTCCTGAGTATCCTGTTCCCAAAAGCGCTGAAGTTGATTGTAGGGCTTGCTGCCTTCCTGTCGATCTTTATAAACAAGTAGAGCAATCCCACGCCAAATAAGAGCATAATGAAATTAGCATAATCCAACCCTATTGTGGATATTGTTATTGCACTATAAGATATTAGCAGCAAGGAAGCTGCCAGCATAAGCATGCCGAACAAGTCGATCTTGCGCTTCGATAAAAGTCCATCCCTAAGATATCTAATCCCGAAAATTACAGCAACAATGCCTATCGGTACATTGATATAAAATATATATCTATATCCGACAAAAGTGGTTATTATGCCTCCTAAGACGATGCCCAAAACAGATCCAAATCCCCAGCCAAGCGAAGTAAAGCCATAAGCCCTCCCGATTCTCTTCCTGTCAAAAGTGTCTGCAATTATAGCGCCGCTATTAGATTGCATCAGCGCCCCTCCTATGGCTTGCACACCCCTTCCGAATATGAGAAGTATATCGGTAGGCGCAAGCCCGCAGAAGAAAGAGGCAACGGTAAAGACTGCAAAGCCAAGATTGAACATCCTGCTCCTTCCATAGATGTCCCCTATCTTACCAAGTTGTGTTGAAGCTACTGAGACGACAAGTATGTAAATCAATATAACCCATATCATTGTGGCTATGCTCGAATGGAGCTGCTGCACCATCACCGGCAGCGCAAGGAGCACTATGGTGCTGTCTATGGCCGACATCATGACTCCAAGCACAAGCACGAACAATATCATGTTCTTGTGCCTTTCTGTCAATAGCGATATCCCCTTCTCTGCCATAAAACTCCCGCATCATCCCTGATGCGCTACATAGCATTGAGGAGAGCATTGGGGGCAGTATATTATGGAATTGTTCCCTCGCACAACGCACGCAGAACAAAAATATCCTCCACAGCTTCCGCATGCGTATATTGTGCCCTCATCGCTCCCACACTGGCTGCACATAAATTCCGACATACTATAACCTAAACATAAAAATTAAAAAATAGCAAACAAAAAGAAAAAAAATAAAAATAAAATTAGTTTACTTCAAAAGTAACTACTCTCTTGAAGAGGACGTTGTACAGAAGAGCAAAAACCAATCCACCTATAAATCCTCCTATCAGGCCTCCTACGAGCCCGATGACCAAGGTAACTACTCCTGCTGCAGGCCCTGCTGCAAAACCTACCAATCCGTACAGGAGCCCTATTATGCCAGAAATTATGGCATAAAACTTCGCAAAAGACACATAGTCTATTCTTTCTACTCTTATTCCCATACATTCACTTTTTGTTATAATATTTCCACTGCAAAAGCTTATAAGCTAATACAAAATGGACATTATCTAACCGAACCTGCCTCCTCTTCCCCTGTGAGGCCTTCCGTAACTCCTGTTGAACCCGCCTCTATGCTCCCTGTCTCCTCCTCTTCCGAATTCGCGCCTCCTGCCACTGCTCCACGGAATCTTGATGTTCCTATATTTCTCCACGCTTAATTTTATTTCCTTCAAATCTACATTGGCATCGTAGACTATATCATTGACTATGCTTTTTTCATTCGGAGTTATCAGGGTAAAAGCCCTTCCTTCTTTTCCCATCCTCGCGCTTCTTCCTACCCTATGCACATAAACAAAAGGATCCTCGGGCGCGTCAAAATTTATTATATCGGTTATGCCTTCTATATCAAGCCCACGTGCCGCTACGTTTGTTGCTATCAAGAACTGCGACCTGTTCCTGAAATGGTGCAGTGAGGTCTCCCTCTTCGCCTGCGTCATGCCTCCATGAAGCACCATCGCGTCGTTACCCTGCTCTATTATAACTTTGTATACAAGGTCTGCTTCTCTCTGCGTCCTAACGAATATTATCGCCTTCCTGGGCTTGTTCTGGTCTATATAAGCAAGAAGTGCAGCAAACTTAAGATTTCGCGGAACCACAAAATAAAAATGCGTTATGGTCTTTACCGAAAGCTCGTCTTCCTTGCCTACTATCACCGTTGCGTAATCACGTTTCATATGCCTCTGGGCTATGCCTACAATCTCCTTCGGCATTGTCGCGGAGAAAAGAAGAAGCTGTTTGTTCTCAGGCACGCTTGATATTATCCTCTCGATATCGGCTATAAAACCCATATCAAGCATCGTATCTCCTTCATCAAGGACAAGGAAGCGTACCTTGTCAAATCTCAGCGCCCCCCTCTCCATGAGATCCAGGACACGCCCCGGTGTGCCTACCAATATACTGGCCCCCTGCCTTATCCTGTCTATCTGCGCATTTATCGATACCCCTCCATATACGAGCACTGCCTTTTCATGCACTGCACGTGCCAGCCTGTCTGTAACCGAGAATATCTGCACTGCAAGCTCCCTCGACGGCGCAAGTATAACTGCATATATCCCGCGTTCTCTTCTAGAGCCTTGCATTATCGGCATCAAGAATGCTATGGTCTTCCCAGAGCCGGTCTTTGCCCTCACTATCGCATCGCGTCCGCTCAGTGTGATCGGAAGTGCAATCTCCTGAACCTCAGTAGCCGTGGTAAAGCCCATCCTTTCAAGTTCAGCTACAAGATCCTGCCTAAGCTGCATATCAGAAAATTTTTTCAAGTTAACACTCTGACGATAATTACTGTATAAAATATACCTATAACTATATTAAGGCATTATCGCAACGCTCCAATTAATAAACATGGGAAGCGGATATGCGTTCATGAAAAAAGCAGTAGTCGGAGGCACGTTTGCGTTCCTGCACAAAGGCCACAAGAAGCTTTTACGCAAGGCTTTCTCAATAGGCGATAGTGTATACATAGGCCTTACCACTGACAACTATGTAAAAAACCACAAATCAACATCTCAGAGTTACCGACAGCGGCTCAGGCAACTTAAGGAATTTGTCTCAAAATACAACAAAAAGTACAAAATAAGCCCGCTAAGAGATAAATACGGGCCTACGTTGACAGAGGATTTTGATTATATAGTAGTGAGCCCGGAAACTGCAGAGGCCGCAAGAGAGATAAACTCAATAAGAAGGAAAAACAAACGACACACGATAAAGATAACTGTTGTAGGTTATGCGAAGGCGTACGACGGCAGGCCTATATCTTCAACTAGAATAGCGCGCGGCGAGATCGACAGCCAGGGCCGAAAAGCAAAGGATGATTATGCTAAAAATCCGGCTCTGTCAAAGGGCATGCCCAAAAGAGGCCGCAAGAATCAGGACTAAGCCCAAACCGCCGAATTTTTATATTATAAATACAACAATAAATTGGCGATAAAATGGAAGCATATTGTGTAAAATGTAAGCAGAAGCAGGAGATGAAAGAGGCTAAGGAAGTTACAATGAAGAACGGAAAGAAGGCAACATCCGGCAAATGCCCAGTCTGCGGCACAAAGATGTTCAAGATAGGAGGCAAGTGAATAGCATACGCTGAAATGGTACAAATATAATTTAAATATTCCTATATGCACGGCACAGAAGTAAGGATACTTGGGATCTCAGGCAGCCTCAGAAAAGGCTCATATAATACAGCTCTGCTATACGCTGCCAAGAAAATGATGCCAGATAATTCGGAACTTGAAATCTTTGATCTATCTGGAATACCTGAATACAATCAAGATACAGAGAGCAACCCGCCTGAGAAAGTCGTCAAGCTAAAAAGGAAGATAAAAGAGGCAGATGCACTGCTTATATCAACGCCGGAGTATAACTATTCTATACCTGGCGTGCTTAAAAATGCTATAGACTGGTCTTCACGCCCTGACAATCCATTTGATGAGAAGCCAGCAGCAATAATGAGTGCATCGATAGGTGCCATGGGCGGATCACGGGCGCAGTATCACCTTCGCCAGATTTTCATCTTCCTTAATGTGTATGCAGTAGTAAAGCCAGAGGTAATAGTCACCTTTGCATCTGAAAAGATAAGCGAGAACGGAGAACTAAAAGACACGGAAGTCCAGAAAAGGATAGGTTCGCTGCTTAACAAACTAATAGAGTTCTCTATAAAACTTAAACAATGAACGCAGATATTTTATAAATCCATAGAGGAAAACCACAATCATATAGACAGGAGATGTAGACTCAAGGCGTAACCCGCAGGGTCGAGCTCATTTTACAGCTACGGCTTTCCTAACTAATTCTGCTATCCTTGTCTTCTCCTTCGCTGTAAGCTTATTCAACGCAAAAGAGGTGGGCCACATGCCATCTTCGTCAAGGTGTGCTTTGTCGCTGAAGCCCAAAGTAGAATATCTTGCCTTGAACTTCCCTGCATTCTGGAAAAAGCACACGACATCTTTACCATTTGCATAAGCAGGCATCCCATACCAAGTCCTTGGCTGCAGGCTAGGAGCCACCGAGGCTATCAATTCATGAATCTCTTTCGCCATTGATCTTGCAGGCTCTTCCATCTTCTCTATAGCAGCAAGTACATCCTTCTCTCCGCTCTCTTCTTTCGCATTAAGCTCCATGACACGATCTTTCATCGCTGCTATCTCCTCACTACTAAATCCGCTCTTTCTTTTTCTCATTCTATTACCCGTCTAACAATACTCCAAAACTTTACCATAAACAAATAAGTAGAGTATATATAAAAATAGTTATATAAGGCAAACCAGCATATGTATTACGGGCAACATTGGCTAAGGTGCTTTAACCTTCTCAAGCAGTTTTCTGGCCGCTGCATTTTCTCCGGCAATCTCCAAGGCGTACTTAAGGTCATTTATGGCCTCAGTTTTACTACCCAATTTGATATAGATATCTGCTCTCAAGATCAACGACTTAAAGTCTTTGGGATTCCTCTTTAACGCCAGGTTCAACGAAGTAAGGGCAACGCTATAACTGCCAAGTTTATAATAGCAAAAGCCGCACAACGAATAATAAAGATAATTATCTGCATCAAGGTTAGCCGCATCCTTAAAGTACCGCAACGCACTTTTGTAATCTTTATCCTTGGCAAGTACCACTCTTCCCATCCAGTAATATGGTCTTGCGTTGTTTGGCATTTTTGTAAGGAAAAGCTCAGCATATCTGCTTGCATCTTCATAATTGCCAATACGTATGGATGTGACAATAAGCCCTTCATATATGCCAGGGAAGTTCTTATCCTTTCCAAAAGCCTCAATCAATAGCGAATGCGCCAAGTTATAATCCTTATTATGCGCCGCGTCATGGGCTTTGTGATAAAATTCCCTTGCATCTTCATTGATCTTTAATCCCTTTTCTTCATTGGATATCACATGTCTGCATTTCCTACATCCATAGCTATCTAACCATCCGCTGCTGCACGAACATCTGCACCCTATCACATCAGGTTTAAGGTCTTTTGCTAAATCAGACCCAACAAAATAAAATCCCCAACCTCCAAGAAACCTGCCCAAAACAAAATCAGAAGCATACCTGCCATATCTTAGCCGCGGCTTGCATCTGCTGCACATTCTACCTAATAAAATATCATCGCTGGTTTAAAAAACCTTAGTCTCTACCAGAACAATCAGTAGAATCTGAAGCGCCTCAGCAATAATGAATTTGAGACAACAGTCACAGAGCTGAAAGCCATTGCCAACGCAGCAAAAGTCGGCAAAATATCATAGATGCTTACTGTGAAGAATGGTATCAGCGCGCCAGCGGCTACAGGGATGAGGATTATGTTATATGCGAATGCCCAGAAAAGGTTTTGCCTTATCTTCCCCATTGTCCTCTTGCCAAGCTGCAGCGCGATAAAAGCGTCGCGTATATTGTTATTTATAAGTATGATGCTGCCTGACTGAAGCGCCACATCAGTCCCTGCACCGATTGCTACCCCAACATCGGCTTTCGTAAGTGCCGGCGCATCATTTATCCCATCCCCGACCATGGCAACAACCTTGCCATTCTTCTGCAGTTTAGTTACCATATCTATCTTATCTTTGGGTTTTGCATGCGAAATCACATTTCTTATGCCTAACACATCAGCTGTCGCTGACGCAGCCCTCTCATTATCCCCGGTTATCATCCATATCTCATATCCGGCCATTTTTAAGTTATTTACGGCCTTCTTGCTATCCTCCTTCATAGCGTCTGCGAGAGCTATTAACCCTATAATCTTGCCGTCCATGCCTACAATAAGAGTAGTTCCGCCCCTTGCTTCAAGCTCCCGCATAGGCTTTGCTACCGCCGCGACCTGCCTTTTATCGAATAAATCCCTATTACCCACAACAATCTTTCTGCCCTTCTTGTCCACAGCAACAATCCCGCTGCCTTCTCTATAGGTAAAACTTCTAGGGAATTCCGGTTTTATCCCCTCGCCCTCAGCCTTTTCTACCACTGCCCTTCCTATCACATGTTCTGAGTTTATCTCTGCAGTGGCTGCTAATCTAAGCACGTCGGTCTTATTGTAACCGAGAACAGCCACTATCTCAATAACCTCTGGTTTGCCCTTCGTAAGCGTTCCTGTCTTGTCCAACACAACAGTATCTACTTTGCTTGCCTTCTGTAGTGCGTCCCCGCTCTTTATCAGTATCCCGTTCTTAGCTGCCATGCCTGAAGACACCAGCAATGCCGCCGGGGTCGCTATGCCCAATGCACAAGGGCAAGCTATTATCAGAACACTTACGAATATAAGCATAGCAATATTAACACCCACTCCCCCCACAAGATACCAGGAAACCGAAGCCACAAATCCTACAAGCACTACCACAGGTACGAAATAAGCTGCAATCCTGTCAGCAAGTTCCTGTACCGGGACTTTGCTCGAAGCAGCATCCTGTACAATTTTTATTATCTGTGATAGCGTAGTATCTTCTCCCACATTCATAACCTTGATCATAATCGAGCCAGTGACATTCATGGTGCCTCCTATAACCACATCCCCTGGTCTCTTGGTAAGAGGTATGCTTTCTCCAGTAATCATAGATTCGTCAACAGAACATTTTCCCTTTACAACTGCTGAATCGGCAGGTATCTTCTCACCAGGTTTTACCAGCAGCAGATCCCCTTTCCGTATCTGCTCCATAGAAATTTCAACGACCTTATCGCCATCTATCATATGCGCCATATGGGGCTGCATAGCCACGAGGGACGAGATGGCAGTTGCCGCCCTCGATTCGGCCAGCCTCTGCATGTAAGTCCCTGTAAGTATTAACGAGATCACTATTGTCGATGTATCGAAGTACACGCTTCCAGAAGGAAAAACAAACGGGAAAAGAGTTACAACGGCACTATAAGTCCACGCTGCGCTCGTACCTAGGGCAATCAGCGTATCCATATTTGCAGATCTGTTCTTTATAGCATCGACTATCCCTGCATAAAATCTCCTTCCTGAATAGAATTGGACTACGCTTGCCATGACAAGCATAATGTAATTTCCAGCAGGCAGGTGCAGAACATAAGTAAGTATAGCGACAAAGGCTGTGATAGGCCAGGAGACCAAAAGGGCATATTGCAAAGCTTTTATCTCCTTCTCAGGCTTCTCGAATTGGATTTTGCAGCTTGTACTGCAAAAATAATATTTTCTGCCTTCCCTCTCTGCAGCTAATGCTGAAGTTTTTTCGTCTACATGCATGCCACATACAGGGTCTGTTGCCATAATATTACTTCTTCTTGCTTGATTCAAAAGAGTGGTCTGCCAGATGCACCTGCAGATGCACACAGGCAGCACAAGACCATATGCACACCATCCTATATGATATCGTGTCTGCATCGCGGCGGTGCAGCCACCCTCAGATAACCATCAACTTTTGACATACACTCTGGGGTTCTTATCGAAACTCTTCTTACAGCTCGCAGAGCAAAAGGCATACACCCTGCCTTTATACGTGCTCCTGAATTCGGAACTCTCCTTCACATCCATATTACATACCAGATCTTTCATTTTCTCCTCCTTTACACAATTAACCATAATACATTCAATGGCAATCACGTACTGAATCCGTTATTGACATTTTCATTAATCCATCACATTAGGCCCTATGCCGCTTCATTCTGCTTGCATCATCCAAGATCCATTCTCATGTAGCCCTTAGCGCAATTCTTGCAGCAGAAATTTATGGATTTTCCATTTATCATCTCCTTGTAGCCGCCTTTGTATATTTCACAGCCGCAATGCGCGCATACAGTGAGCCTGGCCTTTATTGCTATCTCAAATATAGTTCCAAACCTGCCAGAAAGCCTCTTAACGAATCGTCTCCCTTCCGGAGTAAGATAATATGCTTGTTTATCCCTCTCTTTCCTGCCTCTTGCCTCGACATAATTATAGCTCTCCAATTGCCTCAGGAACGGATATATCTGCCCCGGGCTGACGTTTTTGCCAGTCCTCTTCTTTATCTCCTTCATTATCTCATATCCGTACTGCTCTTTCTCGCTGAGCAAGAGCACCGTAAACAGCTTTACCATGTTCTTTATCTCCATATCTGGCATAAAGGTCGTTATATATCATATATTGACATATATAAATATGTTATGTTATTATACGCATGCAAGAAGTATGCATGTCGGTAGTTCAAGACACCAACAACCGCTTAACTAAGATAAAGTTATCTCACGTTGCATCTATCAGTTAAGATCCCAAGTCGGAATAATAAGATAGTTGTCTATAATAAATTAGAAGTACATGAAGACTACCTGGACTCAGTGGTATAAGAAGAAGGGATACAAAGTCGAGCCAGAAGTAAGTTTTATTGAAAAACTTCTTAGAGACAATCCACCATCAAAGATACTTGATATTGGATGCGGGCATGGGAGGCATGTCATTTATTTTGCAAGAAAAGGATACAATGTATACGGAATAGATAATAATTCATCTGCAATCAGCAAACTGCAGAAAAACTTAAGCAAACACGGCCTTAATGCAATACTCAAAACCAATGATTTTACAAAAAGTTTACCTTATCCGAGAAATAGCTTCGACTTAATAATAGCAACAAGATCAATTCACCATACTAACACCAAGAATGTAAAGAAGATTTTCAAAGAAATCGGCAAAATACTAAAAAGCAGAGGGTTACTGTTTTTGCAGGTACCAGATTACGAAGGCGCTAAAAAGATAGAAAAAACGTGGATTGAATACGGAAAACCAGTAAGCCATAAGTGGTCAGAATCGCATACCTATATTCCTTTGTCTGGTCCAGAAAATGGAGTCCCTCATCACTCTTTTGATAAAGAAGAACTGATGCAATTTCTAAGAAATTATGAGATACTTAGATTGCATGTAGGGAAAAAGCATTATCACGGTTATTGCGTAATCGCTAAGAAGCTGTAAATCATTCAGACTCTACACCAGCCAGGATAGCAACAGATTTTGTCAATATGGATAATACATTGCGTCAGAAGCGCATCTCCAGAAGCACAAGATGCGCCACAGTCACATCCCCGACAAGGAGGATTTAAATAATTTGAATCTTGTATAGCTAAAAAGGTGAAAATATGCTACAAACCACTCCATTTCTCTTATTTGACGGTGACTGCGCCGAAGCGATGACCTTTTACCATAAATGCTTTGGAGGAGACCTGACGTTGACAAAACTGGCGAACACGGCTATGAAAAGCATGTTCCCCCCAGAAAAGCATAACAGGATCATAAATGCACACATTAAAAATGGGGCGATAGATATATCTGCCGCAGACTGGATGGCGGCTCCGCAATATGAACCTGTGCTAGGAGAGATGTACGCCGTATTTGTTACCGGCAAGTACGATGAAGTGAGAGCAGTATTTGACAGGCTTGCAGTTGAAGCAGAAAATGATAGGTTCCAAGAACTGCACCAAATGCCGTTTGGCATGTATGGGCAGATGTATGATAAATTTCACAGACACTGGATATTCGTAGCGGCCAAAAATAATGACAATGTTGACTCTGAACAAAAGTGAAGAAAGAAGCGCATCGCCCGCTGCAGGGATTGAACCTGCGACTTCCTGGTTAACAGCCAGGCGCTCTACCACTGAGCTAAGCGGGCACATTATCGAAGAACGGGAAAGGTTCTGCAAGGTTGATTATCTTAACATACATATAATTATGTTCGCCGAATGTCTTTGAAAAGTCAACGCGATTATCTATATAGCTGTATCTTGCGAAAGCAGCGTCTGTATTATTGGTTGAAACCGAATAATAAAAAGCCTTTCTCCCATTCTGCAGCTCCTCAACAATGTCGAATGCCCCTATAACTCGGAAGCCCTTATATGCAAAGGAGTAAATATGCGTTATATATTCGTCTCTCATACCCCTCTTCACCAAGGCACGCACTATGTCTTCATGTCCTGCAGCACGCAGCAGCGCAACCTCACCCTTCCCGAATTTCTTCCTGATTATATCCCTAAGCCCTACATCGATTATATTCACATAATGCGCCGGCTGCCTTTCTATCCTCTCAACTGCAACTGCTGCCTCCTTCTCACCATGTACCTGCGGAACCATATACTCAATGAGCTCTGCCTTCTTCTCATAAGGGACATAATAGCATATTACCTTGTTCTCGAAAGCCTCGCCTATGGCCATTACCACCCTCTTGCCTTCAAGCTCTGAGGCGAACAGGTTATCCGAAGTAAAGTCGAAGCGGGAAACATACCTGCACAGATCCTCAATGGCAGCTGCCCTAACATATACAAAACCTGCTTTCGCAGGGCCCTTCTCACCCATAATCACACCTTTGCAGAGATATACCTGTATGCACTGTCAAGAATGGATATGAAGGAATATACTGGCTCCTCTATTACAGGCGAGAGCGCTATCCCTTTGTCAAGAGCCTGGTAATCATTTGCAAGGTCCTCCTTAACTGTCATGTTTATTCCATAAGATTCATTTATGAGCGGGCTTGTAGCAGAGGAGACGGTGAGGTTGAACCTGTAGCTTCCAGGCTCATAGAGATAGACAGGGTACACGAAAGAGTTCCTTGTGGAATGCAGCGAGATGACCTCATCAGAGGAGTTCCACGCAGGAAGCCCATACGCGTTTATTATGAAAGGATCGTCTGATATGCCTGTATTGTTTATCGTCACGTACAGGTCTCCAGGCTGCCCCGGCCCCACGTCTATTGAGGACGGAGTCACTATCAGCCTGAAGACATCAGGGGTTACGTTGACATAAGCGTAAAAGGTAAGGTTGCCTATCTTTGAGTAGTTGTTAAGGTTGACTGTCCTTACGGTTATCATATATTTTCCTGATTTTGCATTCGAGGGCACCGTTACCTTCATCTTCATAGGATCCTCGTACAGCGCGGCCTTCTGTGAATCCCAGCCTGCCGGCAGTGAGATCGCCTCTATAGTATCCCAACCAAGCACAACGGACTGCCCCTGTGCATTGGTCGTGTTTGGCGACGCGGAGATATAGAAGCTCTCTCCAGGGCCGACTTTGCCAAGATATATGCTCTGGTTGTTGTAAAGCGTTGCGTTTCTCGGCCCTACTATGCTTACATACGTGGCCGCATTGACTTCGGAAGCAAGAATAAACGCGGAGACCATAATCAGGAGCAGTCTCATAGCCAACCAGCGCATGAACATCAATACAGCTATCCTATAAAACTTAATTAATTTATGCTGCTGCTCAGAATACGTCAAGGCTCTCGTTCGAGTAGCCCATCTCAACCAAGGCCTTCCGTGCTGCATCCTTATGCTCTCCCTGCAGCTCTATCATGCCGTTCTTGTATGTCCCGCCGCACGCAAGGATACGCTTGAGCTCCTTTGCCGTCTTCTCCATCTCTTCCCCGGAGAGCCCCTCAACCACTGTCATGTACTTTCTAAACTTCTTCTTTACAGTATAAACCTTTATTCGCCTGTTTGTCTCCCTGTCCAGGATCTCGCATACGCATATCTCCTTGGGCAATCCGCACTTCGGGCACATTTCAGGCATTTGTTTTCATCCCTCTCTCATTAAGCAGTGTAAGTATCTGCGCAACAGTCCTACGCATCTCCCTAAGCTTGACCTTCTTGCTTGCAACTCCTGTGGCAGCTATCTTGCGCTTCTCGATCCCTATATCGAGCCTCAGGCCCTTAAGCTTGGATACGAGCTCCTCTGTTGACAAAGATCTTAATTCCGATGTTCTCATATAAATACCTTATCTGGTTGTTGCAGCGGCAATGCTCTTCGGCAGGGCTATCTTCTTCGTAGTGCCTGCAGGGAACTTCGTATCAGGCTGCACTATCCTCACCTGCACGCCTATGGCCCCATACTTAGGATACGAGGCGATCTTCGCCTCATCGACAAGCCTGGCCACGTTTCCAGCTTTCGGGAGGTAACCCAACCTGACCTTTATCGATTTTGCCCTTGCGCCCTTAGCCGCAAGCTTTCCGTTTGCGGTTATCTCGGCTCCAAGAGCCCCGCTCTCCATAATCTCCTTTATTACCGTATGCAGAAGTCTCCTTGCGTTTACCCCCCTCTCAAGGGACGTGGCTATGTACTTCGCGACGAGCCTTGGCTCAAGGCGCTGGTTGCTTACCTCGGCTATGCTTATCTGCGGATTCTCTATACCAAACTTCTTCTTTATATCTTCCGTTACCATATCTATAGTCTCGCCGCCCCTGCCTATCGCCCTTCCCGGGTTTGCAACGTATGCGGTAACCCTGGTTATTACCGGGGTCTTCTGTATGTCGACCCTGGAGAAGCCTGCCTTGGCAAAAGCCTTCTCCAGATACTTCGATATGTTGTTCTTTATCACAAGGTCGTTGATGAATTTTCTCTCCACTACCAAAAAATCACTTTTTACTCTCCTTTAGCTTCTCCTTTGAAGCACCCTTCGCCTCCGGCACCTTCGGTTCCCTTTCCCTAAGTCTCCTTGATATAGCCTTTTTCGAATCTCTGCTCTTAAGCTGCATAACCTTATCCTTCTCAGCAATCCCTATCTCTACTTTCGCATATTCCAGATCGCTGTGCATGGTAGAGCCCCTTCCGTACATTCCCCTGCCCCATGAGATGCTGCCCTTGGATGGATATCTCCTTTCTATATGTGTCTTGTTTGCAGCCGCATGCAGCACAACCATCGAGCTCTCGTCAAATCCTTTGTTGCGTGCGTTTGCTATCGCGTTCTGCAGCACTATCGCAACCTCGCGTGCGGCCTTCTGCGGATACTTTCCCTTCTTTCCGTGCAGCTCATGCCTGAATCCCATATGCCTGTTATGTCTCTTGTAAGGCACTGCAATATGCATCTCCCTTGCCTGTTCAAGGTACTCGACTGCGTCATTGACATTCTTGTACCTTATAGCGTCGCAGACAGCGCCGAGATCCTTGTAACTGGCGTTTATCTCCTGCTTCATCGCAAGAACTACTCCATCAATCTTATGCGTAATCGAATATGCCACAAAATCACTTCACAGCCAGGAACTTGCTTCCTCTCGTAGCCCTTATTCCAGGCGCAGAATGCACCACGGCCTTGGTGGTAAAAGAATACTCCCCAAGCCTATGCCCAAGCATCTCAGGAACCACATCGAATTCCTTATACTCCTTGCCGTTGAAGACCGCAAATCGCATCCCGACCCACTGCGGTATTATCACCGCTTCGCGTGTATGCGTCCTTACCGGCTTTGCAGCGCCAGACGCCTTTATCTTCTCAGCCTTCTTTATAAGGTCCTTGTAATCAGGTGCCATCCTCTTTATCGCCCTTCGCGGCCTGGCCTTCACCAGCTTGGAAAACTCAGCAATGCTGAGCTTCTGCAGATCCTCGATGCTCCTTCCCTTGTATAAGAATATTCTTGCCATCTAACTCAACCTCTCTTGCGCCTTCCCACGCGCCTTGCGGCTATATGTCCTACCTTTGCACCAGGAGGCGCGTTTCTGGAGACCATGCTGGATGCTCCCTTGTGATGCTGCTTCCCTCCAAACGGATGGTCGACAGGATTGGACTTGACGCCCCTATTGACAGGCCACTTTGCGTTTATCGCATGCATTATATAATGGCTCTTACCCGCCTTCATTATCGGCTGTGAAGTTACTCCTCCTCCTGCTACGGCTCCTATCTCGGCCCTGCAGTTTATGTTAAGTTCTATGGTCTTCTTTGAAGGTAGCAGTACGTTTACCTTATCACCAACACGGCCTATTATGGTTGCATAAGCGCCGCATGCACGCACAAACTTCCCCCCATCTCCAGGGAGGCTCTCTATATTGTAAACCGGCATACCTTCCGGCACTTTGGACAATGGAAGTATGTTGCCAAGGGAGACGGACGCGTCAGCGCCTTCCTCAATCCTGTCCCCTATCCTTATGCCTTCAGGTGCTATGAGCATCTCCTCGCTGTTGTCATCGTACTTTACCCTCATGAGCGGGCCTGTATGCCCCGGATCGTCAATGAATTCAAGAACCTCGCCATATATCTTTCCCTGTGCCTGGACCTTCTTGAATCTGACATCCGCCTTGAATGTGTTTGGCGGTTTCCTGTAGGCAAGGCTACCCTTTCCTCTGCGCTGCTGCTTCAATCTCTTGCCCATTCAACCACCTATCAGACCAGTTTGAGCTTCTTGGCGAGCTCCTCTGCCCTATATTCCTTTCTTAATGTTATATAAGCCTTCTTTGAATTCTTTATGCTTATCCCTGTATTTATCTTTGCCACCTTAACACCGAAAGTCTCCTCAAATTCCTTGCGTATCTGCGCCTTTGTCGCCCTTGTATCTACCACATACGTTATTATATTTCCATAATCCACTTTGCCCAGGGCCTTCTCTGTAGCAACAGGGAAAAACAAGACACCCATCATAACACCTTCTTCTCTCCCTTGGCTTCTATCGCGCTCTCAAGCCCCTCTACTGCCTTCGAGCTCCATATAACAAGCCTGGGCTCTGCCCCGGGAGCGAGCCTCTCTATCGAGATATCATCAACCGAACAAGAATCCACGCCTGCTATATTTGCCGCAGAAGCAATGATACTGCTGCCCTTGCTTGCCACTATAAGCACGCTCTTCCTGAACTTCCTCCTGTTTGAGAGCCTCCTAAGCCCCCTTCTCAATTCTGGCTTCTTTGAACGCTCAAGGTCATCAGCTATCCCAAGCGATACAAGCATCTTGCTTACATCCTTTGTCTTCTGCAGCGCTTCTGCCTTCTCGTCTATTATCAATGGCAGTTCATTCACCTTTACCGAATGTCTGGTTCTTACAAGCTCTGCGTCAGCACTCGCCGCCACAGCGGATCTCAGCGCGGCTACATACTCCTTTACATTAATATGTTCTCTGAGGGTCTTCTCTATCTTATGCGGATGCGCTCTCCTTCCCTTTACGCTGGATGGAATTCTTCGGACATCTCCCTGTGCTCCTCCGCCAAGCTTCTGCCTCGGCCTTATTGCGATTCCCATATGCCTACCCACCCTGTATCCTGCATCATATCTGCCCACGTATACTGCTGTTGTCTGCAAACCGGCAAGCAGACTGTGCCCCTGTGGCTGATACTTTCTGCTCATCTCCGAGAGCAATGCTCTCTCAACTATATCCTTCCTGAATCTTCCGTGGAAAACGCTAGGCAATGTGACTTCCCCGGCAACTTTACCATCTGAACCATAGACTTTCAAATCAAGCACCATTCTTTGCGGCAACCGATATATACGATATCTGCGGCTCCGCGATCTTGCCGCTGCTCCTTATGGCCTTTCTTACCCTTACCAATCTCTTGGCAGGCCCTGGTATAGAACCGTCAACAACAAGGAAATCATTGCTTACCAGCCCGTAGTTTGGGAATCCTCCCGAAACATTTACACGTGCCGCATCAGAAGCCTTACCAACCATAAGGATCCTCTTGTTCAGCTCAGTTCTGAAGTTATATCCCATATGCCCGGAGTGTGGAACCGAGAACATTACCTTTGGAGGATGCCATGGCCCAAGCGTACCGACATGCCTTACCTTTCCGGTAGCCTTTCTCACCTGCGTCGATACTCCATATCTCTTGATGACTCCTGCCCATCCCTTGCCCTTTGTTATGCTCTTAACATCAATATATTCTCCAGCCTTGATGATATCTGATGCTTTCAGTTCCTTGCCCATAATGCTAAGGGCATGGCTCAGCTTCTGGTCCTTATCCTTTCCACCTACCGGTATCTCGAAGCGCATCTTCCTCTTGTTGCCGAAGCCAAGATTGGAACTGTCTGAAAATACAAGCAGCATCACATCCTCGAATGCAGAATCATTTTTAATGGCCTTAACGTCATTCTTGCTCTCTATACCAAACTTCTTTGCAGTCTCAAGATCGAAATATTCCGTGTAAGCCTGCCTGTAAAGATAACCCTTCTTGTAGAGCCTAATTCCGTATGCGGTAAGCTTAGGCATCTCGAGTATTGTTACCGCCCTTGAGACCTCGCTCCCTTTGGATGGGGATTCGCTGTCGTCTATCATGGAGACGTGCGTCATTCCCACCTTGAAAGCGACAAATCCTCCCAGTTCGGTCTCCTCATTAACTGCAGCATACCTCCTGAACCTAGGCATCTGCTTCTTCGCGCGTCTATGCGGCCAAAATTCTAAGGATCCTTTCCTCATTCCTTTCACTTAACAAGGAGTTAAACAAGACTACCTTTTATATTAAACGTTTATAATATTATCTCTTCAGCGGAATTTTTGGCTTCCTAACATCCTGCGCCAGATCCCGTACCCTTCCCGCGAGAGAGAGCCTCCTCGAGAAACTCTCCAGTGCGGAAGCAACGGCTCTTACCGAACCTGCCTCAAACTCTACAAAAATCTCCTCTCTAGAAGAAGAGACCTTGACAGAAACAGCCTTCGAATTTATTCCGTCAAGAATGTCCTTATAATAATCGGCATCGTTTCCAACTGAGATCTTCAGCGCAGCCTTAATTCGTCTCTGCATCTCAATTCCTGTGCTTTCTCCCGGCCTTGGTAAGTCCCCTGAATGCTCTTCCCTTCCTAGATACTACCTCGCTGTATACCTTGTCATTCAATATTGAAGGGTGCGACCTGTCAAGCATTATCGCCTCAAAGAACTTGTATTTCGCATCCTCGCCTATATAGTAAGAATTCAGCACCTCGCAGTTGTTGAATCTCCTGGCGGCCCTACCTTCGGCAATTGATTTAAGAGAGTTTGAATATGCAAAGAACCTGCCGCTCTTCGACGGTTTCCTTCCGCCCTTGACCTTCTGCCTCTTGCTTAGTCCGCGCTCCACCCGTATTCTGGCTACAAAGACGCCCTGTTTAGCCTTGTATCCCAGCTCCCTCGCCCTAGCTATATTTGTAGGCTTCTCCAGCTTCGCGACGACAGGCATATCCTTCCATCCTGCTATCCTGCTCTTCGCGACGATATCCTGGTTCTTGAATTCTGCCTTAAAAGTATTCTTTATATGTTTATATCCATTCACAATAACCACTTGCAGCGTATAATAAATATAAAACAGCAGAAATCTATTTGCATGCCTTATTATTTAAACTTTTGGTAAAGCCCAAAAATTTGGTAGTCTGATCGGATCTATCCCAGCAGCACAGGCTGCCCATCAAATATTCATTCTGGGAGCTCTGCCATCCCCTTGAGCATCAGATAAACTGCCGCGTAGAGCGGAAGCTCGACAAGCTTGTCGCTGTAGGGTCCATATGTGCTGCCTCCTATAGAAAGCTCATGCGGCACATTTGCATTTACACGTATGGGCTTCGCACTGAATGCCAGTGCCTTGGTCATCGGATCGAAGCTGCTGAGGTCGTGCAATGACTTTATCCTCTTCGCCACAAGCCCAGTTTCACCATGCAGCGTATCAGGGAGCCTTATCAGGTGAGACGGGTCGTTTGTAACGTTCTTATCTATCCTGTCGCTCTGCCTTATTGCCTGTGCAGCCAGTATCCCGTTCCAGAATTCAACCTTGTTTTTTATATAGACCATATCCCAATTGCCGGTGTTTATTCCCATCTCAACAAGCACCTTTTTCCTATAAAGTATAGAAGCCGTCTTCCTCTCAATCCCCATCGATACCAATGCATCCACACCCTGCTCCAGTGTCGCAACAAATCTCCTGGCGAGCTTTCCACCCCACCCGTAATCTCCTTCCTTAGGCCCCATCAGCGGCCTGCCTCTGGCATGGACAAAAAAGCCCTCTACAGAGAGGCCGTCTCCAGATATATAATTTGATATCTCTATCCTCTGCTTGGAGGTAAGGGAAGATACAATTTCATCTGCTATGCGAACGTGATAGCCCCTGTTCCCGCTGAAGTTAATCGAGATATCCTTTTCTCCGAAACCAAAATCAGGGATAAGGAAATCCTCTATAAGCTTTATTGCCTCCCTCTTAACCGAAGAGAGGCACTCGCTGCATACCCACCCCTTGCCATGCTCCTTCTGACACTGCAGATCCATATCTGTCGCATCAAGGTCGAAGACAAGCTCTCCGCCTATAATCTCCTTCTTCTCCATGGGCCTTGCACCAGGGAACTTGTAATAGGCTGAGGAGCAGGATATATACGGCGGCGCCTCCATTGAGAGATATGCGCTAAGTGCCTCCTCATCCTTGAATGCCATATGCCTGTAAGCTACCTTCTGCTCAAAATTTCCCACACCGAACTCTCTGCTCTCCACCCTCTCCAGATGCACCTTCCTGCGCGAGTAGAATTCGGAGAACAATTTTTTTACGAAAGCTTCGTTTTTAGGCATCCATAATAATAGAACATTTAAATTAATAACCAATTATATTAAAGCATGGCAAAAGAATATTTCTGGCTTGACGGGAAGTTTGTTGAGAGCTCAAAAGCCACTGTACCTATACTTACCCACTCGCTGCAGTACGGCAGCGGAATCTTCGAAGGAATACGCGCATACAAGGCAAAGGAAGGCACGGCAATATTCAGGCTTGAGGATCACGTGAAGAGATTCTTCTCCAGCGCCGCGATATACTCAATGGACCTGCAGTATACAAAAGAAGACATCACCAATGCAATAATCAGTCTCGTAAGGAAAAACAAGATGGGCTCCTGCTACATACGCCCATTCGCATTCTACAATGACCAAAGGATAGGGCTCTCTGTCAAAGACAAAAAAATCAGCATAGCAATAGCAGCCGTAAACCTCGGATCTTACTTCAAAAACAAGTCTTCAGGCATATCGTGCATAGTATCTTCATGGAGGCGCATCAGCTCCTCCATACTTCCCCCCATGGCAAAGGCGAGCGGGAATTATATAAATTCGATACTTGCGTCAAGCGAGGCTGCGGCTGCCGGCGCGGATGAAGCAATAATGCTAAACACTGCTGGCCACGTCGCCGAAGGTCCAGGAGAGAACATCTTCCTCGTAGAGAATAACGTCGTTATAACTCCATCAAAATCCTCTGATATACTCATAGGCATAACGCGCGACTCTGTCATAAAACTCGCAGAGGCAGTAGGACTGGAGGTTGAAGAAAGGGATGTAAACAGGGAAGAGCTTTATACGTGCTCAGAGGCATTCTTTTCAGGCACAGCTGCAGAGATTACCCCTATAACGTCCATCGACTTCAGGAAGATAGGAAAGGGATCTGCAGGCCCTATAACAAAGACGATAGCCGAAGACTACTCCGCCGCCACGACAGGCATGCTAAACGAAGGATTTGAGGACTGGCTCACTTACATATAATTGATCAGAGCAGCTTCAGCGTCTTCGTGAATTTATCTATCTCTTCACTGCTCCACGGGCCTATCCCAAGGGCAGTTATCGTGCCAGGTGGAAGCTCAGTAAGCCCTGCGTCGCTGACGAGTGCACACGGAACCCCCTTATACTTGAAAGCCTCGTACAACTTCTTCAGCATCTCTAGATTTTCACCCTTGAGCACTATCTTCTTCTCTCCCGTCTCTATCCATTTGTCGCTAATCTTCTTGTCTATTTTCTGCGATTCGAGATAGCTCATAAGTGCCGCATGCGCCGCCTGTGCAGCCATCTTGCCCTTTCCCATCTCTATGTCAGACCTTATCACTATTACCTGCTTAAGCTCCATGAAAATAATTTGCACGTAAAACCTTAAATAGCAAAAGAGACAGATATATTATTGCATAATTATGAAATTAAAACACCTACTTGCGGATTTTGATGATACCGTATTCAGGCACACCAAGGATTTTGATGCCATAGTAAGGGCAAACGTAGTAAATCTACTAAGCGAGAGGTACAGCCTGGGCTCTCCTTCAGAGGTGCAGGACCTAATAAAAGACCTGAGGAGAAAGCACGGCACAGATGTTATACAGTGCGCAGTGGCTAAAGACGGGAGGATAAGTTATGAGGAGTTCGGGAGACTGGCATACACGCACAGGCTCAACGAACTTAAACGAATAGCATCCTCAAATGCAGACCCGGAGCTTACCAGCCTCCTATCCGGGTTAAGGATGGACAAATCGATACTATCCAACTCCCCGGATTTTTTCATAAAGATTATTCTAAAAAGCCAGGGGCTTGGAGAACAGTTCGAAAATATAATAGGCTCTACATCCCTCTCATGCGATACAAAACCTTCCCCATCTGCATACGCCCAGGCCATCAAGATTACCGGATACAACCCTGAAAATACCTTATACGTGGATGATTCGCCCAAAGCTCTCGAGGTGCCGAGACAGATGGGTATGCTTACTGTACTAATATCAAGTGAGGCAAAGAGTGATAAAAACGCGTCGTTTGTGGTAGGAGATCTTAAAGGGCTCCTGAGAATGCTATAGCCTCCAGTACTTCTTCGACTGCGCAAGCGCCACTATCCCGAAACCTTCAACGAACCAGACGCTGATTATCCTGAAGAGTATGGTTATTGCTGATGCAAGCGCAAACGTTATTCCTAAGGGTGCTAGAAAAAGGGTCAGGTAACCGACCAAAGCGGCATCCGTCACTCCCAATGTAGCAGGTATTCCAGTTATCATCCCCAGAAGCAGGGAAGAGGTATATATGAAAACCACAGTCGGGAAGAGCGCAACCCCTATATGTATCCCGAAGCTGTATATGACCAGGTAAAGGGCAGCACTGTTGAGCAGCACCGCAGGAATGGTAAAGATGAGCGAATACAAATAAACGTCCTTTCCCAGCCGCTTCTTGTCATGGAAATAAAGCTCTCCCACCTCAAAGAAGCTCCTCATCCTCTCAATGCGGCTGAGCTTCCTCTTAAAGTACTCAAATGGCCCCTTTGTATACATAAACACGAAGGGAAGCAGGAGCAGGAATCCTATGACAAGCGAGACCAGGACGTATTTGTTGATGAAGAAAGCTGCGACAAGGCATACTATCAGGAACCCAAGAAAATCTGTAAATATGTCTGCTACTACCGCTGGGAATGTCCTGGAGAACCTCACCCTCTTTAGCCTGTTTATCGTATAAGAAACAACTGCCCTGCCCCATCTGCCAGGTGTTATATCCATGGAGTACATGGAGAGGTATATCACGAAATTCTTTCTTCTGTTTATCCTTATCCTGAGCCTCCTGATGTACAACTCCCATTTTGGGAATCTGATCAGATAACCTGAAAAAAGGACAAAGAAAGCTACCCCATAGTAAAAGAGGTTTACCGATTCAAAAGCCTTAACCATGTTCGAAATGCCATCGTTTAATATCGCAAAAACAAGTATAAGCCCAAAGACGATGACGCTGAAGAGCATGACGAGATTGATTATCCCCCTTGCTCTGCTGAGCCTCTTTATATAATCGGACTGCCTGCTAATCCTGCTTAAGGAGGTTATATCATTATCATTCTTTCTATGCGGCATGCACGTACCCTAAAATATTAACGCAAATCATTAAAATTATTGCCATCAATTTAAAAATCGGTAAAATGCTATACAGGTATCTTGGTAAAACAAATGAGAAACTCTCCTCCATAGGAATCGGAACGTGGAAACTCGGGATAGACCCTGAAATGGAGACCAAGGCAATTAGGAGAGGGCTTTCTCTTGGGATTAACTTTATAGATACTGCAGAGATGTACAATACCGAGCCGCTTGTAGGCGCAGCGGCAAGAGACAGCTCTGCATTCATCGCAACAAAAGTCTCCCCGGATCACTTCAGCAGGGAGAAGGTTATAAAGTCATGCGATACAAGCCTGGAGAAATTGGGAGTTAAATGCATAGACCTTTATCAGCTCCACTGGCCAAACCCGCGTATAAAGATAAGTGAGACGATGTCCGCGATGGAGCAGTTAGTAAAGGACGGCAAGATACGCTACATAGGTGTAAGCAACTTCTCCATAGCAGAGCTCAAAGAGGCACAGGCGGCGCTAAAAGACAACGTCATAGTCTCAAACCAGATAGAATATAGCATGCTCGTCAGGTCAGCTGAGGAAGGCATGCTTGAATATTGCCGTAAGGAAGGCATATCCATAATTGCTTACAGCCCTCTGGCGCGCGGGGCAATAGCAAAGAACAAGGAGCTTATGGATCGCCTAGCTGAGATAGGCTCAAGGCTGGGCATGAACCCGTTTCAGGTGGCCCTTGCATGGACAATAAGGCACGACAACGTAATAGCTATACCAAAAGCTGCGGATATTAAGCATATGGAAGAGAACGCAGCCGCAGCCTCGAAATCTCTCGGCAAAAAAGACATAGACTCGATTAACCATTTTTTAGGAAGCACGGCATGAGGCCGCTGAGCGGCAGAATAAACACGGTCACAAAGAACACCCCATGGATATGGGCCCCAGCAATGCGCACTTATGAGCGCATCTCTCAACACCTCAAATCTAAGACATGGAAGAAACCGCGTGCGTAAGGCGGATAAATAAGAAACCTTTTATTTATTGCATCAGTATATACCAGAATAATAAAAGGCTACTTTCTAAAATGATCCCATGCGCATCTCCCTGCAGGTACTCGCCTATGTAATTGCTATAATAGCCGTGCTGCTCTTCGGTACCGTTGGCACCTATATAATAAGCAACGAGTACAACGGATTCAACGTAAGGATCAACAGCGTGATATCTGCACTCTTCTTTACCGTGGTAACAATATCAACAGTAGGGTACGGTGACATATATCCAGTCACAAAACTTGCGCAGATATTCGTAATCATACTTATAATAGCAGGGCTCTCTGTATTCCTTAGCGCAATAGCGGTTATATCTGGTGAATTCATGAACGAAAGGATATCAAAAATAGAAGGCAGGCTCTCAAGTTTCGAAAAGAGGTTCCTCAAAAACCATGTTGTACTTATAGGGACAGATACAATAAACATGCACATAGCCGAAAAGCTCAAAGAGAAAAACGAGAGGTTCATAATTGTGACTTCGGACAAGGTAACAGCAGACCACCTTAACTTCCAGGGGTACAAGGCATATGTCGTCGATGCGACATCGGATTCTGACATGAAGGAATTTGCCTTGGACAAGGCAAAGGCCATAGTAATAGACATGAGGGACGGATCGAGGGCCGTATACTCGCTTCTTCTGGTCCGCGACCTTGCCAAGAGCCAGAAGGTGATAGTGATAGCCCCAAATGCGGAGGCGGAGCACCACCTTAAGAATATAGCAGCGAAGGGCACAGTAATAGTAAACCCGTCAGAGCTCGCAGCCAAGGTAGTCAGCGACAACCTTTTCAGACAAGGATGAAATGGAAACAACAGTACTAAAGGTGAACTGGGACCATCCGGAAAAGGATAAGATATCTCTTGCCGCATCCGCAATAATATCCGGCAAGATAGTTGTATTCCCTACCGAGACCGTCTACGGAATAGGCGCAAATGCGCTAGATGCTGCTGCGTGCCGAAAAATATACAAGGTAAAGGGAAGAAAAAGCGACAACCCCCTAATAGTCCATGTCTCGAGCATGCGCATGGCAGATAAAATTGCCATTATACCTAAGAGATACCGCAGACAGATAGAATCTTCATGGCCAGGCCCGATAACCTTTGTAGTAAGGGCAAGGAAGGTGCTCCCAAGGGTAGTTACGGGAGGCCTGGATACGGTGGCCGTAAGAATGCCGCGCTGCAGGATAGCTATAGACCTTATTAACACAGCAGGGGTTCCTATTGCGGCACCGAGCGCAAATATATCAAAGAAGCCATCATCCACAAAAGCGAAGCACGCGCTAAAATATTTCATGGGCAAGGTTCCGATAATAATATCATCTAAGGATTCCACATATGGGATAGAGTCAACGGTACTTGACCTGGAGACCTTCGAGATTTTAAGGCCTGGGGCATTCACTGCCAAGAGCATAAAATCAATATTCGGCAAATCACCACACATATATGTCCCTCCACACACGATCAAATCACCTCCCAGAAGCCCCGGGCTCAAATATAAGCACTACTCGCCATCTACCCCTTTATTTGCATATACGGGAGATACCATAATTGCAATAAACGAGATAACATCAGGAATGAAAAACTTCTGCTTTGTTGGCTCGGCCGAGAGCTGCAGGCGCGTATCGGCTCCACACAAGATAAGTCTTGGCAGCCGCAGGCGGAAAGCTACAATAGCAAAAAATCTTTTCGCCGCTCTGATAACGCTTGATGGCATAGGTGCAGAATTCTGCATAATAGAAAGTTTCGATAATAAAGGAATAGGCGCAGCAATAGCCAACAGGATAGAGAAAGCTACAAACCACAGGTCATTTTCCACCAGGCGCGAACTCGATGCGCTCTTGCGTTGAATATTTATCTCTTTCAATGTATATCCAAGTATGCAGGGGGGCGCTTTACTAGAGAAGCTGATAGCCGGCAGGTGGATTGCAGGCGTAAGCACCGGCGATGCAATAGCAGCCGCAAAGGAATTCAACAGGCACGGAATAAGCGGCATTATAAATTATCTAGGCGAGGAGATAAGTTCAGAAGACGAAGTCGAGTCCACGGTTAAGAAATACATCAGCATAATAGATACAATATCATCCACGCACACCTCTGCTGACATATCATTGAAGCTCAGCCAGCTCGGTCAGAACATAGACGAGAGCCTGGCGCGCAGGTCATACAAAAAGATACTCTCCCATGCTTCTTCAAGAAAGGTCTTCGTATGGCTTGACATGGAGACCTATGATAAGGTAGAAGACACCATCAACATATTCCTTGATATCGAGAGAAAAGGAAAGTCAGGTATATGCATACAATCATACCTTAAACGCTCAGCATCAGACATAAAGAGACTTTCAGAATATGGCGCCATAGTAAGGCTTGTGAAGGGTGCCTACACCGCCCCATATGATATTGCATACAGCAGCAGGGAGCTCACAACTAAGAACTATTATGCACTTATGGATTACCTGTTCAGGAATTCGCACAAATTCACCATAGCAACGCACGACAAGGATATTACACTCAAGGCGCTGCGGCTGAACAAGTGGTACAGGCGTGATATTACCCACGCGATGCTTAAGGGGATCCACAATCAGTATGCGGTAGAGCTCGCGAAAGGAGGCGAAAACGTCTCGATATACATTCCCTTCGGCGAGAAATGGAAGGAGTATGCATTCAGGCGAATATCGGAGGGCTCAAACATGCACCTTGTGATAAACTCATTGTTTGAGAACCAGAAGATATGACTAATAGCATATGTACTTGAGGGTATCTGTGCTGCCCATGACATTCGGCGAGCCAGATATAACAAGATAGCGGCGCACCCCCATGTCCTTCGCTATGCCTTCAACGAGCCGAAGCATGCGGTCTACCGATGAATATTTGCCTATCGCATGGCTCTCTATGCCATAATACATGCGCATTCTCCTGCGCACTTCAGGCCTGCCGCTCAGGGCTATGACCCGCGCCTTGGGCCTCAATGCCGCCAGCCTTGCCGGAGTATAGCCGGTCTGCGTAGGCGCGAATATGCATTCTGTCATATAATTCTGCGAGAGGCTTGATGCCGCAAATGCTATTCCCTCCTCAATGCTCTTTATATCGCGTTCCTCTCCAGAGGCAGCAGCGTTCTTCTCCGCCTGGCGTGCAGTCCTCCTCATCACAGAGACGCATCCATGCGGATACTTTCCAACCGCAGTCTCTTCGCTAAGCATGAGGCAGTCCGCCCCCTCGAAAACCGCATTCGCTATATCATTGACTTCAGCACGGGTAGGCATGGGATTTTCGGTCATGCTTGCCAGCATCTGCGTTGCAACAATAACAGGCTTCCCAGCTTCGCGCGCCGCGCTTATTATCCTTCTCTGCGCTATCGGAACCTTCTCAACCGCAATGTCGAATGCAAGGTCTCCGCGTGCCACCATTATTGCATCAGATGCCTCCGCTATGCTCTTAATGTTGTCCACCGCAACCTTCCTCTCTATCTTTGCGACGACCCCTTCGTTACCAAGGAGACTTCTGATCCTCTCAATATTCTTTGCGTGCCTTACAAAAGAGGCAGCTACAAAATCGAAGCCCTCTTTTCTTGCAAAAGAGATGAGCTTTATGTCTTCTTCAGTAGGAGGCTCAACGCCCACCAAACCTCCGGAGACGTTTACCCCCTTCCTGCTCTTTATAATACCTGCATTCAGCGCCCTGCAGTAGATCTTCCCCTTCCGCAGTCCCGTAACTACCAGACGCATGTACCCATCTCCAAGGGAGACGCGAAATCCAACCTTAAGTTCCGGATACAGGTCATACTCAAGCGGTATGCTGCCTTCACCTCCGCCATAAGCAAAAGAGACGGTCTCTCCAGTCTTAACCCCAATCTCGCCTTCGAGCTTACCTATCCTTATCTTTGGTCCAGGGAGATCTGCAAGTATAGCAACCTCCTCATGCGTCTTCTCAGATATGCTCCTTATTCTTTCCACATACGAATGCCACTGGTCCTCAGATCCATGCGAAAGGTTAAGCCTGAATATATCTACTCCCTTGATGAGGCGTGTGAGCGTTTTATCGTTGTCTATTCCGGGTCCGTATGTGGCTATTATCTTTGTCTTCATCGCGTCACTAGAATTTTAGTATCGAGAAGACATTGCCACTGAGCTTCTCTCTTCCCTTAAGGTCTGCAAGCTCTATGAGGAATGCATATCCGGCAACAATCCCCCCAAGAGACCTCACTATGTCATTTGCCGCCTTTGCCGTACCTCCAGTGGCCAACAGATCATCAACTACGAGGACGCGGCTGCCCTTCTCTATCGCATCCTTATGCATCTCTACGGCCTCCATCCCATACTCGAGCTGATACTCTACAGTAACCTTCTCGAATGGCAGTTTACCCTTTTTCCTTAGCGGTACGAACCCTTTATGCATCTTATAGGCAACTACGGATCCGATGAGGAAGCCCCTCGCCTCTATCCCAACCACATAATCAAAATCGGTTCCGCTTACCGCATCGCAAATTGCATCTATCGCGGAACAAAATGCTATCGGGTCTTTGAGCAGCGGCGTTATGTCCCTGAATACGATGCCCTTTTTCGGATAATCCGGTATGCTCCTTATGCGCTTTATCAGCGTGCTATCTATCTCCTTCAAGAAATCACGCTTCAGGCAAGCTCAAATTTGTAATGGTAGTATATCAGGCCTTCATCCCCTTCGACGTACATCTTCCTGAATACAGCCCTTACCCTGCTTCCTATCTTTACTTCGCCTCCGCTCTCCACTACGTGGCCTTCCACCGAAGGCCCCTCGTCAAGCTTTACTATTGCTATTGTATAAGGCGCCTCTTCCTTAAAAGAATCAGGGGGCACACGTATATTTGTGTAAGAGCTTATGACCCCATTCCCGCTGAATCTGGCCTCCGTTATCTTGGAGTCCCTTCCGCACTTCCTGCATACGACTCTCGAAGGAAAGTAGAGCGCGCCGCAATTCTGGCACTTGCAGCCCACAAGGTTATACCTTGAGTTTATCTTTCTCCATAGATTAGCTGAGGATCTTTCCATAAAACCATCAATTATACCTCTCAAATATGTGCACTACCGCAGTAGCCCCGCTGCCGCCTACATTGTGCGTCAGCCCTTTCTCTATCCCAGTTACCTGCCTTCCACCGGCCTCTCCCCTAAGCTGTGTAACTATCTCTACTGCCTGCTTTACACCTGTTGCGCCTACCGGATGCCCACATCCTTTCAATCCGCCACTAGTGTTTATCGCTATCTTCCCTCCTATTGCCGTCTCTCCATCTTCCACAGCTTTTGCTGCCGTGCCTTTCTTGTAGAAACCGATGTCTTCCATAGCAAGTATCTCTGCTATGGTGAAGCAGTCATGGACCTCTGCTGCTCCTATGGCAGATGGGGTTGTCTTTGCCATGGCAAAGGCCTTTGCCGCGGCAATCTTGGTTGCCTTGAGCTCTACAAGACTGTCCCTGTCTGCAAGCCTGAGCGTATCGCTTGCCTGCGCGCTGGCGCTTATCTTTATCGGAGTATCATTATACTTCTTTGCAGTCTCAAGCGGAGCCAGTATAACAACCGCAGCGCCGTCAGATATTGGCGAACAGTCCAGAAGCTTAAGCGGATCAGCGACAACCTTTGACTTCATTACCTCGCCTACGCTTATCTCCTTGTTGAACTGGGCGTACTTATTCATCGTCGCATTGTGGTGATTCTTTACAGCTACCGCAGCAAGCTGCTCTTCCGTAGTGCCGTAATCGTGCATATGCCTCTTTGCAATAAGCGCATAAAGCCCCGGAAAAGTTATCCCCTGGAATAACTCCCATTCCTGGTCGCCTGCTCCTCCAAGCGCTGTAGCAGCCTCTCCAGAAGTGACGTCTGTCATCTTCTCAACGCCACCTACTGCAACTATGTCATGCATGCCGCTCGCAACCGCCATGAATCCCTCGCGCAGCGCCGTCCCACCAGAAGCGCACGCGTTCTCTATCCTCACTGCAGGTATGTTATGAAGCCCAAGCTGGTCTGCCATAAGTGCAGCCGTATGCTCCTGCCCGACAAACCTGCCAGAGGCCATCGTCCCACCATAAATCATCTCTATATCCTTGCTGTTCAGGTTCGCATCCCTTATTGCTGCTATCCCTGCTTCGACCATGAGCTCCTTAAGCCCGCAGTCCCAACGCTCGCCGAATTTTGCAAGGCCTATACCTATTATTGCAACATCTCTCAATTAACAACCTCATTTCTTCCTTATGGAACCTCTGTTCTTCAGGTAAACGGAGTAATTTACGTAAATCTTCCTCTTCTCTATGAGGTCCCTTACCTTAACCGACCTCTCTCTCTTCTTCTCGATATTCTCCGTGACCTCGATAGCAAATGAATCGCTACCTGCCCCTGACCCGAAGCTTGTGACAAGTATCTTCTCTCCAGGTTTTGCAACGTCAAGAGTGGCGGCGAGCCCTATCATCGATGAACCTGAATACGTATTTCCTATCTTCGGGGTTACCAACCCGTTCTCTATCTTCTTCATATCGAATCCCAGCCTCGCAGCCACATTGATTGGAAACTTCCCGTTCGGCTGATGGAACACTGCATAATCAAAATCGGATGCCTTCATTCCTGTTGTCTCAAAAAGCCTATTCGTTGCACCTATTATGTGCTTGAAATATCCGGGTTCTCCAGTAAACCTGCCTCCATGCGAAGGGAAACTAGCGCCTTCTCTCCTCCAGAAGTCAGGAGTATCCGAAGTGAAGCTTAACGTATGCGTTATCTCCGCGATCACCTCCTCCCTTCCCCCTCCTATCACATATGCACCTCCTCCTGCGCTGGCCGTGTACTCAAGCGCATCTCCAGGCCTTCCCTGCGATGTGTCACTTCCAACAGCCAAACCATACTTTATCATGCCGCTCTTCGCAAGCCCCAAAGCGACCTGCATCCCTGCCGTACCAGCCTTGCATGCAAACTCAAGATCCGCAGCCATGACATTATTCCCGGTGCTTATTGCAGTCGCCACTACAGTGGAAGTAGGCTTTACAGCATACGGGTGCGATTCCGAGCCGCAATAAACTGCGCCTATCTCGTGGGCGTCTATTCCTGCATGCGATACTGCCCTCCGTGCAGCTTCGACCGCTATGGTTGCAGCATCCTCATCTATCGCAGGCACGGTCTTTTCAGTTATATTAAGCCCTTTCTTTATGCTCTCTGCATCCTCATGCCATACATTGGCGATCTCCTCTACCTTTATCCTGTAAACAGGAAAATAAACACCATAACCAACTATTCCGTACAGCAAACACACCTATCTATTCTCCTCAAGTATCTGCATTACGTTCTCCTTGCTGGGCGCGGGCTGCCCTGCGAGGGGCCCGTTCTTAAGCACAATATCAGAGTCTTCGTATGTCTCACCTTCCTTCTTATAAAACAAGCCTATCGGAACCTTCTCCCAATTGGTTACCTCTGTCTCCATCGCTCTCTGCATGGCCTTGCCTATATCTGAAGGATCATGGCCTTCCTTATCGAGCCTGTAAATCCTAGACTTAAACCATTCATAAGTGTTCAGTTTGTTGAACGTTACGCACGGGCTGAAGACATCGATAAGCGCGAAGCCCTTGTGCAGGATCCCATTCTTTATGAGTTCTGCCATGTGCATAGGATCACCAGAGAAGCCCCTGGCGACATAAGTCGCCCCGGCAGCTATGGCAAGAGAGATCGGGTTGATAGGATTTTCTATATCCCCGAAAGGAGTGGATTTGGTCTTAGCGCCCCTGAGGCTGGTCGGAGAAGCCTGCCCGGTAGTCAGACCGTATATCTCATTGTTCATGACAACGTAAGTGATATCCAGATTCCTCCTTGCCGTGTGTATAAAATGCCCGCTGCCTATCCCATATCCGTCGCCGTCCCCTCCTACGCCTACAACAGTAAGCTTTGAATTTGCAAGCTTTACTCCGGATGCCACAGGGAGAAGCCTGCCATGAAGGCTGTGTATGCCGTAAACTCCGAAGACCTGCGGCATGCTTGAACTGCACCCTATACCCGATACCATGACTATATTGCTCTTGTCTATCTTCAGGTCCATGAATGCCTTATTCAGCGCAGCCTGCACTCCAAAATCCCCGCAGCCGGGGCAGAATATCGCCTTGACTCCAGAACTATAACCTGCCATTACACTACACCTTTAATTATCTGTTCTGCTTTCCTGGCAATCTCCTCTCCAGTTATTGCCTCTCCATCGTATTTGTTTATCTTGTAATCCACATCTATCCCTGTGCACAGCTTTATTATCTGCGCAAGTTGCGAAGTATAATTAACCTCTACGTCTATCAGCTTCTTTCCCTTCAGCGCATCTGTAGTCGCCTTCCTGTCAAGAGGGAGCAGATAATTGAACGATATCAAACCTACATCTATGCCTTTTGATTTTAGTATCTTTACTGCCTCCCTTGAGGCTTCCGTTGTAGATCCAAAACATACGAGCGAGTGGCTCCCCGAGCTGCTCTCCACACTTGGAACAAAGCAGGACTCATTCTTGAGCATGGTCTCGAGCTTCCTCATCCTCTTCGAGTGCATCTTGTTGCGCATCTCCACATGCTCATCTATCCCGGATAAAACATCGCTTACTAGGTCTCCATACTCATTATGTTCATCACTCGCAGCTGTGAACTCAAGGCCAGCCGTTCCAGGTATTGACCTTGGGGATATGCCGTCTTCAGTGAGCAGATACCTCTTGAACCTGCCATCTTGAACAGCAGTTGCTATCTTTCCCCTGTCTATGCCAACCCTATCAATATCGAAAGACTCTACGCTCTCTATATGTTCAGAGAGAAACAGGTCTGACATTATCACTACAGGGCACTGGTACTTCTCTGCCAAGTTGAAAGCCTGCTTTCCTACATAAAAACACTCTTCCACATCTCTAGGCGCAGCGACTATGCGAGGGAACTCCCCCTGCGATGCGTTCATGACAAAGAGAAGGTCTCCCTGCTCCGTCTTCGTAGGAAGCCCTGTGCTAGGCCCCGTTCTTTGGGACTCGACAACAACTATCGGCGCCTCTATCATTCCAGCAAGCCCCAGACCCTCGACCATGAGCGAGAACCCGCCTCCGCTCGTTCCGCACATCGCGCGCACGCCGGCGCTCGCCGCTCCGATAGTCATGTTTATTGCCGCAATCTCATCTTCTGTCTGCTTCACAAAGACTCCTTTGTCCTCATGAGCAGCAAACCAATGCAATATGCTGCTCGCAGGAGTCATTGGATAGGCTGCGTAGAACTTACATCCTGCAGAATATGCACCTATGGATAACGCAGTGTTTCCATCCATAACATAAAGCTTCTTATTATCGGACTTAAGGCTGAATGCAGTCTCAACGCCTTCGTATCCGTATCCTCTGTCCGCCGCCTTGACATTCTGCTCGACTATCTTGTCACCTTTCTTCCCGAACGTCTCCTTTAGTATCTGGTGCAGCGTATCCGTCCCTATGCCTGTTATCTTCATTACGGCTCCCAGGGCAACTACATTTCTGACTATCGGGTCGCCGCTTGTCTCTACTGCGATGTCAAGGAGCGGTATCGGAAGAAGCCTGAATCCTCTTCCCTCAAGCCTGTCAACCTTTATCTTTCCCGAGTCATATATCACAAAAGCATTTTTGCTAAGATGCGAAGCCTGATGGTCTACCGCATCCTGGTTCAGAGCCACAAGTATATCAATCGTTTCCCCATGGTCGTATATCTTCTCATCAGCTATCCTGACACTGAACCAGACATGGCCGCCGCGAATTACCGATTGGTAACCTCTGTATCCAAATATATGCAATCCTTTCCTTGCAGCTGCCTTGGCAAGCAGCGTACCGCTCGATTCGATTCCGTCGCCATTTGCGGCTGCAATCCTAACAGAAACGCTAACCATTATAAACAACGCTCTAGGTATTGATTAGAGCCTACACTTTAAAAAACATGGGGGCGGAGTTATGCATCTGACGTTCGAATCCAGATCTGCATCGACAAAAAATACACCGACCATAGCCCAAATGCGATAAGTTATCACAAGACAGTATACTTGCGTTTACTCTGAAAGGCTTCTTACGCGTTTAATAAAAAAGGATCCGCAGTCGCGAAAGCACCAGGAGCTACAAAAGGGAATCGCAGCCATAAGCCAGCAAAAAGCTAAAATTAAATCTGGAAAATACTATATGTCCCAAACAGGCACACAAACAGTCATATATAAGAAGTTTTAAATAAGGCAATATTAATAAACTAATTAAACACCCTATATAAACAATTGATAAAATGGCAAAAAAGAAGCTCCCCATGACCATAGCTATTATACCCGACGGCAACAGGAGGTGGGCGCGGGCTCACAAGCTCTCAATATTAAAAAGCTACAACAACGGTGTAAAAAAATTCGTGGAATTCAGTGAATGGTGCAGAGCCTACGGGATAAGAAACGTAACCGTATGGGCTTTCTCATCGGAAAATATAAAGAGATCGAAGGAGGAGATAAACGCACTCTTCTACATTTACAAGAAAGCCGCAACAAGCAAGTCACTCGCTTCAAGGCTGCACAAGACGCAGACAAGGATCAAGATAATAGGAAACAGGCAAATGCTGCCAAAAGACCTAATACGCAGCCTCTCCAAGCTCGAGAAGGAGACAGAGGGATACAAAGACGGCATAATAAACGTGCTTATAGGGTATGGGGGCAGGGAAGACCTGATTCATTCTGTAAAATACCTTGCAAATCACGCTACTCTTAAGATAAAAGACATAGAGAAGGAGTTCGAGAAGCACCTTATATCGAACCAGATACCCAATATAGATTTCATAATAAGGACTTCAGGAGAGAAGAGGCTCTCCGGATTTATGCCCTGGCAGACTGGATATTCCGAGCTTTACTTCTCAAAGAAACTATGGCCTGACTTCACTAAGAAAGACCTCTCAAACGCTCTAAACGACTATAACAACAGGCAACGCAGGTTCGGAAGGTAACGTCTAAGTGTTCGGATGCCGAAAGATACCTACGAAATAACAAAATATGCTGATATATTCAAAGTCGTAAGCCCATCCGCAAAGAGCCAGGCAATCGCACTTATCCTTGTAGGGATACTAACCGGAACTGTCGCAAGCCTTGTAATACACTTCAACGCATCAAGCGACCCTTTCAGCATAGCTTCCCTTGGCTCTGCTACGGGAATAATGATAATCAGCATGCCTGCAATAATATCATCCATACTGATAACAATCTACAAGCCAAGGATAACAATGAAAAGGGCGCTTCTTCCTGTCCTCTTCATAACGATAATATATGCCGCAGAAATAATGATAATTGCAATACTCTATCTCTTCACAAAAAGCGAGGCTATAGCATACGTCGCTCTTCTGCTCTCCAACGCATCCATATACGAGTACTGGTTCTTCGTAAACAAGGTTGCTGTGGGGCAGAGGAAGGCGGCTCTCTTCACCGCAGCAATACAGCCAATGCTCAATATAATGTTCTTTCTCCCATTCGGCGGGTACATATTGGACATAAACCTGCCAATAAATACAATACTTATCAAGCTTTACTTAGGCACATTGGTATTCATCATCGTAGGATACGCGATAATATACCTTGTTGACAGGCCTGCAAAGAAAAAACTGGATATAAGCGCAACAGAACTCTTCACCGCGATGGTCAGCCAATGGCTATATAACATAAAGGAAGAGGCAAGCGTATTCAGGAAAGGCGGTGTCAAGAGAAAGATAAAGATGCGCCTACTTATTCTAAAAAACAAGCATGGAATAAGTGCGATCTTTGTAAATCCGGGTATACACTACGGCCCATTCTCAAACGTCGGCGGCAGTGTAACAACTGAAAGAATAGGAGATTTCATAAAGAGGCACTACGATGCAACCCCATTCATAGTCCACGGCGCGGTCAACATATCTGACAATCCGGTGAGCGCATCGCAGATATATGGCATGTGCCGTGCAATAGGCAACAACATAAGCAGCATAAAAGAATCCGACTTTGCAAAAACCGCAGGCATGATCACGAAAGGGCAGAGCAGCTCATGCAAAGCCATAAACATAAGATTGAATGACACAAGCCTTATAACGCTGACCAAAGCGCCCAAGGTAACGGAGGACATAGAGCGTGAAGTCGGGGAAGAGATGGAATCAATAATTCCAAAAAGAATAAACCCTATACTGATAGATGCACACAACTCAAGGTTTGAGACTGCCCCGAAAAATGAGCTCGTAGGCGTATATAAGGGCAGCAGATATGTCGAGCAATACAAGAACGCGATCCTGGAAACCATAAACTCAAAAGGCTATATGACCAGTCTGCGGTTTGGGTCTTCATCAAAGAAACTCAGGCAGGCTCTCAGAGGCAACCAGGATATGGGATACGGATACACAAGCGTAGGCATATTCGAGACAAAAAGCAGCAAGTTCTGCATGATATACTTCGATGCAAACAACATGCTTCCTGGATTCAGGGAAAAGGTGCTATCACACGTACGCAATAAATACGGTATGGAGCTGGAGCTTTATACCACAGATACCCACGCTGTTAATTCAATAGCCCTCTCCGCGAGCAACGCTCTCGGCAGGACAACCAAGCCCTCCGAGATGATCCCGCTAATAGATGATCTTATAGAAGACGCACAGAAGAATATGACAGATGTGAGGTCCGCCTTCAGGGAGTTCTACATGGAGAACTTTGCAGTATGGGGGGACGACGCTGCAGACAAGATTGTCGAGGTAATACATGACATAAACAGGAAGTCGCGCAGGCTGATCCCTATCCTTATCGCGGCCGCATTCATAATAGCCGCATGGGTAATATATGTGGCTTAATCTGCGTGATCCGATGCTGGAAATACTAGTGCTTGCGCTTCAGTTTTTTATTCTAGGCGCATGCGTCTCCGCATATGCATTCCGCATTGCTACAGGAAGCAGCAGGCAGAGAAGGAGTCTCATATTATTCCTTACTATCGCATTTCTCCTGCCGTATGCTGAGACTCTCAGCACGCTGAAGGCGTTTGCTGTAGCGATAGGTTTCATGATATTCGCCACCACTGCATTCTCTGAAAAATTCCAGTTCACTATAGCATACATGACGCTTTCAATACTATTCATCTTCTCTGTTTCCTCCATAGGTATCCTACTCATATCCCAGTCCCTGCTTTTCGGAATAATGGCAAAGGCATTCTTGTCAAAGAAGTCCAAGGTGCTCAAAAAGGACCCTGAACGCGAGATAAGGAGAGATTTCATTCATATGGTATCCGGCATACTATTCGTCTCCATCTTCCTTCTCGCTCCAACCCCCTACCCGTATATAGTGCTTATCGTGTTTGTACTCTGCGGTATATTATTTGTCTCCTATGCTAATACACATCCAAAGGCACATATCTCAAGGTCAATCTATTCTCTGGAGAGGGAAGGCACCGCAATAGGCTATGGAGCGTTGTGGCTCGCCGTAGGCGGGCTAATCTCAGTGTCGTTCCTAAGCCAGATACTCGCGGTGGTGCCGCTTGCAGCGATATTCATAGGCGATCCAATGGCAACCATGGCAGGCCTGTACTTCAAGGGACCAAAGCTCCCATATAACAGGAAAAAGAGCGTATACGGCACAAGCGCGTTCTTCATCTCAACCGCAGCGATCTCCTATCCAATAATAGGGTTCTATTCGATCCCCATAGCGATAGTAGCAGCGCTTGCAGAGAGCGTTCCAACATCAATGGATGACAACTTCTACCTGCCTATAATTGTGATAATCCTGCTATCGCTTCCCTTCTTCATAAAGCATCTATTCATATGAAGATTCCTGGAAGGACACCGAATAATATTACCCCTGCCGCAAGTATGGAGCATCCAAGCACAACCCGCCTGTCAAATACCCCTGCAGGTTCAACGTTAACGTAAGGCATCATTACCTTCTCTATCACCAGGAAGAGCAGCCCTCCCATGACAAGGATAGAGACAAGGGGGACTATCCCGTACAGGCCGAAGGCGCTAACAGAACCGTAAAATATCAGAATGTCAGTTATAAACCCAGTAGTTATCGGAAAGCCTATTATCGTTATCATTCCGAAGATGAAAAAATACGCAAGCTGCGGATAATCCCTTATCACGCCGCTTATGTTGCGCATGTCAAGGCTGTCATAGATCTCCTTGAGCGTGCCAGCGACAAGGAAGAGTATTGCTATCGCCAATCCATGGCTGAGCATGCCATAGAATGCCCCGTAATTTCCTATCTGTGTGAAGGTGCTCAGCCCAAGCGCAACAATGCCCATGTCTGTTATGCTCGTATAAGCTATCAGCCTCTTCAGGTTTGTCTGCTTTATCGCTGCAAACGAAGCGTATACCGCAGAGAAGCCAAAGAGAACCGCAAGGTATGGCGCCAGGGAAGGGCTTATCCTAATTATCTCAAATGTGAGGAAGAGCCCGTAACCCCCGTATTTAAGCAGCACTCCTGCCAGTATCATGCTGCCAGTCGTGGGGGCTTCTGTATGTGCGTCAGGAAGCCATCCATGGAGTGGGAAGACAGGCATCTTTATCATAAAGGCAATCAGGAAAAGAACAAAGACAATATCCTGCACGTTTGTGCTCAGCGCGGATCCCTGCGAAATTATCGACTGTATATTAAAAGTATGCACCGGGACTGATACATAGAGCATTATTACCCCTATAAGGAGCATAAGGCTTGCCACTACCGAATATATGATGAATTTCATTGCCGCATATCTTCTGTTGTTGCTTCCGAACATGAATATCATGAAGAACATCGCAACCTCACTTATCTCCCAGAAAATGTAAAGGAGAAAGAAATTTGACGAGGAGAAGACGCCCAACCCTCCTGCCTCGGAGAGAAGCAATACAATATAATATATTGATTTGGATGATTTTATGAAGCAGTCGCTGACAAGCGTCGCAGCGAAGAATACTATGGCTGTCATCAGGAAGAGCAGGAGGGTAAGCTGCCCAAGCGAGAAACTGAACCCCGCATTTATCTGCTGTATGTAAACGCTGCTGAAAGAGAGCGCTCCGTATCCCTGCGTTATCGCGACCACTCCAGCAATAACAGTGAGTGCAAAGGAGATCGAGGAAGCAGCAATCGCAATTTTCTTGGCGTATGCATCGCCAAAATAAAATATGGGCAGGGAGAATAATATTGGTATTATGACTATTGCCGGAAGCAGAGGAATCATGCAAACCCTAACTCATAATGATGCAGAAAAGTATAAAAAACAGAGAATAATCAATAAGTTTATTCATCTCCTTGCCAAAGTTTACATGCACATCAGATTCAGCCTTAATGCCTTCAATATGCCGGCTTAGGATTCTATCCCGTACTTTACCATAAAATTAAGGTATTTGCCTATTACTGAATTAGAGGCAGACGCCCTTACCCTCTTCAGGGCAGCCTCTACATCAGACATATTAAGCTCGTCCTCAATCCCCTTGTCTATGCTCCTCTCCAGAGCCCGTAGTTTTGCTATTCTGCATACATTTATTATATCTGCTCCAGTGTATCCGGAAGTCCTATCCGCTATAGTGTCAAAATCGACATCCTTGGACAACGGGACGCCTTTCAGGCTGGCCTGAAATACCTTCTTCCTCTCGGCAGATTTCGGAGGGCCTACATAGACAATCCTATCAAACCTCTTGCTCCTGAGAAGAGCAGGATCGATCATCTCAGGCCTGTTTGTAGCGCCAACTACTACTATCCCCTTGCTGCTCTTTATCCCATCCATCTGCTGGAGGAACTCGCTTATTATCTGCTGCGCCGATTCGGAACTGCCTTCTTTAAGTGGAAGGACAGAGTCAATCTCGTCTATGAAGATTACCGCAGGCGCATTCTCCCTTGCCCTGTCAAACAGTTCCTTTATTCTTGCCAGTGCGTTATTGCTCCCTCCACCTACAATCTCCGACCCTGACGCAGTTATAAATTTTGCATCATCCTTTATGTCATTCGATAAGGCTTTCATCACAAGCGTCTTTCCGGTTCCCGGCGGCCCGAAGAGCAGTATGCCCCTTGTCTCCTCCACCCCATACTTGCTCACAAGCGAAGGATGCAATATTGGAAGCTCTATAGCCTCGTAGAGCGCCTTCTTAGCCTCATCCAAGCCTATAACGTCATTCATTCCTGTCTCCGCTTCGTCTACCTTTTCCTTGGCTTCCTGGTGCTGCCTTCTCTCATAATCCATCTTGAATTTATTGTAATTTTCTATTGAGGCAAGCGAGACGGATGGCTTGGTCTTCGCGGCCACATCTAAGACATCAGCAGTTGTTATCTCAAGCACCACGCGCCTCTTAACCGCATCCTCAGCAACAATCCTTGCCACCTCTTCGCATACATTCTTTATGTCAGCCCCGGAGAACCTTGGTGTGTTTTGGGCTATCTTGCTATAATCCATATCCTTGTTTATCGGGAGCTTGCTCAGGTAATACCTGAAGATCTTCTCCCTTCCTATCTTATCTGGCAGCGGCATGTATATGACTTTGTCGAACCTGCCAGGTCTCATGATGCTGGGATCTATCAGCTGTGGCACGTTGGTTGAACCTACTACGACAACCCCCTGCAGCTTCTGGAAACCGTCCATCTCCGCAAGGAGTGTTGTCATAAGCTGCTGCCTGTTGCTGCCTCCACTGTCCATCTCCCTCTTGGATGCTATCCCGTCTATCTCGTCGAAGAAGAGTATCGCAGGTGCATGTGACTTCGCCGTATCGAATATCCTGGAAAGCATCTGTGCGCTCTCGCCTTCGTATTTCGATAGTATCGAGGATGTCTTCACATAGAAGAATCCTGCACGTATCTCATTTGCTATTGCCCTCATCACAAGCGTCTTTCCGGTTCCCGGCGGCCCGAAGAGCAGTATGCCCTTTGCTGGCTTCACGTTGTATGCGCCGGATATCTCCCTATGTTCTATAGGCGACAATATTGACTCGCGCAACTCCTTCTTCGTCTCGTCATAGTTTGCGACATCGTTAAGGGTCTCATGGGCGCTTGCGGTAAGGTCCTCAAAAGCATCGCCAAACCTGCCCAGGAAGTCCTTCTTCATTACCTCAAGAGACTTAACTACGTCTACATTGTTCAGTTCCAGCACAAGCAGGACTGCAGGCGTTATGAGAAACCCGGCAAACGCATAATTTGTAAATGTCAGCCCTCCGAATCTTGTCGCAAAGAAATATACAAACAGTATTATGAAACTGAAGAAGCTTGCCTCTATACCTTTGTATGGTGACCTGCTCCTTATCACATAATCGCTTATCGCGAAGACGACAAGGAACCACACGAACATCTGGAGGAGTATATAAGGCAACCCGTAGAATATCGCAAGTCCGGCAAGCCTGAATCCATCGAAAAGATTGCCAGACACCCTAAATCCGAAGAAGTTGATAAGCCCCTGCCCGGCAGCAGAGGTGAAGTTGCCCAATGTCGGCACCTCTCTGCTTGGCACAAAGAAGACCGTAGCATTGTCCTTGGAAAGTATGGTGTGCACCGCATGGGAATTATACGCTATCATTCCTGTATTGCTTATCCCTGTAAGCCCAGAGATCATGGAGACCAATAGCACTGTAAGTATGGCAACTATGGATGCGCGCCTGAAGCCTATGAAGAGTGTGCCTATAATGAATGCAGGTATCTCAAGGAACCATCCCAGGAAGGAAAACGGCAGCACAATCATAGTGTAGAGGAGCGTTATTGACCTGTAATGCTTATACCCCAAGATCAGGGCAATGCTCACGAAAATGCAGAATATCCATGCAAGCAGCGGTACCTGGAATATGAGCATGGGCAGCGTCTCGAAGAGGAGCACAATAAGCCCCGCAAGAGGATGTATCATCGTTATTACGAATGTAAGGAAGAGCAGCGGGATAAGTATCTGTATAGGGAAAAATGGGAATACTATCGCCACGCTCGCCGCGGCAAAAGTCGCTGATATCGCATCTGGCAGGTTCTTATGCCCAAGAAACTGCCTTACGATATCCTTTGCCTTGTATGTAAAGAGCGGCACATGTGTATACCTGCTGCGCTCCCTTCTCCTATTTCTTACGGATAAGCTTTTGGCGCCAAACTTGTAACCTTTATCATCGTCAGCGCGCTCCTTAGGCATAAAATAATCTTTCCTCACAATATATAAATAAATGTATATCAGATATAGCAGTATCCCGTTGTAGCTCAATGGCAGAGCGGTCGGCTGTAGTTTGCACTTCCAGTAACATGGCAGTAGATACCGACAGGCTGTGTGTTCGACTCACACCAACGGGAATTCATAATACCGAATGCTCCTCAAGAAGAGCCTTGACGTCCTCTATGCTCTGCAGCTGGTGTTTTGTGAGCGGCCCCTGCTTAAGCGCCTCCTCCTGCTCTTCGTATGTCGGTACATCTGCCTCATAAAACAAACCTATGGGAAACTTCTCAGGGTTTAGCTGGAACTCAACGGCCTTCTCCATCGCCTTCATGAAATCCTTTGGATCATGCCCTGCCTCCTCCAGTTTATAGACCCTCTTCCTAGTCCATTCGTATGTGTTTATCTTGTTGAACGTTACGCAAGGGCTCTGCACGTCCACAAGCGCGAAGCCTTTGTGTAATATACCATTCTTTATCAGATTCGTAAGATGTACCGGATCCCCAGAGAAGCCGCGCGCGACATAAGTCGCCCCCGCAGCAAGCGCAAGTGACAACGGATTTACTGGTCGCTCTATTACCCCAAAAGGCGTAGACTTTGTAATATGCCCCATCCCGCTTGTAGGCGAGGCCTGCCCAGTAGTAAGACCGTATATCTCATTGTTCATGACGACATATGTGATATTGAGGTTCCTGCGTATCGCATGGATCAGGTGATTTAGCCCAATGCCGTATCCGTCGCCATCACCTCCTGCGACTATGACGTGGAGCTCCGTGTTCGCCAGACGTACTCCTTCCGCAAGCGGAAGGGCCCGTCCATGAAGCCCATGTATCCCGTAAGTCTTAAAATCGTGGGGCATGCTCGAGCTGCATCCTATGCCAGAGACTATTACTGTGTTTGAGGGATCCAGTTGCAGTTCCATCAATGCCTTAAGCATGGATGCATCTACTCCATAATCCCCGCAGCCGGGGCAGAATATCGGTTTCACGTTTGATTTGTAGTCCTGCATAGTGTACATGAATATCAACCTTTAAGGATTTTCATAACCTCCGCGCATAAATACTCTCCGGTGAATGCCTCACCGTCGTACCTGAGTATCCTTTCCTTGATATTTATTCCTGTATTCATCCTTATAAGCCGCGCAAACTGCGCTGTATAATTGCTCTCCACATCGATAAGCCTCTTGCCGCTAAGAAGCGCCTCTACCTTCTCGGAATCCATTGGATGAAGGTAAGAGAATGATATAATCCCAACGTTAATGCCTTTGTCCTTAAGAAGACCAACGGCCTCTATGCATGCATATGTCGAAGAGCCGAAGGTCACAAGGTAAGCATCGGCTCCCTCACCGACAACTTCAGGCATCTTTATGTCGCCGTTTTTCACCATTGTCTCGAGCTTCTTCATCCTCTTAGAGTGCATCTTTCTCCGCAGCTCTACAGCCTCTGGAGTTCCAACAAAAACATCAGTGATAAGGTTGCCGTACTCATCGTGGTCGTCGCTTGGGGCGACGAATTCAAGGCCTTTGGTCCCGGGAAGAGCCCTTGGAGATACGCCGTCCTCGGTAATGAGATACCTCTTGAAGTCTCCGCCTGCCTTTTCAGTGGCTATCTTCCCCCTTTCTATTCTTACCCTTTCCGGTTCTATATTCACGCTCTCTATATGTTCGGACAGGAAAAGGTCCGATAGTATTATTACAGGGCACTGGTACTTCTCAGCGATATTAAATGCCGCACCAGTTTCATAAAAGCACTCCTCCACGCTCCTTGGAGCTATAATAACCCTTGGAAATTCACCCTGTGATGCGTTCATGACAAAGAGAAGGTCTCCCTGCTCCGTCTTCGTTGGAAGCCCTGTGCTAGGCCCGCTCCTCTGCGCTTCAACAACTACTATAGGTACCTCGAGTATTCCAGCAAGCCCCAGACCCTCGACCATGAGCGAGAACCCGCCTCCGCTTGTTCCGCACATCGCGCGCACACCTGCACTCGCCGCTCCAATAGTCATGTTTATTGCTGTTATCTCATCCTCAGGCTGTTTGTATAATATCCCATGGTTTTCATGCGATGCAAACCAGTCGAGTATGCTGCTTGCAGGAGTCATTGGATAGGCTGCGTAGAACTTGCACCCCGCAGCTGCAGCACCTATCGCTATAGCCTCGTTTCCGCTAAGCATATAACTTCTCTTAGGCTCTCCTTCTTCTCCGAAGTAAAATTTTGTGGTATCTATGCCCAAGTCCAACTCGTATCCTATCTTAGCTGCAGTCACATTAGGCGTAACAAGCCCTGGCTTCTTCTTGAATCTGTCGGATATGGATTTTATTACAAAATCTTCCTTTATCCCTACAATTTTAGATAGTATCCCGAAAGCGACAGTATTCCTGTATATGTCACCTCCGCTCTTCACTGCAGAATCGAGAAGCGGAAGCTTCACGAAATTTATATCCATTTTTGATGAAGCAGCAAGTTCATCAGCCCCATTGGTCTTGGAATCATATATCACAATCCCGCCGCCCTTCACGAAACCCAGGCTGTTTTTTATCCCATCCAGATCAAAGGAGATAAGTATGTCTATGTATTCTCCGTGCGTATAAAGTTTTTCGGTGCTCGCCCTTATCTGATACCATACGCTCCCGCCCCTTATTACTGATTGATAACCCCTGTATCCGAATATATACAACCCATTCCTTGCCAGGCTCTTGCCTATCATGAAACCTATCGAATCTATCCCGTCCCCATTCGCCCCGGATATACGTATAGATACATCGTAGTTCCGCATACATCTAATACTGGCTGTAGACTAATATATTTTGCCATGAGGAAAGCATACTTCTATAAATCTAAAACACGATTAATATGCAGGCGTACATAATGCATGCAAACAGCATCAGGGTCAATGTGTTTATGTCAAGAGCCGAGAGCGCGGAGAAAGCCGCCACACGGCTTCTAGAGAGCATGTTATACCTGAAAATAAATAACAGCGGTATAAAGTTTTCAGATATAGAAAAGATATACTCCCTGTTCATCATGGCAGATAGGAAATCCATGCAAAGGGGTTCGCTTGTAGACCTTCAAATTGCCAGCTCAGGCAGCCACATGCCGGAATACCTCTTCAGCAGCATAGAAACAGGCATAAAAGAGCTAGAGACGCTCGGAATAATAAGATCGCACGGCGAGAAATTAAGGATAACAAGTACAGGGCTCATGGCGCATAAGCTTATAACTGATCCATCAGAATTAGAAAAACTGCTATCCAAGGCTGCTCTTCGTGTATCCGCGCAACATGCCGATAAATTTGCGGACAATGTGTCCAAATTAAAAGCGATTATAGGAAGCGAGAAGGCCTTTATAGCAACAATCGAACTTCTCTCCGCCCAAAGGGATCCCCGCAGACAAACAAATACCTGAAATAGGCCTAAGCTAAAGTTTAAAATAAGAAGGCATTAAAGTATAGTGTCCATGCCTTGGTAGTGTAGTGGTCTAGCATACGAGCCTGTCACGCTTGTGACCCGGGTCCGAATCCCGGCCAAGGCGTTCATTATTATTGCACAAAAGCTCTCATTATTAATGAGAGGATTTAAACCGAAGATATGCTATAGTTGCACTCCTAGATAGCTAAAATATGGCTCTGCAACCATGGGAACGCCCATCATTGTATAGGCAAATAGTAGGCAAACGTAGGAAATAAACCAGAATGATTAAAGCAGCCTCAATGCGCCAGCGATGCCATGTCTATTACAAACCTATACTTTACATCCGATCTGAGGGCCCTCTCATAGGCTTCATTTATCTCCTCAGGAGGTATCTTCTCCACATCTGCAGTAACTCCGTGCTTCGCGCAGAAATCAAGCATCTCCTGCGTTTCCCTTATACCTCCTATATTAGATCCAGCAAAGATCCTACTCCCTCCAACAACGGAAGATGCAGAGAGCTCGTACTTCTGCGATCGTGGCGGAAGCCCTACAACAACTACGGCGCCTCCAGGCTTTGTTAGCGAAAGCGCAGAGTCTATATCGTGCTTTGCGGGTATTGTATCAATTATTATGTCGAAGGATCTCCTGTTTGCGTCAAACGCTGCCTTGTCTTTCGAGAAGACTACCCTGCTGGCACCGAGCCTCTTTGCTTCATTAACCTTGCTTTCAGAGCTGGTTATCACTGTAACATCCGCTCCCATCGCCTTTGCTATCTTTACTGCCATATGCCCAAGCCCGCCCAGCCCTGCTACTCCTATGCTCTTTCCAGGACCGGCACCCCATCTCTTAAGAGGGGAATAAGTAGTTATCCCCGCACACATAAGAGGCGCAACGGCAGCTTCGTTTACCCCGTTGTTTATCTTCAGCGCAAAAGATTCATTAACTACAATATTATTGGAATACCCTCCCAGAGTCTGATTCCCAGTTACAGGATCGGTTGAATTATATGTCCATATGGGCCCATCCTTGCAGTTCTGCTCCTCGCCTCTAATGCATGCTTCACACTTCCCGCACGAGCCTACCATGCAGCCAACCCCGGCAAGCTCCCCTGTCTTAAACTTTTTTACATTACTTCCAATCTCAACTACCTTACCTATTATCTCATGCCCCGGAACAAGAGGATAGTTAGATCCGCCCCATTCATTCTTTACCTCATGTATATCAGAGTGGCATATTCCGCAGTAAGATATCTCGATAAGCACATCATTGTCCCCGACATCCCTCCTCTTGAAAGAAAACTTTCCCAGCTTTCCACCTGCGCTGTTTGCAGCATAGCCAACGCTATCGATCATAAAACCACATACATAAACAGCATGCAAGGTAATTATATATTCCCGCGCAGAATATTGACCATAGTAAATCAGGTGGAATATTATGCAGATGCAGAAGAGGACAATATTTATATCGGGTGGTTCATCTGGCATAGGTTTTGCTCTTGCAAAGAAACTCATCGGAATGGGCAATAACGTGGTAATATGCGGCAGGAATGCGGATAAGCTCACTGCAGCTCAGGAAGCTGCACCTGGTGTACATGCAATACGATGCGACATCTCAAAAAAAGCAGATATAGAGTCACTGAACGAGTCTATCAAGCAGAAGTTTCCAGAAGTCGATATGCTAATAAACAACGCAGGCATACAGAGACCGATCGACTTCTCAAAAGGTCCAGAAGATCTACTCTCAAACGAGGACGAGATACAGGTAAATTTCAGGGCACATGTGTATCTTTCTGCATATCTGATACCAATCCTTGCGAAACACAGGGAAAGTGCGATAATCAATGTATCTTCAGGTTTGGGATTCATACCAATGACCAGGTACCCGATATACTCCGCAACAAAGGCGGCAATTCACTCATTTACAATGTCCCTGCGGCACCAACTCTCTTCTACGAACATAAAGGTCTTCGAGGTGGTGCCTCCGATAGTGTACGATACCTATCTAAAAGGAAGACCTCAGCCGAAGACAGAAAACGCCATCACAGCAGAGGAGATGGCAGATATAATAATCAGCGGAGTCGAGGAGAATAAATACGAGATAACAGCAGGCCAGACAAAGAAATGGATGGAGATGGGAAAGGAAGAAGCGGACAGAACGTTCCAGATGATGAACAAAAAGATTGATTAATGTAAAAACACCATCTAAATCATGGATTATTCGCCTGGCGAAGTTGAAGATACAGAAAAGACACAATCTCCAAATGATATGCATAAAAATATAGAGGACCAGAAGCTGCTGAATGAGATATTTCTGCTGGAAAAACAGCTTCATTCAGTCCGCGCCAGCGAATCAGAGTCGATAAAAGAGGAGCTCGGTGATCTGAAAGCGGAGATATTCAGAAAGAAAAGCGAAGAAGGCCTAAACAGGGTGCTCTCAGCCAAAAAAGAGGAGATCGCTTTACTGGACAACCTATCAGGAAAATTCAATGCGCTCCTTAATACGAGGTACGGTCCTATAAGCTATCTCGTCTCTTCAACATCCGCATCAATAGAGGGTCTCTACCATCTGGACGAAGATGAGGATTTCTACAGGATGCTCGGGAGCGCAATACGCGCACCAAATCCGATGCTTGACGGGATGGTTGCGGCAGGAGGCGGGAAGAGGTGGATTGGGGAGCGCGGATCAATAATATATGATCCATCAGAAACAGACGGGAATGAAAAGATAGCCTCAGAAGCGATAAGGCGCATACTCTCCAGGATAAGCTCAAGAAAAACAGCCCTTCAGGATGAACTCCTAACCAAATAGAACAGCATGCATAGGTATTAAATACAAAGCGGTATAAATATCAAATAAGCGATATCGGATAAACGATATAATCTAAATTTATCTGACGTGGTGTCTATGAACAACGAAAAACACAGAAATAGTTCGAATATAAACGAAGCCTTTACATGGCGAAGGAACTTTGGCCAACGCGGCTGGATAAGACCATCAGTACTAAGAGTCATACAAGAAGGGCCTAAGAATGGGATAGAAATAATGGATACGCTTGAAGAGATGAGCCACGGCTGGTGGAGACCGTCTCCAGGATCAATATACCCACTCCTTGAACAGCTCTCCAAAGAGCGCCTGATAAAGAAAAACAAGGACGGAAAATACGAGATTGCCGAATCGTACAGAAAGGAAGCATATCCTGGTAACAGCACGGATGAGGTCATAACCAACATAGAGAGCAGCATATCGTACCTGGAAGAGCTTAAGCAGAGCGAGAAGGGGAGGTTCAACGAATACAAGGCAAGGATTAATCTGATATCAAAGAGGCTAAGGTCTCTGGAGTGAAGATATGGAAAAGATAATAAAAGTAAAGAACCTCTCAAAGAAGTTTGGAGAATTCCAGGCAGTAGGCGGCATATCATTCGAAGTAAACGAGGGGGAGATATTCGGGCTCCTCGGCCCGAATGGTGCAGGAAAGACCACAACTATAAAGATGCTCACAACATTGCTGCAGCCCACCGGAGGAGAGGTGGATATAGCAGGCCTCGATATAAGGTCAGACCCAAAGGACGTGCGAAAGATTATAGGCATAATATTCCAGGACCCATCTCTAGACGAAGAACTTACCGGAAGGGAAAACCTTGAGTTCCATGCCATACTCTATAAGATAGACAAGGAGAAGCGCACTGAAAGGATCAGTGAGATACTCAAGCTCATAGAACTTGAAGATAAGGCAGACATATTGGTTAAGAATTACTCCGGCGGGATGAAGCGCCGCCTTGAGATAGGCAGGGGCCTCATACACCAGCCAAAAGTCCTCTTCCTTGATGAACCTACACTGGGACTTGATGTACAGACGCGCAGACATATCTGGGATTATATAAAAAAACTCAACGAGACGCACAAGGTCACAATAATACTTACCACACACTACATCGAGGAAGCGGATTTCCTGACAAACAGGGTTGCATTCATAGACCATGGGAAGATTGTCGCCCTTGACACTCCTACAGCTCTCAAAAACAAGCTCGGTGGAGACGTCGTCTCGATAAAATCGCCGGGTAATGCTGCCGCATTAGAAACAATATTCAAGAAGACCAAATGGGTAAGAAGGATAACAAAACATGAAGACTTCATAGACCTGACACTGGTCGAGGCTGAGAAGAAGGTGCCTGAGATAATAAACATCGCTACAAAAAACAGGATAAAGATAGAGTCAGTTAACATACACAAGCCGAGCCTTGAGGATGTCTTCATATACTATACTGGAAAGACTATCAGGGAAGAAGCCGGAGAAGGATGGAAGGGAATGATGCGGAGCGTAAGGATGAAGAGGAATAGATAAAATGGATACAAATGCAGTATACGTTCTCTGGCTTAGGGATGTTAAGAGGTTCATAAGGGCAAGATCTAGGATAATAGGTATACTGATGATGCCGCTATTCTTCCTTTTGGGTCTGGGCCTTGGACTGGGAAGCCTGATACATCTGACCACAGGAGGAAGCTACCTTGATTTCATAGTCCCGGGAATAATAGGGATGTCGCTGCTTTTCACCTCCATATCCTCTGGAACAGCCGTACTGTGGGACAGACAGTTTGGATTCCTGAAAGAGATCCTCGTGACGCCAAATTCAAGATTTTCAATAGTGATAGGGAGAGTCCTTGGCGGCGCAACGACAGCGCTGCTGCAGAGTATAATAGTGATAGCAATATCCCTCCTTATAGGCTTCAACATCCATCTCTCAATATTCACTCCAATGGTAATAGTATTCATGCTGCTTATAGCAGCCACATTCATAAGCCTGGGGCTTACTCTAGGCTCATTGATAAACGACTTCCAGGGATTCCAGCTTGTTACAAGCTTCTTTACCCTGCCGCTCTTCTTTCTCTCCAACGGTATATTCCCAATAACTGTGCTCCCATCCTTTGTAAGGGTGATAACATACCTAAACCCACTGACTTACGGGATAGACGGTATGCGCATAGCACTATCTGGCTCTGGCACATTCTCCATATGGATTGATCTTGCCGGGATGCTGGTATCAACCGCCATACTGATCGCGATAGCCGCATACGCATTCAACAAGACGGATGTAGGATAAGGAAAAAGAAGTGGAGACAAGCATAATAATTAATGGACTTGTCGGGATTCGAACCCGAAACCTTCCGCATGCAAAGCGGACGCGCTACCGTTGCGCCACAAGCCCGCAGGTTAAGTAATTATACAAGAGAAATTATTAATGTATAAGATTATATACCTCTCCAAACATGACGGGGACAGGTTTAAATAGCTTACTTATCTACTGTTTGCTACTGTCAGGTGAATCCAATGGCGAAGAAAGACGAAGAAGAAGACGAAGATCTGGATGACGAAGAAGAAGACGAAGACTTCGACGAAGAGGAATTCGACGACGAAGGAGACGACGAATAAGTGTTTTAGTTTTTGTTTATTTTGAGAAAAAGCAACTTTTATAAAGACCCAGAACAAATATCATTTATAGTGATTCTAATGAAGTTAAGACCGGGAAGATCCGTAAGGACGATAAACAGCCAGGCATGGAGCAGGTTTTCCATAAAAAAACCCAGGAAAAACTACGTAAAGTCCCTTCCGCACACGAGCCTGCTTGTATTCAACATGGGCGTGGAGAAGCCCTCATACGACCTCTGCATGACGCTTAACTCAAAGCAGAAGATAAGGGTGCGCTCCAACGCGCTGGAAGCTGCAAGGCAGGTTGCAAACAAGTACCTGGAAAGGGAGATACCGAATAACTATAAGCTAAAGGTGCTCACATATCCGCACAACGTTATAAGGGAGAAGAAGAGGGCAACAGGAGCAGGAGCAGACCGAATATCACAGGGAATGTCCCTATCTTTCGGGAGCCCGTCATCGGTCGCGGCAATACTAAATGAGGGCCAGCCAGTATTCGAACTCAGGACAATGGGTGCAAGCAAGGAGATAGCACGACACGCGCTTAAGCGTGCAGCAGCGAAGCTATCAGGAGTATACTCTATAAACACGAAGCCCATAGCAAGATAAGCTCTCAGCGTCTCTTCTGCTCAGCAGATAAGGCTTTCTTCAGGTCTTCCATAATAAGCCTCAGCCACGCCGCATATTCTTCCGGATGGGCTTTTATGTCACGCTCAAGATCGCTTATCTTTACCCATTTCCATCCCTTTACCTCATCCGGATCAGGCTCTGGCACGCCATCATAGCTGCCAAAGAGTATATGGTCATACTCCTTCTCCGTAAGCCCATTGCTTACGTCTGCCTCATACTTGAACTGGAATGCCTCATGCATATCGCAATCAAAGCCCATCTCCTCCTTTAGCCGCCTGTGGCCTGCGGTAAGCGCATCCTCCCCAACGAATGGATGGCTGCAGCATGTGTTGGCCCAGAGCCCTTCAGAATGGTACTTCTTATCGGACCTCTGCTGCAGCAGCGTCTCGCCTTTGCTATTGAAGACAAATACGGATATGGCCCTGTGAAGCCTGCCCCCGTTCCGGTGCGCAGCCAGCTTCTCAGCGGTGCCTATCTGCTTGTCCTTTTCATCAACTAATATTACGTCCTGCCTCATATAATCAATTGCATTATTTCTTCTTTGGGAAGCAATATATATCTGTTCTTTCCAATGGGAATTATTGGGCTCATCCTACTGGTAAAATGCGAATACTGATACAATTCCCTGAAGGGCTGAAGCAGAAGGCATTGGAGCACGCAAAAAAACTCGAGGGCGAGGGTCACGAGGTATTCATCTCCTCTTCGCCGACATATGGCGCATGCGACCTTGCGATAGACGAGGCGAAGAATATAAAAGCGGAGAAACTCATACACTTCGGGCATGCAGAATTCTCGCACGTGGACTTCAATGTCGAATACGTCGATTATCGTATCGATGCGCCGCTCGGGATACTGGATGATTCCCTAAGATATCTTGAAGGGTACACGAAGATAGGGCTTATAACAACAATACAGCACATCCACCAGCTGGAGGAGATGAAGGCATTCTATTCATCGCATGGAAAATACGTGATTATAGGAAAACCTTACGGATTTGCGAAGAAGCCAGGCCAGGTTCTCGGTTGCGATGTAGGTGCGGCTGCAAGCATAGACAAGGCGGCAGACGCAATAGTCTACGTGGGAGGGGGAATATTTCACCCGCTGGGTGCCGCCTACCATACAACAAAGCCGCTGATAGCTGTAGACCCGTTTAACAACAAGATACTTGATATGCAAGAATATCGCATAGCAGCACAGAAGAGGAGCAGAGGCAGGATACTCTCATCAATAGACGCGAAAAACATAGGGATATTGGTAAGCACGAAGAATGGGCAGCATAACATGAGCCTCGCAAAGATCCTTAAGTCTAAGATAGAATCATGTGGAATCTCAGCAGCCATATTGATATCCAATACGATAGACTTTGACTCTATAAACAACATGCTTGAATTCGATGCCTTTGTGAACACCGCATGTCCTAGGATAGCCACTGATGATAATGAGAGGATCAGGAAGCCGCTGCTCAGCCCCAATGAACTCATGGAAGTACTGCGGATAAAGGAAGAGCTCTCAAAAAGTAAAAAATAAAAGGAGGAGAAACCCTAGTTTCTCCTCGTGCATAATGTAAGTACCTAGGCCTTTATACGGCCTTCATAGTTACAGTCGCAATCTGCGCGTAGTAAGTGTTGCCATTTATCTGGTACTCTGCCCAAAGTGTACCTGACTGGGTCGTTCCAGGAGCGACTACTCCGCTTACAGGCACATTCTCGCTCTGCGTCTGTCCGGTTCCAAGAACCGCTATGTTTGCCGTAAGGCCATCAGGGAAGCTTGGGACTCCATTGCTTGGGACAGGCACGCTCTGCGGCTGGAAGCCGAAAGCCACATTATCCCAGTTTGTTCCAGTGCTCTGCCCTACTGTTACGACAAAATTACCTGTTGCGTGTGAGTAAATAGGATTCTGGCATAGGTAACCTGACTGCGCGACGCACGTTGTTCCCAGAGTGTTGCCTCCGAAAACGCCCAATGCAAACAATGCACCAAGCACTACTGCAATAATAAGTATTGCCCATCCGTACGTCATCAGATATTCCATAGCGCTCTGTAGTCTAAATTTCATACCCTTCACCAAACATCTATAAGCTTTATGAATAGAAAGCTATTTAAATATATTTTATTATCGGCATTCGGAAGGAACGGTTAAAAACCCAGGTCATCGCTTCCTCTTCTCTTTCTCAGCCGCAAGGATTTCTGGCATAAGCCCCTCTATCTGTATCCTTGCTACATCCTGCTTCTTCCTGAAATCAGGCATTATGGAATTCGGGAACCGGAGCGGAAGCGAGGAGTCGTATATCTCTTCCATAATGCCGAAATAGACTAATGCGCTATCCCTATCCCCATTCCTCAACCTGTCGAATATCTCTCTCTTGAGCTCGCCTACAGTATCCATAAGCCCTAGCAGGTACGAGACGCTCCCCTCGCCAAGTTCAGCCATCCTTGGTATCCTCATCTCCCTTACCATGATCATAAAAGAAAATGCTTCAACATACTCCTGATGCGCCTGTAACGAATAAAATTCGAGACCCTTCTCCATCTTCCGCATCCTCTTTATCGCCTCTCCAAGGAATGATGCTTCCTTTAAACACGCAGCATTATTTCCTGCATGAACCGCGGTAATCATCTTTCCCGCTGACCGTATTATCATGCGAGAGAGGGCCATAACCGCGTCGCGCCTCTCTTCAAGACCTAGTATATCCTTCTCTATCCTCCCTATCTCCTCAATCAAGCTTACCAATCCCCATCTTCCTTCCATGCCAGAATACATACTGCTGCGCGTATCCGCGTACCGCTCCCCATCTATCCTCTGCAAAACTGTGTATCATGCGTATCCGCTGCTTCCTTCCTCCAAAGTAAATCCTCTCAACCACCCTCTTAACCCAGAGGTCTATGGGAAAAGCCTCGACCCTACCATAGCCGAATAGAAGTATGCAGTCGGCGACCTTGTCGCCTATTCCGTCTATTGCACAGAGACTGCTCTTGGCCTCGTCATAGGGCATCCTGTAAAGTTCAGGGAAGGAGTCGTTAAGTGCAAAGGCTCTTGCCACGCTTCTTATATACCTGTCCCTAAAACCAGTGCCACAACGCCTAAGCTCACGCAACGGGACATCAGAAAGCACATCTGGAGAAGGAACGCCATACATCCTTCTCCCTTCCACATCTCTCAGCTCTCCGAACCTCTCCGAGAGCCTGGATATTATCCCACGTATCCTCTTTATGTTGTTGAACTGGGATACGGTAAAGCAAAGCGCGGTTTCCCATGGCTGGTTCCTGGTTATCCTCATTCCGCGCAGAGCCTTTATGGCATTATCCATAAACTCGTCGGTGTTTATCGAAGCGTATACGCTTTTCATGTCCAGCCCCAGGGAGAATCTGTCATATATATCCTTCCTTGCCTCCTTTGAACTTATGCTTCCCCAGAAATCATACTCTATCTTGGTGTCTGGCGCACTCTCCGCATAAATCCTGATATACCCATCCTCTACAGGATAAGAAAGCGTATCCCTGCTTCCATCCCTTCCGAATTCACCGAAAAAAGTGAGCGGCTGTCCGCTTTCTGCACTAAGCTTTATGTCAAGCTCTCGCGCCCTTATCAACAACATCACCAAGCTTCTTCCTCTCCTGCTCTGCGCTATCCCTGTCCCTTATCGTAAAGCTTCCGTCCTCAAGACTCTGGAAATCCACTGTTATGCAATACGCAACCCCGATCTCGTCAGCCCTCGCATATCTCTTCCCTATGCTGCCTGTCTCTGAGTAATATGTATCCATTCCCGCACCCACCAGCTCGCCAAGGACCTTCTTTGCGAATGCCACTATCTTCTCATCCTTCTGCAGCGGGAAGACGGCATAAGTATAAGGTGCGATCTCCTTCCCGAGCCTTAGCCACTCCCACTCCCTTCCTTCGGATGTGACAGAGCAGTCCAGGATAGAGAAGAGGAGCCTGTCAAGTCCCATACTTGCCTCAACAACATGCGGCACTACCTTCTCGCCGTCCTCATTGACGCATATCTCAGTATTCGAATTCCTCGCATGCGAGGCTATGTCATAATCCGTCCTGTAAGCATTTCCGGCAACCTCTATGTATCCATAGGATGTATTTACCTCAAGGTCGACATTGCCTTTTGAGTAGTGCGGGAGTTCCTCAGGCTCAAGCTGCCTGAACCTGAACCTTCCTTCAGGGAAGCCCATCTTCTGCAGCATTCCATTCTCTATATCCAGCATCACAGCGAAGTAAAAGTTAGGTATCAGTTTCTTCTCAAGCAGCTCGCCTATCTTAACCATCCTCTCCTTCTCCCCTGCAGAAGCGAAGAGCAGCTCCCTATCCTTTATATCGCCTATCCTCACGCCTCCGAGTTCACTCTGTTCCTTCCTAGGGTTGAAGAAAAGTTCTGTCTCCATCTGTGTGAATTCCCTCATTCTTACAAGCTGCTGCCTTGGGGATATCTCATTCCTGTATGCCCTTCCAGCCTGGGATATCGCGTATGGAAGCTTAAACCCATGTATCCTGTAAAGATCCTTGAAATCAACGAATATGCCCTGCGCAGTCTCCGGCCGGAGATAACCAACCTCACCGCTTCCATGCCCTATCTCTGTCTTGAACATAAGGTTGAAGGCCTCTATCCCTCCGAGCGTGCCTCCGCACTTTGTGCATTTAAGCCCGAGCTCCTTCACCTTCTCGCCCATCTGCTGGGCCTTCATCTTCTTCACGCTCTCATATCCTTCCTCGTTCCCGGAAGCGGAATATGCTTCCTCAAGCAGCTTGTCCACCCTATAAGAAGATTTGCACTTGGTGCATACTGCTACAGGATCTGTAAATGTGTCTACATGCCCGCTTGCCTTAAGGACGGGCAATATGGTTATTGTAGTAGTCTCTATCTCCATAGCGCCAAGACGGTCAACGAAAGACCTTCTCCATAACCCCTCTATCTTGCGCTTTATCCTCAACCCTGCAGGCCCGTAATCGTAGAATCCGCCGGCACCACCGTATATTCCGAATGCCTGATAATAAATCCCGCGCCTGGAAGCAATATTCAAAGCGCCATTAGACTCCTGCATGCCAATCGGGTATTATATCGCATATGCCTTTAATTATATTGCTGCACAATAGATGGCCAATACGCTTCAGGCTCCGTGGAACCAGAAACCCTTCTCATCCTTGCCCTTCCTCCCAAATATCTTCTCAGACAAAGACCTCTTTCTCTGCTTTACCTCGACTCCCATCTCCGCAGCTAGCTCAGGATGCTTCTCCAGATAAGAATCCTGGTAAGCCCTGAATTTCTCCCATTTCTTCTTCTCGTACTCCGCCTTCTTAGCCTCCCATTCCGGCTTCATCCTCTTCCATTCCTCCTGCGAATACCCGTAAGGAGGCCTCTCCCTTATAACCGGAGGGTTGAACTGGTAAGAATACATCTCCTTGTAATAGTCAAAGTCCCTTTCCTGAGCTGAGCCTGCATCCACATGCACGCCCTCCTTTGCCAGGAAGTCAATAAGCTCCTCTCTGCTTACCTTCTCCTTCCTGTTCTCTGCCTCGGGATTATTGTAAACAATGGTTATTATGCCATGGTTGAATTCTACCTTTGCACGCAGTACTGCATCCATGAGCATGAGCCTGTACTGCAGCCTCGCCGCATGCTCTATATCTACCATATCTTCCTTTCTTACGTCTCTGAATACGATCTCCTTGACGATCCTGTAAGGTACCCTGTACTCCTTCCCATTCTCTGTTATCTTGTCGTTGTACTCCTTCCCGTCTTCCTTCTTAAGGTCTTCGAGGAATCCGCTGGCTTTATGCACTTCTCTCTTATCCATTAAAAGACACCCTATGGGCGCATAGGCTTACTGGCCTCCGCACCCGCATGAATCTCCAGCCTTTTCTGCGCCAGATCCGCATCCGCAGTTTCCTCCGCACCCGCAACTGTCCCCTTCAGCAGCTTCTTCGTGATGCTGGTGCTCCTCCTGCCTCTTTTCCGCAACAGCGTATGTCTTCTGTGGAGCTCCGTATGCGGATATTCCCTTCTCCGCCTTCCTTCTTGCAGCCTCAGCTGCATTTACAGGAAGCGCGAAGTAGTTTACCATTCCCTGATAAGTCTTCCTGTACAGGTCGCTGGCTTCAAGCTCCTTGATGTTTCTGGTATACTTATCCTTCGTGTAGCCCCAGTCTGAATGCATCTCCTGCCACTCCTTTGAAGGTATGCTGTACTGTTTCTGCACTTTGTCCCTGTATACCTCTGGGAATACATTGAACGTGCAGAAAGGAAGAACCTTCCCATCAGGCATCGCATAATGTATGTCGCACTTCTCTACCCTCTTGATATCGTATGTATACTCGTCCTGGAAGTGCATCATGCCCAGGAAGAGGCTCTTCAGCTGGAACGAACCCAGCGTGGCAAAGTCATGCTTCAGTATTATGGATGCGAAGAGCTTCCCAAAGTTAAGTGACTTAGGCTGCTTCTCCTTGTCTATGAACCTCTTAAGCCCTACTACTGTCTTAAGAGCTATTATCCTCTTCTCTATTCTGGACCTTCCTTCCATCTCGTTTACCGCGTTCTGCAGGCTCTCCATCATGCCCACTATATCAAGGAAGCGCGCCACAGGTACTATCTTATTGTCTTTGTCAACGAAGAGATAGGTTCCTGCCCCGCATGCGAAGTGTATCGAGAGATCGTACTTGTACTCTCCGCTGAGCGCCTCTATGAACTTGTTTATGCCGCCTACGTAAGGTACCGAGAACCAGTCCTCCTTTGCGACGACCCCTCCTGTCTGCTCCTCTATGAGTTTTATCGCGCCTGGTATTGATATTCTCTGCTTCTCCCTCAGCCTTGTCGGCATCCTGCCTACAAGTGAGACAGGCTGGAAATTAACCGCCTTTACGACATCCATGTTGTTCAGGGCAAAGTTCACTATGTCCCCAAGCTCGTGATCGTTTACTGTCCTTATTACAGTAGGTACGAGTACGACACCTATCCCTGCCTTCTTTGCAGCCTCAAGCGCCATCGGCGTCTCCCAGTGGTTCTTCGGGTTCGCCCTCTTGCTCACACCGTCAAATGACATGTACAAGGTGCTCACGCCTGCATGCCTCAGCCTTACGGCCTGCTGCGGGTTCAGCCCAAGGTTTATGCCAGTGGTATTAAGCTGTATCTGGTCAAATCCTGATTCCTTTGCGTTCTTGACTATCTCTACCAGATCCTCCCTCATCGTAGGCTCCCCTCCTGTTATCTGCAGGGCATTTGCCGGTATGGGCTTCTGGTTCCTTAAGTTATAGAATATCTTGTTAAGTTCATCCCTTGTCGGCTCGTAGATGGCTTCGCCTTCTTTTGCATAGAAGAAGCAGTACCAGCAGCTCAGATGGCATCTGTTCGTTATGACTACGTTTGCCAATCCAGTATGGGACTTGTGCCTCTCACATATTCCGCAATCGAACGGGCAGTTCTCACCCTTGTTTATGTAGTTAGGGTTATCGAATCCCCTTCCGTAATAATTGTAATTCTTCATCTTCATGTACATATCATAGTCTTCCCAGTACTTCTCCACTGTCCAGTTATGTTCCGGGCAGTACTTCCTTATCATGACATTCTCGCCGTCCTTGTATATGGTTCCATCTACGATGAGCTTGCATTCAGGGCATACTGTCTTGGTCCTCTCAAGCACAGGCATCTTCTCTATCTCCTGAAGCGTTCTGTGGTAAGGTGCAAGAACAGGGTTCGTAAGCGTCTCTGCGCTGTTCTCATCCATCTCCGGCCGCTTGTTGTTTATATTAACTACTATATTCTTATCCACTACTTCAGTGGTCAAACTTCCATTATCCATGATACCAACCAAATACTATTACTCTGTTTTATCTATTCTAAAGATATATAAACCTTGATTAAATTTTTCCATAAATATGGTCACGCAAGAGAGTTTTATTTCGGAACAACCTTTGTGCTCACAGTGGCAAACTGTTCTACCAGGCCGGTGGTGCCTCCTTCAGAATAGGTTACCCATAAGTATCCGGAAAACGGCTCCCCGACATAGCCATTGCTTATCGGGCATGCAAAAGCCTCATTGTAATACTTTCCATCAACCAGCTCCAGATTGGTATCCACCACAGGATAAGGCTTCACCGGGCTTTCCGTGCACGAAAAGCCGGTAACATTGAGTATGCCGCTTCCAAAATAAATGATGCTCAGCGTCATCGTACCATTGGAGTATAACTGCACATTTGAGCATCCGAATCCGGAAGCGCCGTCGCAATAAACAGGTGACGCTGAATTTCCAAAAAATCCTAGTTCCCACAGAGCCCCAAGAGCTATCGCAACAAGGAGTATCGCCCATCCGTACGTCATCAGGTATTCCATAGCGCTCTGCAGTCGCGTGCATCGCCGCAAAGTCATCTCCTCCCTTTCCTGCTGTCTATCTCCTTAAGCCTTCTATTTATGTCTTCTTTAAGCTCCTTGGCTATGAACCTCCTGGTGAATGCATCTGCCCTTGCAGCTATACTTATCTTGGTTGCATATAGCCTGGCTATCCTCCCCCTTGACTCGCGCTTACCATTTGTTATCTCAGGCATCTTGAACAGTATGCCATATTTAGGCGGCTTCTTCCCAAACTTTATATGCTTGAAGAGGGCCTTCTCCGCACCAAGCAGCTGTATGGTGCTGGCAGGCATAAGCGCCAGCTTCGATAACGACCCTGCCTTGGCAAGAAGCTCGGCAGCTATCCTGTAGTCTACTAAATAAGCAAGGTTGGGAATCCTCTCATTGCAGGATTCCTTTATGAATGCGTCGAGATCCTTCTGGACGTGCTCAATATCTTCCTCCTGCTTGGCAAGCATCCTCAGCATGGCGTACTCGCCTTCTGAAGGATCCCTGCCTATACTCTTCTGCGCCTGCTCAAAGACGCGCTCTCCCTCCTTCGCACCGAATATCACGGAGATGCCATCCTTGTCAGCGCTCTTCTTCTCCTTTCCAAACTCCATTACAAACTTGGCGTACGAAGCCATGCTCCCTGAGCGGAGCTCCGGGAAGTATATCCCATACCATTCCTCAAGCTTCTCATGGATCAGGTTCTTTACCTTGTCCAATTCATTGTAAGTATTTATCGCCTGTACGAGAGAATGCTCTCCGGTCGAGTACGTGTTGGCTACTGACGCCTTTGCAAGCTCAAGGAGTCGCCTCCTTTTCTGTTCCTGAGTCTCCTTCAAAAAAACACCTGATACAAAAGGATATAAGCCCCTTATAGCATTATAACCTTTGGCATTGCAGCTGCAGCACATCTGCGAAGTGGATTGCATGGGCGAAAAAATATACGTGGCAAGCGACCACGCTGGCTTTGGACTGAAGAAGCACATTGTCGCATATCTAAAGAAAATGGGATTCGAGGCAGTAGACCTCGGGCCCCATGCTTACGATAAGGATGATGATTACCCTGATTACGCACTTGCAGTAAGCAAAAAAGTCGCGGGAGGGAAAGGCCGCGGGGTCCTGATCTGCGGCTCAGGCCAGGGTATGGACAGGGCCGCAAACAAGGTTCCAGGGGTATATGCCTCAGTTTGCTGGGATGAGGAATCGGCAATAGTAGCATCAATGCACGGAGACGTAAACGTTCTCTGCCTTGGCGCAAGGTTTGTAGATGCTGCATCTGCGCGAAAGATACTACGCATATGGTCAATGCGCGAAGGAGAAGTGGAAGCGAGGCACCTTCGCAGGATAAGAAAGATAATCAGGATCGAGAGAGAAAACATGGTGGGTGTTAAGAAACACAAATAATTCAAGTATGAAAACTAGGATATGCCACTGCAATTACCAACAATAAAACCTCTAATCAATGAGGCTGGCATTCTTCGGTTAATCTTACTAGAGAACCATTCCAGTAACCGGCCCATTAATGGCACGTTCATGAAAGATTTTAATACCTTAAATGAAAGTGGATATTGGCGACTAGGGTCTTAGAATGGGAATCTTTGGTATCTTCGGGAAGAAAGGGTCTGAGGCACAGGAAGGAGAGGCACCTTATCTTATAAGGACGGAATTTGTTCCGTATAAGCTCAAATCTAACATGAAGAGTTCCACAACAATGAGCATAAAAGTCAGAAACCTCTCAAAGGAACCTGTGATGGGATCTATACTGATAGAGGTGCCAAAGCAGCTTAACTTCGAAAACAATCTGTTCGCAAAGAGGAAGGAGCTGAGATTCGGCCAGCTTGGCCCGAGCGAGGAAAAGAACGCCGCAGTTGAGATATTCAGCGACGTGGGCACGGACAAAGGCGAATACACTATATCGGTTACCGCATTTGTCAACTACAGGGATTATTCATACGTGGAGAATGCGGTAAAGAAAACAGCCATAATAGAAGCTATATGACTGTCAATAAGCCGCAATCCCTACTTTGCTCAGCGTATCAGCAACGCCTGCGGCTACAGAGCGGCCTTTCTCGGTAAGATAGATTCTCTTCAGTCTCCCATGCTTCTCGGCAGCCACTATCCCGAAGTCCTCGCATTTGCTTATGAACTTGCTGGTGTGTATATACGTCACGTTTGCCTGCTTTGCCAGGTCGGATATATACCACTCCTTGTTCTTTTCGTTCAGCATCAGGAGAAGCCTAACCTGCTTATCCTTGAAAAAAAGCGTGCCGATGTTGTCTCCCATCAAATCCTTCTATAATGGTATTTTGACTATAAATATATAAATTTAAGTTATAATATAATCTTACGAGTAGATGGTGTCTGTATGGTAAAATATGTAATAGCAGAACAATTAGTAGGCAAGGAAGTAGTCACGAGCGATGGCTTTGACTTGGGCAAGTTTGTCGACGCAGAAGTCAACGAGTCCAGCGGCAAGCTCAGCGCGCTGATAATAGAGCCGAACGTAGACAGCGAGTTCGTCAACAAGCTCAACGTAAAATCAGGGAAGCTCCAGGTGCCCTACGAGAGCGTAATGGCTGTAAACGATTTCATAGTTGTTGACAAAAAGGGAGTAGTCTAAGGTGATTGCATAATCATCGCCGGCGGCGATGAGGCAGGCAGAGGCGCAGTCTTAGGTCCGCTAACAGTCAGTGTTGTTTGCATAAGCAAGGCACGGGAGAAGAAACTCGCCGAGATAGGCGTAAGGGACTCCAAGCTCCTCACAAGAAGGAAACGGGAATTTCTATTCGACGAGATAAACTCTCTTGCGGAAGAGGTAAAGACCATAAGCATTGATGCCGAGGAGATCAACAGGTCCATGGCTGCAAAGATATCATTGAACCAGCTTGAGGCACTTAAGTTCGCTTCAATAATAGATTCGCTTAGCGGGGACGTCGCACGTGTATACCTAGATTCCCCTGATGTAATACCGCATAAATTCGGGATAAGGATCAGCGTCTTTTCAAAGAAGTCGATGAGGATAAAGGGTGTGCCCTCACCAAGGGGAAAGAATCCATCCATAACCGTAATAGCAGAGCACAAAGCCGATTCGAGGTATCCTGTAGCCTCAAGCGCGAGCATAATAGCAAAGGTATCAAGGGACCGTGAGATAGAGAAGATAAAAGACAGGCTCGGCATAGATTTCGGATCCGGGTACCCTTCAGACAAGGTCACAATAGCGGCAATACGTGCAAACATGGACAATCAGAAGGCCACTTCGTATATTCGCAACAGGTGGAAGACCCTACAGGCAATAAGGCAGCTCAAGATCAACGAGTTCTTCTGAGACGCATCTTGCGCAAAGCGTTTAAATGTGCATGTGAAGTCATGCAAAGGAAAGTAAAAGGCAGGACTGATAGTATTATAAATATTGCCTAAAAATACAACTCTTTGTGCCTTTGAAGGGTACAGGCACAACATATTGTATTGGTGGTATCATGGTGGAAAAAGACAAGGCGGCCGCGGTTTCTGAGGAATCAACACAGTTTATAGAGGAGCAGCAGAAGGGAAAAGGGATAGGGCTTCCAAAGGAGACCCTCGATTTCTTCGGAGGGGATGAGATACGCTCACGCGTCTTTTACGAGAAATATGCACTTAAGAACAAAACAGGGCTCACTGTGGAGAAAGTGCCTAGCGAGATGTGGGACAGGGTAGCGCGCGAGATAGCCAGCGCAGAGCCGAGCGAGGAGAAGAGGACCGAGTGGCAGGAAAAATTCAAGTGGCTGCTCTACGACTTCAGGTTCCTTCCAGGAGGCAGGATACTCTTCGGCGCAGGCCAGGGCAGGAAGACGACTCTCCTGAACTGTTACGTCATACCGATAAAGGAAGATTCCATCGAATCGATATTCCAATGGTGCAAGGAAGCCGCAAGGACATACAGTTACGGGGGAGGAGTAGGGACGGACATATCCATTCTAAGGCCAAGGGAAGCCCCGGTAAACAATTCGGCGATATTCTCAACAGGCTCGGTCTCATTCATGAACATATTCAGCGAGACAACCCATACTATAGGGCAGAACGGCAGGCGCGGAGCTCTTATGATAACGATAAATGTAGACCATCCCGACATCATGGCCTTCATAAACGTAAAGAAGGACCTCAGCAATGTGAGGTACGCAAACATAAGCGTAAAGATAACCGACGAATTCATGAGGGCAGTGGAGAATGACAGTGAATTTACCCTCAGGTTCGAGAACAGCGTTGTGGGGAAGATAGAGCGCAAGATAATGGCAAAGACCCTCTGGAATGAGCTCATAAAGTCGGCAAGGGACTGGGCAGAGCCAGGGCTCATATTCTGGGATACTGTAAAGAGATACTCGCCAAGCGAGTACAACGGCATGGAAGTCATCACAACCAACCCCTGCTCGGAGCAGCCGCTGCAGCCATATGGCGCATGCGACCTTGGGAATGTCAACCTCTCCGCATTCGTCAAGAATCCATTCAGTGACTCGGCTTCGATAGACTGGAATGGGCTTGAGCAGGCGGTAAGATACGGAGTAAGGTTCCTTGACGATGTACTAGAATACAACATGCAGAAGCATCCACTATCAGAGCAGACTGCTGCGGCGAGGAGCAGCAGAAGGATAGGGCTTGGAATAACAGGCCTTGCCGATATGCTGGTCAAGCTGAAGATAAAGTATGATACTGAAAGAGCGCTGGCACTGGTAGATGACCTGTTCAACAGGATCAAGCTCTTCTCCTACGATGAGAGCATAGAGGTGGCAAAGGAAAAAGGATCATTCCCTCTCTTTGATCCTGCAAAGCATCTCTCAATGCCGTTCATAAAGACCCTTCCTGAAGACATAAGGAGCAACATAGCCAAACACGGACTGAGGAACGTGGCGATACTTACCGTTCCGCCTACTGGCAGCGTATCGGTCTTAGCAGGCACATCAAGCGGCATAGAGCCGATATTCGCATTTAGCTATACGCGCAGGTCGGAGTCGCTGAGCCAGGAGTTCTTCAAAGTCTACCATCCTCTTGTGCTTGAGTACATGAAGACCGCGCAGGTATCCGAAGAGGCTTCACTGCCAGACTTCTTCATCCCAGCGCACAAGATAAACGCCCAGTTCAGGGTCAAGCTGCAGGGCGTAATCCAGCAGCATATAGACAGCGCAATATCTTCTACCGTAAACCTTCCACGCGAAGCCACTGCGGAGCAGGTAGGGGAGATATACATGCAGGCATGGAAGGCAGGATGCAAGGGCATTACCGTATACAGGGAAGGCTCAAGGGAAGGTATACTGATAACAGAGGAAGAGCAGAACCGGAAAGAGAAAGGAGTACAGGCAACTCCGGAACAGAAGGCAAAGGAAGAATGGAAACGCGACCACATACTCACCGGAAAGACCATGAAGATAAGCACACCAAACGGATCACTTTACGTAACAGCAAACTTTGACGGCGACCAGATACGTGAGGTATTCATAAACATGGGCAAGGCAGGCAGCGAGGAGAAGAGCTACTGCGAGGCACTGGGCAGACTCATAAGCAAATACCTTCAGATCGGCGGAGACGTGAACGAGGTAGTGGAGAGCATAAAAGGCATAAAGGCAAACAGCTCAATATCATGGGATCGCGGCATAAAGGTTTATAGCGTGCCTGATGCAATAGCAAAGGCCATAGAGATGATGATAGCGCAGTCCAAGCTGGTGGTGGCAAAGCCGCTTGCAGAAGAAAACAGCGATATAAAGCTTGACGGCCATCAGCTCTCGATACCAAAGCATCAGGACCACGTAATAAAACCGATGGAATGCCCTTCATGCAGGGAGAAGACTTACGTGAACGAGGGAGGCTGCGGAATCTGCAAATCCTGCGGATATACTAAATGCGACTGAGTTCAGGTGCCCTTATAAGGGCCGGTAATGCCGATGAAATGCTTTTATTGCGGATCAGATAACACTGAAGTCATAGACTCAAGGGAAGTGCAGGGAGGAGAAGGCATACGAAGAAGAAGGGAGTGCATATACTGCAAGAGGAGATTCACCACCTACGAGAAGGCGGATCTCGCCGATATAACTGTAATAAAGAAGGACGGCACCAGGCAGCCTTTCGATAGCAGCAAGATACTTAACGGAATAATGCGCGCATGCGAGAAGCGCACCATAACAAGAGCCACCATGGAGACTACCGTAGGAAAGATAGAAAAGAAGATACGCTCAAAAGGGCTCAAGGAGATAAGCAGCAGGGAGATAGGCGACATGGTCATACGCGAGCTGTATAAGCTTGATCCAGTCGCATACATAAGGTTCGCAAGCGTCTACAAGAATTTCGGTTCCCCAGAGGAATTCGAGAAGGTGCTAAAGCTATTCGCAGGCCGCATCCACACAAGGGGCAGCAAGCCTAAGCCTCGCTCCACTTCCACCTGAATAGCTTCATTCCGAGAGGCCAGTGCCTCCTTCTGGATGCCTCTTCCATTACGGCTCCCTGTGCCTCTGCCGAAAGGAACTCGAGCACAGTCGCATTGAATGAATCAGGATCCTTCAGCTGCGGGCTGTGGCCGCATCCGTTCATCTCGTAGAACCTGCAGTCCTTTATCCTCTCTGCAACTTTCAATATGTCTTTTATGGGGAAGAGAGGATCCTCAGTTCCATGCACTATCATAGTCTGTATCCCGTTCTCCGAGAGTTCGCCTACCCTTTTCGAGTAATTTGTCCTGAACCCATTCTTGGTTATCTGGTCATCCAGGAAATCAAAGAACGCCGGCCTGATATCATGTTCCCTGACTTCTTTAATGTTTACTAGCATGTCATGCTCCTTTATTGCATCCAAGAGGGACAACCCCACGATGAAATCAAGTACCTTTCCTGCACGCGTTCTCATGAGCTCAAAAGCCCTGTAGCTGAAATGCGGCATATGTGCAAGCCTGTTGGCAAGCCTTGAGAAAGACCGGTCATAAAGCCCATAGCTTCCGATAAGTATCTGCTTCTCTACCATCTCGGGATGGTCTAACGCGTAGCCGAGTACTATTCCTCCTCCCATAGAACTACCCGCCAAGAGGAGCTTATGTCCTGATAGGCCAACTGATTCAATGAACTTCGGCATAAATTCGTTTACATAATAATCAAGCGTGCATTTCTTGTCTGGTTTCTGTGTCTTCCCGAATCCTGGCAGGTCTGGTGCTATCACCCTATAGCTCCTGCTGAGTTCCTCTATGTTAAGCCTCCATGAATTATACGAAGAAGAATCACCGCCACCGTGTACAAGAAGCAGTATCTTTGCGTCTTTCCGCCCTTCGTCTATGTAATTTACACTTAATCCGTCTACGTCAACCCTGCTCTCGTGGAAAGGCACTATCTCTTCTGCATGTGCATCCCTTGCATGCACAAACATCTTCTCATGTTCCTGCAGATGTTTCCTATGGAGCATGCTAAGCTCCCTTAGCTTATGTCTCTCGGCAACTGCAACTGCCACTCCACCACCAAAGATTAATCTTTTTTCTCATTTAAATAACTATTGTGCAAGGGTGTTTTATTGAAGATAGAAGAAAACATAAAATGGATAGGGCACGCAAGTTTTGTTATAGAATCATCCGAGCAGAGGATATACATAGATCCATTCAGGCTTAAGGGCGAATACCCGCATGCTGACATCATACTTATAACGCACCCTCATCAGGACCACCTGAGCATAGAAGACATCAACAAGATAGCTGACAGCGATACCCGCATATACCTTCCGATGGACAGCATAGGGAAGATAGAGAAAGGTCGTGCAAAAGGCGTCAAGCCTGGCGAAGAGCACAGGGATTCAGGGTTCATCTTCAAGACCGTGCCTGCGTACAACAGAGTCGAGGCGCGGCTTCATGCGCACCCGCGTAAGAACGGATGGGTAGGATACATAGCCCACATAGGAGGGAAGAGCCTTTATCATGCAGGGGATACTGACCTTATAGACGAGATGTCAGGCATAAAAGCGGACATGTCCCTTCTTCCAATGGGGGGCACATACACGATGAACGTGGAGGAGGTGATAGAAGCCGCAGGAAAGATAACATCGGAGATATATGCCCCAATGCACTACAAGGCTCTCCTTGGAATGGAAGAGTCTAAAAAAGCCGAGAGGCTCTTCCTAGATAAAGTAAAAAAGGGGGTAGTGCTCGACGAGATACAGGAAGCGCAGTATTCATTCTAGCCCACGCTTTCGCAGGTCCACCGATACAGACCTTGCGAGGTCAAGCAGCTCTTCCGGCTCCATCTTAAACACTCTCCTATCGATGTACCTGTTTCCAGAGAGCATCCTGTCTATAGCTTCCTTCTCCATCCCTATGCTCTTCCTTATGGAGACGAATGCTTTTCTGACCGTCTTTTTCTTATGCTGCATAAGGAGCGAGATCATGCGTTCCTCCTCCACCTCCATCTGCGTCCCAAGAGGCTTCACATAAATTATCTCGGAGTCAACCTTCGGCACAGGCCTGAAGCAGTACCTGCTTACATCCATCATCTCCACTACATGCAGCTTGAGCGCGCACATCACGCTTAGGTTTGAGTAGTCGCGCGTGCCGCTGCCTGCGCTCATATGCTCCGCAAATTCCTTCTGCACGCATATAAAGGCAGGTATATCATGCGAAGATATCCACCCTATTATCCGGCTTGATATGTTGTATGGTATGTTGGATATCAATATATTCACATTGCTTCGCCTTATCTCATCATCGCCCATCTTAAGGAAGTCCATGTTTACGAGTCTCAGATTCCTGCGGTGCATGCTCTGCCTAAGGTACCTGTATAACCGCTCATCCTTCTCAACAGCAAGGACCGATTCGGCTACCGCGCAGAGCCGCTCTGTCAGGGTCCCATACCCGGGCCCTATCTCAAGCACATTCCTGCCCCTTCCATACTCTGCCTCCTTCTCTGCTATGTTTGCATCTGCAAGGAAAACCTGCCCAAGCTTCTTCCTCTTCGGGTTAAAGGCCATCTCAAATTCCAAAAAATCAATTATAAAACAAATTATACTATAATAAGCTTGCGATACAAAAAATAATAGGTGAGAAGGTGAAGACGCAGGCAGCCATGGAATTCCTTATAACCTACGGCTTCCTCTTCATACTACTCGCAATCTTCCTTACCGCCGTATTTGCCATAGCATTTCCTGCAACCTCCGTATATCAGAAGAGCGAATGCGGTTCTCTCGGCAACCTGGGATGCCTGCAGGGCTACCTTTACACGTCCCAGCAGTATGGCTACTCCGCAGTCCAGCTGCTCCTCTCGAACTCCAATCCTATTCCTGTCAACGTGACAAACATAAGCATAGTGACGAGCCAGAACCAGACGGGCATCGGTGCCTGCTCACCAAATCTGGTATATCCAGGAGGCACTACATCATGTCTGATCGAGTTCAGCGCCGCGGAATCACAGGGGGCTGCGGTCAGCGGGTCTTACAAAGCGTCAGTCCAGTACTGCAACTCTGGGATAAATTCCGTGCAAAGAAGCGCATGCTCCTACACCCCGGTAAACTACTCAGGATATTTCACGCTATATGCCACTTCGCGCAATGAAAGCCTATTTAGCGTAATTGCCATGCATGGTCCTGCAAGCGAGCAGCTCCCCGCATTCAGCGAGATACGTCTCGTTCCCACCCTTCCCGAAAACTATACGATAATGCAGAACGGATACTGGGTCTCATCTTATCTATTCGGGTCTAACGGGTATGCATTTACGACAAACTCATCGAATCTGGGCAGCTACTATCTTGACCATCCCGCCACATCATACACCATAACCACATCCTCCCTCAACTCAAGCAATGTTGCATGCAATTCACCTTACAATTCCACACTCTCAATAGCGTACACCGATATATACGTGCCCGAGCCTTCCACTCCGGTTACTATGCAGGTGGAAGGGCAGTCTGCCATAATGGCCTATTACCGGCCTCTCCTGGCAAAGGGTTCAGGATGGATAAGCCCGTTCGCATCCGGTTCAACATGGGGAGCTACGCAATCGACAAAGTACGCCTCTGCAAACGCGGTTCTTAACAGCGGCATATACGAACTCGCTGTCCTATGGACCGATGCATGCGGCCCAGGCACGCAGGCATTCTCATTTACCTGACGCGTGCTCACGCGGCGCAGACTGCTATATCGCCGAAATTCCTGAGCTGGATCCCTGCATCGTCGTCTGCGTTGAATATCTCTATCCCCACGCCATTTTTTTCAGCCTCGTCAAGGACCTTCCTTATCCTCTTATCCCCGAGCGCAGAATCATTTACCATTATTGTCTTGGCCATGCCTCCCCCCACCTTCTCCATAACCCTCTCCACGCCGTAAGTGGCAGAGCCAAGCCTGAGCTGCATCATGAATTCGTTCAGGTAAGCGAACTCCTTCGCGACCCTTTCCCCCTCGATAAACTTGGCGAGTTCACGGCTCTGCATAACCTCCCTTATCCCGGAACGCTCTACGTCGCTCGCCCATGAATATATGATCTTCTTCGCGGGCTTGTCGCGCAGCCCATCTATATACACCCTTAGGTCATCCTTTGTAAAGCCGGGCCCTGCAACAACGACAAGCTCCACGTCCATGCCAGATATCAGCCTGAGTATCGTCTCAAAATATGCCTTCCTGCATGATGCGTAATCCTTCTCGCTCATCCTCTTGCTGAGCCTGCTGTAGATCTCCGTTATAATATCTATCCCGTATCCGCGTATGTATGCAAATAGCGCCCTCTCATCGTCAAGAAGCGCCACTCCAAGCCGCGGTTTCCCCGAAGCAATGACTGCCTGCCTAAGCCTATTTAGGATATAGTCCTTCCATTCCGCCTTCCATATCTTTACCACATCTCCCACTGCCACGTTTAATGTATGATAACTCCCCATTCTCACGAATTCCTCAGGCCTCCCAGAGACTATCTTTCCCGCAACCCTGAGCCTGGCCGCATTCTTGTCCACCTCAAGCTTCTCCACGGAGAGCTTTATCACAACCTTCTTCTGCTCCCCAGTGTCGCCTTCATCAGCACGGAATTTCCTAGTACTCTCGGATTCCACCATGTCTTCAGGAGATATGACTATCGCAAGGAGATAAAGGTCGTCGAAGGAGTCCGGACGTATCTTCATCTCTCCGCTCTCGTCATTGAAGTGTATTACCTTCATTCATACCTTACCAATTTTAAGCTTGATAGTATTAGAAATAAGTATGTTGCCATTAGCAGTAAGCATACTTGCGGGATCTTATAGCGTAATAAGCCAGCTAATAACGTCTTATGGATATTATGCCATATTCTTGCTGATGCTGCTTGAGTCCGCATCCATCCCTATACCGAGCGAAGTCATACTTCCCCTGATAGGATACTTCTCCTTCAAGGGCCTCCTGGATCCGTATGCTGCCCTCGTGGTTGCCCTTGCTGCAGGCATGATTGGATTCATGGTCGATTATTATATAGCATATTTCTTCGAGAAGGATGTAGTATACAAGCACCTGGGCACGTTCCATATAAAGGAAAAGGATGTCAAGGCATTCGATTCCTGGTTTGAGAGAAACGGCAGCTTTGCCGTGTTCATCTCAAGGATGCTTCCTGTAGTGAGGGGACTGATAAACTTCCCAGCAGGCTTCGCAAGGATGCCAAAAAAGAAGTTTATAGCATACTCGATGGCAGGGTCATTCATATGGGATGTTGCGCTTATAGCATTCGGGTTTTACGGAATAACTTCTTCTAACATCTACTCTGTGATAGCATACATTGCGGTCATATGCGTAATACTCTACGCAATATACCGCATCAGCATGAAAAAGATAAGGAATCCAGGATGAGCGTCTATTCCTGCGTCGTTATTATATAATCCTTAACGATCTTCACTACCTGGTCTATTGCCTTCCTTATATCCGCCTCTGTCTTCGCCCCGGTGCATATTATCTTCCCATTCTTGAAGAGAAGCAGCGCGGTCTTAGGCTCGTGTATCTTGCAGATAGCTCCAGGAAACTGCTCTGGCTCATAGTCTACATCAGGTGAGGCCTTCGCTATGCTATAAAGATCAAGTTCAACGCCAAGGTCTGCGCTTGCGACTATGTTCTCTATCTTGAATGTCGGATGCAGCAGGCTTCCTTTAGGCTTGTTTTTGGCAACCATGGATACACCAATACATTTAAATATAATTATGAAAGGTATTTATATATTGGGTTTAAAAAGAAAGATATAATTCTGCAGGTTAGCTTAATGACTGAACGATCCCATGGTCTTTTTGTAGGCAGGACGAGGCACCTCTCCAGGCATCACAAGCCCTCAAGGCTGAGCATATCAAGCCGGCTCAAGAGCTTCAAGGAGGGGGACAAGGTGGTAATAGTCCCAAAAGGCAATTTCAAGGATATACCGCATCCTAGGTACAGAGGCAGGGTTGCCACAGTGCTTGAGCGCCGCGGCAATGCGTACGTGGTAAAGCTTAACGTCTCAAAATCAACGTCGAGGACTCTTGTAGTGAATCAGGTCCACCTTGAGATCTTCTCAAAACCAAAGGATTAACGTAGCTAACACAGGCTCTCAAAACGTATGCCGATGCCTTACCAAGGTTCTTATACTCTCAGAATCTCTGATGCGGAGCAGCAGCCGGTCTGGTAAGCATATAGAACCTGCTGTCTCCTTTAAGCTCCTCTATTACCCTGTCAGCTAGAAGCTTTATCGGATCCTGTAGCAGGCTAACCCTCTTGGTTATATCCTCAAAGCTCTCGAATTTCTTATCTTCGCGTGCCTCAAGGATCGCACTCAGGTGCCTCTTCCCTATACCAGGAAGCAGCTCAAGCGCATGCATCCTTATATTAAGCGGCGATGCGCTGTTGAAGACTTCCACAAACCTGGCCTCGTTGCTTTTTATTATTCCGTAAACCGCAATAACAAGCTCGTTTCTCGCTCCTTCGCTAAGCTCATTATAATTAAGCCTGCCTTTTATTATCGCTATCTTGTCGCGTTCTCCCTTGCCTATGTATACCCGCTCTCCTATCTTTATCTCGTTGGTCTTAGGCACAGCCTCAAGAAGCGTAAACTTATTCTCACCGACAAGCTGCACTATCGGCTCGGATTTGGCAGAATACGAGCGCCCGGTGGGAAGATAATCAAGCACCACTGCATATTCCTCCAGGTCCTCCTTTTTCTGAACTTTATCCAACATCGCCACCATCTCCCCCGCTTCGATTCACTGCCTGTACTTGTCCACTGTGGCAATTACCTTGGCAAGCTCATCTTCCTCGTATGTTTTCTTTTCCATAACCAGGACCTGCTTGAGCTGAAGTACATTTATAGGCATTACCTCCATGACCTTTGCCGCTGCCTTCTGGCTAAGCCCCAGCTCGACAAGCTCATCCTTCATCTTCTTTCCCTTCTCATCCCCGAGAGATGAAAAGCGCTTTGCATACTCATAAGAGAGCTCAAGCTCATATCCAAACTGCTCGCTGTCATCCTTCTTGCGCTCTTCCAAAATACCCAGCACCTCCGGAAGAGTGGCTATTCTGCTGCTCCTGCTACCTTTTCCTATCATGCTCTCACTTGTTATTCATTCATAGTTCTGTAAAACACTTAATTTAAACCTTTCCTTGCTATAAAAATAATCCAGCTAACGAGCGGTATTTCAAATGGACCCAAAAACTGCCTACGAGCAGGTAAAGACTGAATTCAAGAAGCACATAGCAGGCAAGGAAGACACCATAGAGCTAATGTTCATAACTATGATAGCGCAGGGACACGCGCTTCTTGAGGGAGTCCCTGGCGTAGCAAAGACCACGATGAGCAAGACCCTTGCACAGACAATAGACGCTGACTTCAAGAGAGTGCAGGGCACCGGCGACCTGGAGATAAGGGACATAATAGGATACACATTCCTAGACGAGAAGAACGAGATAAAATTCAACAAAGGCCCGATATTCACCAATATACTGCTTATAGACGAGCTTAACAGGGCCCCGCAGAAGACAATGAGCTCATTCCTTGAAGCCCTTGAGGAAAAGCAGGTAACTGCAGGCGGCGAGAATCTGGAGCTTCCCAAACCTTTCGCCGCATTTGCAACTCAGAATCCCCTTAGGATAGAAGGCACAGAGGCGCTTCCAAAAGTCCTCGCCGACAGGTTCCTGGTCAGGATAAGCGTGGATTATCCAAGCATGATCGAGGAGCAGCAGATGATAAGGCTGAAGGAGCGCGAGGAGCACGTTGAGGTCAAGAAGATAATAGGCACAAGCGACATTATAGCCATGCAGGACGCTTCGAAGAACATATTGATAAGCGATAGCGTCGTCGAGTACATAACGAAAATAGTTGATGCTACAAGGAAGGATATACATATCGTCATGGGCGCAAGCCCCAGGGCGGATATAGCATTCATGCGTGCAGCCAAGGCACGCGCGCTTATAAACGGAAGGGCAGAGGCAAATGTAGACGATATAAAATTCCTGGCGAAACCCGTCCTCAGCCACAGGCTGAGCGTAAGATCAACAGGTGGCATAGGGGTAAACGGCCTTATAGACGGGATAATAGCCACCCTGGGCTAATCCAATCTGGACCGATTTTGCGTACTCTATCTTCTTGCCCTTGCAAGAGCTACCTCCGCACTATTCTCTGTATGTCCGCCCTCGGGCTTCTCCGCTTTCCTCCTGCCACGTTTCTGCACGATATCAAGGTAGGAATCCCCGATAAGTACTTTGGAAACTTCTGTCCCCTCTATAACCTTCCCTGCTCCAGAATACTCCATTCCCCCTGTGGCATTCTTGTAATAATCCATTATAAGATTCCATGTCTCGTCATCGGAGCGCATGATCTCGACGTTCATGCCAAGTTTATCCCTGGCAGTCTTGCCACTTATCACTCCCGAATGAAGCGAATACTCCGTATATCCTATCAGGACCTTTACAGTCTTCGATATCTCGCCGCTGCTCTTGCCAGCCATTGCGCCTTCACTGAGCAGCCGCTCCGCGAGGGCAGTGAAGTATTTCACACCGGCGATGCACTCGCCATACAACTCGAGGCTCATCTTGCTAAGCATGCGCTCATAAAGGCCCAGAAGTTCAGGATCCTTCTTCAGTTTCCTTTCTATATACTCAAGTGTGTCAAGCTCCTTCCTCGCAGAGAAAAACATGGCATCTTCAGGATGTTTGGGATTGCTTACGAATATCTGCGGATCCACAGGACCAAGTTCAGCGGCAGGACCCATGATTATCTTGTCAGCCCCTATAGAGATAAGTGTGCCTGCGCTTTTTGCATAGTCAGGGACTATTACCTCTACTCCTCCTTTGAATTCGTTCCTGAATATGTTGACTATCTTCTCAGCAGCGTCAGGATCCCCTCCCTCGGTATTTAGTATTATGAAAAGTTTCTTTGTCTTGTCCATTCCGCGCACAAGCTCCTCAAAAGCTCCCGCATCTTCCCTGCACAGCTCAACATTCTCCCCTGCCGGGCTCTCCACATATGCCAGTACGGAGCCACCTAGTTTTCTCTCGATGCCCTTCAGAATATTATGCCTGAAGAGCGCCATCTGCACCTGTTCTTCCAGACGCGCCTCTACCTTCTTAGAGACGTTCTTTCCCGTAAGGAGCCGCGCACTGCCAACCCCAAAACTAACCTCTGTTACTGCCCCTTTTCCACCCACCTTACCACGTAACTTTACTCTAGAAAGAACAATTTAAACCTTTTCTACAAATACTATCCCCAGATTCGCAGGGAAACGCAAAAAGGAAATTAATATATCTCTTTATGGTAAATATATGCTGGGGTGTAATGGATAAAAAAACCAGGGCAAAACAAAAAAAACCAAAGAGGAGTTATAGTAAAAAAATAAAAAAACAGAGCAGGGCAAGAAAGGCCGACCAGAAAAATATCTTCCCAACAGCAAACGCAATATGCTCATCAGACAGCGAGTCAGCAGATGCAATATACAATCTCGGAATCTCCTCCGGGAAAGAACTTTATATAAGTAGTGGCGGGAATGTAAATGTCCTCTTCAAAAAGCTTGAGGCACTCGGACTCAGGAACATATTGTATAACCCACTTGGCAATACTGCAGTGATAACTGCCTCTCAAGACGCCACGGAGAATCACATCGGAGCAAATATACACCTATTCGAATCCGGGCTCATATCAGGATACTTCTCTGAGCATACAGGGATAAGGATAAGCACCATAGAAGAAGAATGCGTTTACAACGCAGCGCAGCGCTGCAGATTCGTATCATCCGCAAGTGCATCAAGCCGCTATTACGGAAGCGCTTCAGAAGCGCTAACAGCAGCACTTGCGCAGGAACTACATAAAAAATGCATCCATCAGGCCTCTGCATCGATACTGAGCGAGACGATAATAAGGGCTTCGGCAAACGGCCGCAGCCTGCGCAATATGCAGTCATTTCTAAATGCCGCAGCCTCGCGCGCCGCATCACTAACAGCAGACCGGAGCAACGCTTCCGCTGCAGTAAAAACCCTCGCATCACATTTCCTGATAAATGCATCAACGGCAAGATCCCGTGACGGCGCAAAGGTAATATTATTAAATTATAGGGAGAATAGTTCAAAAGAGCAGTTCGTGCGTCTTTCGAGCGCAGTATTTGCAAGCTTCGGGAAGGAGATATACGGGTCACGGAAGGCCGATGTAACCTATACCGTAAGAAACGGCAGGTACAGCTGCTCTATAAGACTAACCGACTGAACGGTGCCCTGTGATGAAACTAAATCTGCTTGACAAGATAGCAAAATTAGTGCCAAGCATAAAAAAACCTTCTACTCCACTGACCTTCAGGGAGAAACTCAAGTGGACAGCAATCGTGCTCTCCATTTACTTTCTCATGTTTAGCATACCTGCATTCGGCGTGCAGAAGGCAGTGCTGAACGAACCTGCGCTTCAGCTTGTCAATATAATATTCGGTGCCAGGATAGGTACGCTTATGACTGTAGGGATAGGCCCTATAGTCCTCTCGAGCATAGTCCTGCAGCTGCTGCAGGGCGCAGGAGTGATAAACATAGACCTGAATGACCAGGAGCAGAAGGGAAAGTTCCAGAGCCTGCAGAAGTTCTCCGCTATGATAATAGCCATAATAGAATCAATCATATTCACAACAACTGGATACATGCCAGTAGCAAGCGCCTCCTATTTCTGGATAGTCGTAGTGCAGCTGGCAATAAGTGCGATAATAGTGATATACCTTGACGAGACCATGGTGAAGTATGGGATAACCTCCGGAATAAACCTATTCATCGCCGGCGGGGTAGCATACGCCATAGTCGCAGGAACCACGAGCATAATACTTCCCGAGGCCGCCGCAGCAATAGCCGCAGGCGGAAGCACAGCAATACCTTCAGCGATACTCGCCTTCGGCCCTCTCTTCTTCACTGCACTTGTCATGCTTGTCAGCATTTACGCATATGACATGAAGGTCGAGCTGCCCCTTGCTTTCAGCCAGTTCAGGGGCGTAGGCGGAAGGCTTCCAATACCATTTCTTTATGTGAGCGTGCTTCCGGTAATATTGGCAACATCCTTCGTGGTAAGTGCTACTGTGTGGCTAAGCTTCCTTGCTGGGGTCACAGGGGGAATAGCCCCGCTGGCGCATTTCCTTGCCTTCTACCAGCAGGCACCAACGACAACAGGCGCTACCGCCCCACAGCTTGTCGGTGGCATAATATACCTGATCTCACCTGATTTTCCATCGCCATACGGGAGCCAGTACGGCGGCGTAGGTGGATACCAGAACTACTTCAGTGTCTTAGTAAGCGGCACCAGCCCACTTTACCTTCCGTGGGGAGGGCTTCTAGAGGTGCCAAACTACATACATGTGATAATGTATACGGTTGTTTTAGTAATACTCTGCATTATATTCGGGAAGTTCTGGATAGAGATGACAGGGCAGAATCCAAAGAGCGTCTCAGAGCAGCTTCAGGATGTCGGCTGGCAGATACCGGGATTCAGGCGAGACCCTAGGATAATAGAGAACATACTAAACAAATACATACCCACCATAACCACCCTCGGCAGCATATTCGTAGGTCTTCTGGCTGCAGTAGCAACGATAACAGGGGCGGTAGGTACAGGCGTAGGCGTGCTTCTTACCGTAGGAATAATGTATATGGTTTACCAGCAGCTCGAGCAGCAGAATATGCTTGAGGGTTATCCTGCACTAAACAGGCTCCTCTCTTAATCAGACAAAAACAGGCTTTTTTCCCTCTGTTTTGAGGCATAAAGCCACAAAACAGATCATGCCGATGCCTATTCAGATTCCTTAGGCTTAGGCACTGCTTCCTCTTTCGCCTTAGGTTCAGGCGTTGCCCTTGCGACTTCCTTCAAGTCTTTGGCTCTAGATAGATTCACTTCACCGGCCCTTGAGGCACGGTAGGCTTCTGCCGCCGCCATAGCACGTATGACGCGGATGCCCTTCAACTCATTCATTTCTATCACAATTTCTCTTACAGCGTATCCATATTTAAATATAACTTAGTAATCAACCACCGCCAATCCCAGAGAGGAAAGCTCTCCTACATAAAACAAAAATATAGGTTGATGAACGGATAGGAATACGAAGTAAGTTACAACTTAAATTGCTAAAAAGTTTAAAAGATATTATCCCTAATCACTAAAATAGTTAAATGATATAATGGGCACATCAGAGTATGAAAATAAGCTACTGCAATACAAGAAGACCAAAGCATATAAAACGGTCTCCATGGTCTGCGAATACTGCAATTTGCCGAAACCTCACATAAACTTTGACGGTTGTCCTACGGAAGGGATAAACGGACCCGAGTTGGCGCACTATCATACTGGAGGCGTTAACCAAATCTGCATATCGGCAAGGCAATTAGAAATGCAAAATTATGATGAACTGGAAAACACCTGCATACACGAAGTGGTTCATCATCTTGGGTTAATCCATGGCTCTTCTGATGAGAGAGTTTATTTTGAAAAAATCAAAAACTATGTGAAATCGAGATCTTGGAGACCAGAAAGAAGCGGATCACAATTTGTCAGTACAGAACAGGTCAGGGAATCAGACGAACGCATCAGGCAAGACCCAAAAAGACTTGCTGAAATAAATGAGGACAGCGATTACATAAAATTCATAGAAGGCAGAGCAACCAGCAGAATGGAGGAGCAAAGTGAAAAACAAAGTCCAAATGCAATCAATACTGAGAAAGTTCTGTACAAAGAGCGCACCTCAAATCTATACAAATCTATGAGCAAAACCAGCATAGCCGAGGCTCGCGAAAAGCTAGGCATCAAAGCAGAAGAAGATAGACCAAAGCCAAAACTAGATGAGAAGGAGCAAGAAAGACTTACAAACAAAGCTTATGAAAACATGGACACAGGTTTCGGCGATAAACACGGGGAAAACCGATGGACCAAAAAGAAGAAAGGCTTTCTTGGCATGGTAAAATATGCTTTAGGAATTGACTAGAAAGATAAAAATTAAAATATACCAAAATTAATAACGAGATAAAATGAAGGCTTGTATTATAAGCTCTCTCATTCCATAAATAATATCTGCGATATACTGATTTGCATTTGCTCCATTCTTATTGGACCCATAAAATTACGGTTAAAATTGACGGGCATGACGGGATTTGAACCCGCAACCCCCGGGTCCGAAGCCCGGTGCGCTATCCAAGTTACGCCACATGCCCTCTTAATCAATCCAAGGATCTGTTCTGGTATCTGCCCCTCCTCTTTATCTCCTCAAGCCTTTTAATTACATTGCCGCTTGAGGAATTGCGATAATTATATCCTTCCAGGAACAGCCCAAAGCCTTTTTTGGATACTGAGCGTTCCATAAGGAGAAGATCAACACCCATATCTTCAACGCTCCTTGACATCTCCGCAAGGCCAAAGTCTATAATGCAGATCCCATCCTCTGCTACCATTATATTTGCCGGGGTGATATCGCCATGCACAATCCCTGACGAATGCAGCATCCCAAGCATCTCTCCCGCGCTCCTGAGGACTCCACGTGAATCCAATTCCTTCTCGCTAAGCAGGTTTGCGGTCTTTCCCTTTATCATTTCCATATATATGGAGAAAGTACCGAGCGCAAATACCTTTGGCACACGTGCCCCAATTCTAGCTGCGTGGGCCATTATTCTCGCCTCCTTCCTAGTCCTTGCCATGCGTATTGAATTGTCTATCTGCTCTATCCTATACGCTTTCGGGTTCCTAACCTTAACGACCATCTCCGTGCCGAAGGCGGTGAATCTATAGATATCAGCTTCCGCACCCTTACCCAGAATGATCCCGTAGTCCATCAGAATACCTCGGCTTCGTCTATCCTATACCTCTGCTTTACCACACACTCTTTGATGTCAACGCGCTTTCCTGCCTTAAGCATTCTCTCGGCAACGAATGCAATCATGCCGCCGTTATCTGCATTGAACTCATTCGGCCCAAAGCCAAACTTGGCTCCATGCTCAGCCGCTACCTGTGCCAGCATGTTCCTAAGTCTTGTATTCTGTGCTACTCCTCCGCATACGCATAGCTCCCTGCTCCGTGTAAGCAGAAGGGCTCTCTCAGTAGCCTCGCAGAGCATCGAGAAGGCAGTCTCCTGGAGCGAATAGCACAGGTCTTCCTTCTTCTCCTTGCCAGACAGTTCTACGAGCCTGGTGAGAAGCCCTGAAAAGGAGAAGTCCATTCCCTTCACAGTGTAGGGAAGCTCAATGTACTTTCCTCCTGCAGCAGCCTTCTCCACGCTCGATCCCCACGCAGGCAGAAGCTTTATCTCTCTCGCGAAAGTATCGAGCATGTTGCCTATGCCCATGTCAAATGTCTCCCCAAGCACAGCATAATGCCTAAATCTATCTTGTGAGACCTTCAGTATCTGCGAGTTTCCTCCGCTAACGTAAAGGACGAGCGGATCCTCCAGCCCGGCATACGCACGGGCAATCTCAACATGTCCAAGAGCGTGATTCACAGGGGTTACCCCTATTCCAAGCGTGTGCGCCATCGCCTTTGCTGATAGCATCCCTACCTGAAGACACGGGCCCAGTCCTGGTCCCATCGTGTAACCTATCCCATCAAGCTGCCCAGCCCTAACGCCTGCAGCCTCAAGCGCATCCACGATAACCTTATCAGCGCACTTCAAGTGATGCAAGGACACCTTGTTTGGTATCATGCCCTTATCCTTTATCTGGTACATGTCCTTTACATTAGAGAGTATCTTCCCGTCCTCTACTATCCCCACTCCGAAAGTGTGTGCACTGCTCTCTATACCCATTACAAGCATACTTAAGATGCCGCATTCAAAATAATTAAGTTTTGTGATTGTGTGAAGAGCAATAACACCACCGAATAAATAATATGCGCTACAAATACAACTGAGGAAATGAGAATACTCATACCGTTTGCAATAGTTTCCATCATGCTGCTGCAGAGCTTCGGGGCATATACGTGCGGCACCGTAACAAGCCCTGGCGGCGTCTGCCAGTTCGGTACATGCCCACCTGCGAACAGGTGCGAGACCGCGATATCCTGCTCTTCAGCCTGCACTTCTGCGGGCGCGACCACCTGCGATGTATGCGTAAACCTCATTGTGGTGCAGCTCTGCCAGCTAATAGAAAGGATAAGGCTTGTCGCAGGGTCGCTTGCATTGCTGCTCTTTATATTCGGCGGCATGCTCTTCGCTGCAGCGCACATGCTTCCCCAAAACCTGCGCAACATGCTTCACGGGTTTGCCGTCGCTATGATAGTAGCAAGCATAATATCCCTTGCCATAATGGTACTTGCCGGTCCCATAATCACCGCAATAGCAAACCCAGGAAATGTCCCAGTGGCATCATGCAGCACTGTCGCGCTTTAGCTAGTCTACCAGCATGAACCTGTCCATCTTCCCTTCCAGCCTCTTCTTCTTTGATACGTGATCCGAAAGGAATTCATTTATCCGCTTTGCAAGGTCCTTTTTATGCTCCCCCGCCAGGATGCTCCCGTCCCGCTCCATCTCAAGTATCCTCTCCAGCTTTGCATCGTCAGGTTCAAATAGGAAAGTATAGTATTTGCATACGGCACATTTTTCCGGATCCCCGCCTAATTTTTTCTGTAGCTCAGCAGTAGACTGCTGCCCGGTTATTGCCATATTGACCTTTTTCCTTACAGCCTCCTCATTATCGCTTAAGTATATAGTGTTCTTCGGATCGCTCGATGACATCTTCGGTCTCCCGTCAAGCCCAGGCAGGAACTTGGAATGCAATATCGCTGGTTTGTAATAGCCAAGCTTTGGAAGGACATCGCGTGCAATGCGGAAATGGACATCCTGGTCTATTCCGAGGGGTATAAGGCATGGCACATTCCTGCCCCTTTCCAGAGACCCGAGCATTGCCGGGACAGCCTGCATGCTTGTATAGAATATAGTGCCGACATTGGTCTCATTCCTGAATCCAAAGGCGTCTTTGACCATCGAAAAAGTTATATGTTTCGCAATCCTTACCGCATTCGTGTAGAGCGTCTTTGCATAATCCGTATTTATGAAGAGCTTTGTATTCTTCTCATCAAACCCAAGCGCCGCTATATCCATTGCGTCTTCATATGCCAGCCTGTGCGCATCATCAAATTCGACTCCGCTCCTGGCCAGCGCCTTCTCTTCATCGGGGATCTCTATTATGACCTTCGCGCCAAATTTCTCCTGCAGCCACTTTGCCATCAAAAACGGCACCAGATGCCCAAGTGTCATCCTTCCCGATGGCGCAATGCCCGTATATACATAAAATTTCTCCCCTGCCTCATATCTGTCAAGAAGCCATCCAAGGTCCCTGTCGGCAAAGAAGATACCACGGTCAATCATGAAATTTGAGCTTCCGGCAAGTTTCTCAAGACGTTTCCTGAGAGCCTCGCTTATCCTCTCTACGCCGAACTTGGCAATAAGCTTGTCATAATCGACACTGCCCTCCACTTCATACGGCGTAACACTGAATTCTTCCATAGTATACAGATTTCTATTAAATCATTATATAAATACACAATTGCAATGCACTAAGTGCATAACATCCGCGCCGCAATGCTGTGCAAAGGCCCTTGCACATCCAGAAGTATGGTATCCGCCTTCCTTGGTGGTCTATATCTAGGGAAAGAGAAATCATAGCAAAATATATAAGCTTTTCCTGAAAAATGAGGTTTATCAACGCTAGCGAATTGCTAATTTTAGGTGTAGCCTTGGCGCCGACGAGCGAGCACGAATTAGTACCTATACATGAACTACTGAATGAAGAAGAAGCTCAGAAACTTCTATCCGAACTTAAGGTAAAATTGCAGAACCTTCCGAAGATACTCGATACAGATCCGCAGTCGAAGAAACTCGGTGCCAAGCCAGGGCAGATAATAAAGATATCGCGCAACGATAGGGGAAACAAGTACACCTATTACAGGCTAGTTGTTGGGGAATAGGTGCAAATAAATGGAACCGATAATGCTTAGGTCATATCTAGAGTCTAATTCTCTAGTGCAGCATCAGATAGAGAGCTTCAACAGGTTTGTAGACTTCGGTGCGCAGAAGATAGTCAACAGACAGAGCACAATAGAGCCAAGCGTAGAAGGGTTCGCCCTAAGATTAGGGAAGGTAAGGCTTGACAAGGCCTCAATAATAGAGGCAGACGGATCACGCCGTACTATAATGCCTAACGAGGCGAGGCTAAGAAACCTGAATTACTCTGCACCTGTTTTCATAGAGGTAGTGCCTGTAATAAGGGGAATAGAGAAGACAGCGTCGTTCGGAGAGGTATTTGTAGGGGAGGTTCCTATAATGGTGCGCTCTAACCTCTGCCATCTCAAGCAGCTACCGCAGTCACAGGCAATAGAATATGGCGAAGACCCAGAGGATCCTGGCGGATATTTCATAATAAAGGGAGTCGAGAGAGTGCTTATAGGGCTGGAGGACATAGCATCAAACCGCATAATAACGACAAGGGAGAAGGGAGGTACAATTACAAAGAGCACTGTATTCTCAACTGCACCGGGGTTCAGGGCCAAGTGCGTCGTCTCAAGGACCCAGTCTGGCATGTTCGCCGTAGACTTTCCCACGATATCAAAGAGCGTGGACTTCATATTGCTACTTAGGTCCCTGGGAATGGAGCCTGCGGACATAACCAAGTACTCGGAAGACAACCACTCATTCAAGAACGACATAATACTTAACATGGAGTTGACGCAGTCCAAGGACATAGACCCAAAGACATTCCTTGTAGAATTCGGGAAGCTATCCGCGCCGGGCCAGGCAAGCGAGTATCAGCAGAAGAGAGCAGAGACGCAGATAGACAACTATCTATTGCCGCACCTCGGAAGCGGGCAGGAGGACAGGTTCGAGAAGGCCAAGTATATAATACAGATGGCCAAGAAGGCCACTCTCGTATCAAACAGGATGGCAAGGGAGGACGACAAAGACCATTATGGCAACAAGCGCGTAAAGTTCTCCGGAGACCTTATGGAGGAACTGTTCGCATATGCATTCAGGTTTTTCGTAAAAGAGGTAAAATACCAAATAGAAAGGACAAGCGCAAGGGGAAGGAAACTCAGCATACAGTCCATAATCAACCCTGATACTATAACAGAGAAAGTGCTCTACGCAATGGGCACAGGGACATGGGTCGCAGGGCAGACAGGAATTTCACAGGTACTAGACAGGACAAACATGATAAGCACATACACCCATCTCAGGAGAATAAAGTCCCCGCTGGCAAAGAAGCACCCGCATTTCAAGGCAAGGGACGTACACGGGACGCAGTGGGGAAAGATATGCCCGTCAGAGACTCCTGAAGGGCAGGAGGTAGGGCTTACAAAGTATCTGGCGCTCATGGCAAAGATAACTGTAGGCGCGGATGAGTCTGCCACAGAGAAGAAGATACGCGAGCTTTACAATGTGAAAGAGGCATAATGCTTAAAGGTTTTCAAATGGTCAAAAAAGATGCAAAGGCATACGTATACATAAACGGCAAGATAATGGGTTTCGTCGACAACCCTGCCGATTTCGCAAACGAGATACGCGCCTCGAGGAGGAAGGGCATACTCTCCGGAGAAGTCAACGTTGCGTACATGGAGAAGACAAACGAGATACACATAAATACCGATAGCGGAAGGGTCAGGAAGCCGTACATCATAGTAGAAGACGGGAAGTCAAGGCTTACTCCGGATCTCGCGCAGAAGCTCAAGAACAAGGAGATAAATTTCAACTACCTGCTAAGGAACGGCATAGTAGAATATCTTGACGCAGAAGAGGAAGAAAACGCCATGGTCGTCTTCAACGAGAAGGACATAAACGAAAAGACAACGCACATAGAGAGCGATCTGAGCGGCATATTCGGCTTCACTATTAACGTCTCGCCTTTTCCCGAGCACAACAGCCTTGCAAGACACGCTATGCTTGCAAACTTCACAAAGCAGGCAGAGGGGCTCTACGCTTCAAATTTCAACATACGCTTCGACTCCAGGTCCTATCTCCTCTTCTATCCCCAGATGCCTATAGTAAAGACTGCCACATATGATTCCATTAACATGAAGTCGCACCCGAGCGGTCAGAACTTCGTGGTGGCTCTATCCACTTATTACGGATACAACATGGCCGACGCAATAGTAATAAACAAGGCTGCGGTGGACCGCGGAATGGGAAGGAGCGTCTTCTACAAGACCTATTCAGACGAAGAGCGCAGATATCCCGGAGGCCAGAAAGACAGGTTCAAGCTCCCCCCGGCAACCACCGAAGGATACATGGGAGAGCACGTTTACTCAAAGCTCAGCGAAGACGGAATAATAGAGCCTGAGATGTCAGTCGAGGAAGGCGAGGTAATAATAGGCAAGGTAGCTCCTCCAAGGTTCCTCGAAGAGAATCTCGGCGCAGGAGGCCTCGAAGAGAAGATGAGAGATGATTCAACAATCCTCAAGGCGGGAGAGAAAGGCGTCGTGGACAGCGTGGTATTCACAGAGACAACTGGCGCCACAAAGATTGTCAAGGTCAGGATCAGAAGCCTTAAGGTTCCCGAGAAGGGCGATAAGTTTGCAAGCAGGCACGGGCAGAAGGGAGTCGTTGCACTGATCGTTCCGCAGGAAGACATGCCATTCAACAGCGACGGCATAGTTCCGGACCTTCTCCTAAACCCGCACAGCATACCCACAAGGCTTACATTCGGCCACCTTCTTGAGACACTTGCCGGAAAGGCCGGTGCAGTATCAGGCAAGACAATAGACGGCACCGCATTTGCCGACGAAGGACCAAAGAGGATAGAGGCATACTCAAAGATGCTTGAGGAAAGAGGATTCGAAAAATACGGTAACGAGACACTTTATGACGGAATAACCGGCAGGCCTTTCAAGGCGCAGATATTCAACGGAGTGGTATATTATAACAGGCTGTACCATATGGTCAGCAACAAGATACAGGTAAGGAGCAGGGGCAAGGTGCAGATACTCACGCACCAACCTACGGAAGGAAAGGCAAGGCAGGGCGCCCTGAGATTCGGGGAAATGGAAAGAGATGCGCTTATAGGATACGGGGCCAGCCTCCTACTCAAGGAGAGGCTGCTCGACCAGAGCGATAAGACTACAATAGCCATCTGCAAGTCCTGCGGAGGCATGGGCTATTATGATCACATAAAGAGAATAACAATATGCTCCCTGTGCGGCAAGAACGACTTCGAGGACGTAGAGATAAGCTACGCATTCAAGATACTCCTTGATGAGATAAAATCGCTCCACATACTGCCGACAATAAAACTGAAGGAATGAGGTGCTCAATATGCAGGCTGAATTTATAGATTATATAAGATTCGGGATACTCTCCCCAGAACAGGCAAAGAAGCTCAGTGTAGCAAAGCTCAATGTACCAGATACATACAACGAAGACGGGTATCCTATAGATGGCGGTCTACTTGACCAGCGCCTCGGCGTCATAGATCCTGGACTAATATGCAAGACATGCGGAGGCAGGGCAAAGTCATGCCCAGGGCACTTCGGGCACATAGAGTTAGTCAGGCCAGTGATCCACTCGGAATTTTCCAAGGTTATACATACGCTCCTCGATGCAGTCTGCTTCAGTTGCAACAGGGTAATGATAAAGGAGGCACCACAGAGCCCTATACCTGTCAAGGTGGTGGAGAAGCTCATCTCATCCAAAGAGGAGGAGGCTGCCGCTCTTACGGTCCCGCAGCAGGCAGAGAGCAAGAAGGATGCATCGGCAAAGATAAAGCTAAGCAAAAAGTGCCCGTTCTGCGGAACGCCAAAGAAGAAGATAAAGTTCTCAAGCCCGACGTACTTCTACGTAGATGACTATAAGCTAAAGCCGGATGAGATAAGGGACACGCTCTCAAAGATAAGCAACGACGATCTGGAAAAGCTGGGGATAAACTCAGAGACAAGCAGGCCCGAGTGGTTCATACTCAGCAATCTCCTGGTCCCGCCTGTAAACGTAAGGCCATCCATAACGCTGGAGAGCGGTGAGAGGAGCGAAGACGACCTTACCCACAAACTGGTCGACATAATGAGGATAAACCAGAGGCTGGAGCAGAACCTAAACGCTGGTGCACCTCAGATAATAATAGACGATCTGTGGGAACTGCTGCAATATCATGTAACAGCATACTTCAACAATGAGACTGCAGGAATACCGCCTGCAAGGCACAGGAGCGGAAGGGCACTTAAGACCCTGGCACAGAGGCTCAAGGGCAAGGAAGGGAGGTTCAGGTATAACCTGAGCGGCAAGAGGGTCAACTTCTCAGCAAGGACCGTAATAAGCGTTGACCCAAGACTTGACATAGACCAGGTCGGCGTCCCGTATGAGATAGCCTCAAAGCTTACGGTGCCGTTCTATGTGACTTCCTGGAATATGCCACAGGCTAAGGAATTCCTAATGCGCAAGGAATACCCTACAGCCGTCAACGTAATAACCAAGGACGGCAAGCGCAAGCGGGTAATAGACACTAACAGGGAAGAGCTGCTCGCCGCGCTTCAGGTCGGCGACATAATAGAGAGGCAACTGAAGGATAATGATATAGCCATATTCAACAGGCAGCCTTCGCTACACAGAATATCCATAATGGCGCACAGGGTCAAGGTCCTGCCTGGCAAGACATTCAGGCTTAATTACTGCGTAACCCCGCCTTACAATGCAGATTTCGACGGAGACGAGATGAACCTGCACATACCACAGACTCTCGAGGCGCAGGCAGAGGCAAAGTACCTAATGGAAGTCCAGTACCAGATATTCTCACAGAGAGACGGAGACGTGATAATAACAAACAACGAAGACGGGATAACCGGCATGTACCTCCTCACGCAGGACAGCACCAGGCTCTCGAGGGACGAGGCATCATACCTCCTCTCTCTTGCAGACATATACGACCTCCCTAAGGCTGAGAAGGATGGAACATATGCGGGCAAGGAGATATTCTCAATGCTTCTTCCAAAAGGCTTCAACTTCCAGACAAAGACATCAATGGGCGCATTCACCATAAAGAATGGCAAGCTTGTCGATGGTGTAGTTAACAAGGATACCTATGGAAGAGGCGAAAACAGGCTGCTCATAAAAATAGGCATGGACTACGGCCTAGATGAGCTGAAGAGGTTTATATTTGCCTCATCAAAGCTCTCCGACGCCTACGTTACCCTTGCCGGAGTTACCGTAGGGGTCAAGGAGTACATTGCCAACGCACGCGTAGAGGAAGAGAGAGTCAAGCTCCTCAGCGAAGTCTCTGCAAAGGTGTCAGGGCTCATAGAGGATTACAAGAACAGGAAGCTCGAGCCTCTCCTGGGATACAATCTAAAGGAGTCGCTTGAGAGGATGATAATAGCCGAGCTGAACCTGGCCAGGGACAAGGCAGGAGAGATGCTCCTAAAGTATGAGAATAAGGACAACAGCGCGCTCCAGATGGCCTTTGCAGGGTCAAGAGGAAGCGTGCTTAACATAGAGCAGATGTCCATGTTCCTTGGGCAGCAGTCAACCCTTAGCGGGGGGAGGATAAGGAGAGGATACTACACGGGCAGGGTCCTGCCCCACATCGCGCCCAGAGACGTAAGCCCTACGGCAAGGGGATTCGTCACCACCAACTATACCGCCGGCCTCTCGGCAATAGACCTATTCATGCATGCCGTAGGGTCAAGAGGATCTGAGGTATACAAGGCACTTCTTACCGCAAGGAGCGGATACCTGTACAGGCGTCTCTCGAATGCGCTTCAGGACCTTTCCATAAAAGAAGACCTTAGCGTAAGGGACACATCGGGTAACCTGGTGCAGACAATATACGGCGGCGATGGGATAAGCCCTGCGAACGTCAAGTTCCTCAAGCTTGCAGGCGACGAGGAAAAAGCGTGATTATTATGGCAAAAAAATATTCTGACGGGAGGGAAGAATTCCATGTGGAGAAGGGAGACCCTGTAGGCATGATAGCGGCGCAGTCGATGGGTGAACCTGGAACTCAGATGGTCCTCAGGGCATTCCACCTCGCAGGAATAGAATCCACCATATCCACATCCGGGCTTCCGCGCATAGCGGAGCTTGTCGATGCGAAGAAGAGCCCCGCAACACCTATAACTTATGTGTATCTTGAGAAGAGCATAAACAAGGATCTTGAGAAGGTAGTGGCACTCATGAAGAAGATAAATGAGGTTCGCATGTCTACGATAATGCGCCACGCTCCCATGGAGAATTTTGGGAAGGGCCTGATAAAGATCAGCCTAAGCGGACAGGAGCTCGAGTCGGAGCAGCTTACGGCAAAGCAGGTCGCATCGAAGCTTGCCAAGGAGCTCGAGGTAGAAGCGTACGAGAAGGAGGGCGCCATATACATAAATACCCATACAAAGGACGCCAAGAAGATAAGGGCGCTCAGCACTAAAATATCAAAGATGGTCATAAGCGGCATAGAGGGTGCAGGAAAGACCACGGTGCAGAAGGACAAGAACACCGGTGAGTTCTACATAATAGCCGCAGGGAGCAACATAGAGAGCATAATAAATGTTGACGGCGTGGATAAATCCCGCCTCACCACAAACGATGTATTTGCAATATACCGGCTCTTCGGGATAGAGGCTGCAAGGAATTCTATAATAAAAGAGCTCAACCAGACGCTGAAGGAGCAGAAGATATCAGTCGACGAACGCCACCTGATGCTAATCGCAGACTCCATGACAAGCAGCGGTTCGATAAAGGGTGTCGGCAGGCACGGGTTGAGTGGCCAGAAAAACTCCGTCCTTGCCAGGGCAGCATATGAAGAGACGGTAAAGCACCTGATACACGCAGCTGCGTTCGGTGAGATAGATCCGATGGAAGGAGTCACGGAGAACATACTCGTAGGCAAGCAGATACCGATAGGCACAGGCTCTGTAAAACTCGGCATCAAGACTGAGCAGCCGAAAAAGAAATAGATAATAAAGGTATGCGTGTAATCATAAATGCTAAAATCGGTGTATAAATGAATCAGGAAAGACCATTCGATCTTCTGAACAAGGCTGTCGGCCAGCAGGTAATGATAAAACTAAAGAACGGAGACGACATAAGGGGAAAGGTGGTCTCGTTCGACATGCATATGAATATCGTGCTCGACAATGCGGAGCAGCTGGAGGAAGGAAATCTCAAGGCAAAGATAGGCACCATGCTGCTAAGGGGCGGAAACATACTATTTATATCTCCTGCGTGAGATATACCTCTGTTGGGCTTCTGGCGCAACGGTAGCGCGCCTGCATGGCATGCAGGAGGTTGCGGGTTCGAAACCGGCGATTATCTCGCCTGAGAAAATCCCGCGAAGTCCATCACCTTCTTCTCCGCGAAGCAACAGGGCAAGATCATTCCAGTGTAGTTATCCCCTTCTTCTCATATGCTACCTTCAATCCTGAGGCTATCCCCCATGGATAGAAGAGCAGGACAGATACCACGACTACAACAGCAGATGCCTCTATAAATGGCACAGTGTTATACAAACCCGCGCTTCCTATTGCCGTCATAAAAAGCAGGAACGCTATGTACACAATATACCATATCGAATTGTTGAAGTGCTCCCATACCTTGAACCAGTATGCAAATACAGCCACTGCAACGGTAAGTATCAATATTGCATAAGGCACGGATGGCCATCCGCTCCAGAAGACTATCAGCGACGCAGCTGCAAAGGCTATCGGGGCTATTACCGGTCCTGCCCTGCCGAGAAGCGGTTTCCTTGTAGTCCCCTGCCTCCTTGATATTATCATCGCGACAGGGTTTGTCGAGAAGCCTATATAGCCTGCTACCACTGCATCCGTAAGAAGCCCGTAAATGGATGGCAGGGGCGCGGCTATAAATGCAACCACACTGCCCACTATTGCAAATATCACGAGCGATATATACGGTATCGCATAAGTCTCGTTCAGCTTCTTCATTGACTTATTCACTATACCCGATCTTCCCATGGCAAAGAGCAGCCTTGATCCTCCGCCAAGATAGATGTATCCTGTCACAAATGGGCCTATTATCCCTACAAACGCCGCAATTACCAGCAGCCATAGCGCATTATAATTGCCCGCCAGATAAACGAACGGGTTGCCTACAAGGTTGGAAAGGCTCGACCACTGCCCGGCAGCAGTTGCGCCAAGCGATGTTATCGCAGTGGAAGCCCAGTTTATTCCTCCAACGAACACTGCATCAAAAAGCAGATAGATGAGCGACTGCCCTATTATCGTCAGTATTATTGCCTTCCACAGGAAGCTCTTCGATTTAAGCTCTTCTGCATAATCCGGTATAACCCTTATGCCTCCAAAGGCGAACATCGCAAGGGGTATGGCAGAGAATATTCCAGCAAAGCCGAACGGTGCAAACCCGCCGCTGTATCCTGTAAAGTTCTTTGCGTTGAAGAATACAAATGCAAGCCCCAGGGCAACAATAACATAAGCAACGATCTTGATCACTCCGAATGCCGCTGTAGACTTTCCGAACTTTCTAACCCCAAAGTAGTTGAACGGGACAAAAAGCAGAAGCAGTATCACGCCTATGACTGCGCCTGCGAGCGTTGGCGCTCCAGATGAAGTCAGAAGCGTAGGGAAGAAGTAATCCAGGCCTTCTACGACAGCGAGGGCCTCGACAGGAGGTATAAAAAGATACCATATCAGGTCCGCAAATGCATTTATGAGATTGGTGAACCTGCCATGCGTGTACAAGGAATATCTAGAAGGCCCTCCAGCTTCAGGATGTACGGCCGAGAGCTCAACATATGTAAGCCCTATAGATGCGTAAAAGAGCGCCCCTATAATCCAGGCAAGTATGCTGCCAGGGCCGGCTATCGCAGTCATTCCTGCCGGGCTGAATAATGCTGCAGTCCCTACTGCACCGACAACTCCTATTATGAAAATCTGAAACAGACTAAGTTCCTTCTTAAGCCCAGGTTTGCGTTTTGTGTTTTTACTTGCCGTTCCAACACCCATTTTCTCTTCTCTGCAAAAGTTTTAAATACTTGCTAATAAAAGCCAGTATCCAGACCGGGGCAGCCAGTAGATACAACGAATTACTGTAAATTTCAGTTAATAATTGATATTTTCAATAAAAAGTTATAAAAAAACAAAAGATATATATACATGCATGCATATAATATTAGCATGCAGAGTGTCGAACGGATAGTTATACGCTATACGAGCACGCCGCAGATAAACGATCTTACAGCGCTCTCGGGATGGCTGTGTATGGTCTTTGGCCTCTCCAACGGGCATGACCGCAACGAAGCAAGGATACTCGAAAGCATAATACAGAAGAGCATAGCCGGAGACGGAATAACAAGCAAGGAGATAAGCGAGACCGTGAAAGTTCCAAGAAGCACGGTGATATACCACCTGAATAGGTTCCTCTCTTCAGGTCTGATAGTGCGCGGAGGAAGGAAGTACTTCCTCAGATCCAATGATATGGCAAGCACGATAGAGGAGATAGAGTCCGACATGCTACGCGAATTTAACAGGCTAATACATATGGCAGAGAGATTCGACCAGATAATGGGTGAAAATTCTTATGGACGAGGAAAAGAACCAAAAACAGGCAGACAGCGCCAAAGGGCAGTCGCAGGGAGATAAGCCTCAGCCGCAGGAGAAAGCTGCGGAATCCCAAGCGCAGCCAAAGCCAGCGCAAGCAGGCAACACTGCAGAAGAGCTTAAGGAGCTCAGCGACAGGCACCTACGCCTCGCAGCAGAGTTTGACAATTATAAAAAGAGGACGGCGAAGGATATAGAAAATTCAAAGAATATTGGCAAGGCGGAGATGCTAAGCAAAATCCTTCCAATACTGGACGAATTCGAGATAGCCATAGACGCGATGGCGAAGAAGGGAGAGACAGACAGGGGCATGGAGCTGATATTCTCAAACTTCGTGAGTGCACTTAAGAGTGCTGGCTTGCAGGAGATAACTGCAGAGGGCAGTTCCGATCCATACAAGCACGAGATACTCATGGCGCGCGAGTCAGAAGAGGAAGATGGGAAGATACTCGAGGTTGTGCGGAAAGGATACATGTTCAACGGCATAATGATACGCCCATCTTCAGTAATCGTATCAAAAAAACAGGAATCAAAAAAAGATGATAAATAGGTGAAAATATGAAGATCATAGGAATAGATCTGGGAACATCAAACTCTGCAGCTTCAGTTCTTGAAGGCGGCAGACCGGTCCTTATACCGAGCTCCGAGGGTACGTCATTATACGGAAAGTCATTTCCGAGCTACGTCGCATTTACCAAAGACGGCCAGCGGCTTGTAGGAGAGCCTGCGAAGCGCCAGGCGGTGGCCAACCCTGACGGTACGGTAAACGCATTCAAGCGAAAGATGGGAACAAACTACAAGTATAAGATATTCGGGAAGGAGTATACCCCGCAGGAATTATCCGCAATGGTGCTACAAAAGATAAAGAAGGATGCGGAAGCCTTCCTTGGCGAAGAGGTAAAGAAGGCAGTGATAACCGTGCCTGCATATTTTGATGACAACCAGCGCCAGGCAACAAAAGATGCGGGTGAGATAGCAGGCCTTGAGGTGGTAAGGCTTGTAAACGAGCCAACGGCCGCTTCGCTTGCATACGGCCTTGACAAGCAGTCCAAGGAGATGAAGATACTTGTATACGACTTCGGAGGAGGAACCTTGGATGTCACAGTAATGGAATTCGGCAATGGCGTCTTTGAGGTAAAGTCCACAAGCGGCGATACCCAGCTCGGAGGCACAGATATGGATCTTGCAATAGTCAATTTCCTCCTGGGAGAGATAAAGAAGCAGCACAACGTGGACATCTCAAAAGACAACCAGGCCATGCAGCGCCTGAGAGAGGCAGCTGAGAAGGCAAAGATAGAACTCTCAACAGTCCTGAGCAGCGACATAAACCTCCCCTTCCTAACAATGGGGCCGGGCAATGCGCCTATACACTTCACATACTCTCTGACCAGAGCGAAGCTTGAGGATATTGTTGTGGGCATCGTAGAGAAGACGACCAAGCCGGTAATGCAGGCGCTCAAGGACGCGAAGCTGGAACCTAATGACATAAGCAAGATAATACTCGTTGGCGGACCTACAAGGATGCCAATAGTGCAGCGATACGTGGAGCAGCTCCTCGGAAAGAAGATAGAGCGCGGCGTGGACCCGATGGAAGCAGTAGCGTTCGGTGCAGCCATACAGGGCGGCGTGCTGACAGGCGAGGTAAAAGACATAGTGCTTCTTGACGTGACCCCGCTCTCGCTAGGATTGGAAACCTACGGCGGAGTAATGACAAAGCTCATAGAGAGGAACACTACGATACCCGTAAAGAAGACACAGGTCTTCACTACCGCAGAGGACAACCAGCCTGCCGTCGATATAAACATACTTCAGGGCGAACGTGCGATGGCAAAGTCGAACATAGAGCTCGGGAAATTCCAGCTTACAGGCTTGCCTCCTGCACCGCGCGGGACTCCACAGATAGAGGTGACCTTCGATATAGATGCAAACGGGATACTGCACGTAAGCGCAAAAGACAAGGCTACCGGCAAAGAGCAGTCAATGAAAGTCGCAGCGCCTAATAAGATGAGCAGGGAAGAAATCGACAAAAAGATAAAGGAGGCGGAGGAAGCAGCGGATCAGGACAAGAAAGAGCTTGAAAAGATACAGATGAAGAATGAGGCGGAAGCTACCGTATACACTACCGACAGGACCATAAAGGAATTTAAGGATAAGGTTCCAAAGGAAGTAATAGAAAAGGTCGAGAACGCGAACAATGCCCTGAAAGAGGCAATAAAAGCAGATAATGCGGAGAGCATCGAGAGCAAGCTTAACGAACTGAAGAGTGTGCTGCAGGAGATAGGCTCAAGCATGTACAAGGGCAGTGGTCCCGGAGAGTCTCCGGATGGCCAGGCACAGGATCAAGGCCCAGGCAACAGCGGAGGCCAGGGTCCGGATGGAGGCCAGCCGGATGGCACTATAAATACCGACTTCCAAGTCAAAAAATAGTGTAGCACATGGATAAAGACTACTATGATGTCCTCGGAGTGAAGAAATCCGCCTCCCAGGAAGAGATAAAGAGAGCCTACAGGGAGCTGGCCTTAAAATACCATCCAGACAGGAACAAGGCCCCAGATGCAGAGGAGAAATTCAAAGAGATAAACGAGGCATATGCGGTCCTCAGCGACCCCCAAAAGAGGACGCAGTACGACGCATACGGGCCGGACAAGTTCGGGCAGCGCTACTCGCAGGAAGATATCTTCAGGGGCTTCAACTTCGAAGACATATTCAAGGATATGGGTATAAACATAAACTTCGGGGGCTTTGAGAGCGGCGAGATATTCGGCAATCTCTTTGGAATGCAACAGGCCCATCCAAATGGGGACATAGGCCAGAACATACTTTACCGCATGGACCTGCCCCTCGAGGAAGCAGTTCTGGGGGCACAAAAAGAGATAAGCGTCAGGCACATCAAGAAGTGCCAGAGTTGTGGTGGTTCCGGAGGGGATAAAGGCGCGAAGCTTGTGCAGTGCAGCGTATGCCGCGGATCCGGATATACTGCCATAGTGAGGAACTCCATGTTCGGGCGTGTGCAGACTATGTCGACATGCGCGCACTGCGGAGGCAAAGGCAAATTCTATGATAAAAAATGCAAGATATGCTCCGGCAAGGGCGGCGTACCTGCAGTCGAAACAGTCGAGGTAAAGATTCCCGAGGGCGTCGAGGACGGCATGCGCCTCCGGCTGCAAGGAATGGGTGATTTTGGAAAGGACGGGAGCGGCGACCTTTACGTGGAGATACATACTCTGGAGAGTGACAAGTTCAAGCGTGAAGGCGATGACATAATAAGCGATGTCAGAGTGCCTTTCTATACTGCAATACTGGGCGGCACCGTGCAGGCGCAAACCATGCGCGGAAGCAAGGAGATAGACATAAGCCCTGGAACAGAACCAGGGAAGCATGTAATCATAAAGGGCGCAGGCTCAAAGAGGTTCAGGCACGGTGGATACGGGGACCATATTTTCGTAATAAAAGTAGAGATACCAAAGTCGCTCTCGCCAGAAGAGAAGGAGCTGATAAGCAGGTATAAGGATCTTAGCGAGAGGCATCATGACGAATCAAGGAAGAAGTTCGGCATATTCTAAATGCTCCTTCCCTCCCTGCCTATCCTTGACAGTGTAAAGAGGAGCACCCCCATAACCAAGATGCCCATGGCAAAGAATTCTAACGCGGTCACAATGCTCATCCCCTTTGCCAAATACGCTATCCCCAGGGCAATATTGACAAAGGCAAAGAGAGGTGGTATCGCGGGAAGGCCAATCATGTACTTCTTAAGCAGCACCATAGTGGCTATCAGCCCTGCGAAAGCGCCCACCACCACGAAATCTCCAAAGAAAGTGCTCGCGAATCCTACGTAAGCGCCCACGGCAACCATCAGGGGCACGGCAAGGTCCCCGCTTCCAAGCATAATCTGCGATACGACAGGGAATCTGCCTTCCCTTGCATAATCCCTTATTATCTTATCCTTGTATATGCCTTCCTTCTTAAGCCTGCCAATCATCTCTCCCTTCTTTTCCTTGAAGTAGCCTTTTGGCATTATCTCAACTTCCGAAGATCCTATTAAGAACGCAAGATTGAGATTCAAAGCGCCTTTCGCAAGCGCAAGCATATGTTTTGTAACGAATACCGCTATGTAGTCGTAGAGGGCTATTATCGCCATAAATGCATAAGCAAACTGGAAACCGGAGATGCCAAGCGCAAGTCCCACTCCCATGCTGGCAAGGACCGCAGCGGTGTTTCTCAGAGACTGCTTCTTATTTTTTGCAATAACCAAGGCAACCGCGAGAGCAGCAGATAAAAGCGCCGCATATGTGTAATCAGCAGGGCTTACAACAGATCCAATAACAAGGAAGAAGAGGAATGATGTAGCTATCAATATCACTGCCGCCTCGAAGAGCCTGTAGAGGATCTGCCCCTTGACCCTCTTGAAGAGCCATATTAGGGCAAAACTCACAACGAAAAGATAGACAATAAATATCAGGAAGAATCCTGGGGTAGCCTGCGGCGTACCTGCAGACTGCAGGCTTGGACCAAGTGCGTATATAGGAAAGGCAAACTCCGCGACGAGCAATCCGCCAAACTGCACTATAAGGAAAAGTGCAATTATGTTTGCCAGCTGCCTATACTCTATTATCCTCTCCAGGCCAACACCAAATACATCTACTCTTCATCCCTCCTTACAGTCTTATATACTCCAGGCTTCGGGCAGAAGATGTCTCCTGAACGCTCAAGTTCATATATGTATTTCTCCGCCTGCCCCTTCTCCACTCCCTGCTTCTCAGCCTCCTCCAGTATCCTTATTATTTTCGCTGACCCGCCCTCCTGGCTCTCAAGGCTCTTCACTATCCCCATGATTATATTTATCTTGTTTACCTTTTCCCTGGGCATGCCTGTTATCAGCGTGTCTATATCCTTCCTGCCTCCCCTATCGACAGCAAGGGTGTTAAGCATGGTCTCAAAGAGCGAGATGGCAAGCTCGGCATCCTTAACCTCTACAGTGCTGGCCAGCCTTGACTTGGCGCTGGCCTCTGCCATCCTGACAAGCCCCTCTATCTGCCTTGGGGTCATGGGCACAGCGCCTTCCTTTATCCCTAGCGTCCTGAGTTCCACATAATACTCCTCTATCCTCTTGCTTGATTCCTGCGTAAGCCTGGGCTTTACCATCTTCTTTGCATATGCTATATATTTCCTCAATATCTCCGAATCAAGCGGCGGAAGGGCCACCTGCTCATAGTCCTTTATCTCTGCGAGCTGCTCTGCCGCAGCCTTATGCTGTATCAATATATGCCTGGCTATCACCCTGTCCTCTTCAGGGTCCATCACGTCCCTTATTGGGAATATAAGGTCAAACCTAGAGAGCAGAGCAGGCGGTATGTCAAACTGGTCAGCAGGGTAATCATTAGGGTTGAATCTTCCATACTTCGGATTTGCAGCCGCAAGCACCGAGGTCTTTGCGTTGAACTTCGCGACTATCCCCGCCTTCGCAACGCTTATAGTCTGCGATTCGAGGGCCTCAAGAAGCCCTGACTTATCGTCAGCGGTTATCTTGTCGAATTCGTCTATGCTAACCTCCCCTCCTGCCCCAAGCACAAGCGCTCCTGCCTTAAGCGTCCACCCTCCCTCTGCAAATTCATCCCTTTCCGCAGTCGCCGTAAGGCCTGCAGATGTGGTAGATTTGCCGCTTACGTAGATCCCCTTCGGCACAAGCGCAGTAACTGCCTGTAGCAATCTGGTCTTAGCGCTTCCAGGATCTCCGATCAGCATTATGTGTATGTCGCTCCTTATCGGCCCTCCGTCTATAAGTTTCTTGTCAGGAGTCCCGCTGAAGAGCTGCAGGGCCAGCGCCTTCTTTATATCCTCATGCCCGTATATCGAAGGCGCTATTGACTTGGCTATCTTCTGGAATATCTGCGGGTCCTTTGACATCTCTATTATCCGCGCCTCGTCCTCTTTGGTTATGTCGATCTCTGCAAATTCCTTCTGCTTGTGCACGATTGAGATGCTGTCCAAGAACATGGTGAAGAGCACCTTGTCCTCCTTGCCCCTGAATGTCTTCCTGGGCTTTATCCTGAGTATCCCGGTTATGCTTATCCTATCTCCAGGTATAACGGTATTTACCATATCGTCCTCGAGCCACACCTCGAGCTGCCATGTCGGGGTGTTCCCACGCAGCCTCTCGAGCGGATCCTGCACAGCTATCCTCTGGAGATTTATGAACTCAGATTCTTCGTTTACCTGCTTCAGCGACCTGCGCCTGCATTGCGGGCATATCTCCTGAACGTTGTCCCTGTCTATCTTGACCTTGAGCACTGTCGCGCAGAACCCGCACTTGAATACCCCTATATTTACTTTCGGCGTTATCTCTGACCTCTTGACCACCAGCGAGTCGAGGGTGAGGAGCTTGCCTATGTACTGGGATCCGACATCCTGGATCAGCGGCATCCCTGCATCCGAGCCGAAAAACCTTGCATATACCGGTTCTGTAAGCTGCTGTCCCGGACTGAAAGAGGATAGCGCAGCATTTGCTATGGGGAGAACCTCGTCAGGGTTGTCTACCATGCTATCCGCAAGCTCTATGTCAAACTTCTGCAGATCGCTTATGTTTGGATTCAGGCTCCTCTTTGTCGGGTAGGAAACAAAGAGATCGTTTATCGCATCTATATAATATAAATTGAAGAAATCGACAAATTTCTCCTTAAAGTGTTCCTTGGCAATGTCATCCATTATAAAACCCAGAGATATAGAGCAAAGAAGTTTCTCATGGCAGGATAATAAATGTTTCTACGAATATAAAGATACATAAAATACGGAGTGAGCTCCAGTGCAAAAATTCTATATAACCACCCCAATATACTACGTGAACGACAAGCCGCACATAGGGCATGCATACACTACTGTAGCTGCGGATGTTCTTGCAAGATGGCATAGGATAAGGGGAGACTCAGTGTTCTTCCTCACTGGAACCGACGAGCACGGTGAGAAGATAAGCGAAGCCGCCAGGAAAAACTCCACAACCCCAAAGGAATTTGTCGATGGCGTGGTTAAAAAATACATTGAGACGTGGGAGACCCTGCAGATATCAAATGACGATTTCATAAGGACAAGCCAGGACAGGCATGAAAAAGCGGTGGCCGAGTTTATAAAAAGGATGGATAAATCAGGCGACATATACAAAGGGGAGTACGAGGGCTGGTACTGCACTCCGGATGAGACATTCGTTACGGAGACTCAGCTCAAAGACGGGAAGTGCCCGTTCTGCGGCAGGGAGGTAAGACGGATAAAGGAGGAATCATACTTCTTCAGGCTGAGCGGCTACAGGGATAAGCTTCTAGAACTATACAGGTCGAACCCCTCATTTCTCTCTCCTGATTTCCGCTCTGAAGAGATACTCAATAGGCTTAATTCCGGCCTGAAGGATCTGAGCATAACACGCACCGCAGTAAGTTGGGGAATACCGTTTCCCCTTGACACGAAACACACCATATACGTGTGGGTAGAGGCGCTGATAAATTACATAAGCGCCCTGGGCATAGGCACGGAGAAGTTCAGTGAGTTCTGGCCCGCAGACATACATCTGGTAGGGAAAGAGATAAACTGGTTCCATTCAGTCATCTGGCCTGCAATGCTCATCTCGGCAGGATTCGATATACCTGATATGGTATTTGCACATGGATGGTGGACAATAGACGGCACTAAGATGTCCAAATCCCTCGGGAATACCGTAGATCCGGTGGAGATGTCGAGAAAATATTCCTCAGATGCATTCCGCTACTTTCTCCTCAGGGAGATGCCACTCGGGCAGGATGGCGACTTCTCCGAGAGGGCAATGAAAGCAAGGATAAACAGCGAACTCGCATCGGAGATGGGGAATCTGCTGTATCGCACCATATCAATAGCTGAAAAATACGATGGGAAGATAAGCGGCCAGCCTGAACTCGATAAATCCCTGAACATTCAGGAGATAGACAGGAAGGTGTGCTCGCTTGACACATTCGGGGCCCTGGAAGAGATATGGAGGTTCGTGAAAGAGGCGAACAGGTATGTGAACCAGAAGGAGCCATGGCATCTGGAAGGGGAAGCACTCGGCGAAGTGCTCTGCAACCTGCTCGAGGCATGCAGGGTGATCTCCATACTAATCTATCCGTTTATGCCTTCCACATCAATGAAGATGGCCGAGCAGCTCTCATGCACAGAGAAGCCAGAGTTGAAAAACTGCAGTTTCAGGAGAGAGGCCCCCAGGCCGAAGAAAGGCGGCCTCCTATTCAAAAAATACGAGTAAGTGGGCAATGGCTCCACCTAACGCCTAAGCATACTTTGCCGTGAGGCTGACTACCTGTTCTATCCTGTTTGAGAACCCCGGAGTGCCCTCTATCGTGTAATTCAGCCATAAGTATCCTGTATAATAATTTCCGATGGGTCCGGCGGCGATCCCTCCGCTGTTGAAGCAGTAGACGTTAAACGTATCGTAGGTGTCAGTATAAACAACTGGTGTGTTAAACGTTGCCGGATAGTAAAGCGAATTTGCAGTAACGCCAGAGTTGCCATATGATGGACCATTCCCTGACGAGTTGAACTGGCTGGAACACGCAATCCCATTTATCTTAAGGTTGCCGCCCAGGGCCTGTGCCAGGTTTATAGTCAATACGCCATTGCTGCTAAGCGAATAGAATCCGCACGAAAAGCCCGGAACAGACGCGCAGTTTGGGCTCGCCTGTGCAGGCGCATTTACGCTTATGCTGAATATTATGAAAAGAGATATGGAGAGCACGAGAATTCCGAAACCAAGGGAGACGAGGTAATCGACTGCCGATTGCAGCCTTAGGTTGCCGCGCTTCATTGTGTTTCTTGAGAGATCCAACTACTTCGCCTTCATCTCCACTTTCGCTTCGAAATCGGAGATCTGGTACTTGAATTCCTCGTTTGATTTTATTAATCCTTTCTCCTTCAGGAATTCCCTTGCAAGAAGGTAATAAATCAGGGCCAATGACCTTCTGCCCTTGTTATTGCACGGTATGATCATATCGACAAACTTTACCCAGTTATCCGTGTCGCAGAGTGCTACGAGAGGTATATTGGTCTTGTTCGCCTCCTTTACCGCCTGCTTCTCGTTCCTCGTATCGCTGACAAGTATTATCTCAGGCTCGATGTAGTCTTCCCTGTTCGGATTTGTGAATATACCTGGCATAACCCTGCCCTTAAGCAGTGTTGCGTTTGTTATCTCGGCGAATTTGGATGCCGCAGAGATGGCATATACCCTTGATGCGGTTACAACAATATCCTTCGGCTCATACTGGGCAAGCATCTTCGCTGCATCCTTTATCCTGCTGTCTATCGTGGAGAGGTCAAGCATATACAGCCCATCCTCCCTTACCTTATAGACAAACCTCTTCATGCCAGGCGTCCTTATCTTAGTGCCTATATGTATCCCTACCTCCAGATACTCTGCCTGATCCACAAGAAAATTGTTCTCCATTAACCATACCTCTCAAAATGCATTCGGGGTCGCCGAGATTTTCATGGCATAAAGCCCTTTGAATTCCCTAATATTTTATACTCGGGTCATGTGCTCCCTAAGCACAGAGCCTAACCAGACTAGCAGACGACCCCGTCTGCAGCAATATATTAATACTAAATGCTTTTTATCCTTATCGCACCCCGCCTTTACTTCATGCTGAAATTTATAACTTCATCGATCAGGTCGACATGGCTTATCAGCATGCGCCTGCAGCAATACCTGTTTACCTTCAGTTCTTCAAGGACCTTCTCAGGGTCTTCCTTGTTCTTGTTGACTCTCATGTCAAATTCCTCCCATCTGTCAGCTACTACCTGCCCGCACGAGAAGCACCTTACCGGTATCATCATAGGAAATCACCTATAGGACTTCTGGAACCTCGCCCTTGCCTTCGGACCCTTGAACTTCTTCGGTTCCACTCTCCTATAATCGTCAACAAGAAGTGCCCTGTCGTAATCCATGTACTTCTTCCGGAGGGAATCATCCCCTGCCGCAGCTACAATCACTTTTGCCAATGCGCTCCGCGCAGCCTGCGCCTGCCCGCTGCTCCCTCCTCCCTTTACAAAGATCTCTATATCTGATCGTGCAGCAAGTTCGGAAGCCTTCTCGCTTACGAGAAGAGGCTCAAGTATGATATTCCTGAGATCACTCGGTTTGATTAGCTCTGCGTTTATCCGGTTTACCCTGATTATTCCGCTGCCGGAGACTATGCTGGCCCTTGCTATTGCCCTCTTCCTCTTGCCCCTGACAGTTATAACACTCTCCCTGACCTTGGCCGCGGGCTTTTTCTTGTGCCTTGCAGTCTTCTTAGGCGCTTCCTGTTTCTGTTTTGGGCTCTCCTTGACCTGCGAGAATTCATTAAGTTCCTTGTTAAGGCTATCTGTTTTTTCCTCTGCCATATAGATCATCAAATCTTATATCCAAGCTTGCCGGAAAGCTCCTTTATGCTTATGCATGTCTCAAAGACGCTCTCCTCCTTCTTTGCCTCTATCTCGCTGTACTTGACATCCTTGAAATTCTCTGGCACGCCTATGTACACCTTCAGCCTGCTGTATGCTGCTTTCCCTGTTGCCTTCTTGTAGGGAAGCATGCCACGCACTATCCTCTTGACAAAGAAGTCAGGTCTTCTGGACCAATAAGGAGAATGTTCAGGATTTGCCTTGTCCTGAAGCTCTATGTGGTGTTTGTACTTGCCGTATATGCTCTTCAGGTGGCCGCTTATCACAAGCTCCTCTGCATTGAAGAGGTTTACCTTGTTGCCCTGAAGAAGCAGTTTGGCTACCTTTGTCGATAGCCTGCCAAGGACATAACCTCTGCAATCTATGTTGTATTCCTGCACAAAAATCACATAATAACTTTTATCTTGTCCTTTTTAAGCATTTGCCCTATCTCGACTATCTCGCAGCCCCCGCGTTTAAGCTTCTCCTGCGCCGAAGAAGAGTAGCTTATGGCAGAGATCCTGAACTTCTTGCTTATACTTCCGATGCCTAGCACCTTCCCAGGTACCACTATGTCTGAGCCGTCCTCGGCAAGCATGTCTATCTTATCAAGATTTACCGCCACCATCTGCCTCTTAGGCCTGGAGGCGAGCTCTGCGATCCTCTTTGCTGTCTTGCTTGCCTTCCCTGCGCTTGAGGCTAGGCTTATCCATTCTGCCTTGTCCTTGTTTTCTATTCTCTTTGTTACTGCCATTGCAAAACCTTTCCATTGCGGGGGGTGAGATTTGAACTCACGCAAGTGCTAAACTACTGACCCCTCAAGCCAGCGCATTTGACCATGCTCTGCCACCCCCGCGTTAATGTTTCTTTACCTCTTTGTATACTTCTTTTATGTCATCTGTTATTATACTTAACGCCTTCCTCAGCACCTCCTGGGGTGGTAGCTGTCCGAAGCTCTCTATATAAAACTCAAAATCTGTATCGGAGAGTGCTTTGTAGGTGACCAACGCCGGCTGGAACTTCGCGCTCCTTGACGCATTGTTCATAACAGCCTTGCCGTCAAGCCTTATGCTCTGCCCCTCTCTGAGCTTCATTATTGGTATGTTCTCATTCGCTACCTTGACTTCCTTGTCACTGCTCTTGAGGTCCTTAGAATACACTATTGTAGGTCCAGAAGCATTCATCGAAAAGACTATCTGATCTTCCCGCGTATATCCGCTAAGCGGTGTATGTATTGGCACCAGCCCTATGCGGTGCGCAAGATACTCATCAAACATCGCACCAGAGTTTTCATACAGGGTCACGCTATCTATGGCGAAGGTATCGATGCTGTTTATTGCAATCCTTCTGAGCGAATTTGCAAAGTTAAAACTGATGCCACTCAACTTGAACCTAATCGAATTCTTATTAGACTCTACCATTTCCAACTTCATGCAATCATAAAAGGCGTATTAATACTATATAGCGTAATATTCTTAAATCTTATTTATGCGCCCGTTTTATGTACAAAACCATATCTGGCGCGTAATCCTGAACCTAACCCGCAAAGCAGGATTCATACTGCAGCCCGCTCGGGAAGGAAGAGGTCGCAATCCAATTGCCCACACCGCTGGAAGTAAGCGCTGCGTAATATACGTTAGAAGTAAGTCCTACAGGAGTGTACCCCCCAACACAGTATATATCGTTATTAACCACTGCGCACGACTCCCCGCCGATTTGAAGTGGGTAACTACTGCTTTGCTTCCACGCTCCTATCCCCCCGCTCCCTACAGTAGCATAATAAACGTCTCCAGTCTCACCTACCGAAGACCCGCTGTTGGTGTATCCTCCAATGCAGTAAACCACGCTCCCGCTTATCACGCACGGCTGCCCAGCAATGGTAATCGGATACGGCTCCGTAGAAAGCCAGTTCCCATCAGCGCCTGACGCGATGCTAGCATAATAAGTACTAGTTGTGAAGATAGCAGCCCCATTGGATCCGCCTATGCAATATAAGTATCCCAGGTAAGTGACGCACGATGTGCCGGTTATCTGCCCTATCGGATACGGGGTTCCAGCCCTCCATCCACCGAGCCCCGAAGCTCCGGCAGAGGAGTAGAAGACATCATTTGTGTAAGCATTGTCGTAATATCCCCCCACACAATACAAATCACCAGTATAACTTCCAAATGCACACTCTTCTCCGACAACGCTTCCAGGATAGCTGGCAGCAGTGCTCCATCCCTGGACACCGGTATAAGCCGATGAGATGGGTGCGTAGTATACAGAATTAGAGGATGAAGATCCGCTTCCTCCGACGCAAAAGACCTCCGCCCCGTTAGAGGCGCAAGATTGGTCCTGTACATTGGCAGGATACGTTACCGGTGATTTCTTCCATGCGCTAAGCCCGTTCTGCGTCACTCCTCCATAATAATCAAATGTGGTGCCCGTACTTCCCGTATCGCCTCCAACGCAATAGACAAAGCCCTGCGATGTGGTAGATACTGTTGCGCTTATGCTCGCGATCATCTGGCTGAGGCCCACCTGAGAGCCCTCAGAATATACTATCCATAAATATCCGTCGAAATGCGAACCTATCGCAGAGTTGCTTAATGGGCAAGAAAAAGAGAGATTATAAGTCTGCCCTGCAAGAAAATTGAGGGCAACAGGAGAGTAAGATGTCGGGGGCGTCTGGTTAGTGGTGCAAGCAATTCCCTGGACAGTGATTCCCGTACCTACGTATCCGATATCTGCGGTAAGTATTCCTCCACTTGAGAGTTCCGGATTACTGCACTTGAATCCAGAGTACGCTACGCACGCTGTCGGAAGGCCGGATCCACTAAAGACTCCCAACTCGAAGAGCGCGCCAAGCACCACTGCAATAATAAGTATCGCCCATCCATACGTCATCAGGTACTCCATGGCGCTCTGAATCCTGAGGTACGGAACCATGACAATATATCAATATGTAAGGATTTTAACCCTATCTCTTGATCTTGCCATGGCTTGAGGACAAGTCCTTCGCTGCCTCTGCGCAGAGAAGATTAAGCTCTCCTGCAAGGCAGACCGCCGCTATAACTTCAGCAAGCTGCAGCCTTGATGCTCCTTCAGGATCATTATCCCCATACAGACCCATCATCTTCAATACTTCCATCTGCGTCTCCCTCTTAGTGCCGCCTCCATAAGTCCCTATCTCTATTGATGGAAGGTAACATGAGATATAAAGTCCGCCTCTTACAGCCGCAGCATCGGTAAGTGCCTGCGCTCCTTCAACGACCTGCGCCATATCCTGTCCGAGGGCGAGATACAAAGAGGCAAGCATATTTGCCACATGCCCATTAAAGCCATGCGAGCCCGCAAGGGCCGAGCCGCTCAGGTTCTTCGATTTGTTCAGGTCTGCAACTACTTCAGGCTTAACGCCAAACCGCCTCTCAAGAATCTCTGCGGTTATGAAGACATCCGCAATCACCGAAACCCCCCTTCCTTCTATAAAATTTATCAGAGCAGGTTTTTTGTCGGAGCACATATTTCCCGACTCGCTTATTATCCCCGCTTCGATTCCTTTGCTCTTGCCGAATTCCCTTACAATCGCATCGGATGCCATTTTGGAGGCTATGGTAACCATATTCATTCCCATGGCTGCTCCTGTTGTTGCCCTGAAACGGAGATGCACATCCCTTCCTGACGGATAAGGCCGGCATTCTATAAACTTTCCATGTCTTGTACTCTCGGAGAACGCCTTCCTGAGTATCTCCTGCCCAGCAGCGCCAGAGACGAAAGCGGAGAACGATGCAGCCTCCTTGACGTTGCCGGTTCTTATAAGCACATCCCTTGTCATACCATCTCTTACCACTGCAGCATTTATCCCGCCAGCCTCATTCGAGGCGGATATTCCTCTGGATATGCCTGCAACGAGCCTCCCTTCCGTAGTCGCAAGAAGTATCGGATAGCTTCTTGAGGCGTGCAGACCATTCACCTTTATCTCTCCGGCGTATCCAAGCGGTACCTGCACAGCACCAACCGGATTCTCTATATTCCTGTCAACAGCATCATTGAAGTCGAGGGCAGTGGATCCTACGGCAGACAAGCCGCACCCGAACTTCTTTTCCAGGTAAATCCTCCTTATCATCGTTGCCGTATTGCTGTCAATTCCAATGGATTTTTCGAGAGAATAAAGTTTTAATTCCCCTTTCTCTATCCTCTCCAATGTCTCATCAATATTTTTCTTATCCATAAAAGCACTTCATATAAGCTTCTCCTTAGTATTTGCCAGCCCGTCATTATAAGCCAGCCTGTGCTGGTTCAGGCCCCCTGCAAGCGCCGCAGCTGCCGTAAATGCTGCAACGCGGATAGAATTTGACCCAGGCGCCATATCCCTGCGCAGCCCCATTATCGCTTCGCATTCCTTTCTTGTCGGAGAGTCCAGCCCTTCACTCCCCCATTCGAAATTGGTAAGCGTCACAGAGTACATTATGCCTTCCGTGCCTTTCATCTTATAAGGCTCGGCATCGGTAACGCATGATGAAGATAATACGGGCGGAGAGCCTGCGACTGCCGCCATCACCCCGGCTATTATCTCAGGCTCCATTCCGCACATATGTGCCCCAGCCCCTAATCTTTCCCTCCAGAGATGGTTCTTAGAGTAGCTCATGATGTGCATGTCTTCAGCCCCTCCATATCCTCCTTTTCCGGAGACTTCGTGCAATATGTATGATTCTGGAAGGAAGACCGCAGCCTTCACCTTCCTGCCGCGGATGCTCTTATCAGAGACTGCCATGTCCCCATCCTCTCCTCCGGCAAGCCAGAGGCTCCTATAAGGAATCTTTTTCGCATCAAGTCTCGCAGTAAGGAAGTTCCTCAAGAGTATGCCAGTAGCATACGTGGCTATCTCGTGCCCGTAAAAATCCCCGCCCATCCTGTATATGAAATTCACCGAGAGTTCATGTCCTTCTCCATTCTTCGCATAAGAGCATGTCATATCACCAAGCACCCCGCCTTTCTGCGAGAGGATCCTGTTAGCAGCATCGTATATGTCCGATAGGAATTCCGCTGATGTTATCGCTCTCCGCGCTGCATCCGCATCCTCAAAATTTTCGAACCTGAAAGTCGGCGATCTGGTCGCTACAGAATCCCTTTCCGCATAGATCTTCACTGTTCCGCTTGAACCATAATCCACAAGCTTTTTAATCATCCTTATTCCAAAGCTCACTCCCTCAGTAACTCCGCCCCTGAAATTGCACATCGGTATAAATTCAGAAGCGCCGAAGCCGGACACCTTGCGCCCGTTTTCATTTACCTCGACCTCGATGCTTACCGGCCCTGCAATTGTTACCCTGTCCCCGCCTATATACTGTACATATTCCGGTTTCCCTGACTCTGAGGCAAGATCCCAGTGGGCAGAATCCCTCAGGTATTCAAGCCTTACACCGTTTCCGGATGCTTCCATATGCTTCTCCACGCCCCTTCTAAGCACCTCTCCTGCAAAGTACTGATAAAAAGAGGCAATTTCTTTCTCCGTGAACGCAGAAGTATATGCCCTTACCTTGCCCTGCTCAAACCTCTTCTCAATCTCCTGCGGAACCCTGTGGAGCGGCACTCGCCCCCTGAAAACTCCTTCAGCGAGAGTGTCAAGGATACTATCAAACTTCTTTCTCTGCGCTGGGTATCTTCTCTCTATCTCGTAAGCCATCAAATCACATTCCCTCTTCTATAAGCCTCACAGTCTCTCCAGGCGTGGATCCAACTGATATTCCCGCCTCCCTGAATGCCGCGACCTTCTCCCCTATACTTCCACCGATTCCAGATACTATTGCGCCAGCATGACCCATTTTCCTGCCTCTGGGTGCATACCTACCTGCCATATAAGCCACAACCGGCTTTTTTATCGATCCGTCCAATACCATCGATGCGACTTCTTCTTCCTGCGACCCGCCTATCTCGCCTATGAGCAATATTGTTTTAGTCTCCCTGTCTTTCTCAAAGAGCTTACATACATCAGAGAACCTTAGACCCTGGACTGGGTCTCCTCCCACTCCAACACATGTGGATTCTCCAAGCCCTACCTCAGATATCCTCGAAGCCATCTCATACATCAAAGTGCCGCTCCTGGAAGCTATCCCTATCTTTCCTGGGGAAAAAACAGCTTCAGGCACAAAGCCTATCTTAACCTTCAACGCAGGGTCTATTATCCCTGCAGTATTTGGTCCTATAAGAATAGCCCCTGCCCCTCTCGCTGCAGCGACCATCCGTACCTCGCTGTGCAATTGTATATTTTCCGGAGGGGCTACAACAAGCTTTATCCCGGCATCAATGGCCTCTAGAGCTGCCTCAAGCGCCGCAGCAGGTGGGACGAAAAGAACAGAAGAGTTTGCGCCAGTAGCCTTGACAGCTTCGGATACCGTATCGAATACAGGTACTCCATGGACACTTCCGCCGCCAGCTCCAGGCCTGACCCCACCTACTACCCGCGTACCATACTCAAGCATAGATATTGCATGCCTACTACCAGCCCTGCCAGTTATGCCCTGCACTAGGACCTTAGTATCCTTGTTTAGTATTATTCCCATCAAGCATCAACCGCAGCCTTCACTGCACTCTCCAGGTCTGCAAAATTGCGTATTCCGCATCCTAACAGAACTTCTTCCGCTTCACTAACCCTGTTCCCTGCCATTCTTACGACAATCTTTAATCCAGGCTTTTTATCCTCTACAAACCTGCGCACTCCTTCCGCCATCTCATCGCACCTGTTCAGTCCTGCAAAGAGGTTCACCAGGATTGCCTTCATAGATCCGCGTTCGCTGAGAATGCAACATGCTTCATACAAGCCGTCTCCGTCAACCTGCGCCAGGTCTAAAAAGTTTGCAGGCTTTCCGCCAGCCATGCTTATCATATCCAGTGTGGCCATCGCAAGCCCTGCCCCGCTGCATACTAATCCTATATCCCCTCCAATATCAACATAAGACCATCCCCTATTTCGCATCCTTGCTCCTATGCCATCCCTTACCTCATCATGGCCTATCTGGGCATTATCGAGTGATATAACCGCATCAAGGGCTATCAGTTTCCCGTTGCGGTCTACCCCTGCCGGGTTTATCTCTACCGTCTCCGCACCGTAAGCGCAGAATATCTTGTAAATTCCCATGATAAGTCTACTCGCCTCTTCCTTCTCTGCAATGCCTGCTGCCTCTATAAGCCTATTTGCCTCATCAACCCCAAATCCCCCGCCAAGATCAAAATAATACTTTTCCAAAGATGCCTTGCCATCCTCAACGTTGATGCCTCCATTGCCTGCTATTGCAACTGCCTTAGCACTTGCAAAATCAAGCGAGAATGCAAAGTAATATTCCCTAGAAGGATCCACGCGCTCCTCTATTATGAGGCTCTCGATAACATGCCCATCCACATTCAAACCAAGCATCTGCATCGAGGCTTCTGCAGCTTCATCCCCGGAAGAGACAAAAGAGACAAGCCCCCGCTTGCCCCTACCCTTTATCCCAATAGGCTTTATCACCGCATTACTTCCCAAAGCATTAAATCCGCGGATTGCGTCTGCAGCCGAGAATACCTCAAAGCTGAGAGGTACGCGTATTCCCTCTTTCTTAAAAATCGCTTTTGCATCAGTCTCCTTTATATTCACCAGCCTTCACCCTACTGCGAAATCAAACATATCCGCTGCCAATGCGTACTCGGACAGCATCAGATATATGTCCAAATCCCATATTTAATTAAGGGCACGTGCATCGTCATATAACGTTGCAGAGAAACTGCAGATAAATCATCTGCGCCCTTTCAGGAAAGTTACTCCTCCGTCTATCGAGACGCTTACTGGTGTGCATTCGAATCCATTCTTCCTAATGCATCCGCAAGTTTCCTTATCGCACAGCACTATTGCCATTCCGCCTCCTCCTCCTCCGCTGAGCTTGGCTCCGTACGCCCCGCAGGCCTTCGCGCAAGAGACTAACCTGTCCAGTCCATCGCTCGAGACTCCAAGCATCGCAAGCGCATCATGATTGGAATACATCTCCTTGCCTACAGCCTCAAGGTTGCCTCCCCTAATCGCCTCTATGCCTCTTCTTGCGCATAAGTCTATACTATCAAAAAGCCTCTCTGCATAAGGTGCATTTTTCTCATGAAGCTTTGAGACTATTCCTACCGTCTCCGCCGTGCTCTTTTTAGGCCCGGTATCAACAATAGCAATCTCCATACTCGCGCCAAGCTCCTCCCTCCGTACTCCACCTTCCTTGTTGTAGCTTATGCATCCGCCATAGAATGAGGTAGGCACGTCTATCTTCCCGGCATTCTCGTTTCTGTGTATTATCCTGTCGCCGTCAAGCGCACGCTCTATCACGTCCTCTTCAGTGTAAGAACCATGATAAAGATTTGCGGCAGCAACAGAGAGAGCAACAGAGCACGCCGCACTGCTGGCCAGCCCCTTCTGCACCGGTATCATCGAACGTATCTCGAATCTCTTCGCGCTCATTCTGCCACCGTCAGCGCGGTACCTGCCTATGATAGTGGCGTATGGCAGGAGCCTTGAATCCACTCTCTGTTTAAAATTATCGAGATATGCGCTTATCGAGCCCCGTGTAGAGTATTCCGATGCAATATCCAAGAGCTCTGCATCCGAAAACTCTGCTTCCAATGAGAAATCCGGAAGGGATATGCACACCTTCCCTTCCCCTCCCGCTTCATCGACTGAGACGCTTGAATACAAGCTCACGGCTATCGCAGCAGAGAGCCTGCCATAAACTACTGCATGCTCACCAAACAGCTTAATCACTCCTGGAGCCTGCACAATGGCCAAAGAACCATCCTAAGATGATTCCTTATTTCCTGGCCAACATTATATTTAGCTTTGCCTTCAGTCCGCCTGCCGCCTCATCCAATTCCCTGTTTCCCGAGGAGAAGCCTATTAAGTCAACAGCGAATGATGCGAAATGAGCGCGCTCGTAGGTACCCATGTTGAACATGGACTTATCAGAGGCACCCTGCACTATGACCTTCATAAGGCCAATCTCTGTCTTCTGCAAAATAGATGAAACTGCAGAGCCATAGTTGCCCTTTTCTATTTCCATCTGTTGAAAAAACGCTATCGCATATATTGGTGAGATTCTTCCAGCTTCGGTGAGCTCTTGTACTCTTTCCAAAGCAATGTCAAAGGTCTCTTCCCGTAGCCTTACGGACTTCTGATCAAAACCTCCGATTCTTGACAATGTCCCTATCAACTTAAGCAGCTCCGGCGCATCAGCCGAAGACGCGGTGTCCTTCAACTTATTAAAATCCTCCTTCGGAGGGGATTTCATATAAGAAGACTGTTGGATAAAACCATCCAATATAGCATCTCTTTTCACATATTTATACCATCCCTAATCCTTATGGGTTAAATGTGCTCTTCAAAAACCTTTCTAAGTGGCGCAGACGCACGCTCATAAAAGCATAAACACGAATTAATATGTTTCTGTACTATTAAATTTCATGGACATGTGGCAGAGTTACGAGAAGAGGCGCCTATCTACTGATTTTGGCACAAGCCGCATTCTACTGTCCAGCGGAGAGATGTGGAATGCATCATTAAATCGGGTAGCGCCTAAAGCGATGATTCTCGAATCAAACGCAACAATAAAACTTAAGTATACGGAGCAGGCAAGATACATCACCGCCAAAGATATACTTGAAGATCTGCTGGTAGCAGCGTATGACGTAAATTCATTTTACTGCTTTGCAGCAAGGATAACCGAGGAGTCTCCGCATAAGATAATCCGTGAGATAAATAAATTCAGAAAAGAGCTAAGGGACCCAAATGTGGAGCTGAGGTTTATAGGCCTGCAGAACGGGGCAAAGCGCCTTACACAGCACATAGATTCCATAAAGAGGCTTAACATCGGCCATTCTGTAGAGTTTGACCTATTCGGGACGGATCGGAGGCATATAGTTATAGATACCAAAGTGGGCAAGCCTTACAATCTCCTTCTGCTAAATAGGCTGTACCGCCCAGGTGAGCTATCCACAATAGCACCTAAACCCCAGCCAGCAGCCCAGCCAAAGTCCCAGCCTACGAATCCCCCGAGGCAACAGGATGGCAAAGTTCAGGCTCCGCCTACAAATAAAGCTTAAAGCAGAAGACGTTGCTGTAAACTGGACCTTCGCCATGAAGCTCACTCTTCTTGATATAAAGCCTGTCCACCGTAAAGTTTCCGAATTCAGTATCCTTATATGTAGATAAAAGTGCGTATATCTTATCCAGACCCCGGGGACTCTTTACCCTGCCAAGGGTCACATGCGGTACGAACGTATCCTCATGCTTAACCGTTATCCCATATGATTCCAGATAGCTGCTGAAGTCCTCGTTTATCCTTCTTATGTTTCCTCCGGAATCATCCACATTTGCGTATATAACTCTGGGCATCCGCGTCCCAAAATAAGAGATGCCTGATACACCGACTCCAAAACTTTTTCGCAGCGATCCGGTAGGTCTATACTTCTCGACAGGCTTCAGGCCTTTATGGCCGATGTCTCCTATAAACTGCACCGTTATGTGTATGTTCTCTTCTTTCACAGCGGCGAAGCCCTCAACATCAAACTCCTCAGCAATCCTGCTCAGCCTGGCCCTAAGCTCCACCGGAAGATCTATCGCAAGGAAAATCCTCATAAAACCTTATAAATATTAAACAATTAAATACTGGTGTTTAGATGGCCACCATAGCACAATTCTCAGAAATGGACATAAGAGTTGGCCGCATAATAGAAGTTGAAGACCATCCCACAGCGAGAAAGCCCATGTACAAGCTCTCCGTTGATTTCGGAGCAGAGGTGGGAAGGAGGACGATAATAGCAGGAATCAAGGATTATTACAATGGAGAAGAGCTTATAGGAAAGAAGGTAATAGCAATAGTAAATCTGGAGCCAAAAAGCATCGCAGGGATAATCTCGGAAGCAATGCTCCTCGCTGCGGAAGACGAATCTGCAGTTTCTCTGCTCACTACGGATAAAGAGATAAAGGAAGGGGGCAAAATAAGATAAAGAGGTTTATCATGCCGAAGACTAACCAAAAAACTGTGATAGGGATATGCGGCCTAGGCGGTGCAGGGAAAGACACTGCCATAAAAGAGATTTCAAAGATAAGGAAGATATCCGAGATCCAGCTGAGAACGATAGTTGAAGACCAGCTCAAACTCGAAGGAAAGGAGATTAACAACGAGAACCTTCGTATATGTGCTACAAAGCTCAGAGAGAAATACGGCCAGGATGTTATAGCCAAGAGGGCCGTGAAGAAGGTCAAGAAGATGCTCCTTGATACCGATTTCGTCATAATAAATTCGATAAAATCCCTAGACGAAGCAGACACATTCAGAAAGGGCCTGAAATCAAAATTCATACTACTATCAGTATATGCGAGCCCAAAGACCAGGTTCGAGAGACTCTCGAAGCGCGGCCTTGCATGGGACATGACTGATTATAAGAGCTTTGAATGGAGGGACAGGGTGGAGCTAAGCTGGGGTCTTGGCGGCGCAATAGCCATGGCAGATTTCATAATATTAAACGAAGGCACAATAGCAGAACTGAACAGGGATGTAATATCCCTGATAAAAAGAATGGAAAAACAAAAACGGCGCTGAGAGCATCAGGGCAGTGGACCTACCCCATCTGGTACACTACCCCTTCCTCTGCTCCTCCTGTCATGCGCTTCATGTTGGCGCGAAGAACCCGGATTCCACTTTCCGTAAGGTGCAGAGGCCTTTCCTCCTCGCCTTTCTCAGTGAAATCCAGATGGCCCTCGCGCTTCAGTTTCTTCAGAGTATACCAAACCCCACTCACCGAAACCTCGTATTTTTCAGCGACAAGCTCTACGAACTCCGTAGCCGTAGGCATCTCACCCAGCCCGATCTCTGAGAGGATCGCCAACTCCTTCATGCTGAGGTGAGGAATTGTATAAACATTACTATCTCTATATAATAGTTGCATAAGAGCACCAAAAAAACTTTATTTTTTTATTCGCTCTTATGCAGCGGATAATATATTGACTTGCCTATCAAGAAGAAGCAGTCCATTACTGTATTTACTGCTCCAGCTAGTACTACCGGCATTGTATTGGCGTCAAGCCCAACCCAAACCGCACTACTAGCCTGCATACTAAACACAGTAATCTCTATTGTGAATAGTCAGGTATTTAAATCTTTTCTACAAATGCGGCTCTAATCATAGTGCCATCGCAGGATAAGCATACATGGATCCGAGACACATAGAAAGAATATAAAGATTTGACGTGCATACCATAAAATGCAAATGCGGCGCTTGGGCAACCGGGCAATCTTCAGCATCGCATGCGCGCAAACATAAAAATGTGAATTACCATATGTTACCCGAATTCATACCGCTCTCGTTTCTTCTTGCAATATCAGTCATATACGCAGTATTCGATGTCTTCAACAACCGCAACATACCAAATATCTTCGTATATGTCTGTTTTGCCGCCGCCTTCATAATAACCCTCACATATCCTTACCAGATTGCAATAAACAGCATACTGATAGCATTCATCATACTCTCCCTGGGCTACCTGCTATACAGAAGCGGCATACTCGGCGCCGGCGATGTCATGGAATTTGCCACGATAAGTCTCATACTGCCACTTCAGGGCCCCGTAATGCTTCACGTGCCGCAGCTTGGGCTTCCGTTCATACTCTCTGTATTCGTAGGCACGGGATATGCGGCAAGCATAGGCATACCAATATACTATGTCCTTCTGTCCGGTAAAAAAACAGCCGGGTTGAAGGTAAGAGCCATGCAGGTACACAGGAAAGCCATAGGGGTAGTGCTATTCGCCGCATACCTGGCGTTTGCCGCAATAATATATACATATTCAAGCCTGACGCTATTGGGCGCAGTACTCCTCCTCCTGATAGCCGTATCATCCTCTTCGATGATAATGATGGAGGATAAGATATATGCGGGAATGGTATCGTTGGTAAGTACATCCAAACTCCAAGAGGAAGATATGATAGCAACCAATATGATGAGCAGCAAAGAGAGGGCATACTTCGAGAAAAAATACCCGAAATTCGGCAGGCTGGCTACAAGAAGCCTTATAAAAAGCATGAGATATGAGAAGAGGAAGATCCCAGTCTACAAAAACGCCGCGCCTCTCTCACTCTTCATACTTATAGGCGTAATCGTCTCTCTGCTCCTTGGCAATCTCATCTTGCTGGTAATATGATGTATGCACGTATCCTGCAGCTAACCAACTCCGGATAGAAATTCTGCAAGTACCTCTGCAACTTCCTTATGATTTGTGTAGTGTGGGCTATGCCCTGCTCCATTTATAACATAAAGCCTGCTTTCAGGTATCCTTTCACTGAAAAGTCTCCCATATTCCAATGGTATCCTCCTGTCTTCAGATCCCCATATTATTGCAGTCGGCTTCTTTATCATTGCAAGGGATCTCGAATCTAAAGTTTCTGCAGATGTCAAAGACTCCAGGAAGCTATCCACAACTGCCTTGTCGGATCCCAGTATCCTAGAAGCCCTTACCAATTCCTCCTTGTTTACCGCAGGATCTCTCCCTGATGCAATCTCTGTCATATACTCATCAAGCCCTGCAGAATCCTCAAGTATAAGGCCGGAGTACCAATTATTCCTTACCGCATATAGCGCAGCAACCCACCCGCCATAAGAATGCCCGAACACGAATGGGGCGCCCATGTCAAGCTTTCTTATTGCTTCTTCAAGCATCAATACCTGCATATCTATATTGTAGCCCCCTTCAATGGCTGAAGTTTTCCCATGGCCAATCAGGTCAAATAAATATATCTCGATGTCATCCTCAAGATCAGCAACCAGCCTCGCCCACACCCTGGTGCTGCCAGACAAGCCATGCAGGAATATTATCTTCTTTCCCGTGCCTGCATGAAGCCTGTAATGGACTTCCGCATACTTTGTCTGGAGATACTCATCAGAAAACGAGTCATTGTAATCAGGCATAAACCTACTTTAAAAGAAAAATTTATAAAGAAAGAAGCACACATGTGTGTCAGATGATTCATTGCCAGATAAAAATACACAGAAAGGTATCACCTATCTGATAGCAGCGCTCCTGATACTGATAGCGATACTACTTGCAGTGCAGGATGCAGCGCTATCCTCGCTTAGGGCAGAGCTCGTCTCATCGACCATGCTATCTTCAGGGGCGAGTGCGCAGAATGCATCAGCTGCAATAAATGCAACAATGCATAAAAGCACGACATCTGCAGCTATGCTTCAGATAAATCTGTACGCATCCCCACTGCGCACAGTACAAAACCTTCACATCAATGTCTCAGGTCCTGGCCTTTCTTTCTCGATGCCCATAAACTATACGGGTATGTATCCATATCTTGCAGCAAACATATCGGGGCAGAACAGCACATATAATTCTACGATAGCAATTAATTCTTCTCAAACGCAGATTTCTGGGAATGGCAGTGCAACTGCAGGGGCCTACCCTGCGATAATACCCTACTTCTATCCTACGAGATATTCGCTGATTTTTGCAAATCTCAAGGAATACTCATACTATAACGTTACCGTAAGCGGATATTCGCGTCCATACTGCTACCGCGGAGAGATATGCCCAATGTTCATATCGCTTATACAAATGAACTACACAATAGAGACAGGTGGACCAGGAAGTGTATCAGAACTCAACATAAGCGTCTGAGTAATATAAACCAGACAGGCATTTGAGGTCATCTGGTGCATATCATGGCTGTTGATAATTAGGCTCCCAGTCGGTTATATATACCATATTTGTGGCATTGCCGTTATTGCCATTTCCGCTATAGTCATTCCCGTTCCCATTCAGAGGCCACCATGCAAGCAAACTGTGCAGGTCTATTGGGTCGCCACCTATTCCTTCAGCATAGAGTGCGGATATCCCATTTGCAGACAACATTGTGTTATATATCTGCACATTCGATATATATCCGTCTATCCCGTCGTTAGGGCATCCGCCACTACCCATGTCGCATCCTATATAAGTATCATAAAAAGTCGGGGTTATTATGGGATCAGAGACATTCTCTGTTCCAACCTGTGTACCATTTACATACGCGTAAATATGGTTGTTCTGTGAAGAGATCGCAACAAAGACCCACTTATGCATAGGGAAGCTTCCATACTGATTGAAATTGCTTCCCAAAGATGCTTCAAGGCCGCACTTGCCTGATGAAGGGTTGCAGTGAAGCTCCAGTCCGTAGCTATTTTCCCTATCTATGACATCCTGCGATTGGGATGTGCTCAGCGAGCCATTCACATAAACCCATGCGGTTATCGTTATATTGTTTGTAGTCAGGTTAAGCATGCTGCTTCTAGATTCAGAATTGATCACCACATAGCCATTCGTTATCATCGAGACATATTTTGGAAGCCCATTATTACATGCGCCCTGCAGACTTATCTGCTCTGTAGTTCCGGGGCCATAGGGCCGCTGCACTATGCACGATCCAGAGTTAACTGTAGGCACAAAAGCAGAGCCGCTGAAGACTCCGAGCTCAAACAACGCCCCTAAGACTATGGCAATTATGAGTATGGCCCATCCATATGTAGTAAGATACTCCATTGCCGACTGGTTTCTGGACTGACGCATAATCATCTATATCAATGCTAAATTTAAATGCTTGCCAATGTTCGCCTATTCTAATTACGCTGTGCAGCAGCTTAACCTTGACACATCCTCATAAAAAGACTGGGCAGCAAGTTTGAAGCTCTCGCTGAGTGTAGGAAAGACATGCACCGTATCTATTATGTCATCTATACTCAGGCCGAATTTCACAGCCAATACACCTTCATGTATCATATCTGCTGCATGAGGTGCAAGCATGTGCACCCCTAGTATCTTCTTGGTCTTGTGATCAATTACTATCTTGACCACTCCTCTATCATCTCCTACAATCTTTGCCTTAGGAACGAGGGCAAAGTCCAACGGGCTGCAGGCGCACCTTATTCCGTCTTTCACCACCTGCTCTTCTGTCCTCCCTACCATCGCTGCCTCTGGATATGTAAATATGGCATTGGGTATCTCGTTCAAGTTTATTCTTTTCTTAGTGTGCTGGAAGATATTTGACGTTGCCACATTTCCCTCCTTCGCGGCTAGCGTCTCAAGCATAGGCTGTCCAGTTACGTCACCAGCTGCATATATGGCCTTCGATGATGTCCTGAGTTCCTTGTCTACAACTACGAACTTCTTCCCGTCGAGCCTGACCCCTGCTGCGGTTGCATTGAGCTTCTCCGTATTAGCAACCCTTCCAGTCGCAAACAAGACCTCATCCGCTTCGTAATAAAATGTCTCTTCACCTATCCTTGCTTTCAGAGTCTTCTTTCCCCTGTTTTTATCTATGCCAACCAATTCGGCATTTGTGACTATCTTAACCCCTCCCTTCTCCAGATAGCCTTTAAGATACTCGCTTATCTCAGGCTCCCAGTTAGGTATTATCCTGCTGCTCCTCTGTAGCAGCGTAACCTTAACCCCAAAATCCGAGAACATCTGTGCAAATTCGAGCCCTATCGCTCTCCCGCCGACTATTAAAATAGAATCCGGCAGCTTCCTCAAGGACAGCGCATCCTCGTTTGTCAGATAATCCACTTTTTGCAAACCCTCAATCTCAGGGATCATGGCACGCGCTCCTGTGGCTACAAGCGTATTCTTCGCTGCGATCTCCGCTTTGCCTGCCTTTATTGTATTTTCATCTATAAAAGACCCAAAGGAATTGATATACGTCACATTCTCAAGCGATTCCAGGACAGTACCATACTTCTCATTCCTCAGCTTCTCCACGAGCCGCTTCTTCTCCTGGAAAACCTTTTCATAGTCAATTCCGCCAACACGATAATCAACCCCGCGGAATCTCCTCTCGCCAAGCTCCCTGAAGAATGTACTTACGGTAAGTAGCCTCTTGCTCGGAACGCATCCTACATTTATGCATGTTCCACCGAGAACTGTGCCTTTAGTCGCGTTCCTACCTATCATAACTGTGCGCACTCCCAAGCTATTTGCCTTTATAGCCGCTGAGAATGCAGCTGAACCCTGGCCTATTATGGCATAATCAAATTTCTCTATTCAATCGCCCTGGAAATATAATCTTTATTTGCTATGTTGCACGAAATTATCTCTTTCTTATACCTCTCTATGTGTCTTATTATGTCACTGATTATGGGCTTCACTTCCCCATTCAGCCCGTAGATCCTCTCTTTGCCATCTTTCCTTGCGCTTACGAATCCGCAGTTAAGAAGGCAGCTCATATGGTGCGAGACGTTGCTCTGCTCTATACCCGTAGATGAGACTATGTCGCTAACCCTGAGATCCTTTTCAAGCAAAGTCACAAGTATGCTGAACCTGCTGTAATCGCTTATCGCGAAGAAGAATGTCTTAACAGCTATCTTATCCATAAAATCCCTATATAGAAGCATTTATCGCATTCTTAAGCTGCGGCAAGGTGACCGAGGGCGAACCATTTATGTATAATACTGTGCCGTTTGCAGAGATTAGATAATATATATCCAGGTACCCTTCCGGATCATAAGCAGCAGTAATATTATAACCAGCTACCCCTGGCGTTATTGTGCCATTTGCATATGCATCAGGCGCATACGAGCCGACAAACTCCCCTATAGGAGGACCGGCATAACCAAGGTCCTTGTATAGTTCAAGCTCCACAATCTTCACGCCGCGCTTCCTGAAAAAGCTATAGTTCCCATTCAGTGCTGAGTTCCCCTGTGCACATGTCGGGCACCATGTTGCAACAAACCACAGGAGCACCTCATGTCCCCTATATGACGAGACATTCGCTTCAGATCCATTCTCAAGCAGGAAGGGATAGCTGGGCGCCTTCATCCCTATCGTAATATTCTGAATGGCCTGGCTGCCATGACCATTCCCTTGGAAAACAGAGTAAAGAATGGTCAAAGCAATTACTACTAAAATAAGCACAGCAGGAACAATATATTTTCGTCTCATTTTTTCACCACGCAGCATCTGCCTACTTTCCTAGCCTCGGCTATTATGCTGATAATGAGGAGTGCAGCAGACGCAAGCATAATCGGAATCTCGTAAGTTGCAAAAGGCCCCTGCAGCTTCCCCGTAACCCCTATTATCGTAGGCGTCGATGCGCCTATTGTGGCAAGCAGTGCAGGTATAACTGAAGTGCAGCAGAGGGCTCCCGGGATTGCAATGGCTATCGCTGCTCCAAGCCCTGATTTAGCGCTCATCTTCACACTATTCGAGAATGCGAAAGCATTGATGGCAATCGAAAGGGACAATAGAATCCCGATGAGCATAGCAAATGAGATCGCGTAGAGCCCAAGTCCAAAAGCAATATGCTGCACACCTAAATTCAAAGAAGAGTCCCCAAGCAGATATGAATAGGCAAAGAAGAAAATTACTGCAAGAGCAGCAAATGCTGCGCGGTATCTCCAAGGCCTAAGCGCAATGCGGATTCCATTTAAAGCAGCAGAACGCATAATATATGAATGACCATTCATATTTATATTCTTTACTTGCTTGCGCATAGATAAAATTATCTTGTGCTTTTTATTTGCATACTGCTCCCATCGGGATTTGAACCCGAGTTGCGGGGTTGAAAGCCCCACGTCCTTGGCCGGACTAGACGATAGGAGCGCATTAAATTTTATCCTCAATCACAGATAAAATACTATCTCTGATGCTTCTCTCATCCATAGAGGCGTCAATAATGACAAAACCATCATATCTCTTCGAGAGCATAAGGTATCCCTCCCTAACTCTCTTCAGAAAGTCAAGCTTCTCAAAGAATTCCCCTTTCTCATTCCGTTTTCCTATCCTCTGGACAGCAGTCTCAGGATCCAGATCCATCAGAAATGTCAGATCTGGAATCCTGAACCTTGAATTAAGCTTCTCTATCCATTCCACCTCAAGCCCTGCGCCGTATCCGTAAGCTATGGTTGAGAAGAGATACCTGTCTGTTATAACTCCGTGCCCTTCTTTGAGCATCGGCTCAACGAATGTCTCCATGTGGTATGCCCTGTCTGCGGTAAAGAGGAGCTGTATCGTATCCTGGCTGAGCTCCTGCTCCTTTAATAGTTCCTTTATGAATATCCCTATCCTGCTCTCCGTTGGCTCCCTGGTAAGGACAAATCCTTTGCCTTTCAGGCTTTCATAGAGAAGGCGTGCAACAGTGCTCTTTCCTGAGCCATCTATGCCCTCTAAGGCTACGAACATAATATCACAGGACAAGAGTTAATTGGGTTACTGGTTTTAATATTTTATGCAAGCATCTTGGTAGTATGATACTTTCAGACTTTGACCTTGAGAGCCTTATAAAGGAAAAGAGGCTTGTGATAAAGCCGTTCAAGAAGGACATTATAAGGGAAAATGGCCTCGACCTGCGGCTCTCGAACGAGATAGCAAAGCACATAAAGCGCCCCGCAGGATTTATACTGGACCCATCTAATCCAAAACACGTCAACAACGAATACGTATCAGAGAAGAACAGCCGCGAACTGGTGATAGAATCCGGATCGCAGGTCCTTCTCTCCACCATAGAGAACGTGAAGCTTCCGGAGAATCTTATAGGATTCGTTGAACTCAGAAGCACATGGGCACGGCACGGTCTCATAATGCCACCCACAATAATAGATGCAGGTTTCGCGGGCAACATAACGCTTGAGGTGTTCAATGCCGCAAGCAGTGGCATACTTCTAAGGCCTGGCACACGGTTTGCACACGTTATATTTGCCACTACACTGAATAGGGTACGCAATCCTTACAAGGGCACGTACCTCAATCAGAGAGGGATAAAATTCCCCAAAGTAATAGGAAAGTAAGAATTTATCTCGTCAGGTCTTCCACTTCATCTTTTCTTGCTTCCTGGGATCCAGGGACAGGGGCTGATACAAGGACTACATCGCCTACATTCTTTACGCTCTTGTAGAGTATGCTCTTCTGCCTCAGGGCTCCCTTTGCGTCTCCGCGTATGTTCTTCCACGGTACCATAAGAAGCCTGCTTACTTCGCCCTTCTCAAGATCCACTATAACATCCTGTACTTCGCCAAGATACTGACCAGAATCGCTGTATATATCCATGCTATATATTTCAGAGATCTTCATGCCATCGCCTATGAATAGTATTCATAAGGCATGTATTTAAACCTTTGTAGAGGGAAAGCGCCGTTCCATATCTGCGATGCACTTACTCTAAACAACCCTAATATAAATTACCGCTTCCGATAAGTATACGCGATTGGATGAAAATAGGAGTTATATCATCATCAGAAGGCTATTCGAACGAGGAGCTCAAGGACCTTAAGGCGGCTATATCCAAGAGCAGCGCAGGATACGTAAGCATAAATCTCTCCGAGTCCTTTGTCAGGATAGAGAGCAGCACGACTACTGTCATGCACACAGATGGGGGCAAAGCAGAGCGCATATCTGCAGATGCCGCTGTGATGCGAAGCATAGGGATAATAAGGGATTACGAGCAGTTCAGCCACAGGCTCTGGCTTGCACAGGCAATGGAACTCAACGGTATGCGGATCTCAAACAAGATCTCCTCATGGTTATCCGCAAGCGACAAGCTCGGCACTCTTATCATTCTTTCAAGGCACAGGATCCCTGTGCCTGATACTACATCAAGCGAGAACTTCTTTCATGGGTACGCGGCAGTCAGGAAATATACAGACACTGTGATAAAGCCTCTCCGGAGCGGCAAGGGCATAGGCGTCTTCCGCATAAATGACCCTGACGCAGCAATGCATATATTCAGTTATTTCACCAACTTGAGCAAGCCCATATATGTACAGCGATTCCTTGAGAAGAAAGGCAGCGGGGACTTCAGGGTAGTGGTAGTTGGTGGCAAGGTGATAGGCGCCGAGTTCAGGAAAGCGAAAGGATGGAAGAGCAATGTCGCCCAGGGCGCTGAACCTAGAAAGGCACGGATAAACGCAGAGATAAGCGAGCTGGCGATAAAAGCTACCGAAGCGCTTAAGCTGGATTATGCAGGCATCGACATAGCCGATACAAAAGACGGATATTATGTGCTCGAGGCCAACCCTACCATATCATGGTCAGGGTTCAGGAAAGTTACCGGAGTCAATCCTGCATCCCACATAATAAAAAACCTGATCTCAGAGACAAGGAAATAAGACGCGCTTTACGGCTGCATCCAGTCTATCTCATAGTATTCGTTCTTGCTTCCTGAGATCTTTATCTGTCTTACCTTGTAGTATGTAACCGAAGTCTCCCTATCAGCTATAGCAACTATGAGTTCCATCTTCTTCTCCTTGGCAGCCTTTATCGCCCCTGCAAATTCTGCCCCTCCTATGTATTCCTCCTCGCTCAGGGAGAGCATGCAGTATCGCGGAGCCGATCCTTCAGGATTCTCCGCATCGCCCCCTTTCCTGTGATAAAGTATAAAGTCTATGCCTACTTTCTTTGCGACCGTGCCTCCTGTAACAGCCAGTATGAAGGTCTTCCTGACGGAATGCGCAACCCTTATCACCCTCGCCCATTCTGATATAAGCAGCCTGGACTCGCGCGGGAAGACGTGTATCACATGCTTTGAGTGTATCCAGTCCCTTGCACCCTCCTTGACCGGCTTGGCGCCTGGAAAATACAGCCTGAAATGCGTGCCGAACTTGAATCCGGTCTTTATCACATAGCCCTTCTCCCTCCAGTCCCTGTAGACCTCGTACAGGCTTGGGAAATCAGATCTCCTTGCCTTGGCAAGGCGGATCAGCTCCTGCTTGCCTATGTTAAGCTTCAGCATGCCCCTCTCCATCAGGAAGAGGCTCTCATATACGTCAAGTTTGTTGAGCTGACCCCTCTCGGCAGCTTTGTACGATCCATACTGCCCGAACCAGAGAGTCTCGTAGAGCTCCTTGCCCTTCTCATTATCGTCTACTATCGCTATAAGATCGCTCTTGAAGAAGACTCCTGATACCGAATAATCAGGAAGGGATAACTCTGCTTTTGGGTAGGATTTCACCGGAGTCTTGTCAGGCGGCTTATACTCTGATTCCGTCCCTCTTACTACAAGTCCTCTATCCCTCCAGTCCTTGTATGTGAAATACCTGGCAGTGAATTTCTTGTCGCTCCAGAATCTCGCTGCGATATCATTAAAGGAGATGTCTCTTCCCATGCTGGTGCATCTTGCGTTTCTTACGTCTATCAGATATAGCGCCTCTTCAGGAATGAGCATCGTGCGCCTGCCTGCTTCTTTCCCGAAGAATCCTTTCTTAAGCACATCCCTGGATGACTGGTCGCTTGCAAATATGCTCTTCCTCGACTTAAACTCTATCTCAAGCATCTAATCATTTCCTGGGATTTGCATTATCTTCTTTCTTCCCCTTTTTAATCCTTTCCAGCTCGCCATCAAAGAGCGAGAAGAACCTTTCCCAGGTATAGTTCCGCTCCACTTCCTTCCTCCCTTCCTTCCCCATATGCTCTGCAGCTTTAGTGTCCCTGGCTAGAAGGAGCATCTTCTCCGCCATCTCCTGCGGCGAGCCGACAAGGAAACCTGTCTTGCCATCCTTTACCGTTTCCCTCGGGCCTCCCTCATTGACTGATATTATTGGTTTTGAAGAAGCCATGGCCTCAAGAGGTATAAATCCAAAGTCCTCGTTTATTGCGGAGAAGAGAACGGCCATGGCGCCGCTGTAAAGTTTGATTAGCCTGCCTTCGTCAATATTCGTTATTATCTGTATCTTGTAACCTTCGGCCATCTTCTTTATGCGGTTCATATAAGCCTGATGTTCCGGATCCTTTGAGAGGGTGCCGGCTATTACAAGCCTGAACTTCCCCCTCCCGTCCTTCTTCTCGAAGCGCTTGAATGCGTCTATAACGTAATCCTGCCTCTTATTTACCAGTATTCTCGAGGGATAGAAAAAGTAGTCTTCGTAAGAGACATTCTTATACTTCTTTACATCTACGCCTGGATTTATCACCCTCGCATCCCGTCCGTAATACTTGCGTATCCTGCTCCTTGTCGTCTCGCTGTTTGTCGCTATCCCTTCGAGGTCCTTCACTACCTTGTTTGCTATCAGCTTGTATGCCCTGGCAAAAGTTGCATATATTATCTTATCCCCGTAACCCCTGCCCTTCATCCTTGTGGAATAAAGGTCATACACCTCTCTTGGCGGTGTATGGCAGTACCAGAGGACACGCTCGTTCTTGTGGCGTATCCATTCGCTCGGGGATATATGCGGGTTAAGGACATCATAGTCCTCCTCTATCTTTATGTTGTAAAAATTGTATCCGTACTTAAGCCCCTGCGAGGCCCTATACGGAAGCCTGCTCTGGAACGGCACATCCTTGCCTATCATCCTTATATCAAGCTTCCCAAAGTCCTCAAAGGAAGAGCTCTTGTCGTATTCTAGGGTGTATATCGGTGCCTTGTAATGCTCTGCTATCTTCAGGAGCACCCTGTCGACGCCACCTCTAAGGTTGATATACGGCTGAAGTACAATTAGCTTCATCTCAACGCTGACCCGCTTTATCCAGGAATGGAATAATTATTATGTATCCAGCTCGGCTTCGGCACTACGTAAGGGAGCGTACCAGTGAAGTTGTCAAGCTTGAATATCATTATATGATTTCCTGTGTTATTCACGTAGTTGACTCCTGTCACGTTCGAAGGATATACCAAAGTGAATCCAGGGAGCTTCCCAAGGAAGAATCCCCTATAGTAATTTGACTGGTAGAATTCGGAAGGCGCATCCGTGATCGTGTCATTAGGCCCGTTCGGCATGTATATTGCCATGAAGCTTAAGAATGTCTGGTTATTGCTAGTAGGCACTGCTCCCTCAAAGAAGCTATCAGACACTGCTATATTCGTCTCGGTGCCGTTCTGGTAAAAGAGACGTACAGGCGCTCCAGTAGAGAGGAATGACTCAGGCATGCAATAGGTGGTATTTCCTACGGTCCCGAATGGGAAACTGCCAGTGAACTGCAGGGCTTTTATGTATACGTTTGTGCTATTCGAGATCGAGCAATAATCGCCTATGCTGGACCCTGTGCTGGTTAAGACAGATTCAGGTATCATTATGTAGGAAGGGTCATGTGAAAGCTCGCATCTGGAAGTCCCAAGCACATAAGACTGGCCGTATTGCTGCCCTGCGCTTATCGCAAAGGCTCTTGTAGTCTCATTAACCCCGACACAGGCAAGGAAATCAAGCGCACCCCACTTGGGTACAAGTTGGTCGTCAAACAGGACATATCCGGCCTGCGCCGAATCCATGAAATGTGCAAGCTCCGTATAGTTGTACCCATCTGCAGGACCAAGAACATACTGTGCCGCAACCTTGTAATCATATGTAGGCACGGAATTGTCGCCCCTTATCACTGCGTTGCTGTTTCCGAACCAGTTGATCCAGTCTCCGTAATCCCACCACGAGAGTATCCTCGGCGCATTGGGCCCGACGTTTGCCCTCATCCAAGCAGTTGCAGCTATCCAGCTTGGGGAGAGGGTATTGCAATACAGGAAATCGCCAATCTGATTGTTGCTATTCTGTATAGTAGTGCAGTTGGGGTTAAGCGCAGCCGCAGATGCAGAATACAGCACAGGTATGAATACAGACATGGCCAGTACACCTATCAGAGTGTATGTGGCATAAACGTAAATCTTATCCTTAAGCCCCCTCTCAGCTATGATTATTATCTCCCCAATTATTACCGATAGCGCTATTGCATATCCTACTGCAAAATGCGGAAGGTACTTGACTTCGCTGAACCCTGCAAAAGCAAGCACGACTATTACGGATACTGCAAGTATGCTTGTCTGCGAGTTCTTGTAAAATACGTTCATTGCAGAGATGACAAGGAAAATTGCCAGTACACCAAGGACCAGAAGATTACCAGGCAGATGAAGCGCTACAGAACCCATGCCCGCGCTGTCAAAGTTGAAGTTAAGTCCGGTTGGCGCGTATTCCTGCACCGTCATGAAAAGCGGCGTATTTGGTGTGGTAAAGTGCTCTCCTATGCTCAAATAATTCAATACGGGCTTACCCAATGGTGTAAAGAAGGTGACGAGCAGGCCTAGTACTACAATCACTACAAGGATCCCCAACCTTGTAATTAAGAGATCCTTCTCCGCGACATTGATATTTACGAGCCTTCCTGTGTATTTCCTTACGCTTCTTGGCAGGTCATCGGTCCTGGGTATGTAATCCAGAAGGAATATAACCACAAGCGCAAAGACAGGAATGGCTATTATTATAGGTATACCAGCCACACTCGGAGTCCTGTTTGTAAGGGACGCACCATACGGCGCATAAAGCAAGTACGATATTATTATTACCAATATTACAATAGCGTTCATAATGTAGAAATCAGTATTATCCTTGTTCTTCAGGAGATTAACTACTCCCTGCAGGAATATGTAAAGCCCTATGATTGCGGCAGGTACAAAGTAATAGTGTGCACCAAGGAAGTTTGATGCAAACGCTATCCCTGCAAGTACCGCATAGCGCTTCTCCTTCATGTTCCTTATCGCCACAATGTAAGTGGCAAAGAAGAAGAAGAGTGCGAATATGCCCCACGGCTCAAGGAGCTGCTCACCTGCTATAAACGGCTGGTAGATAACCGGCATCGCGGCAACAAGCGTTGCGCCAAATATCGCTGCCTTCTCGCCGTAATCATACTTTATGAAGATGAATACCACAAAGACAAGGAGTGCGGCGACAAGAGGAGGGTAAAGGCTGCTTACTTGGCTCAGCAGTGTATTATTCAGATATTTGTAGTGGAAATTAGTATTTGCAAGGTCGTACCAGTATACCTCAAGATAAGGCACGAGCGGCTGTATCCTGTGGTTGACTCCCTGCACAACAGAAGGCCATGCAGCATGGTCAAATGGTATCTGGTAGCCATAAGTAAGTATGTACTGCGCGCTTACCATATCAAAATAAGGGTCAAACTCGAAGTATTTCGGCGCTACCCCGAAACTAAGCATACGACTGGTAAAAGTGAATATCAGAAGAAGCACAAGAAGGAAAGTTATTATGTTGCTGGTGCTCAGAAGAGGCTTCTTATTGCGGTGAGTATGTGCCTTGCCTACATGAGAATCCCTGACAAAGGATAGCTCCCTGTGAAGATGACGCTCCTCAAGGCGTCTCTTCTCCTCCCTGTGCGACTCGGAGACGCGCTTCCTCTCTTCCTCGCTCGAATCCTTGAGAAGAGCCATCTCGCGCGCATGCTCATCCTCAAGTTCCTTCTCCTTCTTCCTATGCTCCTCAAGCATAGTAGCCCCTTCTTCGCCCCCGTGTTCATGTATCCACTTCCTCACGGAGTGTATGCTTGAGGTGTCGAGATCAGCAGGCAGAGCTCCTGCTCCTGCACTGCCTTTTATCATGCCCAGCCCGGAGTTTAGGTCAAACACCCCCTGCTTAATGCAGAGCACAAGACCTATCAAAGAGAGAAGTATTACGTTGGCGTTGTACAGCCATATCGAATACGAAAAGAAATGCAGATAAGGTATCAGGTAAGCCTCAAGCCATTGCAGCGTAGGCGGAAAGATGAGCCCGAATATTACGCCTATCGAGTATATCTCCACCCTTGGCATTCTTGTCTTCCCAAGCAGCGCAAAGGATAGGAGAAAGCCTGGCACAATGACAGCCAATATACCAAATAGTATTACCAAAAATAGCACTATAAAGACCTTGATAACATATCTTTTTCAGCATATATTTTTAAATAGCTATCTAAATATAACGGTGGTGAAAAATTGCCGCACAAAAACAGCACGCACATGATTTACGATCATATAGCAAGCGTGCGCACTGCTCCCCAAAACCTAATGATTGCACAAGCTCTAAATATAAAGCGCAACAAGACAAACTGATTTATCTAAGATGCTTTACAATGCAAAGGAAAGTCAATGTTGTAGGAGCCGGAAATGCCGGGTTAATGGCTGCAAAGACCATAGCAAGATATGGGATAGATGTAACCATATACGACCAGAAGCAGAAGCCAGGCTATCCGATAAGGGCTTCAGGTATCGTATCCGCAAACGGGCTCTCGCGTCTGGGGGTTAACTGCTCCAAGGCGCTCACCAACTCGTTGTCCGGAGCGCGTATACATGCAGGTAATTCGGTATTGGAGGTAAAGGCTAAGGCCCCAGTAGCAAAGGTGCTTGACAGGGGAATTCTCAACGAGATATGCATGGATGAGGCAGCAAGCGAAGGCGTATCAATAATAACAGGCAGGAAGCTCTCCGCGTCAGAACTTATGGCAATCTCAAAGAACGATATAATAATAGGCGCTGACGGCGCTGTATCAGAAGTCGCAACTACATTCCGCATGGGCGCAGTTAAGAGATATGTCCTGACATACAGGGTAGAATACAATACAGAGCCGCAGGATACCGAGAGCGTTGACATATACCTTGACAACAGCATCTCCCCCGGGTTATTCTCATGGGTATGTCCTAACGGAAAAGATGTCCTGGAGGTCGGCGTAGGCGTATCCTCCTTGCACGGTAACAGCAAGAGGGCATTCGACAGGTTCATAAGCCATTACGGAATCACTGAAATAATATCAGGAGCAAAGATAATCTCGGAGGGTGCAAGCATAATACCCATAGGACTCAGGCAGAAGATTGCAGACGATAAAAATCATGTGCTTCTCGCAGGCGACGCCGCAGGCCAGACGAAAGCCTCAACAGGAGGTGGCATAGTATTCGGTTCGCAGGGCGGGATCATGGCCGGCGAGGCGGTGGCGGACCATATGATACACGGGTCAAGGCTCTCCTCTTACGAAAGCAGGTTCAGGAGAAAGAACAGGATGGATCTTGCGATGCACTCAATGATAAGCAGGGCGTACAGGTCCCTCAGCGAGAGGGAGATGGGAATGGTCATAAGGATGCTGAATAAAGCAGGCGCGGGCAGGATACTTGGAGATTATGGTGATATGGATAGGCCCACAGAAATTATAAAGCGATTTATACTGCGCAGGAAGATAGTAGCTTAACTGCTGCCCTCCGTCTTTCCCAGTATATGCTTGCCTATCTCCTCGCGCGACTTCATATTATCCTGTATGCGCTTATACTCTTCCTCATTAAGCACCCTGCTAAGTATGTAATTTGAATACTCAATCGATATCTGCGCAAGATCAAGCATGAGCGACTGCATCATAGGCATCTTGATTACGTATTCGTTCTCAGGCTTGAGTATGTTTATCCCTACAGGCGCGAAATTGAACGATACTTCCACAAGCGCCTTTATGTCCTTGAACAATATCTCCACGGTTGCAGCAGTGGAATAACCATCACCAAGCTCTATGGGCGACTCTATGCTCCCATGGCAGTAGACAACGCCCCTTGTCTTGAGAAGCCTGTTGTTTATCAGGTCCACCATTAGCGGCTGAAGTTCGTCCTTGTTCTTGCCGTGTATGTCAAAATAAAGCACTGCAAGCACCCCTCCCGCACGCAGGGTCTTCTCGGTTACCTCATCAACTTCGCTATTTCTCGCCATCTAACCACCGCCAAGCTTCCTTATAGCGTCCTGTAGATCAAGGAGCTCCTCGGTTCCGCTTGACATGTTCCTGAGCTTTACCTTATTCAGCTCTATTTCCTTCTTACCTATTATTAAACCATTGGATATTCCCATCCCGTTTGCATACTCGAGATTCTTCGAGATGCTCCTCTCGATTATCGCAAGATCCGTGCATATGCCAGCTGCCCTCAGCCTATTTGCAATACCAAGCGCGTACCTGAATTCATCTTTAGTCACAGGTATAACTATGACCTTGGCATAAGTCTTCTCGCGCGCCTCCAGTCCGAGCATGCTCACTACCCTGTCTATACCTATCGAAGATCCGACTGCCGGAATATCCCTGCCCGAGTAGCTTCCTATCAGCTTGTCATACCGCCCTCCCCCTCCAAGGCTTGGGAGTGCAATCCCGTCCTTTATCGCGATAAATTCCCATACCGCGCCAGTATAATAATCAAGTCCTCTGGCAAGCGAGGGATCAAATCTCAACTGGCCTGCGATGCCATAGCTTGCAACCAGCTCCATTATATCTGAAAATGTCTTTATCTCATCCTTCAGGCCAGGAAGCATGGCAGATACCTTCTCCAGCGTGCTTCCACCCTCGCCATTTCCTTCTAGAAACGCCACAATGGATTCAGCCTTCCCGCGCTCCACGCCAAGGCCTGCGATTCCATCGGCTACGGCAGCCCCTCCTATCTTCGCCTTCTTGTCTATAATGCGTATTGCCTGGGAATGATCCTTCTCAGGGATAGAGAAGTAATCAAGAAGCCCGCCAAGCATCTTCCTGTCATTCATCCTTACCTCGTATGCCCCGACTCCTGCCTCTTCTAGAGCCAATGCCGTTGCTGCTATTACCTCTGCATCAGCCGCAGGTGCACCGCATCCTACTATATCCACATCCGCCTGCGTGAATTCCCTGTATCGCATATGCTGCGGCTCATCCCTCCTCCATATATCCCCTATCTGGTACCTCTTGAAGGGCATCTGGAGGCTCTTGTCCGAGGAGACGTATCTTGCCAGCGGCACTGTCATGTCATATCTGAGACCGAGGTCGCTGTTGTCAAGAAAGAAGATCTCCTTCTCCGCATCGTCACCATAAGTCTTAGCCAGAAGGGTCTCCCTCTTCTCCAAGGCAGGTGTCTTAAGGGGATAAAACCCGAACCTTTTGAATACTGCCTCTACCTTCTCCGCAATTGACTTCGACATTATAGCTGCATTAGGTGGGAAGTCCCTCATACCGCGCGCAAGCTCAAAGGGCATCGCAACAACGCATTACAGGTTCTTGTCGAGCCATTTCTTGAACGTATCTTCAGGGAGAGCGCCTACTGACATTGACTTAACCTTTCCGCCTTCGAAAATCAGGACTGTAGGTATGCTCATTATGTTGTACTCCTGTGCTATCTTGTTGTTCTCATCAACATTCAGTTTTCCGAAATTTACCTTACCATCGTAGGCTTTAGATACCTTTTCTATGACAGGGGAGAATATCCTGCAGGGACCGCACCACTCAGCCCAGAAGTCTACAACGACAGGGAGCTTGGACTTTATTACGCTGCCTTCAAAATTTCCTTCGTTTAATTCCATCATATAATACACCAATCAGCAATCGCAATAGATATTACACATTATTAATATAAAAATCAATCCCATGCTGCTATCCTGTGCTGCTACAGGGCCTTTTTCAATTCCTCTATAAGTCTTACATCCGTAGGATCGACCCCGCGCATCTTTCCAAGATGGTATGATAAGTAATCCCCGTAATGTATCATATAAAAGAGCCTCGCCGCAAGGCTCTTCCCTTTAAATTCTATAAAATTGAACTTTGTCTGCGTAAGCCTCGAAGTTATAGCTATCCTCTTCTTTATCTCCTTCCTGTCCGAGTCAAATACCATGATATAAAATTCATCCTTCCTGTAAGTCTCCGCAAGAGCCATGGTATCATTATGATTTAACTCAGGAAAGCTGCTGCAATACGCTATGACCTTTGCGTTTTCGTTGAACTGCGTCTTCCATCTGTACGCAACGCTGCTGAAAGGGTACGCACCGTATACCACTGGTATCTTCTTGTTCCTGGATATCCTCTTTGCGTGTGCAAAGCATTCCTGATTGTTGTGGTCAAGGCTCTCTACAACCTTATGCGCCTCTTTAATATCTGCTGCATCAACAAGCCCAAAGCCTTCCATGAAAGGCATAAGCATATAGCCTATTGCGGATCTCGGCTGCAGATCGGACCTAGGTATATGTATATTCTGGTCGCCATAATCCCCAAGTTCACCCCCGGAAGAGATGGTAACAACCCTGCATCCCTTCTGCATGGCGCGCTCTGCCGCCTTTATAGTCTCTTCAGTATTGCCAGAATAACTTACGGCAACGAAGAGCGTATCCCTGGATAGATGCGCAGGCACGCTATACCCGTCTATAAGTGTTACGGGCTTCTCCGTGTATATCTCGCTGAATATCTTCCCAACTATACCAGAGCCCCCCATTCCTGCAATAACGACATTCCTGAATCTCCTTCCAGCATCTATCTTCCCCTTGAAAAGCACCTGCTCCTTAAGAAAACCCAATTCCTCTGCAAATTCCATAAGAAAACCTATTTGATTACGGTCTTCAGCACCTTCCTGCGAAGATCGAAGGCCCTAAGCATATGGTTGTTTGTATCTGTTATATATAGCTGACCACCATAAAATTTTACGTCGTTAGGCTCATTAAGTCCAAGGGTATCGCACTCCCTGTCTCCAAACCTGCACTCGGACTTTGCATGCGGTTTCCCCACCAGCCTAATCACTTCTTTTCTCGACTCATCTATAACTTTTACTGCACCATTATATGTATCTGCAACGTAAATCTTGCTGCCCTCCTTACAAATCCCCATGGGATGCTGGAGCAGCGCATCAGGCAGCATGCCTTCTTCATCCCCATAAACAAAAAGTCCCCTGCCAATTAAAGTACTCACGAAGTCGAGATCAAGCGGGATACTCCTTATTGATGAAGACTCGCTATCTGCCGTGTATACCGTCTTCCCGCATGCAAAGATTCCGCTTGGCTGTGCAAACTCCGCACGCCTCCTTTTGTCATCGATAAGATTCTCGTAGCCGTTTCCTGCAAATACCTCCAGATAACCCTTTTCAAGATCCATCGTCCATATCTGATGCAGCCCTGCCATGGCTATGAATGCCAAGCCCTCCCTCTCGCTGAATGCAACGTCCCACGGCGAATTTATATCCGTTTTAAGGCTCTCCATCCTTCTTCCAAATCCAGCATATCCTCCTTTCTTCCCCGTCCCAGCTACAGTCTGGACGCTTTTTTTGTTTCCTATGGATATGACCTTTAGATTATGATTATCAGTATCAGAGACAAGAATCCTTCCGTCAGGAAGCCAGCATAGCCCCTGCGGCTTGGCAAAAGATGCACTTTCCATAGGCTTACCATTAAACCTTCCGTTTCCTACAATGTCGGATACCCTTGCGTTATCCCCATTTATGCATCCTATGATGATACGCCCGTTGCCAGAGTCGCTCAATGCAAATATTCCGCCAGAGCCATTGCGGAAAGAGATCTTCGAAGGAAATTTCAGGAAGGAGCCAACGCCCTTCTTTGCACTCTTCATCACCCAATTTATCCTGCCCGATCCCCTGCCGTATACGTGGCGCTTCCTTCCCATTCTTTCTATCCTACTGATTTCTTGCTCGATTTTTTCTTCCGATTGTTCGCCGGCCTTCCTGTACCTTATGATACCATCGGTGCCCACGATAACCAATGTTGGCCATGCGTTGACGGAGTATGCCTTCCATATCATGCGATCCTTGTCTAGTACTACTGGATGCGAGATTCCATACTTTGCTATTGCATATGCTACATTTGCCTCATCATTTTCCCCATCGAACTTTGCAGAGTGTATGCCTATGAAGACAACTCCACTATCCCTGAATTTATCCTCTACCTTCTTTAACACTGGGACCATATGCATGCAGTTTATGCAGCAATAGGTCCAGAAATCAAGGACCACTACCCTGCCGCGCAGAGCGTCAATTGAGAGATTTCCGCTGAAGTTCACGAATTTTGTCTTATCCGGAAAGGCAGGTGCTAATCTTCCTGTAAACCCCCCAAGCATAAAACCAAAATTGATTTGGAGTAAACCCTTTTAACCCTTCCCAGGAACATCTAAAGCGGTGAATAAATGGGGGCAGAAGAGGAAAGACGAACAAGACGCAGAGAGACAAGGAGAAATGCAAGGGAAGCCGTAGACGAAGCGCGTCTGCAGGAGGTTCTTAAGGCAGCAGGAGCAAGGAGAGTGAGCCCCGAAGCCGCACGCGCACTGCGCGCAGTTACCGAGGAGGAAGCTGCAAGGCTTGCTGAGGAAGCTGTTGCTGTTGCTGAGGAACGTGAGGAAGCACAGGAAGTCCAGGCACAGCACGTTGCAGTAGCCGCAGCTAGATTAAGGCAGCGGGCAAGGGAGGAAAGGTAAATCCTTCTACTGTACGAATTTGGGGGCGACCCCATTTTCATTATTTTCTAATTTAAAGACATGGCCTAAAGGCAAACATAGATTGCGTGCTGCCGTTCCTGGGAAAGGTCAGAATCCAATTATACCTGCGGCTGCGAGCGCTTCCTTTTCAGCGAATGATAAAGGGGCAGGAATAATCATGCACAGCGCCTTTCCTGCAAGCCTGCTGCCATCGTAAGCACTCATCTCATCTATTGTAGCGGAGAACTTTACAGCACCATCCTTCCCGGCATCTGCCATTATCAAGAATCTCACATTTCCCAGCTTATTTTCTCCAGATGCCTTGATTGCCTTAGCAAGTATCTCTGCAGCTTCTGCAAGAGTCATGGGAGTTCCCGGCTTGCGTATGTCAAGCAGAAGAAGAGTATGCTCCCCATTCCCAAGATTTTTCTCTATGCTCTTCAGGAAAGATACCGGCTTGTAGTTCTCCGACCAGAAGGGTAGGGTAACCGTAGGCCCGAACCTGTAGAAATCTAGGCCGCTCTCTCCTATTGCAGCAGAAAATACCGATGAAGAATGAAGAACAACCGTCTTTATCCCATGTTTATGCGCTTCCGATATTATTATCTTGTGTGTAGTGGCTATAAGCGGGTCACCTCCTACGACAATGCCTATATCCCCGTCCTTGGCAGGCTTGATCGTCTCCCACACTCTGTCCTCAAGCGCGTTCCTCTCAATTGGCACTATAACCTTGCCCAGCATATCGCTTAAGAAAGAGAGGTATTCGCCAGATACAAAAGAAGTATATGAATCGAAATATATGGCATCGCAACGTTTCAGGTACTCTAAGGACCTCAGCGAGATATCCCCCTTCTCCAGCCCCAGCCCTGCCAGTATGAGCATTTAAACACTAATCCTTTATGCCGTTGGCCGTGATCTTTATTACTGCCTCGCCTTCAGGCATATTCGGCGAGTCCACGAGCCTTACTATCCTCTTCTCCTCCTTGCTCTTGCGCATATATAGCCTTGTCGTTGCAGCGTGCGCTATCACATTCCCCCCTACTGGTGTTGTAGGATCCCCAAAAAGTATTGCCGGATTGTCCATTACTTGGTTTGTTATATAAACCGCGAGACCATACGTGTCTGCAAGCATCTGCAGCTTGTGGATATGGCTGTTAAGTTTCTGCTGCCGCTCTCCCAGTGCTCCCCTACCCATAAACTCTGACCTGAAGAGGGCCATCATAGAATCTACTACGATGAGCTTTATGTTGTTCTCCCTTATCAACTTGTCAGCCCTCTCTATCGTAAGTATCTGTTGCGAGGTCGTGAGTGCCCTTACGAAATAAATCCTGCTCAGCGCATCTTTAGGATCCATTCCCGCAGCCTTTGCTATAGACTCTATCCTCTCCGGCCTGAAAGTCCCTTCCGTATCAAGGAAGAGGATGCTTCCATCCAGCCCTCCTTTTCCTACAGGGAGCTGTACGTTGACGCATAGCTGGAAACCCAGCTGCGTCTTCCCAGAGGCGAACTTTCCGTAAGCTTCTGTTATGGCGCTGGTCTCTACGCCGCCGCCAAGGAGCTCATCCAAAGCCTCGGACCCCGTGTTTATCTTCCCAAGGGCCTTCCTCTTCTCGTAGGCATCGTATCCCGTGGTAAAATCTACTGTTGTTGCCTGCCTTGCTGCTTCCACTGCTTTCTTGGCCGCCTCTGAGCTCATGCCTGTAAGCTCTGCGATCTCATATGGCGAAGCTGCAGCTATCTTCTCTATGTCATCGTATCCCTTCTCCTTGAGCTTATCTGCAGTAGCCGGTCCTATCCCTGGCAGGTCCTCAACGCCGTGTATGCCTTTTTCCTTAGCCATAAGAAATCACAAAATTAGCTCCTTAGACGTTATGGCTCTAAAATTATATAAACCTGCGCAGGGAAGCGCTGCGGAAGGCAGTGTCGTTTAGTTCCGCTTCAGCTCGAAGATCGCCACACCGTATTCTACACCAGTCCTTCCCGCAGGAGCAATCTCTGCGTTTATCGAAGGAACATAGGCAAGCGGCGTATCCTGCACCCATACAAATCCACCTACTTCACCCGCACTTCTCCACGAACCTGCTATTACCTCGCCAATATCAAAGTACTCCTTCGATTCCGTAAAAGGCTCCCTTCCGTTTACCAGCAGGGTAGTGGTCCTTGATACCGTATCAATCACAAAGAGTCTTCCGTCTTCTTTCATGACCCTGCATGCCTCATCATACGCCGCAATGCTATCCCCTATATCGCCTTTCCTGCCTCCAATCCCGGTTCTCTGCAGTTGCGAAAGGATCAGGGAGAGTACCACTGAATCAAACTGCATGTCCTGGAATGGGAGAGCAAGTGCATTCGCATTGACCGCCCTTGCCTGTGTATGGAGCTTCGCTGCATTTGCAACCGCTTCTGTATTAAGATCGATGAACGTACCACTAAACCCGGCTGGAAGCTCAAGTCCATGCCCGCATCCAACAACAAGCGTACCGCCACCAGTCAAATTTTTATCGCGGTAAAATTCCCTGAGGGGCGAATAAAGTGTGCTATCCCATCTGGCGGAGTCCTCAATACCTATAAAAGTGCTGCCAAACCTGCCTGCATAACGTTGCGCCATGGGATAATCAGCTGTCAAGCTTCAGGAGCTTCAATATGTTTCCGCCAAGGACCTTCTTCTCATCAGACCTGGAAAGACCAGCTTTCTTTACCTTAAGCAGCTCTATCTCCTGGTCTGAGTATGGGGCATCAGAGCCGAATATCACTTTATCGGCCCCTACCACCTTCTTCGTGACATAGCCGATGAGGTAATTGCTTGAGAGCACGGAGGTCTCAACGTACAGGTTGCGCCGGGCAGCTATCTCCTTGAATGCGACATTCGACGCGCCGGCGAAATGCCCTATTATTATATTCATCTTTGGGAATAGCGCCGCAAGCCTGACTATCCTGTCTGGGTCGCTATTCGGGTTGTTCTCCTTCCTAGTATGGAATATTACTGGCTTGCGCGAATCCTCAATCGCCTTATATATCCAGCGATACTTCTTGTCCAGTGGATCGAAGTTCTGGCTCCTCGGATGCAGCTTAACTCCCCTGAAAAGCGGCAGGCTCTCCTCTAGGGCATCCGGGGTTATTGTCTTAGGGTCGAATCTAAGGAAGTTTACGAATCTCCTATCCTTCCCGCATTTCTCAAGGAGCTCAATGCTCTTCTCAAGGACGTTTCCTTTTTCATTGAACGGGAAGACCACTGCCTTGTCTACCTTGTTAGCCTTCATGGAGAGCAGCAGCTCGTCCTTGCTCTGCATCGCGCCATCAATATCCCCACCTATATGGGTATGAACATCGACTATCATGCTATTACCACTGATATCTTCCCAGATCAATTTAATTGTCTATGCGTCAGCCTTTGAACCTCATGCTCTCGACTAATGCAGCCCTGACCTTCGCATCGTCTCCTCCAGATGCTTTCACAAGCTCGTCGTAAAGCTTCCGCGTCCTCACAGCAGGGTTTTCCATTGCATTAAGGTTGTCGTATAAAGGTTTCAGGTAAGAGGTATCTTCGCCGCACCTCTCCAGTCCGCTCCTTGCGATATTGAGCATGTCCCTTGCCAGCTCCTCCACAGGTTCCTTTCCGACATGTGCACCTAAACCATCCCTGAGCGCCTCATCCCTGCCGCGCCTGAGCTCTTCTAGCGTGTACCTGCTTACACGCTCCTCAGCCTCCGCCCTGTTCTCCGCAATTCCCTTTGTAACTGCGGCTATTGCCATTATCTCCGCTGTGGAGCCCTGGAACGCGCAGGCACGCGACTCTACAGTGCCATATGCACTCTTGGCCCTGGCTTCGTGCCACACCGTTCCCTCAAGGAATGCAAGATCTACGTGGTCAAGTTCTACTACAAACGCCTTGTCCCCAAATATCAGCGATACCTCTGCCTGACCTTCCGAGAGGTGCTCGGTCATGCTCCTGAGTCTGTTGTATGCGACATACTCGCCCTCCCTTTTCGTCAGGAACGGGACAAACCTGGTAATCAGCTCAAAGGCAGCGTCCTCGCCGGAAAGCCTTGGGGCTACGCCCACCCGATCTCTCTCAAGCTTTCCCTCTGCTACGATATTGTCCCATGCGACACCCCTGAACTCCAGATAGCTGCTCTTCCTGCCCTCGACTATCGTGGAATTCGCCGTAAGCGCTATCATCGCAGGCGCAAAGCCATTCAGGGCATTTATCACGCCGCTTACCTCCTCCTTGCTTACGTCAATATGACACTGCGCGGCTGCGGTGAGTGTCATGTTAAGGAGGTTGTCACCCATTATCCTGTGCATGTGCGAGTACCTTTCCTTAGGCATCATGACATTTACCGAAGGAGGGGTAAAAGGCTGTACCCCTACGCCTAAAAGGTATAAGCCTCTCGCCTCCGCCGCCTCTGATACCATTCCAAGCAGCGACCTTACATATTCTTCGCTCTTTCTAAGCGTCTCGGCAGGCGGTATTGTTATCTCTACAGTCCCCTTGCCCAGATCTGTGGTTACAGTGGCCTTATAACCTCCTATTTCCTTCTCTACCGCTGTGCACATCTCCCTCTCAGTGCCATTTACCATAAGTTTTTCCTTGACCAGCTTCCAGGACCCGTCCCCGGCATTCATGCTCTCAAAGAGACCGGTTATCTCCTTAAGGTTCGGTGCCATGCCATCAGAAGCCCTTACCAATATGCCCTCTATCTCCGGTCCTACCTTGCGCACCGCTACATTATCTACGAAGCCATTCCTATAAGCTTCCTTCATCTTCTCGTAAAGATGTCCGCCTCTCGCAATTCGTTCCATATACATTACCAGTTCCCTGTCCACCAGAAATCCGCGGAGCAAAGGGCATTAAACATACTATATATCATACAAAGCACCAAAGCAAAAAGAAGATTTTACCTTGACGCTTATGCCAATATGGCAAACAAGCGCATTACTATGGCAGCTATGCTAAATATGCCGGAAGCAGGAAAAGTGATTGCATCTTCAAATGCCCATTCTGCCATAGATATCTTGCCCGTTCCAATCTATTTAAATCTTTTCTACAACGCAGGAATGTTTGCAAAAATAGCGGATTGTGGATTACACGTCTTAAACACACAGCAAAAATAACAGAGCGCATTAGAAAAGTATTTATACCTTTACTGCTATAACGATATGGCTATAAGGCGCTATTACAATATTTCTCCTAAAATCTATTGTAGCGGGTGGTCTCTCAGGAGTTAATAGCTCTTGTTGAAGGGGTTCGGCATAGAGCATAAAAATCACGCTTCAAACAACTGTAAAAACTTGCAAAAATCAAAAAGATAAAACTCATGCTTAAATATAGGTGAATTTATGGCAGAAAATCAATTAGGAGGACAACAGTATCTGGTATTGCCAGAAGGTGCAAGCAGGCTAATAGGAAAGGAAGCTCAGAGGACCAATATAGCAGTAGGCTATGCGGTAGCAAGCATAGTCCGCTCAACTCTAGGTCCGAAGGGTATGGACAAGATGCTTGTCAGCGAGCTTGGCGACATCGTAATAACAAACGATGGGGCAACCATACTCGAGGAGATGAATGTAGAGCACCCGATAGCAAAGATCCTGTCCGAAGTGGCAAAGACGCAGGACAAGGAAGTAGGAGACGGCACAACTACTGCAGTAATAATAGCTGGCGATCTTCTCAAGAACGCAGGCAACCTGCTGGATCAGGGAGTTCCTCCTGCATCAATAATAAAAGGGTACGAGATGGCAAAAGAGCGTGCCATAGCCGCCCTCAGAGCGATAGCTACTGACATATCCATTGAAGATGACGATAAGCTTGACAAGGTAGCCAGGGTATCTGTCGGCTCCAAGAACATAGGGAGCGATGCCACGAAGAAGTACCTGACAAAGCTCGCCATACAGGCTGTTAAGCAGGTAGCGACCAAAGAAGGCTCCAAGTCCCATGTGGACAGGGATTTCATAAAGATAGAGAAGAAAGAGGGAGGAAGCATAGAGGACACGCAGTTGATAAACGGCGTCCTCATAGACAAGGAGATAACCCATCCTGGCATGCCAAAACAGATAAAGAACGCCTCAATAGCCCTTCTGGACATAGCCCTTGAGATAGAGAAGACCGAGACAGATGCGAAGATAGAGATAACATCTCCGGAGCAGATGCAGGCATTCCTCGAACAGGAGGAGAAGATGCTCAAGGAGATGGTCGAGAAGATAGTCAAGAGCAAGGCCAACGTGATATTCGTACAGAAGGGAATAGACGATGTGGCACAGCACTATCTCTCGAAGAACGGGATAGCTGCGGTAAGGAGGGTGAAGAAGAGCGACATGGAGAAGCTCTCAAAAGCAACAGGCGCACGCCTGGTAACGAGCCTCGACGACCTAACGCAGGCAGATCTGGGCTTCGCAGGCATGGTTGAGGAGCGCAAGATATCCGGAGAGCAGATGGTCTTCGTGGAGAAGTGCAAGGACCCGAAGAGCGTAACATTATTCATCCGCGGAGGCACAAAGCAGACTGTAGATGAAGTCGAGAGGGCCATTGTGGACGTAATAGGTGCGCTGATGAGTGCAATAGAGGATGGGAAGTGCGTAACCGGAGGAGGAAGCACAGAAGTCGATGTATCTATGAGGCTCAGGGATGCAGCAACTGACGTAGGAGGAAGGGAGCAGCTCGCCATACAGGCATTCGCCGATGCACTGGAGATAATACCAAAGTCCCTTGCGGACAGCGCAGGAATGGATCCTATAGAGACCCTCGTGCAGCTGAGAAACAAGCACAAATCAAAGGACGGGAAGAACTTCGGCATAGACGTCTTCAAGAACTCCATATCCGATACCGACAAGCTTGGCATAATAGAGCCGCTGAAGGTAAAGATACAGGCGATATCGAGTGCTACTGAGGCATCAGTCTCTATCCTGAGAATAGATGACATGATAAGCTCAAAGGGCACCAGAGGCATGGGCGGCGGACAGGGAGGAATGCCTGGAGGCCCGGGCGGAATGGGCGGAATGGAGGAGTAATCCAGCTACGCACGGAAGGATAAGCGAGGGCGAGTACGCCCTCATTTGATTTTTTTGCCTTTTCAGGATTGTCTGGCAAAGTAATAAATATGGGATAAAGCATAAACGTATTATACTGCTGTTTCAATGACCAAGCTTATAATATTCACAGGCACCCCTGGCTCCGGCAAGAGTACTGTCCTCGCAGAGCTTGCAAAGAATGGGGTCAAGGTAGTAAACCTAGGAAGCGAGATGCTCAAGGTCGCACAGAGGAAAGGGGTCACGGACAGGGATAAACTAAGGTACATGAGCGACGATGACATAATAGAGACAAGGGTAGAGGCTCTCAAGGGCATAATAGAGGCGAAGGAGGACACCATAATAGATACCCATGCCACTGTAAAACAGGGCAGCAGATACGTGCCAGGACTATCGATAACGGAGCTTACGAATATACGGATAAAAGCCGTGGTCTATATAGATGCGACCTCAAAGGAAGTCTTGAGGCGCAGGCAGAATGACACCACGAGGAAGCGTGAGCAGGAGACAGAAGGGGATATAGACGAGCAGCGCAGCGTCAACATAGCAATAATATCAGCATTCGCGCTCCATTACAACATACCTATTTACATAATAGACAACAAGGAGGACAGGGTTGCAGATACTGTAAACGAGATAAGCAAAATAGTCGCAGAACTATTCTCCGGCGAATAATATGGATCCCGCAATAATTATACTGGTGGCTCTTGCAATAGTCTATGTGGCACTCTCCACTTTTCTGCAGAGGAAACTCGCGAACTCGAAGAGACTCATAGAGATAGACGCCATAATGAAGAAGAAGATGGCAGAGCTGAAAGAGCACGCAAAGAACGAGGAGCACGAGCTGATGATGGCGAAGAACAAGGAGCTCGCCGCGCTAATGAAGGAGAGCACTACTGCAAGGCTCAAGCCTACACTGGTGATACTCCCTGTTTTCTTTATACTGATATACGTGGTACTGCCCGCACTGATACCAGCAAACAGTTTCAGCATAACGATAATGTCCTTTAAATTTACCGCAGAGACATTCTTTGTTGCCGTAGCTTTTATCATAGGCTTCCCATCATCAATGATAATACTTGCAATGGACAGGAAAAAGGCAGCAAAAATCAACAAAGATAATATAAACCTTAACAATCAAGTATGATGACATAACGGTGCTCATATGCCAAAACCTATGCACAGATCAAGAAGTTTTAGGCGCTTAGACCGCGTAACACCAAAAGGAAAGCACGTAATACATTATGCGCGGAGGCGCGGCAGCCTTCCTAAATGCTCAATATGCAGCAAAGAGCTGAATGGCCTGAAGAAGGATCAGCTGAACAGGCCAAAGACCCAGAAAACAAATGCGAGAATATTCGGCGGAGTCCTCTGCTCAAGATGCACGTCAGAGGTGGTAAAGCTCGCAAGCCGGATAGAGAACGGGGAGATGAAGCTAAACGATATAAGCATAAGGCAGAGAAACTACATACTCCAGATGACTTCGCACTAGTTTTCGGCGGGTTCTCATGATGTCCATAGTCATATGCGGTATGGCTGCCACAGGTAAGACCACAGTCGCAAGCATAATAAGCAGGAAACTCTCCCTTCCGCTGATCGGTGGGGGAGACATACTGAAAGAGATGGCCCAGGAAAGGGGTTATAGCCCAAGCGGGGAGAACTGGTGGGACACGGAAGAGGGCGTCAAGTTTCTCATGGAGAGGCAGAAGAACCCGGAATTCGACAAGGAAGCTGACAGAAAGCTTGTCGAAAAAATAAAGAAAGGCGACATAGTCGTTACAAGCTGGACAGCCCCATGGATAACCAGCGCAGGATTCAAGGTATGGCTCTCGGCATCGGAAGAGACGCGCGCGAAGAGGATGTCGCTAAGGGACAAGACCGATATAAACGAAAGCTCTGCGATGATAAGGATAAGGGACAGGGAGAACTACAGCCTATACAAGGAGATGTACAACATAAACCTCGGCAAGGACAAGACGCCATTCGATCTGATCATAAACACAGACAACAAGACCCCGGAAGCTGTTGCAGAAATAATAATAGATAAAGTTATGAACTTTAAGAAAGATAACGTTGATTAATAACGGTGTGAATATGGCATTGATAGAAGAAGGCAGGGTATGTGTAAAGAAATACGGGAGGGATGCTGGAGACCGGGCAGTAGTCACCAAGGTCATAGACGGTTCATTTGTGAATGTCGTGACAAGCTCAAGGCCGAAGGAGAGGCGTTGCAACATAAACCATCTAGAATTCCTCTCGGAGAAGATAGACCCAAAGAACAAGGAACAGCTGGTAAGGACTCTGGAGATAGAAGAGTCAAAACTCGGCGGATCAGCTCCGAAGCCGCAGAAACCCAAGGAGAAAAAGTAGGTTCATCTATCCAATGCCTGGATGGCATCATGGAGCAGCAATCTCCTTATATCGCTCCAATTATCGGCTACGGATATTAACCTATCCTTGTTCTTCTCAGCAAAAGAGGAATTCCATGGCTGCTTTAGGAGCACGACCCTCTTTCCGCGCGATGCTATCTCTGCCGCCAGATCAGAGTAATCATCCACGTATATGTCGGCTCCATTAAGGAGTTTGCCTGAATGCCCGTCTGCGATCATGAACCTGTCGTATCTTATGCCCTTCTCCTTGAGCCATCTCTCTATCACTGCACCTTCGCCCTTTGAGGCGGTGCATACGTAAACAACATACTTTCTCCTTATATCCTCTATAACCGAAGGAACATTATCCTCGACGAGCCCCACGCGCCTCCAGTTCTCCCCGCTCCATGCCCCCTTGAATATATATTCCGCCTCCTCCCTGCTCATGTCCTCGAAAAGGGTGTGCAGCTGGTAGTTAACCATGTCTGACTTGTGCAGGTGCCGCCCATGCCTTTCCATGACAACATCAGCAAAATAAGAGTTGGTATCAGCAATTGTGCCGTCAAGGTCTATGCTCACAATAGGCTTCTCCAATTCAACACCCTGCTAAATCTATCTTCAAATATCATGAATAAATACCTTGCCTGAGAATCAGTAAGGAGATAAAATGACCGAAAGGATATTCGTCATATCCCATGCTACCGATATAGACGGTGTAGGCAGCGCCTCGCTGATGCGTATAAAATACGGTCTGCCCAAGGATCACATATTCTTTGCAGATTACTCTGCAGAGACAATAAGGAAGATATCCGAGGCGCTCATCCCCGAAGCTGCGAAGGGCATTACCTTAATGGTGTCTGATCTTGGGATGAGCCCTGCGATAATGCCCGGCTTCATAAGACTCATAAGCGCAATACGGAAGCATAACGGCAGGGTCATGTGGTTCGACCATCACCAGTGGACAGCGGAGCAGATAAACAATGTTGCATCAAAGTGCGACTTTGCAACAGTCGGGGAAAACAAGAGCCACTGCGCCACCGAGATTGTATCCAGAGAGCTTGGAATCACCAGCCAATTCGTCGACAAATTTGTACGCATGGTCCACTACTCCGACTTCAACATAAGGCCGAAGGACCAGAAAACCTATGAGGCAATAGGCATATACGCCTTAAGCATAGCAAAGATCAACACGTATAATTCATACGGAAAGATAAACTCGGCGCTAAGGAAGCTTACCGAGACCATAAAAAACGGTAAGATGTACGACGCAGATACAAAGCGGATGGCCAAGGAATTCGAGAAGATAAATAACGAGCGTTCAAAGAGGATGATAAAAAGCGCCTACGAATACGGAAATATAGTCGTAGGATTCGAGAAGGATATACAGAAGACAAAGGCATGCATGGATCTGATAGCGCATGCCAAAAAGAGAGTTGGAATATACATAAACGTCAGGAACGGCAGGGGGCACATCCGCAGCATAGGTCCCGACTGCACGAATCTCGCAAGGCATTTCGGCGGCAATGGGCACCCACGTGCGTGTGGCTTCTCTATAAACATGCAGAAATACGGATTCCTGAAGAAGAGGGAAGACAGGGAGCGGCTGGCAAAAGAGATAGAGTCTGTAGCCTCAAAAACCATCAGGTTCCAATAGCGTCAAGGTTGCGTATAACCGCTTTCCCAGTTTGTAGTATATATAACGTTTGCCGCCGTTCCACCGTTGTTATTGCCCGAGTAGTCGTTCGCATTTCCATTCAAGGGCCACCATCCAACCAGGTTCTGCAGGTTTATCGGCGCACCGCCTATGCCTTCTTGGTAGAGCGCAGTTATTTCCGGCTGGGAAATAGAAGTATTGTAAACCTGGACATTCGACACAGAGCCTAAGAATGCGTAGTTACAGCAACCTGCCCCTCCATTAGCCTCGCCAGTGCTGCCTATCCATATTGCAGTGCTTCCTGTCGTTACAACGCCAGAGTCGCTTGCAACCTGCTGCCCATTTATATATAAATTATCCCCTGCAGAGGTACCAGTAAGCACCACAAAATACCACGCACCCGGCTGCAGCGTGTTCGAGTATTCCCAATTGCCTCCATTAGTTGTACCTCCAATAACAGACCCTGCCTTGCCTACAGCTGAACCATCTGTCCATGCTATCTGCTGAGACCATTTATCAGTGAACGGCAACTCTTGTCCGGTGGCGCTGCTTGCCGGGCTGAACCAAAGACTTATGGTAACGCTGCTGAGTGTTCCTGTAATCGGTGAGGGCATATCTATTGAGCCGGTCTGTCCGTTGAATTGCGCCACATACTGCGGCAGCGCGCCCTGGCACTCTCCCTCAAGATTTATGGAGCCTAATGTCCTAGGTCCGTAAGGCCGAAAGATGTGGCACGATCCCGGAGGCACATGCGGCATGAAGAAAGTGCCGCTGAAGACGCCGAGCTCGAAGAGCGCGCCGAGAACCACTGCAATAATAAGTATCGCCCAACCGTAAGTCATCAGGTATTCCATTGCCGACTGGGCGCGGATTACTATCTGCATACAACCCAAAGATATACTGCTGCAAATTAATATAATCTTATGTAACATGCATTGCGCGTTTCTTGAAGATCAGGCAACGCTTCCATATCCGGTGAGCCTCCACCTCTGCCCAAAGTTCCTCAAAACAGAGATCTTCGCATCCTTGTCTATGCATACCGGGTGCCGGAACTCGATGTCCATCTTCTCCTTCCTGGCCTTTTTGACATAACCTATCACTGTGCCTGTGCCTATGCCGAGAAGCACAGCCTCATTGGTCTTAAATGCCTGTTTTGGTATATCGCTCCTGTTAATCATAGTGTATTTTATCACAGCCTCATTTACCAATTCTGGGAGCTTCCCTACCTTGCCTACTATCTGCCCAACAAGGCCATCGGCTTTTGCGTAAGATGGATCTATATTGGTGCCTACCGCCACAAGGCCTCCTGCCACAGCCTCATCAAGCTGCCCGCTTCCTGCGGAGAGGCTCTCTATTGTGGTAATTATGGGTGAATAAGACTCCTTCTTCTGCTTGTCCTTTGCCATGTTTATCCCAGGCCTTATCTCTATCTCGTCTCCCCTCTTGAACTTACCTCTTATTATGGAGCCTCCTATAACACCTCCAAGGAGTTTGGATATCTTTGTGCCTGGCTTATTAATATCGAAAGAACGCGCGATGTACATTATTGGGTCTGCGCTATTGTCCCTTTCCGGTATCTTAATTCCCATTATCTGCTCAAGCACAGCATCCACATTGACATTCTTGTTTGCCATGACAGGCACTATCGGCGCGTTCTCCATGGTCGTGCCCTTCACGAAATTCTTTATCTGCGCGTAATGCTTCATTGTCCCTTCTTTTCCGACCACGTCTATCTTTGTCTGTACGATTATCACGTTCTTTATGCCAAGGGCGTTTATTATTATCCCGTGTTCCTTAGTCTGCGGCATAGGGCAAGGCTCCGTCGCGGATATCACGAACAATGCCGCGTCTATTATACTTGAGCCTGCTATGGCGGTGGCCATAAGGGTCTCGTGCCCAGGAGAATCCAGGAGCGAGATCCTGCGCAGAGGAGTGAGTTCTCCTCCTTCCGGGCATTCTGCATCTGTTGTGAAAGCATCAGGGCCTTCCTTTCCGGCGCACCTGCTTATCGTAGCATCTGCGTATCCAAGCTTTATGGTCATGCTCCTCTTAATGCTCTCGCTGTGCGTATCCGTCCAGCTATGCGTTATGGCAGACGTCAGCGTGGTCTTCCCATGGTCGACATGGCCGAGTGTGCCTATATTCAGCTCGCTCTGTTTTATCATATCCAATCATTGCTCTTTCTTCTCCTTAGGCTTGAAAAGCTCTTCCAGCGACCTGCTTCCATGCTCAAGTATAACCGTATTTATCTGTACGGTATCCGGGCTTATCGCGTTTCCCCTTACCATGCGCCTGTGCCTGTAGCCGTTCTTCGCGCCGCGTATTCCTACGCCGCTTGATATCAACGGCCATACCTTTCCGCTGCCGTCTATCTCTTTTCTCGATGGCGCGCCTGTATTGTCGCTGAGCCCGGTTATCTGGAGCTTGACGCCCTCTATTCCCACCGCGCTTCCCTCCAGCTGATCCCCTATCCGCAATCCGATAAGCCGGCTCTCGCCCTCCTTCGCTACTTCCGCCTGTGCCGTCTTCCCGCTCTTCCTGTCAGAGTAAACTATTTTCATAAAATAACCTGTAAAATTATCTATACATGCTCTCAGGCTCGTCCTTGAACCTCTTTATCCTCTCGGCGAGCTCCTTCGGCACCGCAGGCTTAACCTCCTTGAGCGCATGGGCGAAATCATCCTTCCTCACGACCTCCCTGCCGTTCCTTATGGCATTCATCCCCGCTTCCCTGCAGAGGTTCTCTATCTCCGCCCCTGTATAATTCTCTGTCTCGTTTGCCAGCTCCTCAAGCGAGACATTCTCGAGAGGCATGCGTTTGGTGTGCACCTGGAATATCGAGAGCCTGGCCTTCGCGTCAGGCATGGGTATGTCTATTATCTTGTCGAATCTTCCAGGCCTTATAAGCGCAGGGTCTATCTCATCAGGCCTGTTGGTTGCGGCAAGCACAACGACATCCTTAAGTTCCTTCAACCCGTCCATCTCCATAAGAAGAGTGTCGACAACCCTCTCCGTGACCCGCGTATCCTCGCTGCTTCCGCGCACCCTCGCTATGGAGTCTATCTCATCTATAAATATTATGCATGGGGCCGCAAGCCTGGCTTTCCTGAAGAGTTCCCTTACTGTCTTCTCGCTCTCCCCCACAAACTTGCTCAGCACCTCAGGCCCCTTTATCGATATGAAGTTCGATTCCCTCTCTGTAGCTATCGCCTTAGCTATAAGCGTCTTTCCGGTTCCCGGCGGCCCTACGAGCAGAACGCCCTTTATCTGGCGTATGCCTATCTTCTCAAACGCCTGCGGATTCTTAAGCGGCATCTCAACCGCTTCCCTGAGGTCGTTCTTCACCCTCTCCAACCCTCCTATATCTGACCAGTGGATGTTTGGCCTCTCAACGAATACCTCCCTTAGTGCACTGGGCTGCACATTCCTCAGCGCCTCCATGAAGTTTGACCGTGATACTGCAAGGTCGAGAAGGACCTCGTTTGAGATTGAAGGCTTGTCTATTATCTTGGGCAGGAGCTCGCGCAGCTTCGCCATTGCTGCTTCCCTTACCAGTGCATTAAGATCCGCTCCGGTATATCCGTGCGTTATATCAGCAAGCTCGTCAACACTCACATCCTTTACCAGGGGCATGTTCCTTGTATGTATCTGCAGGATCTGCTTCCTTGCATTCCTGTTCGGCACTCCTATCTCTATCTCCCTGTCGAATCTTCCAGGCCTGCGCAGCGCCTGGTCTATCGCATCCGGCCTGTTCGTCGCTGCAACCACTATAACCTGCCCCCTATGCGGCATTCCGTCCATTAAGGTAAGGAGCTGAGAGACCATTCTCCTCTCAACTTCGTTTGTAGCCTCCTCGCGCTTTGGTGCAATGGCGTCTATCTCATCCATGAATATTATTGTAGGCGCCTTCTCGTTTGCCTCCTTGAATATCTCCCTAAGCTTCTCCTCGCTCTCCCCCACGAACTTGCTCACCAGCTCAGGTCCGGATATGGATATGAAGTTCGCATCGCTCTCGTTGGCAACCGCCTTCGCAAGGAGCGTCTTTCCGGTTCCCGGCGGCCCGTAGAGCAGCACACCCTTTGGCGGCTCTATCCCGAGGCGTTCAAAGAGCTCAGGATATCTTATTGGAAGCTCTATCATCTCCCTTACTTTCTGCTTTGCATCGTCAAGCCCGCCAATATCCTCATAGTGTACATCCCCTACCCTAACCAGCGATTCGGATACCGGCTCCTCCTTCACAACGAAGTTTGTATTCTGCGTAACCTTTACTATCCCATGCGGCACAACCTGCACCACAAGGAAGTTGAAGACGAGGCCGAACATGGGTATCGGTATGGAATCTCCCTTTGCAAGCGGCCTGTTCTCCACCCTCTTCTTGGCATACTCTGCAAAATCAGGGGAGAGCGGCGGCTTTTGGTTTGGCGGAGGGGCTATCACTATCTTCTCGGCATCTTTCACAAGCGCCTTGGAGACAAAGACCTTGTCCCCTATCCCTGCACCGACATTCTGCCTAAGGTAACCGTCTATCCTTATGAATCCCAATCCTTCGTCGCTCGGGTGCGCCTGCCATACTACCGCTGCGGTCGACTTTATCTTTCCCTTTATCTCAAGTATATCTCCGGGCATTACCTCAAGAGCCTTCCTGGATTTGGCATCGATCCTGGCCATGCTCCTCCCAGAATCAGTTACGAGAGCGTCTGCAACAGTAAGCTCTATGCCGGATGACATGAAAACACCTAAAAGGCGATATATTTGATTTATATAGTGAAGCAAAAATTATAAATAGTCTAATGTATAATGCATATCTGCTAGCGTCATGCTTTAACCTCTCGGTACCGCGTATCAGTGCGCATACTACAGATTTTAAAGCTTTATCTTGCAAATCCAATACAGCAAGAAAGACGAAAGCAAATGAGTGATTCCCTTGGGAAAATTTCCGATAGCTGATCATGTACTATCATCAATGAAGATATGCAGGAAATGCAAGGCCAGGAACAAGGTCAATGCGCTTAAATGCAGGAGGTGCGGATCTTCGTATATGAGGCCCAAGAGGAAGGAGAAGAGAGTAAAGAAGTAACCATGATTTTTGAGCTGATTTGATGGCAGACCTTACACCAATAGAAAGCCTAGTGCTTCAGTCAATGAAGGAATTGGGAGCTACGAGCGACGAGAAGAAGAAGACAGCGGATGACATAGCGAAGAAGTGCAACAGACCGAAGAGCATGATAAACAACGCTCTGGTAAGCCTGTCGCAGAAAGGGGTAGTGAAGCGCGTAGCCAGGGAGAAGGCTTCAGGCTATTACGTATCAGCTACCGCATAATGCGCTACTACTTCATAAAATACGGCGCATATAATGGCTGCTGGACCAGGTTCGGACTCGATAGATTTCTACGCCAAGTGCGGGAGCTGGTCCGATGCAAGTTCCATGACATGCAGCGCATCTACGCCTAATGCAGAGATATCATCTTTCCTTGCAGAGGTGCGCGAGGAGGTCTCGCGCAAGGCATTCGAGATACTCGGTATAGATACAGGCAGGCTTGAGAAATATGCAGAGACTCTCTCTTCACCACTGAAGGGCGGTTCCTACGAAGCCCTGCCAAAGATATACAAGGCTCTCGGATCAAAAGAGTCAGAGGATGCAATAAATGCTGCATCAAAGAACGCAGAGGAGCTGAAGCCTTTCGCTAAAGCATATCTCCTTAGGGAAGCAGCCACGAACGCAGGGATAAGCTGGTACATAGGCAGGAGGAGCGGCGTATTTGGAAATGCTGCTCCGAAAAATACATGGAAGATAAAGAACCCTCTTACTGCTGAAGGGATATCCTTCATGGCGAAGTACGGGGACTGGATAGCCGTAAAGAAGCTCTCCATAACACCGAATACAAAACCTGAGGAGATAGCTGCGCATCTTTCCTCTATACGCATCGCGGCAGACAGGAAAATAGCCCAGGTGCTCGGAGTCGATACGGATTCACTTGACGCTTATGCATCAGCATCTACCGATAGGATGAGGAAGAGCGCCGCAAACATCGAGAAGATAGTCTCGATAATGTGCACCGAAGAGACAAAGAAGCAGATAGATTCCTCCATCTCAAATGGTGCTCCACGCAGTGCCGCAGTTGTATACCTTTTCGGGAAGATGCTGCAGAACATAAAGCTTGATCTTGAGGTATCTCCAGACACCCTAATGGACATGTTCCCTGGACTTAAGATTCCAAAGCCTAAGGGCAGAATGCCGGGCCAGAAAAAGAAAAAGCAATAAGTTGTACAAAAAAGATATCAACTACACAAATTCTAACATATCTGCCTGCTTAGTGCGGGCAAAAGCAAAGAGGTGCCATAATGCCACAATCAATGAAAAGGAAAATAGAGGACAGCAACGTAACCGGATACCGCCCTTTGATAACCCCTGTGATATTGAAGCAGGAACTGCCTCTCACAAACCGCGCCAAGGAGACTGTTGCGCGAGGCAGGCAAGCTATTGTGGAATCTATGCGCGGCAAGGACAAGAGGATAATCCTTGTAGTGGGGCAATGTTCCATACACGATACCGAATCAGATGCTGAGTACTCCAAGAGGCTGCTCTCCCTAAGCAAGGCCGTCGAAGACGTTTTCATAATTGCAAAACGCGTATATTTTGAAAAACCGCGTACAACAATAGGATGGAAAGGCCTGATATATGATCCTAACCTTGACGGAAAAGAAAATATCAATAAAGGCTTAAGGCTGGCCAGGGAAATACTGGTTAGGAATGCAGAGATGGGACTCTTCTCTGGAACAGAATTTCTGGACCCATTTGTTCCGCAATATCTTGGTGACACGATCTCATGGGCCGCAATAGGGGCGCGAACCGTGCAGTCATCTGTGCATCGCCAGATGGCATCAGGGCTTTCAATGCCGGTAGGTTTCAAGAACAGCACACAGGGGGATATTACAGTAGCGGTGCAGGCGGTAATTGCCGCATCCAAAGCCCAGTGGTTCCTCGGAATGGACCAGAACGGGACTGTATCCGCAGTAAATACAAGGGGAAACCAGGACACCCATATAATACTCAGGGGCAGCGAGCGCGGGCCAAACTACAGGACCGCGAGTGTGAGAAAAGCTCAGGCAATGCTCATAGAAAACGGGCTGAACGCCGCGCTAATGGTCGACTGCTCCCATGGAAATTCAAATAAAGATTATCGCATGCAGTCGAAGGTCTTTAGGAATGTGATCGGGCAGATACTCAGAGGCAACAATGGAATAAAAGGGTTAATGCTTGAGTCGAACATCAACGAGGGATCACAGCCTATTCCAAAAAATCCCAAAGATCTCAAATACGGCGTCTCAGTAACAGATTCTTGCGTAGGGTGGGAAGAGACCGAGAAATTGATTCTCGATGCGCACAGGCTGCTCCGAACTTAAGTTGCAGGCTACTTCTCCCTCCATTGCGCAAGCGCTCTCACAGCGAGCGTGTAAAGCACGACTTCAATCACAAGAAGCACGGGCATGTAATAGTCCATAGGCGCGAGCCCGTAAACTCCCTGCAATGTAGCAGCCGCAGGCGTGACCGGCGAGAGTGCCAGTATGTAGAGCAGGGTATTCGGAAGGACAGTGTAAGGATAAAAGGTTGGCGGCAAAAGCGTCATAAGCGCAGATACGATTCCAGATATGGCCCACATTCCTATCGTGCGCTTTATCATGCTTCCAGCATAAAATGCTATTGGGGTAGTAGCAAGCGCAAGAAGGAAAACCACTGCAAGCGTTACAAGTATCCTGCCAAATGTAAAGAGCCCAAAGATTATAGTGAGCACCGTGAAGAACGCCATTCCCGGAAGCACAAATACCATGTTGCTCATGGCAAAGCCGAGCATGTAGTCAACGATTCCGGTCCTTGTAGCTATTATCAGGTCCTGGAGCCTGAATTCCAATCTGAACATCGCGCTCTGACCTGTCACAGTAAGCGATGACGCAGCTATCATCGCTACAAATCCGCCGACTATCGCGAAAGGGAGCAGCTTCCCACCAGAGAGCAGGTAAATTATAAAGACAAGGCATGCAGGCGTTACAACGTTGGCAATAAGGTTGGGAGGACTCTTCGTTATCCAGGATAAGCCGTTGAATTTCGTAAATGACCATATGAAACTAGTCCGCAAGAGAACCGCCTCCGCTCGTTATAAATATGTCCTCAAGGGTAACCTGCTTTATCGTGTAACCCTTCTCCACCAGCCTCTCTGCCTTTGCTTTAGTTACATAAGATATGTGCAATCCACCTATAAGGTAATCGCCCCTGGGACCTTCCGCGCGCACTCTTCCGCGGAATCTTCCAAGAAGCTCCTCGACCCCGCCCTGCACCACCACCTTTCCATGGTCTATCAGCACAACCTCTTCAGATAGCTCTTTTGCCTCTTCCATGTAATGCGTGGTGACTATTATCTCGCACCTGAGCTTTTTGAGTGACGACCAAACCTCCAGCCTTGATATGGGATCCAGGCCCGTGGTAGGCTCGTCAAGGAAGATCACATTCGCCCCTGATGCTATTGCCATTGCTACGAAGACCTTCCTCCTCATGCCCCCTGATAGATCTGCCGTGCACTTGTCCCTGACTCCCCAAAGGTCAAGCTCCCTGAGCGCCTTTTCTGAAGCCTTGTCTATCTTCGAATCTGGCAGTCCGCGTGCATGGAGATACATCGATACATGGTCGTAAGGAGTCGCTATTCCCATAACCTTCACCTCCTGCGGTATGCTTGATATGATATCCCTAACGGCAGCCGCGTCCTTTACAACATCAAGTCCGTTTATTATTACGGATCCCGAAGTAGGCATGAGCTGCGTTGACATAATCCTTATCAAGGTGGTCTTGCCGGCACCATTCTTGCCTAGTATGCAGGTTATCCTCTTGCCAAGCCTGAGCGATAGGTCGTTAACAGCAACAGCGCCATCCGCATATCTCTTCACCAGGTGGCTTATCTCTATCATATACTCCTATCCCTCTCGCACAAATTATTTAACATATGGTTTACGTAATAATCCATGCAGACACACGAGGCATAATTATATAATCAATATGCTGGATATTATTCTGCAATCAAGGGGAGTTAGGCTAGCTTGGTAGGCTTTGAGCTTTGGGAGTTCAAGACCCGTGTTCAAATCACGGACTCCCCAACTTTCGCCCGGGGTTATATATCGTATCCCCAAACGGTCCACCCTCTAAAATAGTTTTAACACGGTAAGACAAATCCATGTCTTCTCTACCCAAGTCAATTTGTACTTATTCCATATGTGTCTTTATCATTTATGCCCTTTATAGATAAACTGCCGGGTCCTCTCCGCGCCAATACAATGCGTCAAGGCTGCGTATAACCGCTCTCCCAGTTTGTAGTATATATAACGTTTGCCGCAGTTCCATCGTTGTTATTGCCTGAATAATCGTTCGTATTTCCATTCAGAGGCCACCATCCGACTAAATTCTGCAGGTTAACAGGGGCACCCCCTATGCCTTCATCATAGAGCGTAGTTATGCTGTTCTGATCAAGAGATGTGTTGTAAATCTGTATATCTGCCATGTCTCCTGTTGCATACTGCCCCCATGCCTGATGATACCCTATCATCGTGCCTCCCAAGCCATTGATTGGCGAAATACTGCTTCCTATATCTGCTTCTAGAAGTCCTGCAGGCTTGCCGTCCACATATACTGTTATATCGGACGGTTTGACAGCGTTACCAGAGACAGAAGTAAATACGCATGCAATGAAATGCCAGTTACCATCGTTTACTGCCTGTGTACTGTAACCACCTATCCATACGCCATTAGAGTCCACTCCGCAATTGACAGTTCCAGGGTGAGAGGACTGGCCTCCGTTATATCCTAGTTCGAGTGTAACGCTGTTTCCAGCACCACTCCCTCTATCTTGGACTATAGGGACGCCACCAGTGTAAGTTGTTTTTACCCAAGCGCTTATGGTGTACTTTGTTATCTCCGTCTGAACATAATCCGTACTTACGTCGCCGTTTCCATTGAACTCAGCCACATACTGCGGCAGCGCGCCCTGGCACTCTCCCTCAAGGTTTATTGATCCTACGGTTCCAGGCCCGTAAGGCCGAAAGACATGGCACGATCCCGGAGGCACATGCGGCATGAAGAAAGTTCCGCTGAAGACGCCGAGCTCGAAGAGCGCGCCAAGAACCACTGCAATGATTAGTATCGCCCATCCATAAGTCATCAAGTACTCCATTGCCGACTGGGCGCGGATCTCTACCTGCATACTACCAAAAACATATTACTACAAATTAATATATGAGTTTCCTCGATCACACGCTTCCGATAATAAGTTACTTAGGCTATAAGATAACTGCGCAAATGCTTACTTAAGTATAACCTATACAATTAAGTCATACGCTTGCCCGCTCTCCTTTCAAATCCCACTTAATTATATGAAAATGTACCTCAAAGCCAAGGAATGGATGCGATACGTTATTATATCAGCCTTTGATTCAAAATCTACATAATGCTGATTACGTGCCGATTGCTGTAAGGAAGTGCGATGTGTTAGTAGTGGGCGGAGGCATAGCCGGAACTGGGGTAGCCAGGGATCTCGCCCTGCGCGGCGCTGATACAATACTCGTTGAGAAGGAGGACTTCGGTTCAGGGACCACTTCAAAATCATCGCGCCTGATACACGGAGGGCTAAGATACCTGGAAACCATGGAATTCGGCCTTGTCAGAGAGGGGCTTAAGGAGAGGGAGACACTACTGCACATAGCCCCGCATCTGGTAAAGCCTCTTATGTTCGCAATGCCTGTTTATGAAAACTCCAGAAGGGGGAAGACAATACTCGGTGCAGCGCTTACCGCGTATGATATGCTCTCATATGGGAAGAGCCTTCCTAACCATTCATATATATCAAGAGGCGAGGCGCTTAAGATACTTCCATATATAAACGAAAAGGGTCTCAAGGGCGCCTTCACATACTTCGATGCGCAGGCAGATATGGTGGAGCGCCTCTGCCTTGAAAATGCTCTAGATGCCGAGGCACACGGTGCCATTGTCCTAAATCATACAGCGCTAAATGGGCTTAAGATAAAGGACCGCAAAATAATCGCTGCATCGATATATGCTGAGGATGGCAATATCTCCGTAATAGAGCCAAGTGTCATAATAAACGCTACAGGTCCATGGCTTGATATTTTCCTGAGAGATAAAGCGGGGATAGAAGGCAGGAACATGACAACAACTAAAGGTGTGCATATAATATCCGAAGGTGATACTAACTGTGCACTTGTAATAAATTCCCATGAAGATGGGAGGGTAATGTTCGTAATACCTTGGATGGGAAGGCTGCTAATAGGCACAACAGATACAAAATTCGAGGGCAAACCCGAGGATGCAACAGCAAGAATCAGTGATGTACGATATATATTGGACAAGCTGGAAAGATATGCTCCCGGGATACGAATAGACGAGTCTATGGCATATTCAGGCCTAAGGCCCCTCGCAAGGAAAGATGTTGCAAACCCGTCAAAGATATCCAGGAACTACAAGATAATCGACCATTCAGCTGAAGGGATAGAAAACATGGTATCAATAGCAGGATCAAAAATTACAGAATACAGGAGTATGTCCGAAAAGGTCGGTGATATCGTATCAAAGATCCTCGGCATTAAGTCGAAATCGTATACGGCAGAGACTCCTCTCCTAGGATCCGGGCTGATCCCGCCGCAACCTGGCTGGATGGGCGATGCATCTTACGATAAACTAATATCCCTGTATGGATCCCGCGCAGAAGGCGTAATTGAGATTGCAGGCTCTAATCCGAGACTGAGAGAGAAGATATGCCAGCACAATGCTGATATTCTCGCAGAAGTGCAATTCTCTGTCAGGGAAGAACATGCAACGACCCTGCAAGACTTCATGCTTCGCAGGTCCGGGATAGGTTACAGTGCTTGCATGGGCATTGACGGGCTGGACAAAGCGGCAAGGGAGATGGCGTCAATTCTCGGATGGAGCCAGGCAAGGACAGAGAGGGAGAAGCAGGAATATATCGCATATATAGGTGCGAGTACCCTAATAAGGAACTGAGTGTGTACATGCGTATCCAGACCAATAAGATGGCAACAAAACAAGGGAAGGGAGACCTGACTGCCAGGCTTGCTGAAGTCGTGCCAGAGTGTGTGGTAAAGGATACTGACAAATACAAAAGCGACTGGTGGGTGGCCTATAGGATTGATGAAAAGATGCGCGGGGACCCAGTTGCAGCCGCAGCGCCAAAATGCAAGGATGATATCTTTAAAATAATGAGGTTTGCAAAGGATGAAGGAATCCCCATACTGACTAGGGGTGGAGGCAGCTCTGTTACCGGTGCATCAGTCTCAAAAGGAGGCATAGTGATAGATATGTCCCAAATGTCTTCAATAATATCGATTGATACGGATAATCGCACCATAACCGTGCAGTCAGGCGCGCGCATGGAAACTATAGAGAAGGCGCTTAACGAAAAAGGATATACGCTGGGGCAGTTTCCTCAGTCTTTTGAGCTGGCTACTATTGGAGGTTACATATCAACGATGGGCACTGGACATTTCAGCAGCCTTTACGGAGGAATAGAGGAATCAGTCCTGAGACTTGAGGTCATGCTACCAAGCGGGGAGCTTATCAAGACAAGGACATATGACATCCCAAGATCCTCTGCCAGCCCTGATCTATCCAAGCTCTTCATAGGCGCTGAAGGTGCATTCGGCATAATAACCGAAGCAGAGCTAAAAATATACCCTATCCCAAGACATACTCATGCAGCAGTATATGCATTCAATACGTTCGAGGAAGCAGTAAATGCGGTAAAGGCCCTGAACGATATAGATATAAAGCCGCAGCTATGCAGGGTGTACAATGAGGCAGAATCTGCTTTCTATTTTGGCACAGACAAATCAATCGTGCTCCTCTCATACGCATCAAACAATTCCGGCGTGCTGTCCTCAACAGTATCTGAACTGTCAGGGCTTATGAAGTCCTCGGGCGGCGCCGAGGAAGATCCGAAGTTTTTGGACAAAGCAATGAAATCAAGATTTGACTTCAGGGGCCAGCTGGACTCTTTCCAAAAGATGGGGCTCGAGGTGGAGACGATAGAGATTGCATCAAGATGGACAAATGTAGTGCAAATGTACAGGGATTTAACATCGAGTCTTTCTTCTATCGAAGATGTCGCTGCTTCCGGTGCACATCTCTCGCATATATATCAGCAGGGCGCCTGCACTTATTTCACTGTAATATTCAAGCCTAGCCTATATTCGTATGAAAAAATCTGGGACGCTGCAGCCTCTGCAGCCAGAAGGAACGAGTCTTCGATATCCCACCACCATGGCGTAGGCATCCTCAAATCAGAATATGTAAAGAGAGAGATCCCGACCAACCTGCTGTCTGCAATAAAGAGGGCAATCGACCCTGATGGGACGATAGGCAGAGGCGCAGCGCCTGAATATACGAAGCAATCGCCGCCAGTCATCCAGTAATCCAGGTGCAAAGATGGCAAATAAAAATAAGGCACTGTATCTTGTAAAAATAGGCGGAAGCGTTATAACCAATGCAAACATCGAGAGATCAGCAAATATTGCTGCAATAAACAGGCTTGCCGCTGAGGTTAAGGAGGGGATGGAGCACCATCGTCTCATAGTAGGCCATGGGAGCGGATCATTTGCGCATATGCCTGCGCACAGATACAAGGTAAACGAGGGACTTGTAAACGGCGAGAGCCTGTACGGATCTGCCGTAACTCATAACGTAGCAGCGGAGCTGAACCGCATAGTGGCATCCTCTTTCATAAGCAACTCCATACCTGCGATAACCTTTTCTCCTTCGACAGCTGCGATTGCCGAGAACGGGAAAATAATATCCTGGGATATAAGCGCGATGCTGAATTATCTTAAGAACGGGTTCCTTCCCCTTACATATGGCGATGTTGTATCCGATAAATCAAAAGGGGTCTCGATAGCCCCCACCGAAGAGGTGCTAAGGCACATAGCCTCAATAACAAGACCGTCAATGGTGATAATAGGCACGGATGTAGATGGTATATTTACATCGGATCCATCGAGAGATCCTGATGCAGAGCTGATAAAATATGTAGACAGCTCAAACATAGGCGATGTCATCAATGCTGCAGGAGCGTCAAATAAGGTGGACGTGACAGGCGGGATGCGCACAAAAGCAGCTATACTTTACTCCATATCCGAATCGACAGGTGCGAGATGTCAGATACTTAACGCAGGCAAGCCGGGAATACTGAGAAAGGCGCTGCTGGGTGAGAGCGTAATCTCTACTGTTATAGACGCAGGCACCAGATAACCCTACTTCTTCTCCGCAATATAATCTCCGATAGCCAGCGTATCGGCTCCTGTATTGAGCAGGGTCCAGACTGCGTCCTCCGGAGTCATAACTATCGGGTATCCATGCTTGTTCAGGCTTGTATTCAGCAGCGCGCCGAGCCCAGAGAGACGCTTAACATTCTTCAGGAGGCTGTAATACCTTCCAGAAGTTTCAGTTACAACCTGCGGTCTTGTTGTGCTGTCTACATGCATCGCAGCCGCCATATCCTTCCTGTGATGTTCATCTACAGTGTAACCTACTGTCATGAACCTGTTTGGACGCCTGTAAGGGTTTAACACTTTACCAGCATCCTCATGGAGAATACTGCTTGCGAAAGGCTGGAAATACGGCCTCTTCTTTATTATAGAATTGATCCTGTCCCTGTTTGCCCCATCTCCTGGATAAGCCAGCACACTCCTGGAACCAAGTGCACGCGGGCCATACTCCATATTGCCCTGGAACCACAAGACTATCTTATTCTTCTCCACGATCAGCTCCGCCACATGCCTCTCTATTCCTTCTATCTTACGGTAAGAGAGATGTCTGCCGTTCTTCTTAAGTGCTTCCTCTATCTTCTCATTCCCGTACGAAGGCCCAAGGCATATGTCCTCAAGCTGCCTGCCTTCAAGCTTGCCCCTTTCCTGGAAATCGACATAATATGCTGCACCGAGCGCAAGCCCTCCATCGCCCATATGCGGAAATACGAAGAAATCCTTAACTTCCGGCATACTGTCTATTGCCATATTGAGTTTTATGTTGGAGAAAACGCCTCCTGCAACAGCCAGGTTGTGTATCTTGGTCTCCCTGATATGTTTTCTGATTATGCTTATGACCTGCTCCTCGAGGTGCTTCTGTACAGCATAGGCAACCGCTTCTCTCCCATACCTCCAAAGATACCTGTTTCTTATCTGCTCAGCCAGAAGGAACTCATACTTCGCTCCTGATAGGCTCTGGAGCGAATCCGAGGCAGGGTCATACCTGGCGATGTCATCAAGTTCCTTTATCTCTGTCGGGTAAGAATACGCTGCAAGGCTCATAAGCTTTCCCTCGTCTTCTCCGTATCTGAAATCGCATGCCAGGGTAGCAGCACCGTACAGTATGCCCAGGCTTGCAGATGCATTAAATGTGGAGATTCTTTCTATGGAACCATTGTCGCCTATGGATACGGTCCCAGAGAGCCCATCTCCTGCACCATCAAGGGTTACTATCAATGCCTCCCCGAATCCGGAGCCGAAATACGCCCCTGCCGCATGGGCAAGGTGATGCTCCACGAAGACAATATCCTTCTTTATTCCCTCATCAGCAAGCCGTTTTCTAATGATCCTGCCTCCTATCCCTTCTCCCGCTGCCTTCCAGACTGCCCGGGGATGCTGGTTCTGTATCAGTTTAAATGCAACGTTGCGGAGCCGCATGTTCAATTCACCTGGCCTTCTGCACTCGTGCCTCCAGAGCATCCTCCGCTTCCTCTCGAACCCGGGAAAGAGCCTCGATATAAGTGCACTGCCGCCTATCCATGGAACTGCGACCTTATCTATCTCATATCCCTCAAGCCCGGCCATAAACCTTAACGAATTGGTCGGGAAGCCTACGTCGTTCTTCTTCCTGGTAAACCGTTCCTCGTTCACAGCGGATACTGGGATACCTGCCTCAGCAAGCGCAGCTCCAGAATCATGCATATCATGAATCCCAATTACAGCCAAAAAACCACACAAAGATAAGTTGTCAACCATGCACTGCGTCAAGTGCTTCCTTCCTGAGGGCTTCAAGCCTATCCTTGCTCTCCGCCTCAACCACTATCTTTATCTTAGGAGAGGTATTGGATGCCCTTACCAGAAACCATCCTCCGCTGCTGATTACCTTGACGCCGTCTATGTCTATGACCTTGGCCGCGGATCCATTGTACTTCTCCTTCACTCTCTCCACAACCTCAAATTTGGCTCTGTCGCTGCTCTCGATCTCTATCACATCCCTGCCATATCTCGGTATCCCGCTAAGGAGTGCGGAGAGGCTCTTTCCCGAAGAGGAAAGGGCGCCCATAAGCTTCGCCGCAGCGTAGAATCCGTCATCAAAATTCCCCATCTCGCTAAAATAGAGGTGCCCTGATATCTCACCGCCCATCCTGGCTCCCTCGCTAGCCATCTTCTGGAATATATACGAATGCCCCACGCGTGAGAGAACTGGTATTCCGCCGCGCTCTTTTACTACATCCTCTATTGATTTTGAGCAGCTCACCTCATATACCACCTTCTCTCCCTTTTTCAGCGTCATCATTGCGAGAAGGGCAATTATTATATCGCCCTCAAGCACCTCACCCTTGTCATCCACAAAAAGCGCCCTGTCCCCATCGCCGTCGAATGCAACCCCAACATCCAGGTGATCCCTGAGAACCAGCTTACGCAGCTCTTCTATATTAGACGCCTTTGGTTCCGGAGACCTGCTCGGGAAGCGACCATCACGGACATCGTTTATGGAAACAACCTCTGCCCCGAGCGCCTTCAGCATGCCTGAAGCAAGTTCCGCATACGCGCCATTTCCCGGATCAATTCCTACCATGAGCTTTCCGGATATGCTGACCCTCTCAGAGATGCCTTCCTTATAATCCTCTATCGCTTTCTCTGAAGCATCCTCCCTCTTCCCCTCGCTAGCAACCGCAAACTTTCCGCTCTCGTAAAGCTTCTGTATACTGTCAAGTCCCATCCCTTTCGCGAAGACTGCACCTCCCCTTCCGACAATCTTGAAGCCATTCCATTCCGGGGGATTATGGCTTGCGCTAACGGCAATTCCTCCATCAGCCTTCCAGTTAAAAACCGTATAATACAGGACAGGTGTCGGAACAACACCTATATCCACTACATCGACTCCGGTCTTTAGTATCCCCTTTATCAGTTCCCTGGCAAGCCTGGGGCTGCTTACGCGCACGTCCCTTCCCACGATGACCCTCCTGCCCTTTCCGATAGCTGTCCCGAAGGCCAGTCCCACCCTGAAAGCGACAAATTCGTCTATATCGTCAGGAGATATGCCTCGTATATCATAAGCCCTGAATATTCTCCTTGCAGTATCAAGCCTGTCTCCGTCAAGCGCCTCCACGCAGATCCAATCTTAGATAGCGACAAAAATTAATAAAGTGCACAGCAGGAGGCCTGCGAATCAGCCGTGCGTGGAGCTCAAGAGTCTCGCTATGTTAATCCTCTCTGTCTGCAATTTCATGGACGAATCCGCGCAGCCTATGTTGTAGCACTTCATGCAGAGCATCCTTCTCTTCACCAGCTTTGCCTGCACGTAGCGATCCCTCTCCTGCATCCTGCGCGGCGGAATCACCCGTATCTCATCCTTTCCGAACTCCTTGCCGCAGTCCATGCAACTGTTCTCCACCTTTGTCTCCACTGTGGCGTTCCAGCCACTAGCCTCTAGGCTATCCTTATTCATATCCATTTCCCCCACCCTTTAATATGAACTTTCCCTACATCTCTCTTACCGATACTCTGGTATTTAAAAACTTTGTTTTAGCGGAACGGTTACGCAATAAAACATATAGTATAATAATATTTTCGTAAAAATTTCATTTGACGGTCTATCTATAAAGGCGGTATGGCGATGAAAAAAGCAATATTCTTAGACATAAACACGCTGATCTCGGAAAAGAAGAACGTGGACAACTACATAGCCGAGGCAATAAAGGACGTCTATGGGGTAGATGCCTCATCAACCGTCCAGAACTTCATAAGCGATACGGCCCAGGCAAGCGTCAGGGCCATGCTCTCTTCAAAGGGCATACCGGAAGAGGAGATAAAACCCAAGATAGGCATGGCCATGGAATTCCTCCAGTATTCCTACTACAACACCGCAGGTCACGACGGGATCATATTAAATCCCGGGGCCAGGGATCTTGTCACGAAGCTCTCCAAGGACTCGTCTGTCCTATACGTAGTATCCGGGGAACCGGAGAAGATAATCGAGAACAAGCTTAGGAGGGCAGGCATGGAGCATGTCTTCGCAGGCGTCATCTCGGGAACCGGCAGCGCCACCTTCTCCGAGATGTGCTCAGAAATGCTTAAGGTGGCAGGATCTGCAGGAGTGCAGCCTGAAGGTACCTGGCTCCTTACCTCTATTCCGAAGTTCATAAGCGCAGCGAGCAGCCTTGGTATGGCCACAATAGGGCTCTCGGTGATACAGAACGATATGGATATCCTCAAGGCTTCCGGGGCGCGTTATATATTCAGGAATCTCAAGGAGAGGAAACTATACGGGCTTCTTCTGGAGTAGATCCGAATGCAGCATATACGCATAATCCTTGCAGTGAGATAGATTGCTTATTTACCTTCTTCCCGCTGCGCCCCACGCTGCACCGCTTCCCTGTAGTTCCTAAGCGCGGCCTTTATGGTCCCTGAGGTCGCAATGCTAAAGATACCTCCCCACTCGCCCCTGGCGAAGGAGAGCGCAAGTATGAACTCCTTCTCCTCGCCTCGGGCTACCCTGACTATGAATGCATTCCCCTCTATCCTCGCAATGAATTTATAGCCAAGCCTTGAATACCCAATGCTTCCAAAGAGCTTCAGAAGGCAGAGCCTCAGCGATTTCTGCATCTCAGGAGACGACATATCTACATCTCCGGAGCACTCGGCAACAACATACCTCCGCTTAGCCTTAACTATCAATCAACTCACCAAATGCCGATACAGAGTCCTCATAATACAATTTTGCTATCCCTATAAACTCATTCATTGCAGCAAGCTGTGCAGCAGACAATAAGCTATCCCTGGACGGGGCCATGCTCACTGCGCATGCGTGCACATTTTCCCTCATGCATATTGACGCAGCCTTCCTCACGGAATATATCCTTCCGAAGTCTCCCGAGAGCATGGCGCTTACGATATCCATGCATGGGAAGAGTATTACCTTTCCTTCCCTTGCACTGTCCTGTATGGCGCGCAGCGGTATCTCCCTGCCCTCAAATATTATCCCCGCCACGCTCGGGTTCTTTACGGCCCTCGAGAGGATCTTCTGGCTGCTGCTCTTTATAAGGTATCTTTTCCTACCGTCAAGGGAGACATCCTCTGCAAGATGCACATCCCTGCCAAGCACAAGAATGTGGTCAAGCCCCAATCTCCTTATCAGGCTGGAATCATCCTCTGCATATGATAGCAGGTCAAATTGATAATGCATACAGGCGACCTCTCTCCGCGCAGAAACGGCTCTTCAGCAAAAGCTTCCGGGAGATGGGATAAGCTTACTGCGATTGCTTGTAAGCCTTCATTATCCTGTCTCCAAGCTCCTTCTCCTTGCTCTTCAATTCATCATACTGCTTGTTTGCCGATTGCATCCTTACCGCATTCAGCTCCATCCGGTCCTTAAGGTCGCCAAGCGCTTTTTCCTTGCTGGTCTCTACTATAACCCCTCCAACTGTGAAGTATACCTTGCCCGCGGCCTTCTCCAGCTCGTCCAGCGCCTTCTCCGCCTCAAGCTTCTGCCCGCGCAGCTGCTCTATCTGTATTGCGACTGCCTTCATCTGTTCCTGCAGGACCTGGTAATCCTTAAGCATGTTCTCAACATCCCTGCTGCCTTCGTTTTCATTTGGCATAGTGACCATCGTTAAATATAACTGTCTCAGAAAACAATATAAAACAGAAGCATGATAGCTTATTGCAATCCTACGCAGGCATCATATTATGGAAATAAACGAGGCCTCGCTCATAGAGAAAGAGATGACCATAAGAAACATGAGGCTCACGAAAGAGGTACTAGAGACAAGGAGGTCTGCAATCCGGTGGCTGGCGCTGACCATTGGGATAATAAACCCCGGAGAATCAAGACTGGGCGTCATATCAGTGCTGGATGCGCTTGTGTATTTCCAGTTTGCAAAGAAGAGGGATCCCTCTGCAAAGGAGATAGAGGCCTACATAAATTCCAACTACGGGGAGATAAACGAGAAGACACTTAGGTATCATCTCCTGCGCATGAAGAAGATGGGCCTTATCAAGAACGAGCAGGGCCGATTCTACTTCTCCCCTCCTCAGAAAGGGGAGAAATTTGAGCCTGAGGACTGGATCCGCTCTGTTTTCGATTCAAGCGTATCCCAGATAGTAGTAAACGTAAGCGAAGTAATAAAAGAACTTAACAAAAAATCATTAATCGGCGAGTTAAAATGAAAGAAAGATATCTCTGGATAATATTCATAGTTGCTGTAGCAGCAGCCGCGGTATACTACAGGAGTCTCTCATCAAACCCGCAGATAGGCATATCCGTTGTATTCTCTAACCAGAATCTCTCCCGCAGCCTTTATCAGTACCAGCAGGTCTCGCTGCCAATATCCGTTAAGAATACAGGTCCGGCTGCGATAAACAATTTCGATATAGGCCTCTTCGTAAATGGCACACTTTACAAGACGTATTCCATAAGCAACCTTCCTCCAGGCAGGAGCGCGGATCTCTTCTTCAACTATACCTTCCAGGGATACGGCTCATACTCCTTCTCAGCGATAGCGGACCCGGGGCACCTGTACAACATACCAAACAGGACATCAACAGTGGCCTATGAGAATTTCAGCGTATCGGCCCCTGCTCAGCCGAATCCTTCCTCGGATCTGCCTTCCGCAAACCTGAGCTCTTACTCAACATACTCCTACCGCACCCTTGGATTGATATTATCGATATATCTCTCAAAGGTGTATAATCAGAGCGCATTCTCGATATCCGGAATAAAGCCGTTTAACAATTACATATACCCTCTGCTCAACACGACATCCCCTTACGTTGCCAACCTCGATGCGTCATATGCCGGCTATAAAAACGGTTCTTACATAATGTCCTTCTGGCTGGATGGTTATCTCTCGCCTTCCGTTTTCAGCATAGCATCACAGGCCAAGGGGCTCTACAACACGAATTACACTATAGATAACTCCACCGTCTCCTTCTCTCGCATAAACGCTACTACCACGCTCTGCACAAGGTACAGCGGAGGCTGGATAAAGGGGATCGTATATGTCGGCGGAAACTGCATAGCCGAACTTAACTTTACAAACTCCGCGCAGAGTCTTCCAGCGCGCAGCTTCCCACGGCTTACCTACCCTTCCAATTCTGAGATAGAATCAATCTACAATTTCTCCAACGGGACGGCATTCGTACTGGGCATTAACGGTTCATACCTTGGATATCAGGTAGAGAGAGAAGCCCCAAGCAGCGCCAATATGACATGTTTCGGAATAATAAGCACATCAGATAACCGCTCATACTGCAGCACGTACCTGCAGCCTTACGGCAGCAAAAACTACTCATACCTGCAGAATCTGTCCATGATAGCGACGCAGGCGTACATAGGCAACTATAGCATAAGCATCTTCTCGCCGGTGAATAAGGCGCTCATACTCGCCCAGCCTTCGGAAAACATAAACTACATAAACGGGCTTGGGATAGCCGGCAAATCAGAAGCATTCTCTTCAGGATTTGCGAATACCTGCTCTTTCGGTAACCTGTTTACCTGTACAAACGCATCGCTCAGTGGAAACACACTGTCCGTAGTTTTGTCATCGGGTCAGAACTATACCGTCGTATCCGCATCATGCACCCTTTACGGCAATTCTACAGTGGAGAAGGAGGACTACCGCCCTCTCGGGAACGCACCGCTAAACATCACCTGCTACAATCATTCCACTCCACTTCAGGGCATACCGCTCGGCCTTACGCTTGATCTGCAGCTCAACTATACCAAGACAAATTCTACGAAGCAGTATTCCGCATCAGGGAATGCCTATATCGTATAGAGCCATGCGAATGCGTCTCCGCAGGTCTAACCTACACGGCGGCCCTTGCAGGCAATAAGACACGGACGCGTGGACAAAGCGATATAAACCTGAAACGGATATTCATAAAATGCAATATAAAGAGGCGCATAAGCAGTGGAATCATCTCTACTCACGGCATGCAATACGGCCAGGTGCCTGACTTGCAGGTCTGCAGGATCCGTCTTTCATGAGGCATAAAATGAAACACCCGAAGAGAAGAAGCAAGGGCAAACACGGCGCAAGGAATGCGATCACAATAGTCCTCATTGCCGCAATCGCGACACTCCTAATATACCTCTCCGCTTCAGGTGGCGCATCCACGTGCAGCGAGAGGGCCTGGAATGCGAGCGTTCAGGAGTATCCTGCATACGTGTTATTCGGTCCTGGATGCAAGATATACCTAAGCAACTTCGGCACGGGTTCTGTATCGGTGCTATACCCTTCAAATGGATTAGTGGAAAGTGCCGTAACTGCAGGCCTGGGGCCTGACGGAATAGCCCTCTCTCCAGACGGCTCATACCTTTACGTAGCCAATTACGGATCCAACAGCATCGCCATACTCTCTACATCAAAAGGGATCGTCACCGGCACAATAACCGGAATCCGCACTCCTGCGGGAATAGCTGTCTCGAGGAACGGCAGCTACATATATGCCACAGATAACCAGGGCAACTCGCTCTATGTCATATCCGCAGCTTCCAGAGACTTAGTTGCAAACATAAGCGTCGGCCTTGATCCCAGCGGCATAGCTGTCTCGAGGAACGGCAGCTACATATATGTGGCAGAGAACGACCAGAATGCAATAGCAGAGATATCCGCTAAGAATTATACCATCACAAACTCTGCCCCTGCAGGGATCGGTCCTGTGAATATCGTACTATCCCCTGATGGCAGGCTGATTTACATATCCGATAATCTGGGGAACACAGTTTCCGTCCTGAACTCCTCAAGCCTCTCGACCTTAAGGACTATAAGCGTAGCCCCCGCCCCTGTCGGACTTGCGCTATCCCCGGGAGGTTCGTATCTCTACGTATCAAGCCACGTTAACGGCACGGTATCTATGATATCCACATCAAATTATACCATATTAAAAACTATAAGCGTGGGCAGCCTTCCAATAGGAATAGCAGTCTCGCCAGATGGGAAGTATATATACGCAGCAGACTACGGTTCAAGCGAACTCACATCAAACCCGATTGCCGCAGGAAATAGCCGAGGCACCTGAGATGAAAGATCCATATGCACTCCTGGAAGAGAAGTTTGGCAGCCTGACAGAGATACAGAAGATGGCATTTCCTGCGATAGAGAAAGGCATAGACTGCCTGATATCTGCGCCTACGGGCAGCGGCAAGACAGAAGCCGCAATAATACCGACGCTGAAGAAGATAATGGATACCGGTCCATCAGCCAATGCGGAAGGAATATGCGCCATATACGTAACCCCGCTCCGCGCCCTTAACAGGGACCTGCTCTCAAGGTTGCGATGGCTCTCAGAAGAGACCGGGATAAGCATAAGCGTGCGGCATGGGGATACAAGCACGCAGGAGCGAAGGGAGCAGGTCAGGAAAGCCCCCCAATTCCTTATAACCACGCCGGAGACTCTTCAGAACATACTGCTCTCGGGACTGCGCCCAAAACTGAAGAACCTGCGCACGGTGATAGTGGACGAGATGCACGAGCTTTACTTCAACAAGCGCGGAGCCCAGCTCGCCATAACTCTTGAACGGATAAAAGAGATATCAGGTGAGTACCAGAGAATAGGCATAAGCGCTACTTTCGCAGACAGCGATGAAGCTGCCGCATTCCTCTTCCCCAAAGGCGATTACAGGGAGATATCATCAGGAACATCAAAGAAATACTCCGTGAGCGTGGAGATGCCCATGCAGCCTGGCGAAAAAGGCGCCAAGCTAAAGGCTATGTTTGCAATAGACCAGAGGTCCATCGCGAGGATAGAGCGCATCAGCGCCCTGATCAGGGAATCCAAGGCATCGATACTGTTCGCCAACACGCGCCAGGTAGTCGAATCCCTCGGGAGCAAGCTGCTGTACTTCAGCAGGGAGGATGATTTCGGGAAGGTCGGCGTGCATCATAGCTCAATAGACAGGGAGGAACGCGTAATCGTGGAAGACTCATTCAAGAGAGGCGAGATAAAATGCATAATAGCAACAAGCTCGCTTGAGCTGGGAATAGACATAGGCGCAATAGACCTGGTCATGCAGTACGGTTCCCCGCGCCAGGTGGTGAGGCTTATCCAGCGTATCGGCCGCGCTGGCCATCGCGAGGGCGTAGTCTCAAACGGCATCATAATAGTGGCCGGGGTAATGGAGTGCATTGAGTCATCCGCAATAATAAACCTATCAGAGAGCAGCGTTCTTGAGAAGAAGGAAATAGAGCGGTCTGCTGCGGATGTCGTTGCAAACCAGATAGCGGCAATGGCCCTGGAGTATGGCGTGTTGGACGAGAGAAAGGCATATGACATAGTACGCAGGGCGTCCCCTTATCTGAAGATGGAGTATGGATGGTTCAGGTCAATGCTCTCCTTCCTAGCGGATAACAGGATAATAAATTACTCTGAAGGAAAGATATCCAGGACGGGGAAGGGCAGGCAGTACTTCATAAGGAACATAAGCATACTCCCCGATAACAAATACTTCAGGGTAAGGAATACGTCTTCAAACAAGATAATCTCCCTTCTCGACGAAAAATTTGTCTATAACAACATAGATTCGGGCTCTACGTTTATAACCAAAGGTGTCCCGTGGAAGGTCATAACCATAGAGGAGGATACGATATACGTGGAGCCTTCGGCAGAGCTTGAAGCCGCAATACCTGACTGGGAGGGCGAGGACATCCCGGTCTCAAAGGATGTGGTTCATGCGTGTGTCTTGGCCTTCTCAAAGCCGGAAGCGATATCTAAGTCGATAAATGAAAGGGCAACGCTGAAGGCAGCAAGAGAGTTCATAGCCGCGCAGAACGCCGCATTCGTGCCCGATACCTCAGAGATTGTAATAGAGGAGAGCGAGAATCTGGTTGTGCTTACTACCTATCTGGGTACGCTCGCCAACCAGCATCTATCAAAGCTCATATCCTCATTCGCCAGATCCTACATGTCAAAGGAGATTGCAGCGAGGGTAACCCCATACTCGATAGTAATCGACATAAGCAGGCTGCACACGCCCCCTGATTTCTCCGAGATGCTAAAGCGCATAGCGTCACTGAGGTACTTTGAGAGCAGGGAAGCGATAACGTCATCCGAGATATTCAGGTATAAATTTGTCCAGATAGCTAAGACATTCGGAGTGGTAAGCAAAGACGCGACAATAACAAAGAGCGCAGCGGAGAAGCTAATCTCCTTCTACTCAGGCTCGATAATAGAGGCGGAAGTAATGCGCGATCTGAGCAAGAACTACCTGGATTCAGTCTCGATATCCGAGTTCATGGAGGGCATAAAGGCAGGCAGGATCAAGATAAAGTATATCGAAGGCAAGCTCTCACCGATCGCAGCGGAGATAGCGAGCAGCGCCTATCTTTACAGGGAGTTCCTCATGCCAAACCTCCCTACGGACAGGGAGATTAAGGAATTCAGGGACAGGCTCTCAGGCAAGAGGATAATGACAATATGCACATATTGTGCGTTCGAGTCCCCTTACGAGATATCTTTCAACGGGTCGAGCCAGATAAAATGCCCGAACTGCGGCAGTCCGCTTCTGGCAATCTACTCAGAAGAGTACCGCACTATCCTCTCAAAAAAGAGAGCGGGGTCGCGCCTCTCATCAAAAGAATCCGCGATATACTGGGAGATGGTGAAGGAATCCGGGCTTGTGGCATCCTATGGCGATCGCGCCGTAGTGGCGCTCTCCACATACGGGATAGGGCCAAACACCGCTGCAAGGGTGCTGAGGATGCTCAGAAAAGAGGAGGAGAGCTTCATAATGGACCTCCTCGATGCGCAGAAAAAATTCATAAAGAACAAGAAATACTGGGCATGACTCATTTGGAATACGCAGAATCGGACAAGCTGCGTATGTGCTCCATCAGCTCCTTCTGCTTCCCATCCTTTACAAGTTTAGCTATCTTTCCCGCCGACTCTGCAAATGTATCCTCCAAGCCCCCAAGCCCGTGCAGGCTCGTCTGTAAGTAAGAGTAAAAATTAGGGTCCGAGGATATTATATCATCTACAAAAGACTTCAGCTTCCTGAAACTCGGTCCGCTCAGGCCCATATACTTCATTATATGCATCCTGCTCCACGCATCCGCCGTAGCGAAAGCCACGAAGTGTGTAAGCCCCAATATAATATTCATCGCCTCGTCGTGCTCCTCAGGGGTTACCTGTACCACGTTAAAACCCATCATGGTGAGTCTGCTCCCAAGCTTTCCTGCGAACCTGCGCTCCTCTTCATTCGTAGGAGTAAGCACAAAGTTCTCGCCCTTTCCAGAAGAGCTCGGTCCGAAGACAGGGTGGGTGCCAAGGACTGTGGCGCCTTTTATATTAGAGTGCATTATCTCTACGGGCACTGCCTTTACCGAAGTTATGTCAATGACCTTCTGCCCGATGCCCAGATGCGGGGCTATCTCCTTCACCACTCCCTCAAAATCCTGCAGAAGGACAGAGATGATCACAAGCTCAGCTCCATCTACAGCAGCGATGTTGTCTCGCGCTACAGACACCGGGCACTGCCTCTCCACCATCCTGCATTTTCTGCTGTTCCTTCCAGATATGACAACTTCGTGCCCTTTTTCAGAGAGGAACCTGGCGAACCACGCACCCATCTGCCCTCCGCCTCCGATTATAGCGATTTTCATCCAAGCACCTTTGCCTTCGCGTACGAGCCAAGGAATCTAAAGCTCTTTGCGTTCCTGGCGAGCTCCCTGCACGCACCTGACATCGGGCGGCTTTCCATGCTTCCCTCACACTCCGCATAAAATATGTAATTCCATGGCTTGCCTATTATCGGTCTTGACTGAAGGTAGGTCATGTTTATGCCTTTTTTCACGAAACATCCTATCGCGTTGTAGAGAGCCCCTGGCTTATTGTTTGTCACAAATGCGAAAGAGCTCTTCGTGCCACTGCCACCATGCGTTCCAGCTTCCCTCGATATGGCAAAGAATCTGGTATAGTTCATGTGGTCATTCTCTATGCTCCTCTTTATTACCGATAGGCCATAAGCCCTTGCCGCTCTCTCGCTTGCTATCGCGCCAAAGTCCTTAAGCCCCTCTTCTTTTATGTGCTTTGCGCTTGCTGCGGTATCATGGAAAGGTATCTCGACCATCCTGTTGTGGTGTATGAACCTGCTGCACTGCGCAAGCGCCTGCGGGTGGGAATATACGCCTGCAATACTCCCAAGCTTCCTGCCGGCAAATCCGATCAGGCAGTGGGATATCCTCATTATATGCTCCCCCGCAACGAATAGCTTGCCGTTGACGAGGGAGTCATATGTCTGGGTAACGGGCCCCTCTATGGAGTTCTCCACAGGCACAAAGCCGAAGTCGGCATCGCCGCATTCGACAGAGCTGAAGACATCCGCTATGTTATAGCACCCTACGAAACTGTTCTTCCTGCCGAAGTGCTTCTCCGCGGCAGCCTCGCTGTAAGCACCGTGAACCCCCTGGAAAGCGATCTTCAATCAAGCACCTACGCCAATCAACGTATCAAATTCTAGACTTAATAAGCACGTAAATGATTAATAAGGATTGGATAATATGTCAATCCTGCTCAGCCAGGCTCCTGAACTGCAGGCAATGCCAAAAGCGTCTCCTTTATCTTCCGAAGTGCACAACATAGTGCACATAATGACGCTAATAAGGAACCCCAGGAGCGGCGAAGAGCTGCTTCTTCTTTTCAGGAGGAAGCCCGATGACACTTTCGGGGGCAGGCTCAACTGCCCGTCAGGCCATATAGACGGGAGCGAGACGAAGCGCGCCGCCGCGGTGCGCGAATTTGCAGAAGAGACCGGGATAGGGAGGAAGATGATGTTCCGCTACCTCGGGGAGATGAGCGTGGAGACAAACATAGGCACATTCAATTCGCACTCGCTCATCGCGAGGATAACCCCTGAAGAGTACGGGGCCATAATAAACACAGAGCATATGCCCGGGAGCAAGATGGCAATAGCGCTCTCAGGAATAGGCGCATCAACGCTCTCAGAGATGACTCCTGTCGACGCAGCCATAATACGCGCCGCGATGGCCAGGGGCGCAGATAAACTTGCAGCGCTGGTCTGAGGCTAATCCTTACTGTAAGCAAGAGCAGCATCAACTATAACCGCGCCGCTGTCAAGCTTCATAAGCCTGACTCCGCTGGCAGCCCTTCCCGTAACCCTTATTGAGCTTATCGGTATGGTTATGCTTACGCCGTTTGAGCTTATCAGCCTCACAAAGGTCTCATCCTTCACGAAAAGGGATTTTGTCACCTTCCCAGTCTTCTCATTTGCCTTTATATTTATTATTCCCCCTCCGCCTCTTCCCTGCGTCCTGTATTTATTGACATCAGTGACCTTCCCATAGCCTTTCTCCGTTACGGTGAGAACGCTCCCGGCATCGCTTGCGGATATTATGTTTATCGCAGCATCCCCCTTCTTAAGGCGTATTCCTCTAACCCCTATCCCCGACCTGCCTATCATGCGCACATCTTCTTCGGGGAACTTTATGGCCTTCCCGTTTTTAGTCATTATGAGGAAGTACTTTCCGCCCCTGTAAATTATCGCATCCACGATCTCGTCGCCCTCATTAAGCGAGATGGCCCGGATGCCAGTGGCCCTCGGCCTGGAGAAGAGCTCCCCGTTTACTCTCTTTACCACGCCTCTGGAAGTCAGGAATGCTATCCTGGAGCCTGCAAAGTCCTTCACATTGAGCATCAGCACTATCCTCTCGTCCTTCACATTCAACAGGTTCACTATCGCCTTGCCTTCCGAGTATCTCCCGCTCTCCGGTATATTGTAAGCCTTAAGCCAGTACGCCCTGCCAGTGTTGGAGATGAACATGACGTATTCCTTGTTCCTGCATCCTATCATCTGCTTAGCAAAGTCGCCCTCCTTGAGGTTCATCGCTATTATGCCATGCCCCCCGCGTGCCTGCTCCCTGTAATTCTGCGTGCTAAGCCTCTTCACATATCCGCTGTTTGTCATTATTACCGTCACATCGTAGTCGCTTATCATGTCCTCCTGGGTTATCTCTACAGCCTCATCAGATATCTCTATTGCAGTCCTCCTTGGCCGTGCATAGGACTTCTTCAGCTCTTCTGTCTCGTTTATTATTATTCCATCTACAAGCGCCGGATCGCCTATGACCTTGCTGTAGTAATCCACTTTCCCGTTCAGCTCGGCCTTCTCCTTCTCAAGGGTCTCATTCTCAAGGTGCGTGAGCCTGCCCAGCCTCATCTCGAGTATTGCGTTCGCCTGTCTCTCAGAGAGGGAGTAATTTCCCATAAGCACTCCGCGCGCTTCGTTTATGTCAGCGCTGGCCTTGATATCCCTTATCACGCTGTCTATCCTGCCTATCGCTATAAGGAGGCCGTCGACTATATGCAGCCTCTCCGTAGCAACCCTGAGCTCATGCCTGCACCGGCGCAGCACCACTTCCCTCCTGTGCTCAATGAACGTTGCAAGCATCTGCGAAAGCGTGAGGTTCTTCAGGCTCTTCTTCACTATCGCGAGGTTTATCAGCGGGAACGTTATCTGCAGCTGCGTATGCTTGTAGAGCTGGTTTAGGACCTGCTCCCCCTGGAATCCGTCCTTGTACTCGACAACTATCTCTATCCCGTTCTTGTCGCTCTCGTCCCTTATGTCCTTTATGCCTATTATCTTCTTGTCCCTGACAAGCTGCACGATGGTCTTTATCAGCGTAGCCTTGTTGACGCTGTATGGTATCTCAATTATCCTTATCGTCCCCTTCTTCTCATTTATCTCCGCCCGCGCCTTAAGCGCCAGCTGCCCGCGGCCGAGCTTGTATCCCATGTAAGCTGCCTGTGACATTACCGCTATGCCTCCGGTAGGGAAATCAGGGCCTTTTATTATCTCAAGGAGCTGCTCAACCGTGCAGTCCTTGTTCTTAAGCATGAATACTACTGCGTCGCAGACCTCACCGAGGTTGTGCGGGGGGATGCTCGTAGCCACCCCTACAGCTATCCCTGAAGCCCCGTTCACAAGAAGGTTTGGGAGCTTAGATGGGAGTATCGCAGGCTCGCTCTCCGTATTGTCGAAATTAGGGACGAAGTCGACCGTCTCCTTCTCCATGTCTGCGAGAGCCTCCTCAGCTATCTTCGCAAGCCTTACTTCTGTGTACCTCATCGCCGCAGGCGGGTCTCCATCTATCGAGCCGAAATTGCCCTGCCCCTCAACCAATGTGTGGTTCATGGAGAATTCCTGTGCCATTCTCGCAAGGGAGTCGTATATGGCTATGTCACCGTGTGGATGGAATTTGCCTATGACCTCTCCGACGATCCTGGCACTCTTCTTAGTGGGAAGGTTATGGAAATTCTTTATCATGTACATTGCATAGAGTATCCTGCGCTGCACAGGCTTCAGTCCGTCCCTTGCCTCAGGTATGGCCCTGCCGATTATCACGCTCATCGCATAATCAAGGTAGCTCGTCTGGAGCTCATTTTCAAGCATTACTTTGTTTATCTTGCCCATGTGGCCACCGCAGCCAAAGAGAGGCAGAAAGACATGAATTCTGCGCAGTATGGATTTACAGGCAATTAATAGCAGAAAAAGTATTTAAACCATCCAATCTCACGGAAAAAATGCACGTGCCGGTGGTGCATGATGCGCGCAAAGCGTCTTTATAAACATTCTACATGCTACGTGAAGAGACGTAGGAGAACGTAACCGAGGAAAGGTTTTTATAGAGACAAAAGGAAGGTAAAATCACAGTAAGACAATCATTTTTGTTTTTAGGTTGTTTACACGCAAAAACTAAAAGGCGCCATCCAAGGCGACCTGCCGTTTGAGATCAAGCGAATATCCGATTCACTCGAGAGCATCTCAAGGCGCGCAGCCTTCTCATATCCATCCGCGCGCGATATATACAGGGTAAACGAATCGATACTGCATGTATACTCATCAATTCTCCTCTCGGAAACGATAAGCACAGGAGACAAATCCACGGCTATTTCAATGATTAATTCCGCTGTCCTAAGCGCCGCTCGCGAGATAAACGGCCCCAGTTATAAATCATCAGGGCATCACATACTTGAAGTGAGAGAAGTCCCCGCGTCGGAGCTGGCTACGCTCATCTCGAACGGAAGCAGTCCGTTCCACAGTGCTCTCCGCGACAGCGATGCAACATGCCTCTCCCGCCTCTCTCTATGGAACAGCGGGATAAGTGTCTCAGGCGTAAAGGATATGTTAAGGTCTCTCGAAACCCCGGCGGAGGAGACTGCAAAGAAGCTCTCCAGGGAGGCGCAGAGCATAAGCCCAATAATGCTGCTCGCCCTTGCAGAGGGCTCAATAATATTCTACAGCTAACATGCTAGATATCAAGTGAGTTGACTTCTTCAGCATGCTCGTGCAGGAACTTCCTTCTTTTCGAGACGTCAATGCCCATGAGTATGGTGAAGAGCTCATCAGCCTTCTCCGCATCACCAACCCCGACCTGCTTAAGTATGCGCGTCTCAGGATTCATTGTGGTCTCCCAGAGCTGCTCCTGGTTCATCTCCCCAAGCCCCTTGTACCTCTGGACATCGACCTTGCCCATCGACGAAGCAAGGTCGTCCAGCTCCTTCTCGCTGTAGCAGTATCTCTCGTCCTTGCCTTTCGATACCCTGAAGAGCGGGGGCTGCGCAATGTAAACATAGCCAAGCTCTATTATCCTCTTCATGTACCTGTAGAAGAAGGTCAGGAGAAGGGTGCGTATATGGCTCCCGTCAACGTCAGCGTCTGTCATTATTATGATCTTCCTGTACCTTATGTTGTCCGGATTAAAACTCTCGTTTATCCCGGTCCCGAAAGCGGCTATCATGGCCTTTATCTCCGCATTGTCGAATATCTTCTCGCTGCTCGCCTTCTCGACGTTGAGTATCTTGCCCCTTAGCGGAAGGACCGCCTGTATCTTCTTGTCACGTCCCTGCTTTGAAGAGCCGCCTGCGCTCTCCCCTTCTACTATAAAGAGCTCTGTCCTCTCGGGATCAGACTCGATGCAATCGGTGAGCTTGCCCGGGAGTATATTGTCGTCGAATATGCTCTTCTTCCTCGCGAGCTCCCTCGCCTTCCGCGCGCTCTCCCTTGCATTCGCAGCGCTTGATGCCTTCTCTATTATCATCCTTATATCCTGCGGATGCTCCTCAAAATATCTCGAGAGCTGCTGGTAGACGCAGCTCTCCACCAGCGTCTTCACCTGTATGTTTCCGAGCTTCTCCTTTGTCTGCCCTTCGAATTCAGGGTTCTGCATCATTACGCTGACCACTCCGACAAGCCCTTCCCTGACATCCTCGCCGCTTATCCTATCCGCCTGCTTCGCCGCCGCCTTGTTCTTGGACATATAATTCGATACAGCTTTCGTCAGTGCGGAGTGAAATCCAGTCAGGTGCGTCCCTCCCTCGTCAGTCCTTATGGTGTTCACGAAGGACTCCACCTTCTCCTCATATCCCGTATTGTACTGTATGGCGAATTCGACCACTATCCCTCCCTCCGCCTTCTTCCCGCTTATTATCTCGGTTATCGTCTCCTTCCCCTTGTTAAGGAAAGCTATGAAATCCGCCACGCCTTTGTCAGAGTAATACTTCTCCTCCTCGTTCAAGCCGAACCTGTCGTCCACAAGCGTTATGCTTATTCCCGGGTTTAGGAATACCGTATCCCTGAGGCGTTCCTTGAGCGAACCGGAATCGAAATTCTGCGAGCTGAAGATCTCCGCATCAGGCTTGAACCTTATCGTGGTGCCCGTGCCCTCCGCTTCCCCAATAACCTCAAGCCCGCTAGTCGGCAGGCCCCTGCTGAAGCTCTGCCTGTACTCCTTTCCGTCTCTCCTTACCATAACCACGGTGAATTCCGAGAGGGCGTTTACAACCGTCAGCCCGACTCCGTGCAGCCCCCCGGATACCTTATACACGTCATTCTCGAACTTGGCTCCCTTGTGCAGGGTCGTCATTATAACCTCAAGCGCGCTCTTCCCGTATTTCTCCATTACCCCTACAGGTATTCCCCTCCCATCGTCGCTGACCTCTGCTACATTTCCCGTATCATCCTGCGTGAGCTTTATGTATATATTCTTGCAGAACCCTGCCATCGCCTCGTCCACGGAGTTGTCAACCACTTCGTACAAAAGGTGCAGCGCTCCTGCCGGGCCTGTAGACCCTATGTACATGGCAGGCCTCTTGCGTATGCCCTGTGCACCCTCAAGGACGACTATCTTTGAAGCATCATAATCATTATCAGCCATAAAACCACAGCACCGGCGCACCAGCGAAAAGATATAATACATTCGCAGGGAATATATAAAAAATATCGGGTCTTTCAGATGCAAAGAAAACGCGTAATAATAATCGGTGCCGCAGGGCGTGACTTTCACAACTTCAATCTGCTCTTCAGGGAAGACGAGAGGTACGAGGTGGTGGCATTCACCGCAAACCAGATACCATTTATCTCAGACAGGCCTTATCCAAAGGAGCTCAGTGGCAGGCTTTATCCAAGGGGGATAAGGATATACGACGAATCTGAGCTTCCCGCTCTGATAAAGAGGACAAAGGCAGAGATATGCGTCATGTCATACAGCGACCTCCCCTACGGCGCGGTTATGGAGAAGGCGAGCATGGTAAACGCCGCCGGAGCCGATTTCTGGCTCCTCTCACCTGAGCATACGATGCTAAAGTCATCGAAGCCCGTAATAGCCGTATGCGCAGTAAGGACAGGCAGCGGCAAGAGCCAGACGTCGCGGTACATAGCGTCACTGCTCAGGAAGAACGGGATCAAGGCAGTCGCTATAAGGCATCCAATGCCATATGGGATACTTAAGGACCAGATACTTCAAAGATATGAGAAGCTCAAGGACCTGGACAGGTACAAGGCAACGATAGAGGAGCGCGAGGAGTATGAGCCGCACATCAAGAACGGCACGATAGTATATGCTGGAGTCGACTACGAAAAGATACTCCGCGCCGCGGAGAAGGAAGCCGACATTATCATCTGGGACGGCGGAAACAACGATGCGCCTTTCATAAAGCCTGATCTTATGATCACAGTGGCTGATCCGCTGCGTGCAGGTGCAGAGCTCTCCTACTATCCCGGCGAGATAGTCGCGAGGATGGCAGACATAGTGCTGATAAACAAGGTGGACTCTGCAGATAAGACAGAGGTCTCAAGGGTGAAGGAAGACATATCCAGGATAAATCCCACTGCAAGGATACTGCTTGCAGATTCGGTTGTATCCGTAGACAACCCGCGGATAATAAAAGGAGCGAAGGTCCTCCTGGTGGAGGACGGCCCGACGATAACCCATGGGGACATGACGTTCGGAGCCGCTACAATAGCGGCTGAGAAGTTCGGCGCTGGGGAGGTGGTCAGCGCAAAGAAATACGCGAAAGGCCTGATAAAGGAGACGTTCGAGAAGTATCCACGGCTCTCGAAGGAGCTTCCTGCAATGGGTTACAGCCCGAAGCAGATAAGGGATCTCGAGGCTACGATAAATTCCGCAGACTGTGATGTTGTCATATCCGGAACGCCTACAAATCTCCGCACGCTGGTAAATTCCAACAAGCCGATAGTGCAGGTCTTCTACGACCTCAAGCCGCTTACCGGCGAGCTCGATAAGAGAGTGCTCTCTTTTGCAAAAAGCTTTAAATCAAGGAGGTAAATAATTAAAAGTGCTTTTCTGGACCTGTAACTCAGCTTGGTCAGAGTGGCTGGCTCTTAACCAG
>JAJZOF010000001.1:14386-19915 GCA_021811535.1 Microcaldota archaeon | reverse complement strand
CCGTTTATCCCCACATCTCCGCTTTTATCATCTTCTCGTTGACTCCCAGTGAGATAAGGGCTTCTTTTACGGCCTTCACGAAGCCTGGAGGTCCGCAGATGTAGCTTATCCTCTCTTTGCAATCAGGGGCGTATTTCAAGATCATACTTGCATCGACATGCCCTTTCTCTCCGGTCCAGCCGTCTCCGTCCTGTGATCTTGTCACTGTAACAGTAAGCTTGAATCCGGTATCCTGCGAGATCTTCTCCAGCTGGTCCTTTTCTATTATATCGTTCGCGTATTTTGTGCTGTATATGAGTACTCCGTCTGCGGACTTTCCTTTGCCACGTATGCTCTCAAGCATCGAGAAGAACGGGGCGAGGCCGGTGCCTCCGGCAAGAAATAGGAACTTGGTCTGCGCGGAGAAATCAAATTTAAACTGACCGTATGGGCCCGAGACATAATATATGTCGCCTATCTTTGCAGCGTCGAGCTTTGATGTGAATTTTCCATGAATCATGGAGATAAAAAACTGGAGTGAATCTGAAGGCGGCGGGTTTGCAATGGAGAATGCCCGGCCTATGCTCTCTCCGGTTGAAGGATCCTTATGATAAAGCATTGCAAACATTCCAGGTATAAAGTCCATCGAAGAGCCGTCCTGGGACTTGAAGGTAAATGTAGTGACTTCAGGCGTGGTTTTCTTTATCCCGGATAGAATATATGGTTTGTTTATAATCAATCCCTCACCTGAACTGGTTTACTGTTTCTGTGAAGAGGTGCTGCTCTCCATTATCTTCTCGTATTTTTCTATGCCTTTTATTATCTCCTTAAGCTTCGGGCTTATGTTGTAACCCAAATCGTAGCCCCTCTCGGTGCGTATATGCGTCGGCTGCAGCACATTAAGCTGCACGGACAGAGTCCTGAGGGTGATTATCAGCGTCTTCCTGGTAAAGCTCTTGCCCAGAGCGGCATAAAGCTCTCGCGTTGTTCTGGGGGACTTTACCATCAGCATCTTCAATACAGCGTAGTTTGGCTTGCTCAGGACCTTCCTTATAAGCCATATCTCATCATTACCCTTTTCACGTTTAGACATGTTTACCCCAACAAAAGTGTATCATAACAGGTATATCCAGTTATGTTTGAATACTAATTATTAGAAAAGTATATATACTTTTATATCATATATTTTAGTATAAGATATTTTATTTTAATATAAGTATTGATATTATGATAAAAATAAACATTAGGGATCTCGTATTAAGCAGGGGGCCTGCGCATGAGCCGGCGCAGGCGCTGCGGCTGTCTTTTGAGGTCTTGCCTGCGGATTCGCAGAGAGTCGTGAAGAGCGCGGGGGGCCTGGTTGAGAAGGCGGTGCTTTCATACAATGGAAGATACAGTTATCATGTTGGCCCCCTTTCAGGCATCTCCGGAGGTGCTGAAAAGGCAGCGGCAATGGCAAAAGGGGCAGTTCTGGCGGAGGTTTCGTCTTCGGGATTGGAGATTGGAAATGCATCGGAGATAAGCAGGGTTATTGGCATCTCCAGCAGGCTTCTCAGCAAAAATGGTGCAGGATATGAGGCTATTGCGTATATGGTAGCGCATGACATCGCCGGATATGGCCCGCTGAGCATGCTGATGGAGGATAAGGAAGGGATAGAGGAGATAGAGATAAACTCGCCGTCATCTATAATAAGCGTTGTCTCCGCGGAATTTGGCAGGTGCAGCACAAACCTTAGGTTCAGGGGCGAGAACGAATTCAGGGTCGCGGTTAACAAGATGGCGTATAACGCAGAGAAGTCGATAGGGTTCGAGAATCCGGTAGTAGACCTGCAGCTGGACAATGCGAGGATACATGCACAGATAAAACCATACGCCACCAGCGGTGCTGCTGCATCCATAAGGATGGGCGGATTTAAGAACAGGAGCCTAATTGCAATAATTAAATCAGGGATGATAACCTGCGAGGCTGCTGCTTATGTATGGATGCTGCTCGACTCCGGGATGTGCATGGTTATATGCGGTCCTCCTGCAAGCGGGAAGACTACACTGCTATCTGCCCTTATGGAACTTGACATGCCTTATAGGAAAACCATAGTGGTTGAAGAGGACATCAATGAGATACGCTTCGCCAACCATGTGAATAACCTCGTGGCACTGCACGGCTCCAGATACGGAAAGGTGGGAGTAGGCGACCAGGTGGTAAATGCGCTTAGGTTACGTCCGGAGATGATTGTTGTAGGCGAGATGAGAGGCAGCGAGGCTAGGGAACTCTTTGCAGGAGGAAATATCGGGGTTCCGTTCCTCGCTACAATGCACAGCAATCCTGAACCCATTGCAGTTGTGAATAGGTTATTGAGCAGACCAATGTCTGTTGAAGCAGGGAACATAAGCGCACTTGACTCCTCGATCCATACCGTCCAGGATTTGAATGGGACCCGCAGGGTTTGCGCCGTGTTTGAGTATAGATGGCTCAGCAGAGCCGAGACGGATGGAGGAGAGGAGCTCAGCTGCGGGGATTCTGTAGAATTTTCAAGCCTGTGGGAAGGGGGGAATATATTGAGGAAGGCGATTGGGTCATCCAAGGTGATCGAGAAGTATTCTCACATCAGAGGCTTATCGAAAAAGGCGTCGCTGCGCGAGTTCGAGGAGCGTTCTGCACTTCTGGAGAAAATAATCGCTGAGGGCATCGGGCAGAGGGAGGCTGAAAAGAAGCTACTGGATTATAAGATCGGATCCGAGTTCGGCTGATTGGAATGGATTCGCGTAGGATATATGCTGTAATGCCTTGGTTTTCCGCTTGGGTCGTATGGGGCACCCTCTTTGCCATAGTGAATGATGTGCACGGGTCTTCTGGATTGCTGGAATCATTCGCCGTCTCCGCACTTCCTTGCTGTGCCATAGCCTTATTACTCTCCGTAAATAAGAGGGTGCGGAGGGTAGGTGAGGCTAGGGAAAGATTTTTATGGGCGGCGGACCTTGCGCTCGCGTATTCAAAGGCGGGAATAGGGGTGTGCAATGCGCTTGCGATCTCAGGGCATGCTTCCCAAGAGGACATGACAGCGAAGGGACTCGAGAGGATCAGGATACTTCTGCTATGCGGTGAGAAGGCAGAGATAGGTGGAAATAATACAGCGATACCTCTTTCTGCAGATGGATCTTGCAGGGTTATCGGAGACGCCGAGTCGCTTGAAGCGGCAGTTGCAGGTTATTATTCGCTTGAGAAAGAGGAAGGGGCAAAGAAGTGGGATAATATCGTAAAGCTATCCACACTCAGCATGTTCTTCTCCGCTGTAGGGCCGAGTTTTGTAATATTCGCTTTTGTAGGGGAGTCGATAGTGGGGGGAAGGGGCAGCATTCTGCCGTTTTCACTGATAATGCTAGGCGTCATGCCAGTTGCGTATGCCGCGGTAAAGGCAAAGATGGAGAGGGTTTTTCTATGAGGAATTGGATAGCAGTGTTGTTTTACTGCCTTGCTGCGGCAGGATGTAGTGCAGCACTATTTGTTATCGGAACATATGCATTTTTCATCGCTTTGCTTGGATTAGGACTGATATCTTATATGACAGGAAGGGCTAAGGATGGAGGGCATGACAGGGCTGATGCGATGAACCTTGCCTTTAGGATTTCGGCTTCAGGATCCACGCTGCCTTCTATTAGGAGATGCGTGGCAAGGATAGAGGGAGCAGAGTTGAGAGTGAAGGCTATTAGATGGTGCAATATGCTTATCTCCACAGGCGTGGCAGATGGAGAGATAACCGGGGATCCGCTCGCGAACTCTGTTTTTGAGCTCGCTGCCTTCGGTGCTTCGGCAGGCAGGGACATATCCCATGCAATGGATCATCTGGGTATGCGGATCAGGAGGCAGATTGATGCGGAGCATGAATATGTCGCAAGGGCTGTCGGGATGGATAGGGTATCCATTGCCGGGCTGGGCTTCTTTCTCCCTGCGTTCGGCGGCATAGCTTCGGGACTGATGCGCTTTACCGGAAGTTCTGTCCATGGCGCGATGTTTGAGGCATCAATAGCAGGATTTATCCTGTGCTGCCTTTGCATAAATGCGCTATTCTCGGTAAAAAAGGATGGCGCCTTTACGAAGCTGGCATTGATCGCCATACCGTTTTCCTTTTCTGCGCTTGTTATGCTCTCGGTATCCAGGTTGTTGGTAACATTTATGTGAGTGGTTTGATGAATGGAAGTATTCATTGCAAAATGCGAAGCTTGACAGGAATGTTGGTGCCTACTGAGGTAAGAGCTGCCTTTGTCCTGGCTCGCGCGTCAAAGGGGCAGGGGTCCCTTGAGTACATAATGATGATATCTGCAGCCAGCATGGTAGTGCTCATAGCCCTTGCAATGATAATAAAGTTCAAGGGCGCAGTAAGCACAAGCACAATGGTAAACGGCACTAACACCAGCATTTACTCTGCAATAGCCGGGGACCTGTCCTCGCTCTCTAGGTCTTAGTTTATGAACGCCCAGATGTCGCTCGAGTTCATGTTCTACATTGCTTTAGGCGGACTGGCACTTCTCGCCGCACTCGGGATTGCGGCAGGGAAGGAGACAGGGATGGGTATCGGCATGCAGAGGTTTGAGCTCTCCTCGCTGGTTGCAGAGATAAACGGTGATCTGGCAGCGGGCTCGGGGTTTGCCGAAGCATATGTGCCAACGTCTTTTTGCAATGCAAGTGCTGAAGGCGATAGGCTCGTAACCGCATATGGAACTTTCAGCTTCCTTGAGAGGGTCGCAATATACAGGGAATCCCCGTGCGGGGGCTACATGCATATCCCGATAATCTACACGGGCTTCGGAAACGCTACATTGGTGATATAAATTAGGCTTCAGATTAGCATAGAGATGATGGTGCAGATGCTTATCGCACTCTCAGCATCAGCCCTGGTAATTTCTGCTGCGCACGCGGTTGCTGCGGGACCTTGGAATACTGCCCTTGCAGGAATCTATGCATATGCGTACAAAGCGTCTGGATCTCTTGCTGCGTCATGCAGTTGTATCGGGGTGGGCGGATGATGCTTACTATTGACATGCTTATCGGGCTTGCGTTCGTCTTACTGGCATCGGCGCTCTTGCTTGGCTCTTACACATTTACTTCGGCGCAAGCGCTGCTCCTCGCAAATTATTCGTTATCATACGAGCTCTTCGCAGCGCATTCGCAGGAGGCGGTGTCTGCAGTATATGCTGCGAATCTTACATACCCTGGCGCGGAGGGCCTTCTCTCAGAATACGGATACGGGCTCGGGAACCTTTCTGAATACGATAAATGCAGAATGGATAGGCCTTGCAGGATAGTCGTAGTATCAGGCAGGGAGCTTATTTTGGTGGGACAATGAGAGTCCAGGCAAGTTTGGAATTTCTGATAGTAGCGTCTTCTTTAGTTGCCCTCTGTGCTGCTGCGCTTGTGTTTTATATGGGCAGCCCTGCACTTGCGGTCGTAAGATCATTTGCCTCTTATAACTCGCCTGTCCAGCAGACATACAATGGGGTATACTCTCCGGAAGGCATACCTGAGGTCTCGTGGTCCTTGGGAGGCGGTTTTGA
>JAJZOF010000001.1:0-14286 GCA_021811535.1 Microcaldota archaeon | reverse complement strand
ATCTTACAGTTCGTTCCTCTCCTCTGAACGGTATGCAACAGGCATGCTCGCCTATTATAATTCGACAGAGGTAACATCAGGCGAGAGTGCGCAGATACAGGAAGCAATAGGCAGCGAGGGAAACATGTACCAGAAGGCAGTCTCCGGACTTAACGCCACGGGAGGATACTGCAGGATTGAAGGGAATAGCGCCATCTGTTATGGAATGAAAAATGCCAGTTTTAACATATATGTATCGCTTCCCGCTGGATTCGGGAGCATTAACGGCAGCTCAACGTATGATGGGTCTGTGGTTTATGTAACGACAGGGTGATGGGTTATGAGAGTACAGCTTGCGACTGCAGAGGCTTTGATTGCTGTCTCTGTCGCTATGTTTTTTTCTGCGTATGCCATGCATGCTTATTTCTCCTACCTTGCGGAGACGCACAGTAGCGTAAGCTTATTGTCTTATAATATGGCCTTCTACGATTTTGTCCATGCCGTATATTCCAATGCAACAACTAGTGAATGCGTTGATTCCTACGTCTCCAACGGTTCAGATTGCATTGAGAAGATATATTCCACTATGGAAGGAGTATATGGAATAAGGAATGTCAGCCTCTTTGTAGCTAGGGTAGGGCAGCCTGCTGGGCCTGCACAATACATGAGATGCTTCCCCTATGGTCCTGACGGAGAGTACCTTCTCTGCTTTTCTGCAGGTTAGTTCTATGGGATTTTACGGGATAGTTTTATTGTCGTTTGTCGTAGTAGCTGCGCTGCTTCTTCCTTCGCTTAATTCGAGCCTTGGTTACTCCCTGGGAACCGGGCTGCAGGGCTTCCGCATCTCAGGGTATATATCGATAGCTTCTGAGATGTATCTTTCGCATGAGTGCATTGGAGATGGATGCGCTTACCTGAATGCCACATTCCCTCCTGAAGGCATATACAGGATAGGGACTATTGTTTCCGCAGAAAACTATTGGTACAATTCCTCATAGCATAGCTGCTACATGCGAGAAGAGATAAGAAGCCGCAGAGGAAGATACGGATATTAGCGGCATCGGGTAGATTCCAAAGAGTATGGTGGCGGCAAGGCATATGCCCACCACCGCCTTTACCCTGGGGGGCATGTGGAACTGCCTAGAAGTCCTTCCCTTTGAGTACGAGGCTATGAGAAGTCTGAAGTAATAGTAGATGGATATTACGCTGTTTATTATCCCTATTATCGCAAGCCAGTAAAGGCCTGAGTTTACTGCGCTCAGGAAGAGCAGGAACTTGCCTATGAACCCCATAGTGAATGGTATCCCTATGAATGAGAACATGAATATCGCAAGCGCGAACGCTGCGAGGCGATTCTCCGAGGAGAGTCCTGCCATGTCAGAGATTCTCGTTCGGCCGCGGCTCTCCATGAGTGCAAATATGGCAAAAATGCCTATGAAAGCGAAAGAATGTGCAAATATCTGGAATAGACTCGCAGTAATGCCCTGCGCAGAAGCGGCGGCTATGCCTATGAGTATGTACCCAGCCTGGGATATTGACGAGTATGCGAAGAGCCGCTTTATCCCTGACTGTGATAGCGCAGGAAGGTTGCCGTAGAACATTGTTATAACTGATAGCAGGGCCACGGCTATGAAGAGACCGCTGTAGGCAAAGAACAAAAGGACCATTATCTGTATAAGCGCTGCAAACCCTGCTTTCTTGTTGATGCCACCGAGCATTGCGGTTAGATACGAGCGCGACCCCTCGTAAACATCAGGTATGAGTATGTTAAACGGGAATATCGATGCATCAAAGCTCAGGGAGGCTATAAAGATGAATGCAGCGAAGACCAGCGCGCCCTCCTGGAGCGCTGGTGACAGGGCAAGTGAATTTGTTAGTATGTAATAAAGACCTGCGGCGAAGGCAAAGACGGCTATGGATATCGAGGCCATTATGAAGAATTTCACTGCGGGTTCTATGCTTTTCCTCTCCAGAAGTATAGCGAATGTTGTTGGTATGCTCGTAAGTTCAAGGCCTATGAATAGGCTAACTAGGGATGTTGAGGATGCGATGATTATCATGCCGAGTAGGGCAAAATCTGACATAAGCGCAAAATCTGCGTAATTGGATGCGTATTCATATGCGAGGAGGTTTACCATTAACATGCCGAATGAGAAGAGGAAGAACATGAGCGCGGAGAACGCATTGAAGGATATCCCTACAAAGACATCAGGAGCTGAACCTGCTATTATCATGTATGCGGAGAGGATAACGAGAACCAGGAGCATCAGGATATTGTAGGTGAACTGCATGCGCTTCCTTCCGGAGAGCCTTATAGCCAGTGCTCCGAATAGGAGCAGCAATGATGCACAGAGAAATGCAATGTCTACGTAAGCGTATGTTGTTGACATTTATATTACCAGATAAGCGTAAATGAAAAGTAGAAGAAGTCCGAGACTGAAAGCAAGGGCGTAGTTGTTTATATTTCCCGAAGAGGCCCGGCGCACTATGTTGCCAAGCTGCATTATATCCCTGCCGAATGTGTCTATTGAGTAGTTCAGGTATGAATCAAACATGTATGCTCCTGCGCCTACAAGAGTCAAGAGAGATGCTGTAACGCCGTAAAGCCTGTTGAATGCGTACCTGGTATATATGACCCCGTGTGGCGCAGCGGCTCCGGCAGGCGCCTTGTGGCGCCAGTATAACACATACGCGGCTCCGAAGCCTATTATCGCTATTGCAGTCTCTATAAGCGCATCTGTAATGTGTATGCCCACCGCGCCTGGACTGAAATAGCTAGGGTAGCCGGATAGGTAGGCAGGGTCCATGAGGAAAATGGCGAAGCCTATCGAAGCAAGGGAGAGCGCAGCAAGGATTGCCATTGGATATGACATGCTCCTTGCGGTCGCCTTGTACCTTATTCCGGGCATCACGCGCACAGAGCCCTTTGAAGGGTATGCGAACCATCTGAATATGTAGAGGCTTGTGAGGAGCGCTATGGCGGAGAAGAATATGTAGAATGGGGAGGTGTAGGAGGATATTGAGTACCCTATAAATGTATTTACGAAGAATCCCGAGAATGGGAGTATGCCGGCAATAGAGAGGACTGATACTGCTGTAGTAACATATACTATTCTGTTTGACTTCATACCGGCGGAATCGTACAGGCTCTCGCTATCCGAAGCCTCCATTGCCGCCCCTGACCCGAAGAATACAAGGGCTTTGTAGAAGCTCTGGACGAAGAAGAAGAATATCGCGGCCAGGTACGCACCTATCCCTATCAGGACGAGCATAAGGGACAGCTCCTGAACAGTCGAGTATGCTATTATCTTCTTTATATGCGTCTCCCTGAGCGCATTCAGAGTCGAGAGCACTGCGGTTATCAGACCGAAGGCGAGTATAATCTCCTGCAGCGAAGAACCGAAGGCGAGGAATATTGGAAGAAGGGATATTACAGCGAATACGCCTGCCTTTACCATCGTGCTTGAATGCAGGAACGCTGATACAGGAGTGGGACCTTCCATTGCATCTGCAAGCCATTCGTGGAACGGAAACTGTGCGGATTTTGTAAATACTGCAACAAGAAGTAAGAGAGCGCCAGTATATTCGAGTGCGGTGGGCGTTGATCCGGAGGCGCCGAGCGCGCTTATGATCGTTGAGAACTGGAGAGTATGGAAAGATACAAAGAATATCACTATTGCAGAGAATAATGAGATGTCACCTATGAAGACGATGCTCAGCGCCTTCCTGGCTGCGTGCGCTGCGGAGCGGCGCGCGTACCAGAATCCTATCAGCAGGTAGCTCATAAGCGTAAGAAACTCCCAAGCGATGAAGAAAGATACGAAATTTGCGCTTATTGCGAAGAGGACCATGGCAGCTTCGAATATAAGCATTTCCGAGTAGAAGCGCCTATGCTCGCTCAGCTTATCCATATATCCCGCAGAATAAGCCATTATTAGCGGCCCTATTACCAATACTGCAAGGAGAAGGACGAAATTGAGCGGCGCTATCTGTGTGGAGATGCTCAGGGTTATTCCCTGCAGTGAGAGCCACGTAAGGCTTGATGTTCCATGTGATGCAAACGGAAGCATAAAGAGCGAGAGGAGGCTCAGGATTGAAGCCACATACTTGGTGTTCCTTGCACCAGGCACTATCAGCGAGAGCAATGCGCCTAGAAGCAATGGGGCAATAAGTATAAGAGCCATCATTCTACCACTTGAGTTTAGAGAGCTTCCTTACGTCGAAGTCTATCCTGTTTGCCTTCATGTAGACATAAAAGGTTATCAGTGTTATTATCTCCACTGCGGCGACAGCCCATATACCGACAAGCATTACAACTGCAGCAGGATTGGGCGATTGGTAAAGGGAAAATCCGCCTATCACCAGGATCGTGTCTGCAACGAATATGAGTTCTATGCCAAGCATTATCGCTATGAAGTGCCTGTCAGAGAGCAGGCCTGCAAGCGCTATCCCCATTATCAGAACGGCGCTGGCTACGATATACGTGGATAGTATCATTTTCACACCAGGCGTATCTGCTTCCTTATCAGGAGTACGGTGCCTATAGTCGAAGAGAATAGCAGGATTATTATGAGATAAAGCAGGAACGCATATGTCCCGGAGAATGCTGATGCGGCTGCGTCTACTAGATTCTGGTTAGAAGCCAGGTATACCTGCGGCATTCTCAGTACCATAAGCGAGAGTGCAGAGGTTATTATTATCGCGCCTGCGACGAAATATGGCATTTTGGACAGGTTTGCGCCCTTCTGCTCGGGTGATACCGCGACAACCAGATAAGTCGAGAGCCCGCCAACAAATACGAAGAGCTGCAGGAAGGCGGCGAGTACCTGGTTCAGGAGCACGAATATGAACGCGCTTGATGCGAATGCTATTACCAGCATGAGGACAGCATACAGTATCTTCCTCTGCACAAAAAGCATTACCGATGCCGCTGCAAGGATGAATGCGGTTACATCGAAAGCATACTGCAGTAGCATCCCACAAACCTACTCCAAATCTTCAGGCCTCTTCAGGAGGTCCCTCTTGTCGTACACACCGTAATCGTAGTTCTTGCTCAGGGTAAGGCACTTTGGCGGGCAGACCTCTTCGCACAGGGCGCAGAAGAGGCACCTTTCTATCCCTATCTGCGGCATCTTCTTTACGCCTTTCTCAGTTACCACTTCCACCATGGTTATGGTCTTGTTCGGGCATATCCTCTCGCATGCGAAGCAGCTTATGCATGTATCCATGTCGAGGCGCAGCATTCCCCTGTAATCGTCCGGAAGGGACTCACGCTCCTCTGGAAATTCAGTTGTAAACCTTTTCTCGCCAAGGGCCTTTATAGATTTTGCTATTGGGCTTATCATTTCCTCCACTTATTCCCGTTTCTCAGGCAAATATTATATATGCAATCACAAGGTTTATCAGGGAGAGCGGTAGAAGCCATTTCCATCCGAACTTGAGTATGCTGTCTATCCTCATCCTTACCGTAGTCGCCCTTATTATGATTATGAATATGCTTATTATCGATGCCTTTGCAAGGAGCCATACTATTGGCGGAAGCAGGGGTCCTTCCCACCCTCCGAAGAACAGTATTGTTATCAGAAGGCTGCCGAGCAGCATCCTGGAATAATCCAAGAAGAGGGAAAGGGCGTAGTATGGGGCACTCATGTCCGTAAGCCATCCGGCTATGAGCTCCGAGTCCGCTTCCCTCAGGTCAAACGGCGGCCTCTCGAGTTCCGCAAGCATGGTTATGAACAGTACTACAAGGCCCAGCGGCATGAATATTGCGAATATGCCGCTTGACTGGGCATCTATAATGGAGGCTATATTGTAGCCGTGCGCCGCTATTCCCACAGCTGCGACCGCGAGTATCATTGGGAGCTCGTAGCTGAGAAGTATCAGGACGGACCTCTGCGCGCTTATATCTGCGAATTTGTTGCTGGTGCTGAAGGCGGTTATGAATAGAAGGATAGGGGTGAAGGAAAGTATAACGAAGATTATCAGTATGCCGAAAGCGAAATTGGTCGCCTGGAGGGATGGTGCGAAAGGAAGCAGCAGAACAAGGAATATGGAGACCGAGACAAGGAGAGGCATGCCTATGATGTATAGAGTGCGCTCGGCCGAGTCCGGTATTATATCCTCTTTTGCAAGGAGCTTCACAAGATCCGCAAAGTTCTGCAGTATGCCAAACTTGCCTACATATGTGGGCCCGTGCCTGTGCTGCACCTTGGCTATCATCTTCCTCTCAAGCCAGCCGAATACATAGCCGAAGATCGATATTATTATTGCCACTATTATCGCAAATGCTATTATTCCGCCTACGGAGTACACTGGATTGGACGAATTTATGTACGCGGTTACATTCAGCCCCATGCCAGGAGGGATCTGCAGGTTATTTGTCAACACAGCCCATCACCAGGTCTAGCGTTCCCATTATTCCGAACATGTCTGCCGTGCGCTGCCCCTTCGCGAGAAAATTCAGGGCTGCCAGATTTATGAAGCTTGGGGATCTTATGGAGAGCCTGTACGGCTTCTGTGCATCAGCTACAAGATACATGATGCATTCCCCTCTCGGGAGCTCGCGGCTCACAATCGATATTCGGTTCTTCGCTGCAGGGAGTATCAGCTTTACAGGCATTCCGAGGGCATCTCCATCGGGAAGCGCTTTTATTCCCTCCCTTATCAGGCGTATGCTCTCCCTTATCTCCATCATCCTTACCTTGTATCTCGCAAGGTTATCCCCGGCCATCTGCACCTGCGTGGAGAAATGGAGTTTTTGGTACACGTAATAGGTCTTGTTCTTCCTCGCGTCGAAATTCACACCTGAAGCGCGGAGCACAGGACCGGTAACGCCGAGGTTCTTTGCATCGTCATATGAGAGCACGCCGACGCCCTTCATCCTCTCCATGAACACAGGGTTCCTCTCCAGATACCTCTCGTACTCCCTGACCCTCTTCTCCATGTAATCCATCAGGGCCAATGCATGATCCGTAAAGTCTGGCGGAAGGTCGCGCACCATCCCGCCTATCCTCATGTTTACATAGAACATCCTTCCCCCTGCTGCTTCCTCGAGAAGATTCAGGACCATGTCCCTGTCCTGGAAGCCCCACATGAATGCGGTAAACATCTGCCCTATATCGTTGCACATCGTACCTATCCATAATAGGTGGCTGGCTATCCTCTGAAGCTCGAGGAGTATCACCCTTATGTACTGGGCCCGCTCCTTCACCTCCACGCCCATTGCGGCTTCTACAGCCGCAACGTAAGCCTCATCGTATGACATCGGTGAGACGTAATCGAGCTTCTCCATGTAAGGAGGATTCTGCATGAACATCCTGGTCTCTACAAGCTTCTCGACCCCGCGATGGAGAAATCCAATGTGAGGCTGTACATCGACTACGGTATCGCCATCTATGTCTGCGACTAGGCGAAGGACCCCGTGAGTGCTTGGATGCACAGGGCCTATGTTTATCCTTGTTACTGCCATCATTTAGCACCTTCTTCGTACGGCATTCCCCACTGGAAGGACTTCCTAAGCGGCGGACTCTTCCCGTCCCATTTCTCCAGGAGGAGCCTCTCCGCGCTTCGCCCTATGATATTTACACCGAACATCTCGGACAACTCGCGCTCGTACCAGTCTGCGGCGAGGAAGAGCTTCATTACGCTCGGGACCCATGCGTCATTAGCAGGAATGGTAACCTCCACAATCTCCTCCTTGCTCTCCTCGATATTTTCAAGCATGTATATTACATCAAGATGATCAGAGTAGTCCACTGCTGTAATCTTCTCCAGATAATCAAATCCAGATTTCTTCATCTCTGCAAGTTTTTCCTTAAGGTGTTCTCTCTCAATCTTCAATTTTTCCACCTATCTTCTTCTGGAGCTTCATCAACGCATCGAATAGGTTCTCCGGCCTGGGAGGGCATCCCGCAACGTACACGTCTACTGGAAGGACCTGATCTATTCCGCGTATTATGTTATAGCTCTCAAACCACGGTCCGCCGCATGTTGCACACTCTCCAAACGATACTATATAGCGTGGCCTTGCCATCTGCTCGTAAAGCCGCTTTATCTCGGGGATCATGGACTTGGTAACCCATCCGGCTATTATCATCACGTCGCACTGCCTCGGCGTGGATCTGAATAGTAGAAATCCTTTCCTCTCCGCGTCGATTCTTGGAGATCCGAAACTCATTAGTTCTATTGCGCAGCATGCAAGCCCGAACTGGAGCGGCCAGACGGAATTTGACCTCGACCAGTTTATCAGCCCCTTTGAGAAAGCGCCGGATATGTCAGAGAGCTTTGCGAAAACTGCATTTGGTTTTACCTCGTAGTTCTTCATTGACTGAGCAACAAGCTCATTCATCTCGCTTCTCGCGTCAGTTACTTGATTCTCTTTTCCCCATTCATCCATAAGAATCGACCACAGCCAGTTTGGAGACAAAAAGCTCCATTACAAACCCAAAAACTGCGAGGGAGAGTACCACTGCGCCTGCTTCCCTTGCCATCACGCCTGATGATGCAGCCCATATGAGCACTATTGCAACTATTATCTCATAGGCAAGAAACATGGAAAAGTAGTGGAAGTATTCGTTCATTATGCTTATCCTTGCACCAGTGCTGTCTTCTGCGCTTTCGTAATTTGAGTGCTCTACCGAACCGCGTACGCTCCTTCTCCTTATCATCATAGAGGTGAGTATCATCGAAAAAGGCATAAACAGGGATAGGGCCATGAATATTATTATTGCAATGTATCCTGATGCCATGATAATCTATGGAGGGATAGTTTAATATTAATTAGCGGATTATTTGATGCTGCTGGATTTGCGATGGTGTTTTAGTGGAGATCGATAGGTTTGTTGAAGAGACCAGAAAGACATGGAATGCCGAATACGAAGGTGAATTTAATCATGAGGATGTAGAGTTGCTTTATGCAGCTGCGGCGCTCGGCGGCGAAGCCGGGGAACTGCAGAACATGATAAAAAAGATCTTCAGGTACAAGTACTATACGAAGGGCCACAAGCCTGACGACTTGTACAAGGACCTCCCACAGGAGATAGCTGATGTGCTTTACTACCTCTGCCGCATAGCGGATGTGCTTGAGATAGACATAAGCAAGGCCTTTGAGGAGAAGATGCGCGTAAACAGGGAGAGATACGGATCCCCAGGAAAGGCCTGATCTGCCAGATTCAGCGGCTGCGCAGTGATTTGTCCGCATTGCTTATTGCATCCTCCAGTATGTCAAGCCCTTTCCTTAGGCTCTCGAAGCTTATCTCGAGAGGAGGTATTATCCTTATCGAGGATACGCCTGCAGGGAGGAGCACTAAGTTATTGCTGAAGCACTCTTTCAGGATTCTCTCCTGTTCCTCTTCGGCAGGCTCCTTTGATTTCTTGTCCTTCACCAGCTCCACGCCTATCATCATCCCTATGCCCCTCACATCGCCCACTATCTCATACTCGTCCTTCATCCTGTTGAGCCTTGAGAGCATCAGCCTTGATCTTGATTCTATGCCGCGTTCTATCCTGCGCCAGTTCCTTTTTGCATAGGAAAGGGAGGCCCTGGCTGCGGCAACAGCCGCAAGATTGCCTCCGAATGTGTTGGAGTGGGCACCGTAAGGTATATCTCCCAGCGACCTCCTGGTCACCGTGACGCCCATTGGCAGGCCTCCGCCGACAGCCTTTGCCATTGAGTATATATCGGGCTCGACTCCGAAGTTGCTTATCGCAGTGAACTTTCCTGTTCTGAAATATCCTGCCTGTACCTCATCGTCTATCAGCAATATCCCGTTGTCGTCTGCAAGCTTCCTGATCTCCTTTACAAAGTCCTTTGGTGGAACTATATATCCGCCTTCGCCCTGAACAGGCTCCATTATTATTGCCGCTATCTCGTCAGGAGGAACCTCCCTGCTTAATGGGTACTTCTTTATGTAGTCTACGCATGCGAGGCCGCATGATGGATATTCCTTCCCGAAAGGGCACCTGTAGCAGTATGCGTATGGCGCATGGAAAGATGCGTTGAAAGGCCCGAAGCCGCGGCGCTGGACTATTTTTGATGATGTTAATCCTAGTGAGCCTATGGTGCGTCCGTGGAAAGAGTTGTAAAACGCCATTATGTACTGCCTCTTTGTGAAGAGCTTGGAGAATTTTATTGCTGCCTCGTTTGCCTCTGTGCCTGAATTCGAGAAGAAAAACCTGCCGAAGCCTCTTGGAAGAAGCTTGAGCATCTCCTCTGCAAGCAGGACCTGTTCTTCGGAGTAGAAATCGGTTGATGCTGCGTGCGTAAGCTTGTTTACCTGGTCTTTTATGGCCTTGCGTATTTCCTTGTTTCCGCCTACGCCGAAATTGTAAACGGATATGAATGAGGAGAAGTCTATGAATTTATTGCCCTCTATATCGTATATGAACTCTCCCTCGCCATGGGACGGTACAAAACTGTATGCCTCTTTTGTCGAGGTGAGCATTACCTTCTTGTCCCTTGCTATTATGGACTTTATGCGCTGCGATTCCTTAAATGACACACTAACCACCATGGAGAGTATTGGTTTGAATGTTTAAATAACAGAATGTATTTAGGTAGTGCATCAAGTATTAACCATTTGCTGCGGATGATTCTCATGGACCTGCGCGATAGGCTTGAAGACGGAATAAATGTGGTGCTACATCCGGAGAAGGCGACATCTGAGAAGAGGGGAGTCTTCGATGCGCTTGAATTTTATTATTACGCAAGCGTGGTCCCCATGATTGCCGGCGCTGCCGCAGTCACACTTCTTGGCGTTGCAGTATTCGGATTCTCTTACTTTTTCTTCAGCTCAATGCCGTTTTACAGCATAATAGCCGGAGCCGGAATAGTCGTTTTTGTACTTGCGCTTCTCGCTCTCTTTGCTGCCTACATGTGGATACTGGTACCCCTTTCCTTCTTCATTAATGCGGCGGTCTTCCAGTTTTTCGGCAGGTATGTATTCAGGCAGTTTAAAAGAGGATATTCACGCACCTACTCGGCAGTAGTCTATGGGAGCATGCCCCAGACGCTGCTTGTCTTCCTCCTGGCAGTTCCATTCATAAATTTTATAGTCTGGCTATGGGGTCTTATCGTATTGGTAGTCGCATTGTCCAACCAGCAGAAGGTAACCAAGGCAAGGGCATTCGCAGTTGTGATAGGTTCCGCACTGCTTCTGGTATTAGCCGTATTTGCATTTGTGCATCTTATACACACTGTAAGGCTGCATTAGTTAGCCACCTTTTAGGTGGCTTGAGGAAGAGAATGGCCTGCCATATTTTGGGAAGCATGGCAGGCCCTAGTTTTTTCATGCTCTCTGTGGGGGAGAGATTATCATTGTGTTAGTCGCCTTGCCAGCATCAAGCCTGTAGTAAACTTTGTGACCTAATTGGAATCTCTCAAGCAATCCCGCTTTATGCAGCCTGTTTAGCCTTGTGCATGCGGCGTTTGCGCCCCTGTATCCCATGAATTCCTTTACATCATCTGCCGAGACCATATCGTTCGTCTGGACAAAGTTTATGATCTTGGAATCTATCTCTGAGATGGCTATCTCGCTTATCTGCCGGAGCTCGCTCTGCTGCCTGGAAGCTTGCGCATCGTTCGCATTGATGCTCTTGAGCTGCTCGGCCTCTGCCTGCTGGAGCTGCTTTATCTTTGTGGTAAGCTCTTCCAACATGGAGTTTGTCTTCTGCCGCTCCTCCATGAGATATTTGAACATAGCCACTATGTCATCATCAGATATCTGCTTTCTCTCCTCCTTGACGGCGATATCTTCGGTTTGCAGCTCGCGGAGCTCCACCTGCAGTCTAAGGAGCTCTTCCTTTATCTGTTTTAACCTGTCCTCGTGAGACATACGCAACCCCATCGTGATTCTTTCCCGGATAAATCATGAAACATTCATGACTGAATCATATCTATGAGGTATAAGGTATTTAAAGCTTAGGGATAAATTCCGCTAATTTAGCATCAGGAAGAGTTTTTCAGAAATAGTTGATGCCTTCTGCGCTTAATATATTTAAAAATGCTTTTAAAACCTTCGTTTAATAATAGAGTGTTGTGCTTGCATGCAGAGGATACTTATACCTAAGCAGAGGGCTGCACTGCTCGATAAGAAGAGAGTCGGCGAGCTTGAGGAAGCGCTCAGGTGCAGGATAGAGATAGAAGAAGGCAATGATGTGCTGATCGATGGGGATGGGTACTGGGAATATGTTGCAAGGAATGTGCTCATGGCATATGGCCGCGGGTTCAGCATCGCAGAGGCAATGAAGCTTCTAGCTGAGAGTTATTTCTTCAAATACCTTAATCTCAAAGACTCATTGTCAAACGATAAACAGATACGCAGGATAAAGGCAAGGATTATAGGAAGCAATGGCAAGACAAAGAAGCGCATAGAGGAATTCAGCGGGGCGGTGCTCTCCGTGTACGGAAACGGAGTCGGAATAATAGGAACCGAGGACGAGATAGAGATCGCCATGGCTGCTTTGCGCATACTTGTCGGGGGAGGCATGCACAGCAATGCATACAGGGCGATGGAGCTCGAGAAAAAGAAGAAAACATCTTCGCACTTTGGTGTATGAAATGGACGCCGATGAGATATTCAAGGAGTTCAAGGAGCAGTCTGTATCAGAGTTTTTCAGAAAGAACAGCCAGATGCTTGGGTACTCTGGCAAGGTCCGGTCCCTCACTACGGCTGTCCATGAGTATGTGACCAACTCGCTCGATGCATGCGAGGAAGCAGGGGTCCTTCCCGAGATCATGGTTAAGGTAACACAGCTTGACGAGACGAAGTATACAGTTACGGTACGCGACAATGGACCAGGCATACCGGAAAAACTCGTGGGAAGCGCGCTCGCAAAGGTCCTTTCAGGGACAAAATTCCATAGGTATATACAGCAGAGGGGGCAGCAGGGAATAGGCGCTGCAGGATGCACCTTATTCTCGAGGATGACCACAGGTAAACCGATACACGTGCGCTCTGGGACAGAGAGGCAGTCTTATACCTGCGATGTCACCATAGAGATAAAGACCAATAGGCCCATAGTTGAAAATTTGGAAAAGCTCAGCGATGGATTCAGGGGTTTGGAGATAACGGCAGAGTTGGGCGAGGTAAAGTACGAGAAGAGCGACCACGGGGTATATGAGTATATAAAGAGAACCGCGCTATCAAACCCGCACGTATCCATAACACTCGTCGAGCCGGATGGAAAAGAGGCATTCTTCCCAAGGTCGTCGGGAGAGATACCTAAGAGGCCAAAACAGATAAAACCGCATCCGCTAGGGGTTCAGGTTAATGATATAGTGGATTTTGCCCATTTCAGCAGTGAACGTACAGTCGCATCTTTCCTTAGCGAGACATTCTCAAGGGTTACCAAATCCAAGGTAGATGAACTTGGGCAGCTGGTCCCTGGGATAGACCTCAAGAAGAGCCCTAAAGATCTCTCATGGGCAGAGGCAGAGGAGATAGTGAAGGCGTTCGGAAAGATAAAATGGATGGCTCCCGAGTTGGATTCGCTTTCCACGATAGGGAGAGCCCAGATAGAAGCAACCATAAAGAATATACTTAATCCCACCTTTGTCGCAGTTGTTGAACGGCGCCCTTCCGTTTTCAGGGGAGGCATACCTTTCGTGGTTGAGGCAGGAATAGCGTATGGCGGCGATGCCGGGAAGGCATCAGAGGAGGGGATGCGCAGCTCTGTGATAAGGTTTGCCAACAAGGTTCCGTTGCTCTTCGATGGATCGGCATGCGCCATTACCGAAGCGGTCAATACTATACAATGGAGGAGATACGGGATATCGGATTTTGAGGAGCAGCCCCTCAGCGTGATGGTGAACGTCTCCAGCGTGTATATACCTTATTCCGGTGTGGGAAAGCAAGCGATATCGCACGAGGATGAGATAATAGGGGAGATACGCCTGGCCCTGATGGCCTGCGCGAAGGATATAGAGAGGTATGTACGCGGGGAGAGGGCCAAATCACTCCAAGAATCCAGATACAACATGATAATGCGCTACGTTGGCCAGCTTGCTTCGGACATATCGGAGATATCAGGCAAGGACAGGGGAGATATAGAGGCATCGCTTAGAAAGCTTATAGACACAAAGTACAGCAGGCTATTTGAAGGGAATGCGGAACAGGGCGGGGAGGCAAGTGATAGTGAAGAGGATACCGCAGAAGAGGGGCAGGCGGAGTAAAGAAGAGTTAATCGCTTTGATTTCGGAAGCATGCATGTGTGCCTGCATAAGATTATATTAATTTGCAGCAGTATATCTTTGGGTTATATGCAGATAATCCGCGCCCAGTCAGCAATGGAATACCTGATGACTTACGG
>JAJZOF010000027.1 GCA_021811535.1 Microcaldota archaeon | reverse complement strand
AGGGGAAGCATACTGGAGAAGAAGGAAGAGAAAGGCCTAGGCCTCACGCTTGACGTGATACTCTACAACGGATCGCTGAACGTAAACGACGTAGTCGCGTTCGCTACTTCTTCAGGGGTTAAGACCTCTAAGATAAAGGCGCTCCTCAAGCCAAAGCCTTTGAATGACATGCGCGAGGCTGCAAGCAAATTCTATTATGTGGAGCACGTGGATGCCGCTTCAGGGGTTAAGCTATGCGGCTCGGGATTGGATGATGCCCTTCCGGGCTCGCTCCTCATCTCCACTACTTCGGAAGGGTATGAATCCGAGATAAGCTCGGAGCTGAGCGAGGTATTCGGGTCGGAGAAGGAGGGAGTGATACTGAAGGCTGATACAATAGGGAGCATAGAGGCAATATCACGCCTTCTGGGAGCCGAGGGAATACATATAAGCAAGAAGGAGATAGGCAAGGTTACAAAAAGGGATCTCGCAGATGCATTCTCCATGAAGTCCACAGATCCTTATTCAGCCATAGTGCTCGCGTTCAACGTTCCGGTTGAGGATGAGATAGTGCAGGATGCCGCTTCCATGGCCGTGCCGCTTATAAGCAGCAACATAATATACAAGCTCCTTGATGACTACAGGGAGTGGAAACTGGCAGAGACAAAGAAGTCGAGGAGCGATGCAGAGAAGCTGATAACCCTGCCCGGGCTTGTATCAGTTATGCCAAACCACTGCTTCAGGGTATCGCATCCGGCAGTATTCGGGGTCAGTGTCTCTTCGGGCAAGCTCAAGCCGGGGTATCAGCTGATGAACAAGTATGGGGAGATAGTGGGCAGGATAAAAGGCATGCAGAATAACGGGGTGAACATACCTGAGATAAAGGCAGGAGAGGAGGCTGCAGTCTCGATGGACGGGGTAACATTTGGGAGGCAGGTAAAGGATTCAGACGAACTGTACACCTTCATAAACGATGAAGAAGAGATGCTCATAAGGAACAAATACTCGGATCTCCTGGACGAGGGCTCCGCATTGCTTCTCAATACGATCTCCAAAATAAAGCGCGAGTCAAAGGCAAGGAAGCATGATTAGCACTTACTCAGCTTACCGCATCCTGCAGGATGCTTATGGCATTCGCTATATCCTCCCTGCTTATGTCTCCCATGGTGCCTATCCTTATTGCCTTTCCCTTTAGGTTGCCCATTCCTTCAGATATCACATAACCTCCTTCCCTTAGCCTCTCAATTACTGATTCTGCAGTGTGCCCGTGCGGAATCCCGAATGCTGCTACAGAGTTTGATAAAAACCTTCCATCCTTCACTATCCTCATATATCCGTGCTTCGGAAGTTTTGAATATAGTTCAGAAGCAAGCCTCCTATGCTTGTTTATCCATGCATCCATTCCCGCATCAAGCATTATGCGCAGCGCTTCCCTCAATCCATAAAACAGGCTTACTGCCGGTGTCTGCGGTATGTCATACCCTTCGTTCATCTTCTTTGCATACAAACCGAGGTCAAGATATCTCTGCACACCCTCTGCTCTTCCTGCAATCTCCACGGCTTCCTCGGAGAGCCCTACAAGGGCGATTCCGGGAGGCGCGGCAAGGCACTTCTGGCTGCATGTAGATACGGCATCAAAACAGCCCTCGTCAAGCCTTATCTCCTCGCCAAACATCGCTGAAGCTGCATCCACTATGACCTTTAACCCGTGCTCCTTTGCAAACCTTCCCAGGTCCCTCGAACTCCTATAAGCCATGCCTATGCTTGTCTCAGTGTATACCATTGCAAGCGTTCCATACCTGCCAGATTCTATTGCTTCGTGTACCGAAGACTCTTCGACTGCATTCCCCTCGTATGCCGATATCGCTGTAGGGTGCGCTCCCCTTCTCGAGACGGAGTCTGCAAGCCTGCTGCCAAACTCCCCGTGGCCTATCACGAGCACATCCTCACTGCGCTTCACCATGCTGTTTACCATGGCATCTACCGCAAGGGTCCCAGATCCCGAGAGTACGCACACCGTCCCCCCAGCTGTACCGTAAGCTTCCTTCAATCCTTCCTCAACCTCGCATGTAATCGCGCTGAATTCCCTCTCCCTATGGCTCATCATGGGCTCGGAGAGCGCCCCAAGAACTCTGGCGTCGAGGGAGACTGGTCCGGCTGTCAAAAGCTTTTCCATTCAAGCACCCTCAATCTCCCCAAGCGCCACTACCAAATCTTTAGCAAGGGATTTGGCTATGCGCTCCTGTGCTTCCTTCGTATTTGCCCCGATATGCGGTGTTACTGCCACATTGCGCATGCTCAGCATCCTGAGCTCTGCCTCTTCCTTTGGCGGCTCGTTCCACATCACATCCGCTCCGTAGAAGCCTATCTTACCACTATCGAGCCCTTCACATATGGCCTTCATCTCTGTCGCAGCGCCTCTCGCAGTGTTTATAAGAATAACGCCATCTTTCATCATGCCCACCTCTGCCATGCCGATAACCGGGACTTTGTTGACTTCCATATTTACATGCAGACATACGATATCCGATCTGCTGTACAGGGTGCGGTGATCTGTAAACTCAACTCCCATCTTTCCCGCCTTCTCCCTGTAATCCTTAAGGTCTGTCACAATAACTTCTGCATCGAAAGCCTTAAGCACCTGCGAGACCTTTGTTCCTATCCTCCCAAACCCTACTATCCCGACAGTCTTTCCAGCAAGCTCACTTCCTAGGCTCTTTACGAATTTTCCAGCCTTAACGTCTTCTATGCAGGAGTGCGTGCTTCTAAGCCCTGCGATAATCAGATGGACCGTAAGTTCAACGACAGATTCGGTAGCCGCGCCCGGAACATTTATTATCCTTATACCGCGCGCTTCCGCTGCTTCCGCGTCTATATTCTCTATCCCAACTCCTGCCCTGCATATTATCCTAAGCTTCTCCCCTGCATCTATTATGCCTCTGTCTATAGGCATGCGTGTCCTTCCAACTATTACCTGATATCTACCTATAATCTCCAGTATCGCATCCCTGGATATTCCCGGGGAGTAATCAACAGCGGCTCCGTAACTCTCAAGCGCGTCGAGGATATGTCTGTCTACCGTATCGACTACCAGAACATTCGGCTTTTCCATCCTTGCGTCTAATTGGGTTTTATATTGCATAAAGACACCTTAAGTATTCAGCGAGCCTCTATGCAATTAGCATGAGGATGAACTTCCTGAGACTGATGATGAGAAAGAGACAGAGCTGGAGAGTGGTGCATATACTGCAAAAGCACGGCAGTTATCGCAATCCATCATACCAACTTCATTAACGCTTTTCCATAACTGATATATAAACCTGATGTCTCATTAGAGAATTAATAGAAGAGGAATCTCAGATGGCATACACGCCAGACAACAAGGTAAGTTCCATAGTGCTTGATCTGGACGGCACCCTGTATCCCGAATCAAACGAGCATCTCGCGTGCGATGCGTGGATGCAGCGCATCGACCTATACCTTAATAAGCATATCCCTGATGCATCATCAAATCAAAGCTTCAAAAGGATGATGGCGAGGTGTGCAAGGGAGAGGAAGATATCAAAACTCATAGTGGAGGCATGCAAAGCCTTCGGAATAAAGCTAAAGCCCTTTGCCGAATACATTTACGATATAAAACCAGACGACGCAAAACTCCGCAGGGACATTAAACTATCCAAAGCGCTCTCCATGGCATCCGAGGACCATGCTCTTTACCTGTTCACAAACAGCTACACCAACTGGGTAGAGAAAGCGCTGCGCTCAATAGGCGTATCGGATATCTTTCCGCGCAGGGCTATAACTGATTTCTCAGACCTATGTTTCAATATCAAGCCCAGCCAGGAATCCTTCCGTATTCTTCTCAAAAGAGCAAGGTGCGGCAAAGATGACATTGTATTTCTCGACAACAGCATCTCAAATGTACGCGCGGCCGCAAAATTCGGGATATGCTCAAGACTGGTAAGGAACTCAGGTACGAACGGCAGAGGTCAGCTATACGAAATTCTCGAATCATACTCATACAAATAAATAAGTGCGCATGCTGCCTGCAAGCCATAATGTATGTAAAAATTACAATATAGTATATATAATATTGCCAAAATATTGTAAAAAGCGCAATAAAAATGCAAATAAATATATATAGGAAGGGTGCGATATCAAGAAAGATATTATGACCGGAAAGAAAATCTCTCCAAAGAATTTTGCCGATGACACATTCTCCGTGCTCAGCGATCCGCTGATGCAGAAGGTATATACTGCCTATGATAACGTGAGCGCCAGCATGAGGGAATACCTGAATGGCGACGGATTTCTGGAATACAAATCCATACTCATGGGTCCTGTAACTGATCCGGGGATACGGGGCTCCAAACAGGTGACAGTTGACTATTACGGATACGAATACAAGATGATGAGCAGTGCGATACTCTATAAACAGCTTCTTACTGCCGCGAGGAAAAAGGCGGGAGGGGAAGGGAAGATATACTTCTTTGCGGATAATATACGCCTCGAACCGACAGAGACGGCAAACACCGACAGGCATCTCGCAGAGTTTATCCAGGTTGACATAGAGCTTGCGGATACCGATCACCATGGCGCGATGTCTGTGGCAGAGGGCCTGCTTACACATGTCTGCAGGAGCATGAAACGCCATGAAAAAGAGCTCTCCGAGATCTGGGACGCGTTCTCCGAAGAATCGGGAGCGCGAGGGCTGGAAAAAAGAACCGAGATACGCGTGCCAAAGACACCATTCAAGAGATATACGCATAAGGAAGCTGTCGATGAACTGCTATCATATATAGATTCGAATCCCGAGACGCTCAAGGAGATGGAGCAGAGATTCGGCTTCAAGCCAAAGGAGCTCAACCACAAGACGGAGATACACTGGGAGTACGAGTGGCTGCTCTCCAGAATAAACAAGGACCCGTTCTTCGTTTACGACTATCCAAAGGGATCGAGGGGCTTCTACGACAGGGAATACGACGATAAAAAAGGCGTGCTTATGGACTTTGACATGCTCTTCCCCGGGGGATACGGCGAAGCTGCCAGTGGCGCAGCAAGGGAATACGAGCACAGTAGGATAATAGCAAGGATGAAGGAAACCGGCGAGAAGCTTGACAAGTACAGATGGTATCTGGAATTCCTCAAATCCCACGGGATAAAGACTGCGGGCTTCGGGATAGGGCTGGAGCGGACAGTAAGATATATATGCGGCCTTCCAAGCATATACATGGCATTGCCGTGCCCGAGGATCCCGGGACTGCTCTCGCCTTAACGGAACGATATCCATGCCAAAGACCTTCCTAGGAAAGAAGACGGATTACCCTGTAAGGGAGATAATGGAGAGAGCAAGGAAGGGAAGAAAGTCCATATACCCGTTCTCAAACGAGAAGTCGAAGTTTTCCATCTACGGCGCCTCCATGGAGCATTCAGGGAAAAAGTTCTTCACCCTTGACAATATAGTAATAACCCCTCCGCAGTTCACTCCAAAGCGGCTTGAGAAGGCGATAGAGCTTATAGGCAGGGAGCCGATATACCACGATGTCGACCTGTCATCAAGCATAGGCGGCTTCAAGACAAAGATGCCCCTGATACAGTCATCGATGGGCAGCCCGGATGACTGGAACAAGGTGGCTCCGTTTGCGGCACAGGCATGCGCAGAATCCGGCATAATAGTGGGGGTAGGGGAGAATATAACTACGACATGGGGTTACAGTTCCAGGGTCAACATCTCGCAACCCTCCTTCTATGACAGGTCTATGGCGTATCTTAGGAATACCGTAGAGGATTACGGTGGTCTTGTAATCCAGCAGAACGAGGAAGACGCCTATGATGAACTGTGGAACAGGATATATTCTGATAAGAACTTCGACGAATACATACAGAAGGGATTGATTGCGTTCGAGATAAAAGGCGGGCAGGGGGCAAAGGCAGGGATGGGTGGGGAAAAGGTAGTAGACAGGGAGACAGCCCTAAGGCTCAAGCAGAAGTATACTATATATCCGGATCCGGAGCATGTAATTGCTGATTCCTACGAGAGGCACTCCGCTCCTGACATATTTACCGAGGAGATACTAGAGAACAGGATAAAGAAGCTCAAGAATGATTATCCAAGGGTGAAGATATGGTTTAAGACGGGCCCGTACAGGGACCTTGGAGAGGTCATAAAAATAGCCGCAGGCGCAGGTGCTGACAACATAACCATTGACGGAAAGGAGGGAGGCACGGGCATGAGCCCCTCTGTAGCGCTAAATGACGTCGGAATACCAACCATATCATGCATTAAGGCCATAGCATCCGCGCGCGAAAAGGGCGTTACGGCAAGCATGATATCTTCTGGGAGAATGACAGGCGGCGGGGACATGGTGAAGAGCATAGCGTTGGGCGCATCCGGCATAGCGATGGGACGACCTTTCCTCGTCGCATCGTACGCATACAGCCACGCAGAGCATTTCATCGAGCGGGAGCTGTATAACTACGCCATCCTGAAGAACATCTCCTCAAGGATAGCAAAACCCGACAAGCGCTCAATAACTTTCGTAAAAAACATGATTGAATCGATAGAGACTGAGGCCAAGCTTCTCATCGCATCAGTAGGCAAGTACAGGGTAAGCGATCTCTCAAGGGAGGACATAGGCACAGGCATGAGGGAGCTCTCAAGCCTTCTCGGTATAAAATACATCTACGAGTAATGCCAATCACTCTTCCCGCATAAGAGGCATCGGCATCTGGCAGGCAGCATCAGACTTTGCAGAAGCTTGAGAAATAAAGAAGCCCGCTTATGGTGGTATTATCCATTATCCTTCCTTCCTTTATCATCCTCATCGCCTCCGAAAGGCTGATGCGGTAAGGCTTTATTATCTCGTCCTTATCCATATCTGTTTTAGATTTGCGCAGCCCGGTCGCAAGGAAATAGCTTATCTTCTCCGTCTGTATCCCTGGGGACACATAAGCACTCGTGAGGTACCGGAGCTTTGATGCGGTATACCCTATCTCTTCCCTAAGTTCCCTCTCAGCCGCCTCCCTTGCCGTCTCACCGTCGTCTATGTGACCTGCTGGAATCTCATATAGATATCTGGATACAGCAAATCTGTACTGCCTCTCGAGTATCAGCTCCCGTCCCGCAGTAAGCGGGATAACCCCTATAGTGTCCGCTCCGACAATCCTCTCGTGCATCACCTTCTTGCCCTCCTTCTCCGCGGTGAACCTCTCCACATTGAATATCGTGCCCCTGTGGACTATCTCGTTCTTTTTCATAAAATTACTGCTTTTTCTGGGGGAACTGCTGCAGCCCCTCAAGATATACCTCCGAAGAAAGCTTGAATCTCGACACACTGTGCGTTATTACCCTGCCCTTGCCCTTGAAAGTCGCAAGGAAAAGGCCAACGCCTCCGAAAAGCGCTGTCCTTACGTTGTCTACAAATCTTATTTTGTAGCTAAGTGCGGTATCAAATCCTGCGACGTGTCCCGGATCGACTTCGAGGGTCTGGCTCCCGTCCAGGTCGTGTATTGTTATATCCCCTGCAAGATGCAGGTACACGACTCCGGGTCCTACAAATTTCTGAAGAAGAAGCCCGGCTCCACCGAAGAATGCGGCGCCTATATTCACGGCTTCCATTGTGAAGTTTATATCGCCTTCGGCAGCAAGGAAGGCATAATGCTCTGCGGTGAACATCTGCCCAGGCCCCAGCTCTATCGGGACTATCCTTCCAGGGAAGACGCCTGCAAGGGTAACGTGTCCTTCTCCACTCTCTGAAGCAAAGACCGTAAGCAGCGCGCTGGCTCCGGTAACCTTCCTCTCTATTGTCTTAAATATCCCTCCAACCATCCTAGGAGTCATTGTAACATTGTCTGATTTGCTGACAAGCTTTCCAGAATCGGCATATATCTTCTCCCCTTGGTTGAGATACACTTTCAGGGCCTGCATGTTCGATCCCATTATCTCGTATTTCATTCATAGCACCTAAATAATAGAGTTAAGCTCATCTCCTTCTATATTAAACCCATACCTTGACATTATCTCAGATCTTGATATCTCCCCATTCTTTGCGAATTCTAATATCAGCTTACGCAGCCTCTCTCCGCTTATCCTTTCCAGATTCCCTCCCCTTATTGCCTCATCCACATCCTTTGCATCTTTTGGCATAGTCCTGACTACTTCTTTTATAGCCTTCTTTGTTATCCTTCCGGAAGCAAACCTCCTGAATATATCCTCAAGAACATCATCGTCTATCGAATACGGATCAATCCCCTGCCTGCTGAGCTCCCTAAACTTCTCCAGCAGCACATCCGCGACAACCCTGGTGTCTGCTCCTGTATGCTCCGTAATCCTGAAGTAGCGCTGCAGCTCCCTGGACCATATCAGCTGCTCGACAAGCTGCACATTGTTCAATTCCGCAATGAGCCTTTCCCTGACCTGGTCTTCACTTACAATGCCCTTCCCTACCTCCGTGTAATACCTGTCCTCTATGCTTACTGGCACGGCATCAGTCTCAGGATACATCCTGGAGCCTCCGGGCAGCGGTCTCATAAATCTGGTTATGTTCTTTTTCGAGTCGACATTTCTGGTCTCCGGCACTACTCCTTCCTTTGCCATCTCTGCCCTTCCTATTGCAAGAGCTAGTGCATTTCTTGCTGTCTTCTCCTCTCCTGCCACCATAATAAACGCGTCCTTCCCTGTTACCCCCAGCCTTTTCTTAATTGAGGCCTGCATTGCGGCATCAATCCCATATCTAGACAAGTCTTCATCGCTATGTATTATCCCGTTAACCCCTGCCATCTTAGCATAATCACTGACCTCGCTTCCAAGGCGCCTTCCCTCGTTTATCTCCCTTCCTAGGAGGCCACCCAGTCCAGATATACGGACACCCATAACACTGCCTTTCTTGCCAAGGACATCCTTTATCATGCCACTATCTATCCCATCGAATTCGCCGCTAAGATCAACGATGCTGCCGCCCTTTACATCTATTCCTTTAATCTCATTGGATATCTCTATGAGCCTGAGCTGTCTCTCAACCTCGTTCTCTATAACGGTATCCATCGTCTCAAGGCTCTGGAATCCCTTTATCTCAACCCTTCTCCCTCCGCTTACAGAGATATTGACATCCTGTCGTATAGACCCTATTCCGCGCTGAGCACATCCGTTCAGCCTGAGAAGTAAGCCTATCTTCATAGCCGTGTTCTTAGCCTCCTGCGGGCTCCGTATGTCCGGCCCTGTATCTATCTCAACAAGCGGCACGCCTATCCTATCGAGCCCGTACACAACAATATTACCTGTGCGCTCCTCAATGCTGCTTGACTCTTCCTCAAGGAATACCGATGGAACTGCTATCTGCTTCCCATCAACCTCTATTTTTCCATCGAAGCCTATCATCATGCTCCTCTGGAACGCGCTTGGGTCGCTTCCATCAACCACGACCTTGCGCATCACTTCCACTTCATCAGGCACCGCAGCCTTAAGCACCGCGCATGCCCTGAGGCCAAGCTCAAGGGCATCTTTATTGAGACCATGCGGAGGCTCCTCGTCCATATCAACAAGGCATGAGCTCTTCTTGTATATTGTATATATGAATTTCCTGTGCCGCATGCCTTCGAATCTCGTTGAAGGGTCTACTATTCCGAGCTCTCCCGCCACCGCACGCTGGAATCTCTCGACTCTGCCTATCGCCTTATCCTCGGCAATTCCTGCTGTGCATGAACAGAAAAGTTTTTCTTTTGTATCTAATCTCTGGTGTATCTCAAGCCCGCATCTGAACCCTATCGACTTGTAATACTCAGCGTCGCGCATGTATCACACCAGGTCAAAATCCGCAACGGATCTGTCCGTAATCTCTCCTGCAATGTCAACTGCAAGCATCTCCCTGACTTCGTCTCTCTTGTAATTCCCAAGAAGGAACCCTAACTTAACATATGCCACTTCTGGCATCATATCCTCGCAATGAATCCCTCCGGCTTCCTTGAGCAGGCGCAGGTTTCTATATACCTTGTCATTTACTCTTCCGTAGATACACTGCGAAGTTACTCCTACTATTATACCAGCATCAACTGCTCTCTTGACGTTCTGGAGCCATGAGAGGTCTTTTATGCTAGGTGAGCTTGGCACATGCCCAAGCCCTGTTCCCTCAAGTATGATTCCCTTGTAACCTTTGCTCATATAATATTCTATTATTCCAGGATCCGAATTCGGGTGCGTCTTTACCAATGCAACTCTAGGCTCGAATCCTGTTACCGCCTTAACTTTCTTTGGCCTGTTATCCTTGTGCCTGTACTCTGACATATACTCTAACTTGCCCCCCTCATCAACTGCGCATATCGGCGTGCTGTTTACAGGCCTGAAGGCATCCCTCCTGGATGTATGCATCTTTCTGGCCTTGGTTCCCCTTATGAAATAATTCCTCCCGTCGGAGCTGCTGGAGTGCATACATATGCCAACCTCTGCGATATCGCTCCCTACTGCTACCTGGAAAGACCGCACTAGATTCACGAAAGCATCGCTGGATCCCCTGTCGCTGCTCCTCTGTGCGCCTGTTATTGCCACTGTGGCATTAAGATCCTTGAGCATAAAACTGAGCGCGGCAGAAGTGTAATGCATTGTATCGGTTCCATGGGTTATCACAATACCTGAAGAACCATTGTTCAGCTCATCTGCCACAGCCTCTGCTATAGCCGCCCACTCCTTGTATGTCATGTCTTCGCTTGCTATGCTCATGAGATTCCTTATCCTGAGATCTGCCATCTCATAAATTTCGGGGACTTCATAAAGGAGTTCTTCCGGCTTGGTAAGCATGTAGACCCCTCCTGTTACATAATCTACCTTGCTTCCTATTGTCCCTCCAGTGTAGATCATGGATATACGAGGCAGCGATCTATTGCCTTTCGCCTCATATTTAGGAAAAGAAAACTCCCCTTTTTTTGACTCTAGCTTCTTAACGATACACTTCTCCGAGAATGCAATGCCTATATTATATCCATCATCCCTCTTTATGACAATTACATTACTATCCCCGGCATCAGGCCTCGGCATGAGGATCCCCTCAAATGCCCCCCTCTCCGTCTCCAAGCGTATCCTGTCCCCTTCCTTTACATTGGCTTTTGATAGAATAAGGCTTATCCTTTCAGAGTACATACAATATAATAAGCGCATATATACCTATAAATCTTGATGTGACACATGCTACGCAATCAAGGTTAAAGTTGTTTGGCAAATCCAAACAAGTTTGAAAACGGGCGCATAGATTAATATACTGTTCACACAATACCTATTGTAATTTTTATAATGCATAAACCGCATCCTCAAGGCAAAGATTGTAAGATAAAACGCAAATTCGGAATAAATAGGTAATACTGAACGTGAATTTATGGTCTGCTCCATTGGCTATAAAGCAAAACATACTACGCCTGCGCTGGCACTAGTCCTGTGTACATTACTTCTGGCTTTCACATACCCGCATTCAACACCGAATAACTCTTACGGTATCTCCGGCCAGCAGAATATTACAGATCTCTTTCCCGGAGTGCAGGTATACCTGCTGAATCAGACGTATCTGGAATTAAATTTCACTAATGCAACAAACGATACATCAGTATTAAACTACATATCCAATTATACAAACACTTCTGATCTCACCCACACAAACAATCTCGCACCATCTTTAGAAAATGCAGATAACGAATCATTGAGGGCACAGTTTTACCGATTTAGATATTTCACAATAGACGTAAATACATCAACCCAGAATGGTTATGTTGGAAACACTATCAAATTATCTGCAATTATCCCACCGAATGTCCTAAATATCTCAAGTTTCATTCAGTACAAGTGGATTGTCGCAGATGGATCTTCATGCCCTGGGTTTAATCAGCGTGGATTTGGCGACTCTTCAAATGTTCTAAATTACACGCCATCTGGCAGTTCATCAAACTGCATATTTGGTGTCTTTGCCCTTGCACATTTGGATGGATGGCATCAGGGATATAACTGGAACAATGGCAACGGTCAGCAAACATCATGGAACTGCGATGACGGAAACTGCTACAACCTCCTAATAGGATATGGGGAATCCAATGCGATTAACATCCAAAACGAAACTAAGCCACTAAATGTAAATGGAATAAGTGTTTCAAGCAACCCAATAGACTTCAACCAGCAGATAACCTTAAAAACAACAGTGTCTGGCGGGATGCCTGCCTACAATGGCATGCTATTTGCAGCATATAACTCTACAGCCTCAAATGCCTTTGTTCTTGTTAATTCATCATGCTTGACTTCTGGAAGCACTATTTCGTGCAAATTTGCAAACACCAACAGCACAAGGAGGAGCGGTTCCTTCTATTTTAAAATAATGGTGTCTGATTCTTCAGGCAACGCGATAAATACATCCATATCAAATGCTGTCAAGATAGAGAGCCTAAGTATATTTCCAAATAAAGCTACTATAAATTCCGGAGGCAGTGTCGTATTTACAAATAAAACTGGCCCGGGCAGCGATACCTATGTTAACTTTACATATATCATTTCTCCATCTAACGGGTTTGTTGAGAATGGAAATAATTTTACATTCGATGAACCTGGCAACTACTCTGTAATGCTCATGGCGCAGGGTAAAACGCAAGATTCATCCCCACCAGCCAACGAGACCGTCGAGGCAAACGCAATAATTACCGTAGTGCCTTCACTCACATTCGGCGCACCGAACATCACGATACCCAACTCCACCATAGACGTAGGACAGTCGGAACAGATAACCGCGAACGTGATCGGAGGCACGGGTCCTTACACATACATCTGGACGGACAACGGGAACACCCTCACCGGCACGACAAACACGATAACGTTCACCGGGTCATATCCTGGAATAAACGATATATCGGTGAAGGTGACTGACTCACAGGGCGAGACCGCAAACGGACTCGGCACAGTAACCGTAAACAACGCACTCACATTCGGCGCACCGAACATCACGATACCCAACTCCACCATAGACGTAGGACAGTCGGAACAGATAACCGCGAACGTGATCGGAGGCACGGGTCCTTACACATACATCTGGACGGACAACGGGAACACCCTCACCGGCACGACAAACACGATAACGTTCACCGGGTCATATCCTGGAATAAACGATATATCGGTGAAGGTGACTGACTCACAGGGCGAGACCGCAAACGGACTCGGCACAGTAACCGTAAACAACGCACTAATTTCAATAAGCCCCCAGCTCGTCAAAGTTGATCTGGGTCAAAAAGTTGCTTTTAGTTCATTCGTATCAAATTCTCTTATAATACGGATTAAGGGCTTCAACTGGGAATTCACGCCGAATGGCTCGGCAAACAGCCTTCTTGTGTGCAAAAATACATTTAACTGCACATTTTCGCCTGAATCTTCAGGTAATGTGATGCTATTTGTAGATCTTGGCAACATAACCTTTAATTCTACAAACTCAATAGTTACTGTAGTTGGGAATGCATTAAACATCTCTGTATCGCCTCTATTCACATCTATCTATACAGGGGCGTCCACAACTTTCACTGCCAGCGTGTCTGGCGGCTCAGGCGATTTCGCATATCAGTGGTACAATACCACAAATGGCGTAGCCCTGATTCCTGGTGCAACTACCAACACACTTACAGTGCAAGGTGACGCTACAGGGAACTTTACCTATCATGTTAATGTAACCGATCTGGAAACTAACCCTATAAACACTGCAGAATCAAACCTGGCCTCTCTTGAGGTAGAAACACAGCCACAATCCAACGGTGGCGGCAGTTCCGGCGGCGGAGGAGGCTCAGGCGGCGGCAGTGGCGGTGGTGGAGGTGGTGGAGGTGGAGGCAACTTCATGCCCTCTGTTTCAAAGATTAACGACTGCGTTTCTATATCCAACTTCACCCAGCTTAATGATGTATCATTTATTCTGGACAATAAGTCATTCAACATTGTGGAAAACTTCATAACTCCTACAAGCGCAGGGATCACGATAAACGGAGTTAAGTATACGATAACACCTGGCTCTAAGACAACAGTGATTAATTCAGGCAACTACACATTGGAACTCGGGTCGATCTCTTACGTGCCAATAATACAGACAATAACTGTAAGCATATGTGGTTCTGCATCAAATCCCCCCACAACAACCGTTCCGCCAAGCAATAGCACTAAGACAAACCCTCCGAGCAACAAGGGCACCGGAGCCAACAAAGGCACCGGAGGCACAAGCAATGGAGGCGGCGACTTCTTCGTTACCATACACCCTAAGTCCATAAACGCAAAGCCCGGCGAATTAATCACATTGATTGCAAATGTTACAGGCGGGTTTGGCAACTATACCTACACATGGTATAATGATACTTCTGGAAATCCAGTAGAGATTCCTGGGCAGAAAAACAAAACGCTGATACTTGTAGCGGGGAACTTTACCGGCACGGACAAATATTCGGTCATGGTAAGCAATGCATTATATAACGCAAGAGCATTATCGAATCTGACCTACATAATAAGCAATATTAGTGACAAGGCGCCACACTTATCTGCTCAGCCTCCTGTGAACAAGAGTAACACTGAAGAGGATACAATACTGCCTTCAATAATGGCCATAGTGCTCGTCTCAATGGAAGCTGTAGTATTAAATGCTTTCAGAAGGCTATACAAATGATTATGACTGGTAAAAAGGTGCAAACATGAACAAAAGACGCGAATACATGCTGGCTTTCATAGGCCTTGCTGCTATACTTATAGCATTAGCATCATTACTGCTCGTAAATAACGATCTGGCAATCACTGCATCTTTAATAGCTGTAATTTCCGTAGTCTTGTCAATATACTACATATATCTCGAGGAAGGCGAGATTGTAAAGCAGCAGAAGATAATAATCAGGGAACAGGGCGAGATAGAAAAGAAGCAAAGCGAGATAGAAGAGGAGGAAGGCGAGATACGCAAAGGCGCAAAACGGAAGGAAAAATGACACAAAATCAAAATGAACCGCAACTTGCCTGTACAGTTACATATTTATATATTATATGATATCTTATATCACTAAATTTTATCAACGGGATATAATGCTCTGTGAAAATTGTGGAAGCGAGATGCACAAGAAGGAAGTATGCAACTACTGCAAAAAAAACATATGCTTTGATTGCGTGAAAAGTTCAAGGAAGGTAAGCAAGACAACGCGTGTTGTGATTTGCGGCAGGTGCTGGAGCGACATAAGAAAACGGTCTGCCTTCAAATCTGCCACCAAGGAAAGCTAAGCATGCTTGAGCTTAGATAGCTGTATGCTGGCTTCCATGCCTTCTATCTCGAATTTAATATACGCTGCATCCTCCCTGACACCGAACTCAACTGACTCCAGATTCAGATTGGATCTAATGTCATCTGCCTTTTTCTCTATAAGCGCTCTGAGGTCTGGCCCGGCCGAATACCGTAGCACAGCCTTTTCAGCCTTCCTGAATCCTGCATCTTTCCTGGCAATCTGCACTCTTCTCTCGAATTCCCTGAGCAGGGCCTCGTCCATCAGCTCCTGGCTCATGAGAGGGTTTACGTAAGCTATTCCATGCTCAAAAGGTATGGCATTCTCCGCTACCGAAGTCTTTATTATCTCGAATGTCTCAGGCCCTATCCTAACTGCCCCAGATGAAGTATGGAGATCAAAATAACCAGCAGTACTTACTTCTGAGGAAAGCTTTGCAGGGTCCGCATTCTTTATCGCCTCTGCGACATCATTTGCGCGATTCTTGAACATCGGTCCTATCACCGAGAAGCGCGGGCGTACCTGTACATGCGCCTTCTCCGCTTGCTTAATCACAAGCGTCTTTACGTTTGTATACTCCTCTATCATACCTGCAATGCGCTCCGCAGCGGCAGCATTGGCCTCTTCGTTGAATTCGACTGTGGCTTCGGCTAAAGGCCATCTGAGTTTGATCCCAGACTTATCCCTGCTGTTCAGTATGGCTGATATTACTGATGATGCTATCCTGAAGTCTGCTTCCAGCGAAGCATCGTAAAGGCCTCGTTTTATAGCTGGCCAGTCCTCAAGGAATATGCTATCCACGCGCTTATACCTCTGCAGGTATATGCTCTCGCAGCAGAACGGCGCTATGGGCGAGAGGAGAACAAGGGAATTGTAAAAAACATAATCTACTACGCCCATGACTGTTTTTGATTTTTCACGACTGTACAGTATCTTCTTCTTCGCAATCTTCAGGTAAAACCTGCTGAAGTCCTCTATGATGAAATTCCTTATCGCTTCGGCAGCAGAGTAAACCTCATAGTTGTCCAGGCTCCTCTGCACCTTATCCAAAGTCGCAGTGAACCTAGAGAGTATCCACCTCTCCTCTTTGTCAAGCTTCAGTATGGATGGGATCCTGATCCCAGCTGATTTGTACCCGATCGCCTCCTTGTATTCTTCTATGAGGTTGGCTATGTTGTAAAGCGTATTTACATTCTTCTCCGCTTCCTTTATCTCCGCGGTATTGAACTGAAGGTCAAGCCAGGGCGTGTGCATTGAGCACCATATCCTGAAGGAGTCGGCACTGGAGATCTTGAGAAGGTCACCCAGCGAGACGTAATTTCCCAGATGTTTATGCATCTGCCTCCCGTCTTCCGCAAGGAGCATCCCGTCCACGGCAACATCCTTAAATGGCCTTGAATCATATAGTATGGTGGAGATCTTAAACTGGTAAGAAAACCAGCCCCTTAACTGGTCCCTGCCTTCAAGTATAAAATTGATCGGGAATAATTCACCGAACTCCTTCTCTGTAAGACCTGCGCGGAATGCTATCCCAGAATCAAACCAGACATCGAAGACATCGCTTATCCTGCGCATCTCTCCGCCGCACTGGCATTTCGCAAGCACCCTGTCTATGTATGGCTTATGCAGATCCTTAAGCGCCTGGACCTGGCTTTTATCCACTGCAATATCTGCAAGCTCGCTAAGTGACCCTACAACGACATATTTGCCGCATGACGAGCACTCCCATATGGGGATCGGTATTCCCCAGTACCTCTGCCTGGATATGGTCCAGTCTGGAGAATTGGATATTACATTTGCCTGCCACTCCATCGCTTCCTTAGGATGCCATGTTACTTTGGAGTTTTCGCTGAGTATCCTCTTTTTTACCTTTTGTATGTTTATAAACCACTGGTCTGTGGCTATATATATGAGTTTTGTCCCACACCTCCAGCAGTGCGGGTAGCTGTGCCTTGCTTTCCCATTGCTGAGCAAATCCCCGGATCTAAGCAGATCCTCTATAACCTTCTTGTTAGCTTCTTCTGGCACTTCAAGCCCTGCATACTTTCCAGCCTCAGCAGAATACCTGCCATCCATACCAACAGGGGAGAAGACCGGCAGCTTGCTCTTGATCCCTACGCTGTAGTCTTCCAAGCCGTGCCCAGGTGCCATATGGACAAGCCCGCTCCCTTCCGAAGATGATACAAGCTCCTCGGCCATTATCACTTTATGGTATCTCCTCAATGAGGCCTGCTTAGGCACAGCCTCTTCCAGCGGATTTACATAAGCCAGGCCATCAAGCTCGCTTCCGTAAAACTCTGCTTCAATCACCGCGCTCTCATCTAATTCAGCAACAACAGCATCCATTCTCGCCTTGGCCAGTATGAGCCTCCTGCCGCCTATAAGAGCCCTGATGTAAAGCTCCTTCGGGTTGGCGGCTATAGCCATATTTGCGGGCAATGTCCATGGTGTGGTAGTCCATACCAGCAGATAGGTGTCCCCTTTAGCCATTTTACTGCCTTCCTTCGCCTTGAATGCCACAAATACGGATGGATCTGTGTCTTCCTGGTACTCTATCTCAAGGCTTCCCTGTGCGAGCACAGTGCCGCAATGCTTGCAGTAAGTCATAGGCCTAAGTCCTTTGTAAAGCAACCCCTTCTCGTTGACCTTCTTTATAAGGCTCCACGCCGTCTCCATGTATGCGAAGCGGGACGGTATATAAGGCTCTGCGAAATTAAGCGACATTCCGAATCTGTAGTAATCCGCATCCATCCTCCCTATAAGCGATTCTACAAATTCCCTGCACTTGGATATGAACACCTCTACGCCTATCCTGTCCTCTATATCCCTCTTTGATTTTACACCTAAGGATTCTTCTATCTTATGTTCTATTGGCAGACCGTGCACGTCATAACCTGCCTTGTCATGTACATTGAAGCCCCTGTATCTCCTGTACCTCAGGATTACATCTTTTATTGTCTTTACCCATATCTGCCCCGGATGCAGATCACCACTGACGAAAGGCGGTCCGTCAAGGAAATAAAACGGCTTTTTCCCAGCGTTTTTCTCCCTCATGCGCTCAGCTATCCTATGTGCTTTCCAATACTCGAGCACTTTCTCTTCATTGGAAGTTATCTCAATCATGGCGAACAGCCAAATATGAATATTGCGAAGTAATTAATAAATCAATTGCACAAATAAATTTTTATGAGACTAAGGGCAGCAGATGCCACTACGATAATAAGGGTCCTCTTGGGAATCGTTGCAGCGTACATGATAATATACAAGATACTGCCGTATTTCGTAGTGCTTCTGATAGGGATAGTGATATTCCTCGACGCGATAGACGGATATTTTGCAGTCCGCGAAGAGACAAAAGGGAGGATAGGGCTGCGTGCGTATCTTGGCTCTATAACCGGAAACGGAAGATTCGCATCGGAAGTGAGAGAAGCAAAGCACAGGATATCAAAGAAGCACAAGTATGGGGCGCGCATGGATGTCGCAGGCGACAGGGTCGTTGAATATACATTCTGGATGACATTCACATACCTGAACATAATACCAATATTGATCCTGTTCATAGTCCTGATAAGGCACTCATTCGCCGATGCATTTATGGCGTCAAAGGGGACATCTTCAAAGCTGAAGAGCAGGATGGCAAGGGCAGTATATGCTTCAAATATAGGGAGGGGCGGAATAAACGTAGTAAAATTTGCAGCATTCTCATATCTCGCGCTGGTATATACTGAGAATTACCCTATAGCGATAGGATACGTGCTGACAGCAGTTCTGCTAATATACATACTGCTGCGCGGCGCAGCAGAGATATACGAGAGCACAATGGCATGAGCGGAATGGTATAAATGAATTCGAAACCAGAGATAAGCGTAATAATACCCGCTTATAACGAGCAGGATTACATAGGCAAGGCCATCGAAGGGATAAAAAAGCAGCGGTTCAAAGACTTCGAAGTCATAGTAGTGGATGGGGGAAGCACGGACAGGACCAGGGAGATAGCCGGAAGGTACGCAAAGGTTATAATAGAGAAGCGGCGTGGCATCTCCATAGCAAGGAATCGCGGTTCGAAGGCTGCGAAGGGGCGTGTGCTTCTTTTTATCGACGCCGATACAAAGCCTTCCCGGGATCTCCTGCTAGAATACCACAATATCTTCAAGGACAATACGGTTGCAGCCGCAACCGGGCCGATACTTCCACTGGAGAAATCCGGAAGGGCTATGCTGTATGGGTACAAGTTTGTCTCAATAGTGTTCGTGCGGCTCACGATATTACTGCACCAGCCCTCTGTTGTGGGCTCTAACTTCGCGGTAAGCCGCAAGGCATTCAATTCAGTAGGTGGCTTCAACGAGAAGCTCGTTACATATGAGGATTGGGACCTCTCAAAGAGACTTAAGAAATACGGGAGAGTGTCATATTCAAATAATGCAGTAGTATATACCAGCATAAGGCGCGTAAGGGAGTGGGGCATATTCGGATACTTCAGATATCACGTTGGCAATATGTTCAGATATTACCTTTTCAAGAGCCCAAAAGAGGAATATGACCCAGTCAGATAATGTTCCATACTCGCTCAAGTCCTCCTCCGTATGCGCCCGAATATGCGTACCTCGCTGCGCTGCGGAGGCATAGAAATACGTGGCTTATTCCCTTTCATATCCCGCTTTCTGAATTCGTAATAAGCCGTAACCAATGCGATTATCACAAGCGTAAGGATAAGGTCGTACGGTTTTAGGTAAGATATAATAAATACTATGCTCAGCAGCCCCGCAGCAGGTACGCTGGCGCTGCGCCACGCGTTCTTTTTCGCTCTCCTTAATTTTCCCATCCCGTATAAAGTGACCTTCAATGCAGCTATGTTAATTATGGCGTAAGATACAAGTACCGCTGCGTCGGCAACTTCCACTATCGTTCCGAAAGGCAGGAAGAGCACAAATACGATGCTTATCGCGGATGAAAGGAGAATGGCATTTATCGGGGTGGAGAACCTATCGAGCAGCTTCAGCTTCCTTGGCAGCTCTCCGTCCCTGCCCATTGCAAAGAACACCCTCGACGTGCCAAGTATGCCTGTCAGCGTTACCCCTGCAGTGGCAGTAACGCCGCCAAAGGCAACAAGAAGGTCGACCCACTTGTTGTCTAATACTTTTACTGCAGTGGATAACGGGGAACTGGATGAGGCAAGCCCTGAAGGTCCTACGAGCCCAACAGCAGATACTGATACCATTAGATACAGGAGTGTGGCTATGCAAATGGATATTATTATTGCTTTTGGTATTGTCTTCTCTGGGTCTATTACCTCGTCTCCTATGGACGTGACCCTGGAAAATCCTGTGAATGCGAAAAATATGAGTGCTGCGCCCTCAAATACCCCGTAATATCCTTTTTCCAGAAAGTGTGAGAAGTACGC
>JAJZOF010000016.1 GCA_021811535.1 Microcaldota archaeon | reverse complement strand
GCTCCTGCCAATGATATAATCTTGTATATCCAATGCGCGTGACCCATGCCATCTGGAATGTGCCTATGCAAAACCCAGAAAAATACCACCCCATTGATACAGTCTATGCAAAATTCCATTGCAAGAAATATCCCTGCAGCGCCGAGTACCAATGTAAAAAAAGATTTTACCGTGGGGAAGAGCAGCATCCAGAGGTTTATCACTATGCTTAGAGCCCCTATAATCAATATGCCCGTAACCGGGCTCCTGAACTTTTTGTGCAGCCTGCCCATAGCTTTGGGCATCTGCCCATCCCTTGCCATCGCATACCATGCCCTGCTAAGTATGAAAGAGGTCAGCCATAGCGAACTTGCTGTGGACGCTATTACTGCTATATCCACAATCCATCCGTATTGCGGCACTACATAATAAGCCCATGTAGCCAGAGGGTTTGCGCTCTGCGAAAGCGCCGAGAGTGGTGTTTCTATAGTAATAAGCGGCATTGCAATGGCATAAATGGCAAGCACTGCAAGCAAGCCTACTATGCCACCCAAGCCTGGCCAGGCTCTGGGTTTTTTTGATTCTTCGGAAGAATAGCTGTCTATCTCCCAACCGTCAAGTATTGTTATGGCTATAACCATCCCCATCGCAAGACCGGAAAGGCTGACATGCGTGCTAAAGAACCATGAAGCCGAAAAAGCATTGACAACATGGCCTTGCATATGCGAGATGCCAAACCAAAAGAATAAAGCGAAGACTGCAAGTTCAGTAAACAAGAACAGCTCCGTGAGCCTAGCCGTAGGTTTTGCCCCAAGAACCAATGGGACTATTGCTACCAAAACCCAGCATATGCCAGCCAGGGAAACCAAAACAGTATTAGAGGCTGCAGCTGCAGAAATCAATCCTATAGCAGATAAGAACTGGAGCGTATACTCCCCTGCAGGCACAACTATTGGAGGTATGGAGAAAAAGTATGCAAGTGAAAGTATCCATCCTTGGAAACTGCCGGCGCGGCTCCCAAGTATCTTTGATGTCCAGTAATACGATGCGCCTGCATGGGGATGGTGTATATTGAGTTGCCTGAACACCAGCGCAGCGAATATGATGGGCAATGCGGTTATAAAGGTGGACATTATGGCCTGCGGCCCTGCAAGGGAGACAAGAACACCGTATGCAGCTGCAATGCTGAATGCAGGAGCTATGCTTGACAGAGACATGGGTATAAGATCGAGTATGTGCAGGACGTCGCTTTTTAGCTGGCGCACCTCTCCCTCAATTTCCTCAGCCATATTCATATCCTGGTCTTGATTCGCAGATTATACCGCATCTAGAAATATAAATAGCCAAGGCGCATGTTTACTGTGAATACACCAAGTGTTTTTGTTTAACCTTTCCAAAAAGGTTACGCATCCAGACTCTTTGGTAAAGCTGTCGTAAAAAAGTTTTGCACCTAGGTCGGTCTAACTTTAGCAAAAAGAACCAGAGGGATAGCAAAACGCTTAACCTCCGTTTAAATGCCTGCCATTCCTCTGCGGATAATATATTCTGATTAAGCCTCTGGCGGATCCTGCATCCTGTATTTGCAGTTTAGGCTTCTTTATGGCTGCACTTGCAGTTATAGCTTAATCTACCTCAGACATGTTATGGGTATTCTTGGTATATGCAACTATCTTTTCCATCAGCACTTGCATAGAGATAACACGTACCGCAAACCCACAACTTATTGGACTAAACCGCTCATTTCTTTGTTGAGATTCCCAACGCACTGTATATCGGACAGGAGTTTACTGCGGAAGTTAATATGAACACCACTCCCAATACGCCCAGAATTATGTATAGCAAGCCGCCATACAGCAGCGCCAGCGCAACGAAAATGACCCCTAATATCACACGAATGACTCTGTCTGACCCGGCCATGTTGTGTGCTCCGAAGCCTCCCTTTTGTTTATTTACCATTTATACACCATTTGATTATTAATTATGGATACACTAACTATTAAAGACCGCCGTACAGCAACCTGAACTTTTTCATACGGCTCGCTATCGCTTTTGACGCTTCGGCATAGTCTGCGACTGCTGCAGATCCTTTGTCCGTTATTTTATAACGTTTCCTCTGCTTTTCGGATTTCCTATCTACGTCTAATGTCTTTACATATCCGTTTCTTTCCAACCACTCAAGCGTAGTGTACGTGGCTGCGGGGCCGGGTCGCCACATGCCGCCCGTCTTCTCAAATATTTGTTCCATTATTTCAAAGCCGTACATAGGCTTATTCGATACAAGCTTAAGGATATATGGCTTGAGAAGCCCGTGAGGTATCACGTTAACCCTAAATGGACCACATCTGCAGCATCCTGAATTTATTGACATTGCCTGCACTATTTGCCACTTTTCCTTGTATCCCCTGCTTTGAGATCTTCTATCCTCTTATCTATCAGCTTCATCTCCTCTGCAAGGTCATCTTTATAGTACTTTAGTCGTTCAGCCAGTTCGCCATCTGTCAGGTCCTTATCATCGGAGTCCTTATCCCAGGAGCCCATATGCCTGCGCATTCCTCCGCCTCCGCATCTGCAGCTACATCCGCAATCTTCTTTCTCCATATTTCTCATTATATCACTAATGATATATATAATGATATATATTTAAGTCTTTCTTTTCGATAGGCTTTGTAGTTTAATTATCTGGTGAATTATACGACAAGAAAGCCAACTATTAGACCAACACACAGGACAAAATATGCCATTCGTATGAAACTTCATGAGCTTGAGGGATATAAGTACCTTATATTCAAGAAGAACAATAATCAGTTCCATGTCTTTACTGAGCTGAATACAAAAGAACTTGCAGAGAGGGCAGGCATACAAAGAAGAGCAAAGAGAAACGCTCAAGATATGATGAAAGAGCTGAGTGATAAGATTAATTAATCAATTAGATTTTATCCCAAAATCAAACATAACACTTATCAGCACAAGGGTATTACGATACAAATCAAAGACGGCAAAATAGCTGAGACTTAGGAAGGATGGGATTTTGCGGGGTTTGCCAAGCAATTGAATCCAGATAAAAATAAAAGTAATTCGGCATAATTACTGCACCCTCATGGTCAATTTGGCAAGCATATTTATAGTAAGAACTTAAATCAATAATTTACAACAGTTTCAAGTCCGAAGAAACTTCCGTATCTTTCTACCTCTTCCTTTGCCTCTTTAATTCCATCCTTGTCCAGCTTCACATACTGCTTAAGTGTTATTGTCATCTTACCCTTTACAATCTTTCTGCTCCATGCTCCAACCACTTCCCCATCAACAATTATAACAGGAACAAATATACCATTGCTATGAATTATCGATACCTTTCCCGCCTTGAGCGTTCCATTCAGTGCATGTTGCATCTTAGGATTTCCCAGCATCGCTTCTCTATCGGCATAGCTTACAAGATATTCATCAAATGCAGGAAGAAGACGGACGGACTGCCAGTTATCCGGCTTAGAGATTTTCTTTGACATGTAATATGTTTTTCCATCTATTGTCTCTTCTCTAAGGGAAGATCCTGCCATTTCTATTCCTATCTTCGCATCCTTGACCGTCAATCCGGACCACCATCCATAATCCCTAATCGTTGCAGGCCCGTGGCTTGTGAAATACCTCTTGGCCAGCTCAGCTTTAGCTTGCTCTGCGGATAGCACATTCCCTTCCTCTATGTAGTCATCCATGAGCACAAATGTCTGCTCCTTCCCAGAATATGGCCCAAAGCATATCAATCCGTCCCACGCGGCACGGTAAAGCATGTGGTAGCCAAGATTGTTTTTTGATGGAACTCCGCCCTTCTCAAGCACCTTATACATCTCCTTTCGCGTAAGTTTTTTTTCCTTCTTCAACGCATTGTAAAATAACTTTTTTGTCCTTTCCACTACATTGTCGCTCAAGCCCAAGTGCCTATCTCGCATCCTAGAAGTGCTTAAAAGCCGAGGTGCAAAGAGCTTCATCATCCAGTGTATGTCCTTGGCGGCTGCAAAATGTATGGTGCCACGCATTAGCCATGTTCTTGCTATTTTCCTTTCGTTTACGGCCCTTTCAATATCAGCTACTGTGGTGCCTTCCTTACATCTCAGCCCAACAGCCCAAAGAGACGCAGTATAATCTTGAGCCTGAACAGCTCCCATAGATTCGAGTACCTGTTCAGGAGTATTCAAATCTCCAGTTATATGCTGGGCTGAAATACGATAACCAATTATATCGGAATGATTCACGATAAGAATAGTCATAAACGTATTTAAGACCCAATACTATCTCGGGTTCTTGATAAAACTTCTTTTTAAGAAGTTTTGTGGACTTAAGGTCCATCGAACACCACGCAGCGTGGATGCAGAGTTCACCACGACAAAACAGCTAAAAAAGTTTATTGGAAAGCTTTATATATTTATCAATGGATAAATATATCAGTTGATATAATGCAAGAGCAAATGCTAAAGGCAAAAATAAGAAAACTTGACAGATCTCCACGGCTAGACACAATATTGATGGTGGAAAAGGCAGCTTATAAGTACGGCAGCGATAAAACGACGACTCAAATATGGAAGCTCCTGCCAAAGAAGGTAATGTGGACTACGTATATTACAATTCTTAACTATTTGGAGTACTCAGGGAAGATAATAATTGATAAGGATAAGACCGTTATTTGGATATGGAATCCGCGCAAAGTCGAGGAGCTTAAAAAGAAAGGCCTAGTGGTTGCTTGAAAGATCTCCGTATTAAGAAGGTTGGATTTGGAGACGAATCCATTTACAAGGCATTTCTCGAACTCAAATCTGGTAAATTCGAAGAAAAAATGCTTTCTGGATGGATAGAGAAAGCAATTCTGGCGCTAAAAGAAGACCCACTTGCAGGCATTAAGGTGCCGAAAAATCTCTGGCCCATGGAATATATAAGAAAATATGATATCAACAACCTGAGAAAATATAACTTGCCTGATGGCTGGAGACTAATCTATACTATACAAGGCAATCAATTAGAAATAGTATCGATACTTTTGGAATGGCTCCAACATCATGAATATGAAAGGAGATTTGGCTACAAGCAATCATAAGAAGCCAGAGGGAATCGAAGTGGACTCGGCGTCCTTGCAGCTTTTCGGGCAGTCCCTTCGGATAAGCATTATTATACAACTGCTTACTGATATATACTGATGATTGCATGCGGAAAATGTATATGTTCATGACGCTGAGCCTGGACGGCTACTTCGAAGGTCCTAACCACGATATCTCGTGGCACAAAGTTGACGGAGAGTTTAATAAGTTCATAGTAGACTCATGGTTGAACGAGCTCGACTTGTTCATTTGGGGCAGGAGGACTTACCAGTTGATGGAAGCGTTCTGGCCTGAAGCAGAGTCTAACCCGAAATACCAGGATGACATCCATGTCGCAAGGCTGATGAACGCCACACCTAAGATTGTCTTCTCCAAGACACTAGATAAGGTGGAAGAGCACGGAAATTGGAAGAACGTGAGACTTGTCAAGGAATTCAATGCCGAAGAGATAAGGACTCTGAAGGAACAGCCAGGAAAGGGAATATGGGTCGGCGGATCTAATCTCTCCCTTTCGTTTGTAAAAGAGGGTCTGATAGACGAGTTTAGGTTCATGGTGAATCCAGTAGTCATCGGAAAAGGAACACCAATACTGGATGGGCTGGGCCGGAAATTGAATCTGGAGCTGATTAAGACAAAACAGTTTAAGTCAGGCAATGTCATACTTTATTATAAACCATCAAAGGCTTAGCATTCCATCAAAATGAAGAGGAAGTCCATTACACCATCTCACGAAGGAAATGTTAATGGACTCGGCGGGATTCGCACCCGCGGCCTTTTCGTTGCGAACGAAACGCGCTACTGCTGCGCTACGAGCCCTTTATTTATTCTAGATATCATTAAAGGCTTATATTATTGATTATACCTATAAAATCATGGCCGGAAAAGCCGCTGATAAGTTCAATCAAGTCAGGAAGAGGATACTTGCGGATATAAAACCCTCCAAGGAAGAACTGCAGGAGACTGTATATCTGGTAAACATGCTCTCCTCAAGATTGAAAAAATCAGTTCCTAAAGATGTGGAGATACGCGTAACCGGTTCCATATCGAGAGGCACAAATCTGAAAGGCAACGCAGATATCGACATATTCCTTCTCTTCAGCACAAATCTCAAGAAAGACATGATAATAAAAAAAGGGCTTTCATACGCCAAAAAAGCCCTAAGGAAAGGTGACTCTTTCGAGATAAAGTATGCAGAACATCCTTACATGCGGCTGTACCTGAACGACCTTGGCATAAAAGCAGATATAGTTCCTGCCTTTAAGATAGACAACATAGAGAAGATGGGCACGGCAGTAGACAGGACCCCTCTTCATACGGATTTCATAAACTCAAAGTTTAACGAAAGGATGAGGGATGACACCCGCGTTTTAAAATACCTGCTTAAGATGAACGGCATATACGGTGCAGAGATTAAGATATCCGGATTTTCAGGGTATCTCTGCGAGCTGCTCATATACTATGCCGGTTCCCTTGAGAGACTCTGCGAGACGCTTCCGAAGGCAAAGCTGCCCATAGTACTGGGAGCTAAGAGAGGCGAAGAGTACGAAGCCTCAAAGCGCTTTGGAAGCTCCTTTGTAGTGATAGACCCTGTCGATAATAACAGGAATGTGGCAGCGGGCGTATCCATGGAATCCCTCTCAAGAGCCATACTGCTTCTCCGCTACCTCCACGAAAACCCTGGCGAAGACATATTCCTGGGCATAAGGTACTCTTCAGACGATGTAAGCAGGAAGCTCGATGAGACGATTTCAAGGCTGGGGCTCAACACCTATCTGCTTAAAGTAAGATCCTCAAGGAAAACAGATGACATAATATGGCCTCAAGCCAGAAAAAGCGCAGACATACTGAAAACAGAAGCGGAAAAGTATGGATTCAGGATATACATCGATCTGGTATTCATGTTCAGGGATTCGCCTTACATCTTCTTCGCTTCGCCTAAGGAGGAGATAAACACAAGAGTGCAGAGAGGCCCAAGCGTATTCATGCCTAAGGCAGTGGAAGACTTCATGAAGCACCACAAGGATGCAAAGGGGTTTACGATAAACGGTGAATTCATCTGCGCATTGGTGCAGAACAGGTATCCTACCCTAGCTGCTTTTATGTACGATGTAAGCTCCGGCAAAATACTCGGGAAAAGGAAGGATATAGATTTCTCAAGGTGCGAATTCTTTTTCTGCGAATTGCCGGAAGATATAAAGGAAACACTCTACATCGAACTCTCTAGGAAGCTCAGCGCATAGTCATATGGCATATTCTGGATGCTTTCTTATAATCCAGAGCAGTTCGTTACCATAGTCAAGCTCCCTGGTTCTTACATGAGCCTTCTCGAGTTCCTTCATTGCCATGCTTAATGCCCCCCTTCCCGATTCAATCTCAATGACATTCGAGTATCTCTCCCTTGCCATGCGGCTGCAGTATCCAAGTGCCTCTGAGACAATGTTGTCCTTTATCTTAGCATCCGGATAATTCCTTGCGATTAGGCGCTTCAGCAGCGGCTTCAGATGCAGCCTGAGGACTATCGCATATACCATGGCGTTGCAGTGGCCTTCAATCACTATATCGGATAAAAGGTGGCTGTCAAGCACCAATGTACCTGATGAACTGTTGATCATCTCAAGCAGCTTCTTCCTCAGCTTCACAAGGTCTACAATCCTCGTGCCAAACTCATCCTTCCCAGTATAGAGTTTATTCGACAATATGATATCATTTATATTGAGAAGCGTTCCGCCAAGCCTGCGCGAAAGGCTTCTTGCCAGCGTTGTCTTGCCCGTGCCCGGAGTGCCGGTTATCACTACAATAATGCGTTTCTTGTGGAGCAACTAAGCGCCCGCCTTTAGGGAATCCAGGAGATTTACTATACTATCCTTTGCGTTTTCGAAGATGATTACCCTGCTTACCGGAGGATCGATTACAAGCTGGTAGCCGCGTGTGGTTCCAGAGAAGTACCAGGCCCCAAGCATATAGTTCTTATACTGCGTGGAGACATTTGCAACATAATTGGAGATGCCGAGCAGTTTCGAGATCAGCCCGTCTATACTATTGTCAGCCCCGCTTATCGTTATCACTTCCTGCTTGTCCACATCGAAGTCGAGCCCGGTTGGCTCTATGTATGGGACATTGACAAAGGAAGCCTTGTCTTTTACTGTGCTGTCTATGGCCTGATACTCCTTATCCACCCTCCCCAGCTCATTCGAGACGCGCTGCTTCTCTTCTGGAATCGCATCAATCATCTCTCCAAAATAAGAGATGACCAGCTGCTTCATCGCTGCTAAATTGGCATCGAATTTAGCGTCTTTCGAATATTTATCCGGGTCTGAGAGCATATCCTTTATGCTAATATTGAGTTTCTTAGAAGAGGCTTTATCAAGCTCGTCCATAAACTGGTTAAGGCTCTCATCCCAGGGATTATCATCAGCCATAAAACCACATTGCGATATCTATATAACAAATAAGCTTAATAATAATTATATATGGCGCATGACGGGAAAGACCTCGACTTTGCATATAAATATCCGTTCTCAGAGGAAGCGAAAGTCATAGCCGCGTCCTTGGGAAAAGAGATAAAGAAGGAATATCTGGAGGCAGGAGCGCTGCGATTCAGGAGCATGCTTAACAAGTCCGCAGAGAAGTATTCAAACCTGGTACCCCAAAGCCTCAAGGAGCTGTACGTGGTAAGCTATCCATTCGCAAGACTACTTGCAAGTGCCATAGGGGACCAATTGGCCATAAAATCTTATGCTGAAGGAGAGGCACGAAGGTGCTACAATATACTCAGAGAGGAAGGAAGCGAAGAGGATGCAAAGAAGCTTTCCGATGAGCTCGGCCTGAAGATACGGAAAGAGGGCGATGCTAACGTAATCGGCTTCTCTGATTATACGAAAGTGCCATTCAGGCCAAAGGGGATGGAACTTGTAAACCAGAAGCTCAGCAGGGGGATGGTATTCATGGAGAACGGGGAGATGTTCAAGCTTATGCACGCGAGGATGCTCCAGGAGATAAGCAAAGGCCTGCCGATAAAGAAAGGCGAGATACCCGATGAGGTAATTGCATTCGCAAAAGGCATCAAGCTGGAGATGCCACAGAATAAGGAATCGCCGAGAAAGGCGGACTCAAGATATTCGTGGATAGAGAAGCTACTCAAAACCCCTATAGCTGATGTGAGGCACAGGACTGTAAACCTGATTCTCGCACCTTATTTCGTGAATGTAAAAGGCGCAGGCATTGATGAAGCCACCGCAAAAATAAACGAGTACATAAGCCTCTGCAAGGATCTCAATCCCAATACGAATATTAACCAGAGCTACATAAGGTATCAATGCTCATATGCCAAAAGCAAAGGGCTGCGCCCTCTTTCTCTCAAGAGGGCAAGGGAGCTTTTTGGCGATGCTATAAACTGGTAATCCATGTCGGAAATAACTTCTCTGTGCCACATATGCGGGTCATTAGCCAAAGAGAGTTGCAAGATGTGCGGAAGACCTGCCTGCCACAGACACATCCACAACCACGGTATATGCGACAGCTGCATGGCAGGAAGAAGGCAGGGAAGAGCAGCTTCTTCCAAAATGTGAACCATACTGAAAAAAATCACAACAAGCTAAAATTGTGTGGTATCCTCATCTTGAGAGATATTCACGCGCCTTAAGCGCCGCTTTGACGCCGCTCCCGCTGGCGGTAGCAGCCTGTCTGTAAAAATGATCCGCAACATCCCCCGCTACAAATATCCCATCTACACTGGTAACGACTTCGTCAATTGCGCTTACATATCCTTTCTCATCGAGCTTTATCTTGCCATTGAATATCGCTGTATTAGGCGTATATCCTATTGCAATAAAGACTCCGTCAACTCTCATCTCAGAGACCTCTCCATCAACAGCGTTCTTTATCTTCGCCCCTGTCACTTTATCCTCTCCAAGTATCTCCTCAACCTCAGAATTCCACAATACCTTTATCTTATTGTTTGAAAAAGTCTTGTTCTGCATGGCTTTGGAAGCCCTGAATGCATCCCTCCTATGCACTATTGTCACGCTTTTAGCGAATTTCGTAAGGAAATTTGCATCCTCGAGCGCCGTATCGCCTCCTCCAACAACCAGGACGTCCTTTCCCTTAAAGAACGGGCCGTCGCAAGTGGCACAGCTTGAGACACCCTTTCCCCGTAGTCTCTTCTCAGATTCTATGCCAAGCCATTTTGCGTTCGCTCCTGTAGCTATTATGATGCACTCTGCATAATACTTATTTTCGCCAACTGCGACCATGAAAGGCTTCTTTGTGAAGTCTACTTCTGTCGCGTTTCCATCGACAAAGCGCGTTCCGAATCTCTCAGCCTGCCTTCGCATCAGGGTTATCAACTCCGTGCCGTCAACGCCTTCCGGGAATCCGGGGAAATTCTCTACTACAGTGGTAAGAAGAAGCTGCCCTCCAGCTTCAAATCCGCTTATGACCAATGGTTTGTAATCTTCCCTGGCCGTATATATTGCGGCAGACAATCCAGCAGGACCGGATCCCAATATTATTACTTTCTCAACCACTTTACCATCCTCCAAACTTATTTCTGCAAAGTATTTTAAAATTGGTTTCAAACTATATAAAGGCGACCTAATGGTTATATGTAGTTCTGGTTACAGGATAGCTTTGGATGGGAATGCCAAAGGCTCAAACGTAAACTTCGTGTCCCACGCGCATTCTGACCACATCTCAGGGATAAAAAACGGAACCGCTACATTTGCGAGCGAGGAAACAAGGGAACTGCTGCTTGCAAGATACGGGATAATGGTAAAGGAGGAGCCCATACCAAAAAGCATACGCCTTCTTAACGCTGGGCATATTCTGGGCTCAAAACAGCTTTACGCCGAGACGGAGGAATCTGGCACGATAATATACAGCGGCGACTATCAGGTAAGGGATTCGCCCCTGAGCGGGAAACTTGAGATAAGGAATGCAGATGCCCTGATTATAGACTCAACATACCCTTATCCTGATATATCATTTGACCCATGCGAAGAGGTATTGTCAAACATTCAGCATCTCGTGAGGACAAAAGGCCAGAACCGTGATATTGTGTTAGGAGCGGGCTGCATAGGAAAGGCGCAGGAGCTTACAAAAGCACTAAACGAGATCGGCATACAACCAATAGTCGACAAACGCATAGGGGATATCAATGGCGTTTACGAAAGGCATGGGTTCAGGTTGGACTACTGCCGTATGGGGGATGCACCTCCAAGAGGCTGTGGCGTCTTCTTATCAGAGCCGAAGAACGTCAGGCATATTGCGGCAGAGCTCTCCTCAAGTGCCGGTGCGATCCCTATAACTGCAGTGGTAACGGGCCTTGCAAACTTATACGACTTCGGATACGATTTCCAGTTCGCCCTGAGCGACCATGCAGATTTCAACTCTGCTATAGAATATATAGACAGATGTTCTCCAAAGGCAATATATACTGTCGGAAAAGAAGCCGCTGCGTTCGCACATAATCTGCGCACCTATGGGTATAACGCCTCTCCTGCCCGTAACGCCAACCAAGTCGAATGTAGCTCATCCGGTATCTCACTTGCCTCCGCTGAGAATAGAGGTAAGATTTAAGCCTACTAATCTCCCGGTCATTGTTCCAAAAATTATTCCGTTATTAACTGCAATAGGCTCGCTGGATAGGTGCGGCATCCCTGTGTCAATTGCTTTGACAAGTGTCCCATTATTCATGTTTATAATATAAAGCACTCCCGGATCGCTCACTATTGCAAGATACCTGCCTTCTACGACATTCGGGCTTGCTTCGCATGGTCCTGTGTTAAATATCCATTTAACCTGCCCGGTAGTAGTATTGAAGGCAAAAAGTTCACCAAAGAAATTGGAGTTTGCAAAGGCAGTTCCATTCCAGACTGTAATGGGCGACATCGTGTTTTCCGTAAAATTGGACCTGTAAACATAAGACAGGCTGCTATTTGCATCTATTACTGACGTGTTCTCCGCCGCGGCTATTTCATTCAATCCCCATATCTCTTTGCCTGTAGTCGCATTAATGCCTATGATTGTCTGGTTGGTGTAATTGCTGTCCCTCAAGTAACCTGTAATAACAGTTCCCTCCCAGAAGGATGGCGATACGTCATTTATTCCTCCTCCTGCAATAGAAAAATTATCCTTCCATGCAAAGCTCTCGTTAAGCATATTTACAGAATAAAACCAGTAATCCGGGCTATAAGGGCCATAACTGGATTCGCCTGCGCCAAAAAAGGCAGTGTGGCCTACCAAAAGCGGTGAAGAGAGGGTATCCGGTATATTTATCCTGAGTGTCTTCAGAACATTCCCTGTAGTATAATTTATGAAGTAGATCACACTAGTTGCCGGTGCAATCAGTACCCCATTATAAACCGCAGGTGTCGTCATGACCGGGCCTATAGTGGTTATATTCCAGATAACCTTGCCATCCGTAGCATTCAGTGCAAAAATCCCGTCATTCATATTTAGGTTCTGCGGCTTTACCTCTGCGTTATTTCCCATGCCTACAACTATTTCGTTGGAAATTACGATTGGCTGGGTCATCATCTGATCCGGAAATGTATCTGACCATTCTATCGATCCATTAGTCGCGGAGATTCGCTCTACGGTGCCATTTACAATGTTGTACCTGCCTTCCTGCAGGATGGTAAGGTTTCCCATTGTCGAGACAAAGAAACTGCCATCGTATATGGTTGGAGTAGAGATCTCAGCGCCGCCCAGAATTATCGAGAAATTTGACACATTCCCCTCCAGAGAGTATGTATGATATATATTCTGATCATACTGCAAGACTGCACTATTATAAAGCGCTCCAGAGTAGAGGGCTACCGGACGATGACTGATCTGGGAAGTGCTTCCCAGGCCATAGAAAGTCAATCCTGCGGCAAGAATTACTATTATCAGAATAAGGTAGAAAAAAGTTGCATTATACCAACCCCTATGCTTCATTCCAGCCTTGCGCATGAAAATACCATATAGACTTAAAAGCCAATTATTTTATATATTGCAGTTAAAAGTAAATTCATGGTAAAGAATGCGGTCAAAGTCCCAAACCGCCCTTCCAAGGCTTACACACACCACAAATACAGGCATGCAAAGGTCATGCCCGCAAATAAGCCGAGCAGCAAGAGAAACAAGAAATCACAGACCGCAATAGAATTCCTCTCCACATATACGTGGGCTTTTATACTAATCGCAATCGTGATCGCAATAGTGGTGGCGCTCTCCCTTACGAGATCCCCCACCACGTATTCGATTACACACTGCTTCATACAGCCTGAACTTCCGTGCGAAGGATTCATAATAATGAGCAACGGAACCGGATCCAGGGCGGTGCTCGCGTTCCTGAACAATCTCGGATCAAATATAACGCTCCCGTCCAACGCTTTCGTGGTGCAGGAACCACTTTCGTCTACAGTATTCCACGGGCAGTGCCTTCCTGCAAAAGGTCCGGAAGGATCCCTGATAATATGCAATGCGACAATGAGCGGATACGCCCCGGCAGTCGGTACACAGCTGAGCCCGACATTCTCCGTATCCTACAGTTCATGCGCAAATGGATGTAACAGCGCGCAACTCAACTCATCAGGATCATCAACCCTCTTCGTCTCTCCATCGGAGAATCTCACGGACAGGATAACGCTTCTGACATCTACGGGCACCGGCTTCGTCGTGCTTGGCGGAACGGCATATCCGAGCAACACTGTAGTCGCGATCATAAAGGGGCTCTCTTATCCTCTTTACGCATCACCTCCAAATGGATACGCGTTCTCTACATGGACATCATCTGCAGGAATCGCTTTCGAGTACCCCTCGCAGTCAACCAACATAACCGACCAGAACATAGGCACAACAGGCCATATAGAGGCTAATTTCAACAAGGTAATAACCACGTCTACCACAACTATATCTACAATAATAACAGGCTCGCCGACAAATCCTATATCAAATCCCGTCTCAAACCCTATATCAAACCCAGCGTCTAACGGGGTCTCTAATACGGCATCAGGCGGCGCAACAAACAGCCCCTCAGGCGGCGCAACAAACAGTCCGTCATCAAGTGCAAGCGGTGTGAGCAGCTCCAGCAGCTCAAGTAAGTCAACAAACGGCGCAAGTAAGTCAACAAACGGCGCAAGCTCAGCTACAAGCGCATGCGGTGGTTGTATATGCGGCTGTGGTCCTTGTCCGTCAGGGGATTTTGCAGAATGCGGCATATACGGAAATGCACAAGAATGTGGAGGCGCAGGTTCGGCAAGCAATCCGCTCTCAAACTGTGTTCCTTGGTCTGGTGCATCAGATTCAGACAGCGGGGACTCGTGCGGTGTGCCATGTTAGTACAGGTAAGGTATGCAATATGGCAATAAATAAAAAAGCACAAAAAGCTGCAGTAACTGCACTATTCATATTGTTAATACTCCTATTCATAGTGGATTTTACCAAATCAGGAATCCAAAACCAGGCTTCAACAACGGCATCTACTACAATACAAAAGAACCAAACAACAAACAACACTAACAGCTCCTCATCTCAATACCTTTCTTTCGCATGGAAAAACGGAACTGATTATCCGGTGAATGACTCAGCATTAAGCTGCGTAAGCATTAACGCATCGATAACCTGCATTGGCGGTGGATACGGGGAATTAGGCTCGTATAAACTTGTATATTCTACATCTCTATCTCCTGAAGGCCTTACAGGCAGCTGGAGTAGTGAGGCAGACTATCCGAGAAACATGAATTACGGCGCGTGTACTTCATATAACTATACAATCTACTGCATGGGAGGTAGAAACATAAATTCGAGCGATTACTTATGGGGGGCAAATTATTCTGCAAATCATTCGTATGCAAATCAGAGCAACAACGCATCAGTATATGTTGTTGCAAGACACATGAACCTGACTTATTATGCAAACGATTATTCGGGTGCAGTTGGCCAGTGGCGCACCGGTGCTGCATATCCTTACGGGTTCGCACTGCAAAGCTGCCCAAATTACGGGCCCTCTGTATACTGTATAGGTGGAGAATTTCTTTATAACAGCACCAACTACATAAACAGGACTGTCTCTACCGGTGTCTACTTTAATAAAAATCCATCAAATATGTCATCTGCATGGTCGATAGCGGAGCCATACCCGATACCCATAGATACTGAATCGTGTGTTGTAATAGCCAATAAATTATACTGCATGGGCGGATCAACTTCCTACAATGGATTTACAGGTAATACGAATGACGTCTTCTATTCAACCATATTCCAGAGTGGGTTTATATCAAATTGGACTCAACTGAAGAGTCTGCCTGTCAATGTTTCGCAGACATCCTGCACATCATACAAGGAATTCATAATCTGCATAGGCGGCCTGACAACCAAGCTATTCCCAGTTTACTACAATCTCCGTAACATCTCCTTTGAAGTCTACTCAAATAAGGTCATGGTGGCAAGGCTCATACACAATGGAACGGAAATAAGCAACTGGACCGTATCAAATTACACTATCCCAATAGGCGTGGAGTCGTGCACTACGAATAATATTACGCTGAACAATACATACATAACGTGCGTAACCGGATATACGGATAAAGTCCTGAATCCTAATTACTCAAACGTAAACTTTTATGCCACAAACAAGGTATTCTACTCAAAGCTAAAGCTTACCTAACCATCTATCACTGTCGAAGCAAGGCTTCTGTTGTAAGAAGCTACCATGCCGTTGAAGTGGCTGCTTACATAAGTGTAGTTGTTTATAGGGTCGTATAAGATATAAGTAGGGTTGCTTATTGTTGATACGTTCCTCTCCATAGAAGTGCCATAAAATGAGTATAGCCTTCCATCTACAAAATTTATTCCGTACAGGCTGTTGCTTGCAGGATCGTATCCTAACGCCAGAGTGCCATCAGGCACATTAAAAGAGTAATTCAGCGAAGTGCCTGAGAAGCCCAATACCTTCTGCGTTCCGTTAATGTGAATGCTAGACAATACATATACTAATCCATTGCCTTTGTCATAAATCCCATAGAACGGCTCAGCAGCCAGGCTCCCGTTGTATATCTCCAACAGGCTCCCATTATTCAAGAGCGCAACAATGCTGTTGGAGATCTGCCTAGTAAAATACATTGCGCCTGTCTTATTGTCATATATTCCCATAGACGGACCTCTTCCCATGGGTCCCCTTCCAAGCGCAGCCACTTCTGTAATGTTAATGCCGTTTATCTCAGTTACATTATCCGAAACGCCAGTGTCGCCTTGGTCTATAAACAGCAATCCGCTTACATAAATAGACCTCGTAGCAGGAGAGTAAGCAATGTAATCTGGAGAAGGCCCCACGCCAATAGACCTGATTATGGACACATTGCTTATCACTGCAACGCTGCCATTTCTAAAGGAAGCAACATAAACATAGCCATCAGCAGGATCATACAGCATGGACGTGGGGCTTTCCCCTACGCTCAGGGTTGCTATTATCTCAGACCCCTTTACTACATAAACTGAATCCAAGAGATGGCTATCGATATAAACGTATCCATTGCTCTTGTCATAAACAACCGACCATGGGGTGTTTATCCTTATAATGCCAACCAGTGTTGAATTGCGAATAATGGAAACTGTATTATTGTAGTAGTTTGCAGAATAGACATACCCACTGGAATTGTATGCCATGCCCTGCCCCTGCAGCACATAATCAAAGTAGAAGGCAGATACGTTACCGGACTTGGAAAGACTGTTTACCAGCAGATACGCCGAAGACTGGTTGTTCGGATTCTGCGCATTCGAAATTGTAGGCTCTGAATACGAACCGTTAGCTGAAGATGCAGGCACAATGCCGCTGGAAGACGAAAGATAATTAAGCTCGAAAGCGACGGCTGCTACAACTGCAAATGCCAGTAAAAGAAGAATAACCCAGAATGTCCGCCTTCCTGCTTTTGCAGCACTGCGCCTCCTACTCTGGTGATGCACCGATCTTCCTGCCAAAGAGACACCAATAATTTAAATAAGCGATATATTATAAATCAATTGTGGTAGGCAATGCAAGATGATAAGCGCAATCTCTATATCCTGCTTGTCGTATGCATAATGATTCTAGGCACATTAATCTCCCTATTCTTTTTCAAGGGCGTAAGCGTATATGGAGACGATTTCGATTACCCTGAATTCGTCCCGCAGATACTGGCAGGCACATTCTCAGAGAGCCTTAACATATTCTCAATACGCCTGCTGATGGACTATCCGCTTGCACTGTTCATAGGTCTGCTTGGATACAACAATGCAGGCGCTGCCGCCTACACTCTCCTTTGTTCTATTGCAACGATACCGGTAGTGTATCTTATAGGGGCTTCTACAAAAGACAGGAATGCAGGTGTCATCTCCGCCGCTTTATTCTCATTTTATCCCCTGATACTCAAATTCAACACTAGCGACAGCCCGATGGCGCCTCTCCTCCTCTTCCTTTCAGTATCGCTCCTTCTATTCATATATGGCAAGAAGAAAAACAATGCAAAGTATTTCTTTGCGGCTGGCGCAGCAAATTTTCTGGGCGCATTGATAAACCCTCTGGCGTTCCTGTACTCCCTGTTTTTCGGGTTGTATATAGTTTATTCCGAATCCGTTAGGCTCATGCATCACAAGAAACTTGACCTTAAAATACTTGTATTCTTTATAGGCTTCTTTGCCGCAGTCAATATCACGGGATTCGCAAACATATTCCTCGCAAACGGCAATCCGTACTACGAGCTATTCTTCACTAACTATTACTACCAGGCAGCTGGCAATCCATATGAAATATTCTATACAAACCCCAGCCTGACCTTCTATATCGGAGGTTACTTTCCATATCATTTCACCTCAATTGCGTTGTCAATGCTCTCGCTGAATTTAAAAAACGCATACATACAAGCCACAGGCACATTGGCTTCCATCTTCTCGATAAGCCAGCTTAACGTGAACGACGTGGGGCTGTTCCCCTACGCAATGCTTCTAGGAGGCATATATGTAGCCGCGAAGAAGGATAAAAACACATTCTTTATTCTCGGTGCTGCAGTATTCCTTGTTCTATACATGGAGTTCGGGACGATGAGCATAACCCACTACTTCCCCATCTACAAGCTTATGCGCTTTACCGTGATAGCAAGCGTGCCTGAAATATGCGTGCTCGGATATGCGCTATCAGACCTGATAGAAAGGCCTCATGGCAGGGAGGCGAGAATCCTTGCCGTATTCCTAGTACTCGCACTGCTTCTCGTGACATCCCTCCCGATAGACTACTATTATCAGCAGCTTAACTATAACACTATGGTATATGTGCGCCTTATGGCAAACGCCTTAATGCCTGTAATCAAAGCCAATCCTCAGAATGCAACATACATTTACGGCCCTGCACTGATCCCTTATTACCTTATCTACTATCTAGGATACCCGAAAAATGTCTTTTACTTCGAATACGGGACCGGGGCTTACGGCAGCACATACATACAAAACTGCACGTCGATAAACAACAACAGCTACGTGATTGTACCATCCCCCGAAGCACTGTCCCAGATAAACAGCTATAACCTGTGGGATGTTAACGAGTCCTGGGCGTTCAACCCCGGCTCCTGCGCCTCACTTGAGCCATACAAAAATATATACGCAGAATACCAAAACCCCAATCCATACGTGCAGAATCTGGAGAACAGCGGAAACATATATTACAAGCGCTAGCCACTATTTCCTTCCAAGTATCTTGTATATCGCAAATGTTGTGTTCCAGCCGAAGTTATTATACGCTTCCCCTGCTACCTCAGAAACGCTGAAGTTGCTGAATATCGCACTGCATTCGTTCTGCGTATTCCCGTATATGCCGTCTGTCCCGCCTATGTAGCAGCTTGTGCTGTAATCAAAATAAAGGCATCCTCCAGAGAGATTCATGAGCCTCGAATAGTACTGCGGATAATTAACCCATGTGGTATAGATATTGCCATACCCAAGCGTGTACCAGAACGGAGGTTTGAAGGTGATCACATAGCATCCTTCAGGTATCTTCATATAATTTGATTCAAGGAACGCCTGGTCAGCCCTTTCTGCGGCAAAAGGCGCTATCTGTGTTGGCGATCCGATAACAGATCCCTCTATCAGCACCGCATAATTAGATACAAGAAGCAAGGCAACGAGCATTCCCAGAGCCATCCTCTTCCTTCTGTCATCTCTGCCTGCGAGCCCTGCAAGTTTGCAGACGTACCCATATGCGAAGGAGAAGCCCAGCCCTGCAAGAATCGCAAGCGCAGCAAATGCGCTGAAAAAGTAGCGTGCGTCATCCCCAAGACCGTACGTAAATGATCCGGCATAATAAAAAGTATAGAAGATGAATACTGCAGAAAACCATGCAAGAAGGAATGCAAGGCTCCCGTATTGCCTCCTCCTGGAAAGCCATGCCGCTCCAAATACTGCAAATATTGTCGCAAACACGGGGAAGGGCACATGGTAAAGATATCCTGCTGAATAAGCCACATTCGAATACCATCCAGTCCAGAAGAGAAGGTTTGTGTATATATTGCCGTCAAAGTTCTGGATGCTGAATTTATGCTGCCCCTGACCTGATGCGACTCCGAAAGAGTGTCCAAGCGATGTGTAAAGGAACATGAACTGCGGTATAGCGACAATGATAAGGAGTATAATCGCAGCAGCTTCTACTTTCCTTCTGGGAATCAGCCTCCTTCCCCCTCCTGCAAGATATGCCTCAAGAAGGAGCATGGCAAGCGCTATTGGCAATATCACCGCCCCGTCAACCTTTGTGCACATCGTGAATGCTATGGAGAAAACAGCTGCTATTGCTATCCGCCTGCTTTTGGTCTTTATGTATGCAATCATCAGGAATACGGAGAGGAGTTCTAAGGCGAGCATTGAGATGTCCGAGATGCCGGACCTGGAGTAAGTCATGACCAAAGGCATAAAGCCGAATATTGCCGCAGCGGAAACAGCCGCAAGCCTGTTCCGAAAGAGGCTATAGGATATGGCAAATACAAGCACCACAGAGAAAGAATAAAGGAGCAGGTTAATGTCATACGCTATATACGCATGAACCCCAAATACGTAAAACCCGACTGCCTCAAGGAGGGGCCAGCCCCCTGGCTGATGGAAGAAACCTATCGTGCCATTTACGCAATGGTAAGGGGTCGAGAAACTGCATATTCCGAAGATATGGTCGAATATCATCGTCTTTGCGATGCTCTCGTAGATGTACTCATCGTTATAAAGCATATGCGTAGGCTGTACAAGAATCGCCTCCACCGCCACGAAGAAAAAGAACAGCAATATGAGTAATCTCCATTCTTTAAAAATCCCCGCAGATTTAAGGTATTTTTTCATATCACTGCGCGAGAGTACTGCAGCCCCGGCGAGCGCAAGCAGCACTAATATGTAATAATAGAAAAACATGCTTGTGAAATTTGCATCCACGAAATTTATTATGTAGTAGCCTATGCCGAGGGACAAGTCCTTACCTCCTGCGCCTTCTGCTATTTCCAACCATCCGTTTGCGTTTGTTGTCCTCATCCCTTATCCTGACAAAAAGGTAGTACCCTGCGCAAATTATTGCAATAGTCGACAAGGCAAGCACCGCATCCTGGTCTTCCTTCGAGACGGGCACAATGGTTCCATTTCCAAGCCCCGATACCGTGCTGTTACCCGAGTTGAAATTATCTCCTGCAAGTCTTACGCTGCTATTTTCCTCAGAGTATGGATAAAAATATTCGTGGCTGACATTTGAGTCAAATACGCTTACATCGGAGGAATTAACGATTTCCAATCCGAATGTGTCATTGTAAACATTCGCATAAGAAGAGAGATTGTATATGTGTATATCTGTGGAATTTATCACACGCAGGCCATTCCCGTAAAACCTGCATCCACTAACAGAGACGTTGTGAGAGTCATTTATCACACCGCCAGAGATCGTATCATTTATCGTGGAGTTTCTGCATATTATGGCTATATCGCTTCCTTTCACATAGAATCCCGTGGAGCAGGGAAAATCCGCAAGGAGCGGCGTAGCGGAGCCTACCAAAGGGCGCAGCTCACCTGACGCGTAATAAGTGCCAGAAGTGTTTATCATAAAGAAAGGCGAGGTCTGATTTATTATTGTGCTGCAATATCCAACGCCAAAACTGAACGAAGGAGTGGTAGAGTCCTGGATGTAACTTGAATTCGCACCTGAGTTACCCATCTCCGTAACTATCGAAGAATTGATTCCGGGCCCCAGCGCTGAAGTATAGTTAATCAAATAATACCGTGCGCCTTTGTAATAAGAAATATTGTAGCTTGCATTGTTATTCTGGAACACTTTTATGAAGCTGTCTTCCGTTCCTACGGTATTGTTGTATGGGTTCTCTATAAAACCTCCGCCTGGCTGGTTCGCATCGTACCTGTATATATAAGTGCTGAAATTCCATCCGAGATCCTGCGGGGGTATCGCAAGGATATACCTTATGGATAATCTCCCTGAAGGGTCATTAGGTATAAAATAGAAGTTGAATTTCGGATAAACCGGGGCTATGTAGACAGGTGTTATATTCATGTCTTTTGTCACATTGACATTGAACATTATAAGCTGGTCATAGGCAAAGAATGAGTAGTACATCGCATAAGGGTTGAAATCAACAGTCCCGTTCTTAGTTATCATATAAGCTGTCACCTGAAAACTCCTGCTGCCTATGACCTTTCCGTAGCTAGTATTGTACCGGTCGAGGAATATCTGAGTCTGCGTCTCGTTGTATACCCTAATTCCAAACCTTCTGCTCAGGTTTGAAATTAGGGATAATATGTAGCTGCTGTTTGATGAGGCCATCTGCATCTGCGTAGCCTTTATATTTACCTTACCCTGCATAAGAGGCACTAAATAGCCATAAGCAGCTACCCTGTCTCCAAAGACCCCTATGGAATTGCTGCCAAAAGGCTCAAAGACATTTATCCTAAGCATATAATCCACATATATCCTGCTCCCGCTCCCAAGAGTGTTCGAGAACCTGGTCTTAATAGGGCTCACGAGCGATAACGAAGAGTCGTTGCCCAGATCAAGGGAAGACCCATTGAATGCGCAATGCCCAAGCGAATCATTCAGGTTGCTTCCCGCCAGGTAAACCGCGGATCCGTTTCCAATAGTCGCATTATTGCAGTTTATAAAAGAGTCCGAGACGCCATTGGCGAAGCTTATGTTATAATGGTTGCACTGGGGCAGTGTAACTGCAGAGCCTGAGGATGTTATCATTATCTTACCGCACAGGTTCTGACCTGTTGCTTGTGTGCCTGCCGCGTAGCTCAAAGCCGCAAGCAGAGCAATCAGCATCACAACGAGCCTGCTGTTCATAAAGAATTAGGTTAAGTAAAAAGTATTAAAATGCATGGATAAGTCCAGAGGTTTGCAAGTGTGCACGTAGCGCATCAGCGCACAGGACCTTCTATCTCTTAGGTATCTGCCCCTCAAGTTCCTTCAAATCCTGCTGCAACTCCTCGATGGCCTTAAGCAGTTCCTGCTTCTGGCCCTTTCCACCCTTGACTATGAGTTTGGTCTCGTCTATCTCAGGGTGCTCCCTTACCACTCCTGCGAATTCCACTCCTTTCCTGCCTGCTATCTTATCCTTTATCAGTTCTGCTATTGCCCTGTCGCTCTCGCTAAACTTGAGTATCAGGCTTCCTGAATCATCCTCCTCTACTGTCATTTTCATATAACCACTACTCCTTAAGATTATCGTGAATAATATTATAGCAATAAATATATATCCATATGCAGATATGATAAGTGCTTTTTAGTACGGTGCTTCAATGGCAAACATATACGAAGTCGATAGCGAGAGGCTTATCAATCTTGCTGCGAAGAAACTCGAGGAATCCGGGATAAAGAAGCCGGAATATGTAAAATACGTGAAGAGCGGCTACGGAAGGGAAAGGATCCCCTCGCAGAAGAATTTCTGGTACATACGATGCGCGTCAATACTGCGGCAGATATACATAAGCGGCCCAACAGGGATCTCCAAATTGCGATCAAAGTACAGCAACAAGCGGAATCATCTGGTAAGGAGGCATCATACCGCGCGGGCAGGGGGGAGCATAATAAAGGACGCATTTGATACTCTAGAGAAACAGGGGTATCTAAAAAAGACCAGAAAGGGAAGGGAGATAACGCCAAAAGGAAGGTCTTTTCTGGATAGCGCTGCAAACGAGATAATGAAAGGTGGCTAAAGTGCCAGAAGCCCAGAGCGAGCCAGAGGATGCAAAGCTGAAGAAAGCATGGGCAAAGCGCCTCAAGGAACTGCAGGTGGAAAAGGAAAAGAGGGAGACAGCCCGCAGATTTATGGACATACCAGCATACGAGAGGCTCATGAACGTTCGCATGTCCAATTACACGCTTTACATGCAGATGCTCGACCTGATACTGGCAACAGCCCAGTCAAAGAGGATGGCTGGAAAGATAACCGAGGAGCAGCTCAAGGATGTTTTATATAAGTTAACCTACAAACCAGATACTAAGATTGAATTCAAGCACAAATGAGATGAAACAAATGGGAAAGAAATCGCAGTTAAAGAAGAGCATGCTTGGCAAGAAGCTCAAGGAAAACGGTCGTATACCTGTATTGGCCATATTGAAGACACACAGGCGTATCCAGTACAACAAGAACCAGCGCGATTGGCGCAGGAGGAAGCTCAGAATAAAGGCGTGATGTGATCAAATGGCAACTAATCAGATGAAGATAAACCTAAGGAGAAGGCTGCTGAAGGTACATACTACCAGACGCAGGAGGATAGCGGCTGATCATATACGGAAGATGGTGGCCAGAAGCATGAAGATAAGCCCAGATGACGTTACAATAAATCCAAATCTCAGCAATAAGCTCAATTCCCTTATAAACGGCCATATGCCTAAGATTTCCGTAGTCGTGGAGAAGAAAGGGGACAAAACTGACGTTACAATACCTAATGCTGCTAATCCTAAGCAGGAAGCAGCGCAGACAAAACCTACAAAGAAAGACCCCGCTACCAAGGCAGAGCCCGCAGCTGAGAAGAGCGCGAAGGCACCCGAACCCAAAAAGAATGATTCTGCGAAGCCTAAGCAGCAACAGCCTAAACAGCAGAAAAGCGATACTGTTCCTGTACAGAAAGGTTGAATGATGGGTATAGTCAAAAATAACATAATCGGCAGCGAATATGTAGGTGCATTTGCAAGGTCCACTGAGGATATAGTCATTGCAGGCACCCGCCTGAATGAATCCGGTGAGAAGTCCATAAAGGAAGCCCTCGGCGTAGAAGTCGCAAGGGCGAGCATAGACGGGTCCGATCTGATTGGCCTATACACTGCTGCAAACTCAAAGTGCATACTCCTTCCGGAGTTCGTATCCAGGACAGAACTTGAGAGGTTCAGGAAGATAGGTACAGGCGTAAAAGTGCTCGAGACACAGCTCAACGCCCTGGGCAATAATATACTTGCAAATGACAAAGTCGCAATAATCAATCCAGAATTCAGCGAGAGCGAAGAGGCGGAGATAGGAAAGGCACTAGATGTGGAGACGGTGCGGATGTCAATCGGAGGATTCAGGACGGTAGGCGCAAACAACATACTCAGCAACAAAGGGATTGTTGCCAACAACATGGCAACCGACGAGGAGCTGGAGAGACTCCGCGGGCTCTTCAAGTATGTATCACAGTCGACTGCCAATACCGGGTCATTAAGCATAGGCCTCTGCGCGATATCAAACAGCAAAGGCCTCCTTGTCGGGGAAAAGACTACAGGATTTGAGATGGCCAGGATATCCGAAGGATTAGATTTATAAGCTAAGAAGAGGATTAAATACTGATATTCATGCCGGAGAACGGATCAGATTCAAAGGAAATAAAAAGGGAAGATGCAATAGCGCAACTCAGGTATCTCGAGCGCCTCTATTCGCAGCAGTACGAAGTCATAAACGATGAGATAGCCACGTACACGATAGGGCTCTCCGGGTTGCGCAAGAACATAGAGTTCCTGGATACATACGGCTCCATAAAAGGGAGCAGCACGCTCATCAACTGCGAGGGGGGGACATACGTACATGCCAAGATAGCAGAGAGCAACACAGTCCTCACGTACATCGGCGCAGGTTATCTCGTGGAGAAAGGGATAGAAGAGGCAAGGGCATTCGTGAAGGAGAACGAGAAGAAGGAAGAGGAGGTCCTGAAGAAGCTCTCGGCTGAGAAGCAGAAAATAAGTGCGGAGCTTGCAGACATAACATACAGGCTCGGCGCGCTTGAGCAGCAGGTATCCTGATGTTCGACGGACTAAAGAAAAAGTTTTCTAATTTTGTAAATTCATTCTCAAAGAGCGAGGAGGAGAGGGCAGAAGGCGCGTCGCATGCACAGGCGCCTTCCCCAGAGACCCAACAGGAAAAGCAGCATGGGCATATTCCTGCTGAGACTGCAGTGCAGAAGACCACGCAGCCACAAAGGGAAGCGGAAGGGATACGAGAAGCGCAGCCCGAGCCCGGCCGGCAGGAAAGCGAGGCGCAGCACCGCGAAAATCATGGCCAGGAAAATATCCAGTATAAAGCAGAAGAGGCACCGGCAGCGAGACCTGCCAGCATAAACACGCAGGAGAAGCCAAGGAAGGAGAAGAGCGCCGGCATTAAGCTTGCCGCTGCAACGAGAATAAAGGGCACGATATTCGGACAGGTGAAGATATCGGAGCGTGACCTCTCGCCTTTTCTGGACGAGCTTATGAACCAGCTCATACTATCTGACGTAAATTACTCTGTGGCAGAGAAGATAACTGAGCTCCTGCGCAAAAACCTCCTCGGGAAAGAGATACATTACAGGAGCGCCGAGGCAGAGATAAGGAGCATAACGCGCACATCACTCCTCGGGATACTCTCCAAAGGGCAGCCGCCTGATATTTATGCGTCTGCGAAGGCCAAGGCCGATGGCGGGGATCCGTATAAGATACTCTTCATAGGCCCTAATGGCGCAGGAAAGACGACAACAATGGCAAAGCTGGCACGCGCATTCACAGAAAAAGGGTTCACATGCATAATATCTGCGAGCGATACGTTCAGGGCAGCGGCGATAGAACAGGCTGTCTTCCATGCCGAGAAGCTTGGCATAAAAGCCGTAAAGGGAAGTTACGGGGCGGATCCGGCAAGCGTTGCTTTCGACGCTATAGCCCATGCAAAGGCTCAGGGCATAAACGTTGTCCTTATAGACAGCGCAGGCAGGCAGGAGACAAACAGGAACCTGATAGAGGAGCTCAAGAAGATGGTGCGCGTTACAAAGCCAGACATGAAGATATTTGTCGGAGAGAGCATAGCCGGCAACGCGATACTGGAGCAGGTATCGAGAATAAATGCAGAGATAGGGATAGACGGGATAATACTCACAAAGCTAGACTGCGATGCAAAGGGCGGCAACACGCTATCCATCTTGGGCGAACTTGAGATACCAATACTCTACTTCGGCACCGGAGAGGGCTATGGCGACATCATGCCGTATGACCCATACTTCATACTTGACAATATAGTGCCTAACACATAATATATATGCGCAGGCGCTGCGTAAGGAGGCAGGCAGTTATCACACAAGCCTTGCCGGATCAAGAAGCTCATCCAGCTCCTCCACGCTCAATATTCCTTTTGCCCTGCATACTTCCCTCACGCTCATACCCTTCTTGTAGGCTTCCCTGGCAATCTCAGCTGCCGCTGCATATCCTATCTTTGGCGTTAGGGATGTGGCTATCGATATGTTCCTCTCCACAAGCTCTGATATCCTTGCCCTGTTGGGCCTGATCCCGAGTATGCATTTATCGGTGAAAGCGCGTACAGCTCCTGAGAGCACGCGTATCTCCACAAGGAAGTCGTGCGCCATAACCGGCATAAAGACATTAAGTTCCAGCTGGCCCGATGCCGCTGCATTAATTATCGAGAGGTTCCTTCCAGATACCTCAAAGCATGCCATATTCATCATCTCCGCCATGCTCGGATTTATCTTTCCGGGCATTATCGACGAACCTGGCTGGACCTCAGGAAGAAATATCTCTCCAATCCCGCCTCTCGGGCCCGATCCAAGAAGCCTTAAATCATTGGCTATCTTCCCAATGGATATTGCAGCCTCGTTTATGGCGTTGCTGACTGCTACTACCTCAATCCTGCCCTGCATGGATGAAAAGACGTTCCTTGCCGCAGCAAATCCATAGCCTGTCTCCTTCCTAAGCTCGCTTATTACCTTTGACTTATAAGCCCTTCCTGCATTAATCCCCGTACCTACCGCAGTGCCGCCTATTGGTATCTCCAGCAGGAGCCTGCTGCGCCTCTCTACCTCCTCCCTTGACCGTCTCACCGACCATGCATAACCGGAGAACTCCTCACCAAGTGTTATCGGCACAGCATCCTGCAGGTGAGTTCTACCGAGCTTCACGATCCTTGTGAATTCGCGGGATTTGAGCATAAGCGCATTCTCCAGTCCTTTAAGTGCTGGCAGCAGCGACTTATTTACGGCCGAGTATGCCGATATATCAATGACTGTAGGAAATGTATCATTTGTCGATTGGGACATGTTAACGTGATCGTTGGGATGTATATACCTGTAATCCCCCTTTCTCCGCCCGGCAATCTCGAGCGCTTTGTTGGCTATAACCTCATTAAGGTTCATGTTGACGCTCGTTCCCGCGCCAGCCTGAAATACGTCTACTACAAACTGATCGGATAAAGCGCCTCCGATAATCATATCGCATGCCTTTACTATAAAAGATCCCTTCTCCTTATCCATCTTTCCTATAGCGATGTTTGCCCGCACTGCACACTTCTTGAGCAAGGCATAAGCCCTGATAAATTCAAGATCCATCTTCTCCCCGGAAATCCTGAAATTATCAAGAGCCCTTGCGGTCTCCGAGCCGTAATAAGATTCTGAAGGCACCTTTACGCTTCCAAGAACGTCCCTCTCTGTCCTATATCTAGGCATGCACTATTCACCATTTTCCAGTATGGATTTTGCAGCCTCGTTCTTGAGCAGCTGTATTGCAGATGCCGGATCGACGCCCTTGGGACATACATGGGAGCATGCACCTGCGAATTCACAGCCCCAGATGCCCTTCAGCGCATCAACATCAAAGAGCCGCTTCTTCCCATCCTGATCCCTTGAATCAGCATAGTACCTGTACGCCTGCGAGAGCGCCTGAGGGCCGAGGAACTCCGCATTTGAATTGCTTATAGGGCATGCGTCGAGACATAGACCGCACATTATGCAGTAAGAATAAGGCAGGAACCTGTTAAGCTCCTCCTGGCTCTGCTTATACTCCTTCTTAGCTTCATACTTCTCCTTGCCGTCCTTCCTGTACAGACCCGGCCTTATAGCCTTATGCTTCGCAAAGAAATCATCGAAATCCGTCACAAGATCCTTCAACAGGGGATGCGCCCTCATCTGTTCCACCTTAACGCAGCCATCTACTGCTGTCTTCTCTGCATTGAGCTCGCACGCAAGAGACGGCTTGCCGTTCACTACAACTCCGCATGAACCGCAGATGCCCATCCTGCAGCTGTACCTCACAGAGAGGGTACTGTCCTGTGTCTCCTTTATCATGAGAAGAGCCTCGAGGACCGTGGTAAACTTGCTTACCTTAACCCTGTAATCCTTCATCTCTATTCCCTTGCCTCCTCCCGCAAAGCGGGATATGCTCATCACTATTGTATCCCTCCCTGCGCCCGGGCTCAGCACGTGTGCCTCCCCAGCCTCCTCATTAACCTGTTCAATGTGCTTATTCTGCGGGTGCGCATACACCTCCACAAAGCCGACTATGCCAAATACCACCAGTCCTACTCCTGCAAGGAATCCTGCCGCATCCTGCAAAGATGCCATTCCAAAAATGCCGAAAACGACCCGCAGGAAGATCATGGCGGGAACTCCTGCCATCGAGGCGTAAAGAAGCACCATATATCTAGAAGCCCTAATCAAATACTCACCAGAAACGCAATTATAACCCCTATCCAGACGAGCGTGCCAAGGTATGGCAGGACCGCAAGTGGGGAGTTCTTCCTGCCCAGATTATTCGCATCTAGGAAAGAATGGTTAAGGCGGCCAAATACTATCCCCCTGCTGGAGATAACCGCCAATGCCTTCAGCATCTCGAATATCTCAGGTATGAATATAAGCATAACTACCAGGAGCAGGAAATCGGAGACTGAACCGAGAGCAGCGCCAGAGCCGAACACGGACGAATAAAGAAGAACCAGTCCCTCAGCGAAGCCTACGAATATCAGTGCCCTATACGTTATCATGTGCAGAAGCGCCTCCCTGTCAAAGCGCCCAACCCTGAGTATACTGCGCTGCCTCCCCCTCAAATCGTAAACCCTCTTTTCCATAAGCCCACCTAATACTTTCTCTCCTGCGGTTTCCACCTGGTTATCTTTACGGGCACGTAATAAATGCTCGGCTTGCCTCCCCTGCCTTTCTGCACTATTGTGTGGACAAGCCAGTTCTTGTCATCTCTCTTCGGGAACTCTACCACAGCGTGCGCGCCCCTGCTCTCCTTCCTTCTTGATGCCCCCTCGGCTATGGCTATCGAGAGCGTCATGAGGTTCTCCAGCTCAAGGAAGTCCCTGAGATTGGTATTGTAAGTGGCTCCCTTGTCCTCTATATAGCACTCGCCTATCTTCTTCTCAAGCGCGTGCAGCTCCCTGACGGCCTCCGCCATCGCCTTCATCCTCCTGTACACGTAAAGCTTCCTGTCCATCACCGCATGCATCTCCGATTTCAGGGAATACGGATTAACGGTTCCCTTTCTGTCAAGTATGCCTGATATCCTCTCCATCTCCTCCTCGCCGGGCTTCATTGCATAGCTTCTCTCGAATCCAGCCTGTGCCTTAAGATAATCCGAAGATTCTTCGCCGACTATCCTTCCCCACACGGAACACTGGCTCAGGGAGTTGCTTCCCAGCCTGTTGGCTCCGTGTACGCTTACGCACGCGCATTCCCCGACAGCCCAGAGTCCCTTTGCCGGGTCCTTTTTCCCGTAAAACACCTTGCCGTCTATCCCTGTATGTATTCCTCCCATTGTGAAGTGTGCCGCAGGCCTTACAGGTATAGGTTCTTCTGCAGGGTCTATACCGAGCATCTTTACCGTTATCTCCTTTATCATCGGGAGCCTCCCGTCTATTACTTCCTTGTCCATATGCCGCATATCAAGAAGGACATAATCAAAGCCTGACTCATGCTTAAGGCCTCTTCCGTTCTCTATCTCAGTGATTATCGACCTTGAGACTATATCCCTGGGCGCAAGCTCCATCTTGCTGGCGGCATATCTCTCCATGAACCGCTCGCCCTTTGCGTTCCTAAGATACGCGCCCTCCCCCCTTGCAGCCTCGGTTATCAGTATGCCGCTCGGTATCAATGCGGTAGGGTGAAACTGCACGAATTCCATATCCTTAAGCGGCAATCCCGCATTGTACGCAAGCGCAGTTCCGTCTCCTGTGCTTGAATATGATGTGGTGGTGAAGCCGTATGCCCTCGAAGCGCCACCGGTAGCTATTATTCCAGCCTTCGCCCTTATCAGTTTCATCTCGCCTGTGTTAAGGTCTATTGCGAATATTCCCCTGAAAGTGTCCTTCTCAAGTATCAGCTTGGTTGCGAAATGCTCATGAAGTATATCGATATTTCCATAACTGAGTATCTCGTCATACAGCGCCCTCATCATGAAGAAACCTGTCTTATCGGCAGCAAACGCTGTCCTCTTCAGGCTCATTCCGCCGAATGCCCTCTGCGATATCCTTCCATCCCTCTCTCTGTTCCACGGAACGCCTATATGATCAAAGAATTTTATCTCTCCAGGCGCATTCTTTGCAAGTATCTCTACCGCATCCTGATCGGCAAGGTAATCGGAACCTTTTATGGTGTCGTATGCGTGAAGGTCGAATGTATCGTCGCTCTTGCCAGGGTATAGTACCCCTGATATGCCCCCCTCTGCAGATACTGAGTGACTCCTCATTGCGTGCAGCTTCGTTACGATGCATATGCTAAGCCGTGCAGACGACTTCCTGCTTGCATGTATTGCCGCAGTCATGCCCCCTATTCCACTGCCAAGTATCACCAAATCGTAATCCAGAATCTCCATGAAAGCCTAGTCCTATATTATAAGCAAAGAAATAAAAGAATAAATACAAAATAAAAGTATTCGCGTCTATGTAATTACAATGCGCATGTGTATAATATGGCAATAACAAACCTCGCCGGACGTGAGTTCTTTTTCTTTGAGCTATCGGTATTCGAGGCGCTTGAGGGGAAACTCGGCAATTTCTCAGAGGAGGCCGAGATGGAGAAGTACATAGAGAGCATAATAAAGGCACAGCGCCCGGCAACTACAAAGGAGGAAGTATCGCGTATTATAAGCGACGCGAAGACGTTCGCTCCCATAGACAAATACCTGACCGACGAGGAAGTCGAAGACATAATGATAAACAATACGAGGAACATATTTGTGTATCACAGCTCACAGGGCGACGTCAAGGTCCCTGAGACGCTGGCAGACCGCAGCGACCTTGAACTGTTCGTAAAGAAGCTCCGCATGTATGCGACCACTGCAAGCTCCAAAAAGAACATATTCGACGTGCACCTCCCAAACGGCTCGAGGGCCAACATAGTCGACTCGCCTCTAGGATCAGACATAACAATAAGGAACTTCAAGAACAAAGCGTTCAGCGTAATAGACCTGATAAACCATGGGGAGCTGAGCTACAGCATAGCCGCAAGGTTCTGGCTATACGCAGAGGGCCTGAAGATACGACCGGCAAACATGCTTATAGGCGGAACGCCTGCAAGCGGAAAGACCACGATGCTGAATGCCCTCTTCAGTTTCTTCAGGCCTGACCAGAGGATAATAGTAATAGAGGATACATACGAGCTCAATACGGACACGCAGGAGAACTGCGTAAGGCTCGAGACAAGCCCGGACCTCACGACAAAGGATCTTGTAAAGAATTCGCTCAGGATGAGGCCTGATATGATAATAATAGGCGAAGTCAGGGCCGAGGAAGCGGAGGACATGATGACAGCTATGAATATAGGGAAAATAGTGATAAGCACGCTGCATGCGAGCACAAGCAGGGACGTGGTAACCAGGCTGGAGCATGCTCCAATGAATATAAACAAAGAGATAATCCCGCTTATAGACTCAATAATACTCGTATCAAGAATAAACCAGAACAATATATATCAGCGCAAGGTGACGCAGATATCTGAGATATCAGGGATCGAGACCCAGGTCCTCCTCTCGGATCTCTATCTATACGACTATAAGACAAGAAAAGGATCTGAGATACTACCAAGCATAACCTACAGGGACACGCTCTCCAAGCTGACAGGGTATCCGCCAAGCGAGATAATCCGCGAGGAGTACCGCCGCGCCAAGATCCTGCAGAAACTCAACGAGATGGGGATAAGGGACATAAAGGGCATAAATGAATTCTGCAGGATATATTATGAGGATCAGGAGAGAGCCCTGAACAAGATAGGGCTAAAGGGCCTCGGAGTACTCCCCTGGTAATGCACGGGAACAATCAATAACCAAGATGCCTGAGCATCGAATGCGCTACTGCCCTGTTCTTCATTATTATGTTCTCCTCTTCTCCAGGATCGCCTTTCAGGTCAAAGAGCTGATCGCCTATCTTTCTATCAGCATAATGGAGAAGCTTGAACCTGCCGGAATACAGGGCACTGCTGAATGTGTTATAGTGCATCTTCGCCCTGTATATCGCATCAGCAGCCCTCGACTTCTTTCTGAAATGCTCGAGTATTGACATGTCCCAGACCTCAGTTATCCCGAAATGGTCAGAGCGCACGCCCCTTGTAGCCGAAGAAAAATCCTCAAGGCTCCGATCCTTTCCAGCTCCTGCGTTCTTAATAAAATTGCACAATCCACGCAGGGAGACAGGATTGCAGATACTCTCCCTATCGCCAACAGGCTTCCCGTCGGAGAATCTGGTTACAATCAGAGGCACATGGCTTATCTCCTGGAAAGGAAACATATTATGGTACATCTGGTCATGCTCCATAAAGCCCTGCCCGTGATCTCCTGCTACTATTACTATTGCATCATCCAGAAGCCCTCCATCCGCCATCTTATCGAGAGCCTTCCCGAGCATCCCGTCAAGATACTCGATGCGTCTTCTGTATGCGTCTTTAAGCGGTGCAGCGTACGACTTGTCAGTGAGCCCGCCCAGGTAAAACCACTTATCCTGCACAATCTCTCCGGGGGCAGAGCCGACAGGATAGCCTTCATGCCCTTCCATATAATTCACAAAGATGAACAACGGCGCAAAATGATCCGAGCGCGAGATCCTTCCGAGCATCTCATTGGTCTTTTCCGCCCCTCTGTCAATCCCGACAGAGCCTGACTCGGATAGGAACCTCCTCTCTATGTTTTTTCTGAGCTTTACATATGCCGAGTCGACCATTCTGTCCGGAATAGCATGGGTAAGCAGATAGGCTAACGATATAAGGTTCTCCCTTGCGAAATCGCTGTCTATGAGCTTCAGCACATATTTTATATAGTACTTTCCGTAATCTATCCTCTCCCTGAACCAGAAATTCTCTACAAAACTGAATCCGTCTGCAAGTCCAGTGGGCCTTGAGACAAACGGATTGTTCGAGAGCAGCCATGTGCTGTAACCCAAGCTCACCAGCTCCTCCGCCACCGTATTTTTCGATTTTGCAGAGATGTAATGCGTCTTTCTAAGGAATGGGTCTGTATTGTTGTTCCTGTTGGTTATAGGGTTCTTAAAGATATCATTTAGCTCCTGCCATCCCATACCAGTAAAGACTGCTAGATGCGAAGGTGCAGTATAAGTCGCAGGGGCCACTGCGTTAAGGTAAATCTTTCCGTGTGCTGCGAGCCCGCCCATAACCGGCGTCTCCGCACCTCCTCCATACGCGTCCAGAAAGTCTGCCCTTACAGTGTCGAGCATAAAGAATATTATGTTCGGCTTTTTCATCAAACCATTAACTTGGTAAAGCTGCAAAAATATAAACTAACCTGTTACTTTCGGTTTTGAAGCAGCCGGACAAGCGATTATGCTCGTAAAAACGAAAGTATTATTAAACAATAACAGCAATAAAAATTTGCAATAAAAGGCGTCTGGTGTAAAAATGGGAGTTTTCAACAAGCTTGGTCAAGCATTCGGAGTGCAGAAGGAGATAGACATAGAGGATTACATGAACTCTGAGGAGATGGACAATGTCGATGTCCTGCATGAGCCTGCAGACATGTACATAAAGCCTGTCTCAGTAATGAGCGAAGAGGATGTCAAGCCGATAGAAGACGAGCTCTCAAGGAGGAACATCGTACTTCTCGATATAACCGAGCTGAACAAAAGGCCGAACACAAGAGACAACATAGTCAGGGAGCTCAAGAGATACATAGAGAATCTCAATGGCGACATAGGGCAGATAGACGAGACCAGGATAATAATAACCCCTGCCAAGGTCAAGATAATAAAGAGAAGGAAGCCTCAGAAAGACTGATATCAACCTAACCACTGCTGTCATTTTAGTGCGGTTATAAGAGCATGCATCTCCTTCTCATCAGGCATGTATGCCCTTATCACCCCTCTGAAGACCCTCTTGACAGCCTTTTTGTTTCTTATCGATTTCTTTCCGTCAACTATCTTCCCGAACAATTCAAAGAGCATCTTTTCGCTTCCATCCACGCATGGCTTATTGCTCTTTAGATATGAGTATCTCGCACTATAAGAGGCCATTGTCAGCTGGTACAGAACGACTGCAAGCGCATGGGTTATATTCATCACAGGATACTCTGGGTTCGTGCCTATATACGCAGCATAGTCGCACATCCCCATCTCCTCCTTAGTAAGGCCCGTGTCATCCCTGCCCATGACCACTGCGATGCTTCCTGCCCTCGCAAGTGCTCTTCCTATGCGCTTATCGGAGCCGAGCTCGGAGAGAAGCACCGCCCTGGAGAATCCTGACTCCGTTTTCTCGACAATTCCCGTGGTGCCGATCACGATATCATATCCCCTAACCGCTTCAGAGAGAGTGCCAAATACCTTTGCCCCTGAAAGAAGTTTGTGTGAATGTTTTGCATACATTATGGCCTTCTTACCTCTTATCCTGGCTCTCGGATTCACAAATGCGATATCATTTACTCCAAAGTTGGCAGCAACCCGTGCCGCATATCCAACATTCAGCTGATACTTCGGACTTACCAGAACGAGCCTAAGCACTAAATAACCCCTACAATACTCCAAGAAGCGCAGCAACAGCAAGGCTGTTTACGAGTATGTGCGCTATTATGCTTGGATAAAGAGATCCTGTCTTCTTATACGTATAACCCGCAACAAGCCCGAATGCAAATGCCGCGACAACCTCTATTATGGAATTATAGCCTATGTGACCCATGGCAAATACGGCAGCACTTGCTATAATACCTATCCTGGGCACAAGGAATCCCCTGAAGAGTATCTCCTCGTTTATGGGCTCCAGAATGGCGGAAAAGATAAGGAACCAGAGCGGGGCAGAGCCCAAAACTGAGCCTACGTTGGTAGGCAGGCTTACGCCACTGGCTGCGCTCGCGAGCGAAGCTATTACCTCAAGCGCAAATATTATCACAAAGAGGAGAATCCCTATTCCGAAAATCGACATGGAGAGCTTGTCCCTGCCCATGCCCAGGTTCCGTATGCTCTCCCTAATGCTGTACTTTTTGTATAGGGAGAGGTACGCAATTACAACTATCGTAAAGGAGAGCTGGAAGATGGTAGTGAAGATAAACTCAAAATTAGCCTCACTTATATAGCCTCCCTGGTAAATGAGGTACAACCCGGCTCCGGCTATCACAAGGAGTATCGCGTAAACGAGATAGATGGCAAGATAGACGAGCAGCCCCGTGACCTTGCTCTCGGCCGCATTAATATTCCGTACCGCCGCCGCTTCTGCAGCGGACTTCTTCGCCAACTGAAAAACCTCAGCCCTTCTTCTCCCACTCAGTGTAGGAACAATATCCGCATGCCATCCTGTCCGAGTGTATAGCCATTCTCCTCCCGCATTTCGGGCAGAGTTTCTTCGGTGGCTTATATGCCTCCGCTTTCTTTTTTTCTGCTTTCTCAGCCATAAAAAAACCTAATCAGAAATCATTTCTTCTCTGTGGCTCCCTCCTTCTTCTTCCCTCCCTTCCCGCGGCGCTTAACTATCTTCTCCATAGTCTCCTTCTTGCTATAGCAATGCAGCACGGCTTCAGATGCCTTTATTCCGTACAGCTGCCTTATCCTAACTACGACTACATTCTCGGGGTTCAAGTTCAGCTTCTTCGATGCCTCTTCTCTTACCGCCTGCGAAGAAGGCGTACTATCCGGGGAGATTACATTCAGGTAAATCTCCTTCCTGTCCATAGGTCTGTTCTCAACTTCCTTGATCACTTTTATCTCCATAAAATCATCCGCTTCCAAGAATCCTAGAAATGGCCTTCTTTCCCATGCTCTCCAGAACCTCAACCTCGCCTCCCGGCTTAAGCTGCGGCTTCATCTCATCAGGCACTGAGACGTCGTAAGTCTCATATGTATCAGGGTCCATGAGCTGCGCAAGGTTCTCCGTAACAGATACTATCTGCGCCTTCTTCTTTATTATTATTGGCACCTCAGCATCCGCGCTGCTAGGCTTGAGGAGTGTCCTCTTCTGGTTGTCAAATATCCCTACAGCGGTAACCCTCATCTTTGCAGCTCCGTGCTTCCCAGGAGAAGACATATCAAGTTCAACAACCCTGCAAGGCTCCCCATCTATAAGTATAAATCTCCCTGGCTTAATCTCCTTCATTGATACATACATTATGTCATCAGGCATAATCTCAACCATATTGATACGGAATAAATCCAATTAAGCTTAATAAACATATATGCTAAAAGAAGTCCCGAGGGGCGGATCAAGGCTGCGAATACCCGCTCTCCCAGTCGCTGCTGTACGTTATATTATAGCCTACTCCATTATTCATATTCCCTGAATAATCAAGCGGGGTTCCATCCAGGGGCCACCACGCCTGAAGCGAGTTCAGGAAGACAGGCGCGCCTCCGATACCCTCATTATAAATCAAGCTTATCTGGTTCTGCGTGAGTGTCTTGTTGTATATCTGTACGTTGGATATGCTCCCGTTCATGTATTGGTTGCAGCAGCCTGAATATCCTATTACCGTAGGCACGCCTTTGAGTTGTGTGGGGTTCGGCTGGTATCCGCCCTTCAGGTAAAATCTCCCATCCACATATATGGTCTCAGTGCCTGCAGACTCGTTCATAACCGCTGCAATAAAGTACCATTTACCCGGCAGAATAATGGCTGAGGTATTGGCATACTCCTCTCCCGGATTATCGCTTACTTTGTAATCCCAGTAGCACATATAAAGCGGCAGTGCGGTTCCGCATGAAGCTGCGACAAACCAGTAAAACGGGCGCACCACTACAGTATTGTATAGCGATAAGCTTCCGTAATCCGTAGGCCCGTTGCTCTTTGCCCACGCTGTTACGGTGAGCGTGTCTATATTCAATCCAGTGTCATTTGAGATTACTATAGACGATCGGTTCTCAAACTCTGCAACATACTCCGGCACAACTCCAGAGCATGCCCCATTTAAGGCTAAGAACGCAGTGCTTCTCAGCCCGTATGGCCTGTAGACTGTGCATGATCCCGGAGGTTCCTTGACACCAAAGGACGAGTTGGAGCTAAAAACCCCTAAAGAAAATAAAGCGCCTAACACAATAGCGATAATCAGTATCGCCCATCCGTAAGTCATCAGATACTCCATGGCGCTCTGTGCAGTCTTCCTTCTGCCGGTCGCTCCAGAACGCGCATATGACTGCTTCATAAGCATCTACTATGCGCAAAACAAATAAAAAGGAAGCCGGATTAGTATACGGCTTCCAGGAAACTCATATTAAGTGCAGATGCCTTCTCGTCCCTCTTCTCTCCAAACCGCGCCTTGACGCCAGTGACTACAGAGACTACCCTTATCTGATCCTGCAGCTCAGGTATCATTCGCGAGCCGAAGATCACATTGGCAGTCTCGGACAAACCCTCAGTGACCCCGTTGCCTATCTGAGTCGCCTCGCTTATCGTCAGGCTGTTTCCCCCAACTACCTGTATCAATGCGCCCCTTGCTCCGTCATAATCCACTGTAAGCAGCGGATGCGTCCTTGTCGATGCCACTGCCTGTTCCACGCGGTTGGTCCCGTTCCCGTATCCAAGGCTTATCACCGCGGTGCCGGTATTCCGCACTACATTCCTCAAATCTGCAAAGTCGAGGTTTATCAGGCTAGGCAGCTGTATGGTGTCGGCTATCCCTTTCACCGCGTTACCGGTTATGTTGTCAACGAGCTCAAACGCCTTCTCTATAGGAAGGTTCGGAACATACGAGAGAAGCTTGTCGTTCTCCACGACTATCGTGCAGTCCGCCTGCTTGTTCAGCTGTTCAAGACCCCACTGTGCCTTAAGCTTCCTGCTTCTCTCAAGTTCGAACGGATAGGTAACCGCGGCTATTACAGTAGCGCCCTGTTCGCGCGCTACCTGCGCGACCACCGGTGCAGCCCCTGTCCCAGTCCCGCCACCCATCCCTGCAGCTATGAAAACAAGGTCGTAACCCTCAAGGAGTTTCTCTATCTCCCTTCTGCTCGCATCAGCGCACTTTGCAGCTACCTCTGGGAAACCGCCGGCGCCGTAGCCGCTGGTTATCTCCCTGCCTATCAATAGCTTCTTCTGAGCCTTTATCATATTGAGGTGCGCATGGTCCGTATTAAGGGCTATCGTATCAGCGCTCTTCATACCGTTGCTGTAGAGTCTGTTGACAAGGTTGCTGCCCTGCCCGCCTACTCCCACAACTGCAATCCTAGCTACCATGGAGTCGTAATCGACCTGTTCAGGCATCGATACCACCTTTATATGTAATCTATTCCGTCGTATCTTGCCTTCCTTGTAGCCATCTCGTCGAATTTGCCCGCTATGCTTGAGCCACGCACGCCTGTTACTATTGCAACTATCTCAAGCTGGCCCTCGAATCCTGGTATTATCCTTGCGCCCCACTTTATGTTGGCCTTAGGATCCATTCTCTCGGTTATCTGCTCTCCAGCCTTTATTGCATCTCCAAGTGTCAGGTCAGATGCGCCTGATATGTGTATCAGCGCGCCCTTTGCGTTCTCAAAATCCACATCAAGAAGCTTGTTCTTCACCACCGCTTCCGCAGCAGAAGCTACTCTGTCATTGCCCTTTCCTGTGCCCACGGAGATGAATCCAACATCGCCGCTTCCCATTATGGACCTTACATCGGCGAAGTCTATGTTTATCAGGCTTGGCTGGGTAATTGTCCATACAAGTCCTCCTATTGCCTTGGCGAGTATGTCGTCTGCTACGGCAAAAGCCTCGTTCATTGGCAGATTAGGCACAAGCTTCACGAGCCTGTTGTTATCCAATATGATGACGCTGTCGCTGTACTTTCTCAATCTCTGTATACCCTCTGAAGCCTTGGTCTTCCTTACCCTCTCCAGATCGAATGGGTATGTTACCATCGAGACTACTATCGCGCCCTGCTCCTTTGCTATCTGCGCTACTACCGGCATTGCTCCTGTTCCGGTTCCGCCTCCCATCCCTGCGCACAGGAATACGAGCTGCGCACCGTAGAAAGTCTCCTCAAGGAGCTGTCTGTCGAGTTCAGCAGCCTTTGCCCCTATCTCAGGATCTCCTCCGGCTCCGAGACCCCTTGTCATGTTCTTTCCTATGAGTATCTTTTTTATCCTCTCGTCTATTATCTTGAAGTGCTGGGCATCGGTATTCACCGCAACAAGATCGGTTCCCTTAACGCCAACCTTCAGCAGCCTGTTTACCGTGTTGTTTCCTCCGCCTCCGACTCCAACAGTGACTATCTTTATCTGCGTGGAATCGCTGACTGCGTCAGCCCCCGAACCCTTGCCTCCTAACAAATCGCTTGTAAAGTCTACCATCCTGATCGCCTCTTAGTATGTAATCTTAAATATATATTTAAATATCTTTTGTAGAAAATCGCACACCAGGATAATATATATAAAAGTAAAAATTATTTATTGAACTATCTAATCCTTTACCTTTGTCCTCTTCTGTTCGGCGTACATCGAGACTATCTCCGCAGTCGTAGTTGCATCCTCCGCGCTCTTGTCTTCGCGTATACCCTCACTCACTATCCTCGGGAACCTTAGCGCGTATCCCTCTTCAGAGCCGCCTTCCCTCCCGCACATGTGTGTCGGAGATCTGGTTATCTCATCCGCCCTCACCTCTATCACATACTTCGGCTCGACCCAGAAATCCGGCTCCAGCTGGGAGAGAACTCTGGCTGGCTTTGCCTTCCTTGAGATATCCTTGCATCTGCCCCATAAATCCTCCATCTGGTGTTCTGTAAACCCGGTGCCTATCTTGGTTATGCTCTCAAAGAGATCCGTGGCGTCGTTATATACTGCGCACAGGAGGCCGCCGAGGCCGAATTCGGTCCTTGAGCCCTTCCCTCTGTAATACCCTATTATTACCAGATCAACCGTATCCGAGAGCTCTCCCTTGTAGCTCCTCTTGAGCTTTATCCAGCTGAACCTCCTCGCCCCTGCAACATAAACAGAATCAATGCCTTTTGCAACTATCCCCTCAAGGCCGCTCTCTACATTGTGCTCAAAATACGAATCAAGCTCCTTCGGGGAAGAGGCTATTATCCTATCTGCTGCCTCGATAACCCTTCCTCCTTTTATAATCTTTTCCAGCAGCCTTCGCCTCTCCCTGTATGGCATCTCAAGGCACTCGCTCCCGTCGAGATACATGACGTCGAAAAGGAAGAGCTTTACAGGTATCTGCCTGCTCTTCTCGTCAATATCATGCTTCCTCTTCCTCTGTATTGTTTCCTGGAAAGGTCTGAATGTCCCAGCCACTTCGTCGTAAGCTATAACCTCCCCCTCCACTATGCATTCGTTAGCGGAGACTTCATTGAAGAACGCTTCCGATATGTCAGGAAACATCTCCGTTATCCGCTCCAGGTTCCTTGAGAATATCTCGACCCTGCCTTCCTTCCTGCTGAAGTGCACCTGTGCGCGCAGCCCATCGTACTTACTCTCAACTGCGCATCTGCCTCCCATCCTCTCCAGTATCTCCTCTGATGTGGGCAGTCTCTCGGCAAGGGCCGGCTTTATAGGGCTGAAAACCCCTGCCTTGAAATTTTCTATGCCGCCCATTCCCATTGCAACCAGTGTCCGTGCAACCCTGCCAAGATCCCCGCAGACATTGTAGGCTCTCTCGAGCTTATCCTTATTGGCCCTGTCCCCAGTTGCCATAAGCGCTAGGGCCTCCATTATTGTTGCATCTCCGGCCCCAAGTCTGAGCGTGCCTAATGCAAACCTCACAATATAACGCGCCTCCAATGGCGATGCCGACGAGAGCAGGCTTACCATTCCCTTTATCTTCGTCTCTTTGCTTCCCTCTCCCGAAGCCTTTGCTATGCTCATCATCGTATCAAATACATGCATTCCGGAGAGCTTCGAATAAGAGAGAAGCCTGCTTCTCTTCTTTCCTGACAATTCCTCAGCAGCTGTGCCAAGGTCTCCAGTCTTCCTGAAGGCTGCCACAACATCCCTCTTTTCGTAACCTGCCGCTTCGGCTATCGCATCTTCCGCAAGCTTCTCCGCAATTCCTACCTGCAGGCTCTCAAAAGGCGGGCCAAGGACCCCCTGCGTCATATATACCATCTTCGCAATCTCCTCCTCGTCCATCCTGCTGAACATATCCCTGAGGAGGCCCACCATCTCTATCCTCGACTGCGTCGCCTCAAGCCTGCTGTAATACTCTGCAATCTCTCCAAATAGCATAATGAAACTTCTGCAATAACCTATAAAAATCCGCAAAGCAATTTACCCGTATGTTGTCTCCAGCAAGGCATCCAAGCGAACCGCATATAGAAGCAATTGGGGATGTATACCCGCCATCCGAAGATTCTTATCTTGCGCTCTCGATGCTCAAGCAGCTAATGGAGGATGCGTTTCGCAACAGGAAAGGCATCCACGCCATTGATCTCGGCACAGGCACAGGGATACTCGGCATAAACCTGGCATTGTACTCCAACGTTGAGTATGTAATCCTATCAGACATAAGCGAATCCGCAGTAAGGAACGCAGACCTCAACGCAAGGCATAACGCTGCAGTTCTTCACACCATGCCGCATATCATCCGATCGGATCTCTTCTCCAATATAGCCGGCAGGTTTGATCTGATAACATTCAACCCGCCGTATCTCCCTGAATCCGGGGAGATTGCCGAGAAGGAAATAGCTATCCAGGTAGAGAGCGGTCCCGGAGGAAACGAGGCGTTCCGCAGATTCCTAAAAGCCGCACCAGGGCATCTGACTCCGGGAGGAAAAATAATAACTGTCTCAAGCAGCTTTGCAGACCCAGATGAATTCCACGAGATAATATCAGCATCCGGCCTAAAAATAGAGAAAACCGAGAAGCTTCATCTATTCTTTGAGGACATAACAGCATATCTGCTATCCTCCTAAGCCCCTCTCAGGAAACCTTGAGTACTTCCTTAGCCTTGCTTATCGCAGGTGCAATGGCATCTACATCCTCTTCGCTGTTGTATGCGTAGAAGCTGATCCTTGCTACCGCATCCTGTCCCAGGACGGAATTTACAAGGGGCATTGCACAGTGGTGCCCGGCGCGTATGGCTATGCCTTCACTGTCAAATATCGTGGAGAGGTCATGAGGGTGTATGCCATTGACATTAAAAGAGATGGTGCCGCCGCGCCTTCCAGTCTCACCTATTCCCGGACCAAAGACCTCGACGCCACGGATCTCTGCCATGGATTCGAGCGCGTACTTAGTCAGCTCTTCCTCGTGTTCACGTATCCTGCCGATGCCTATCGAGAGTATATAGTCTACCGCGGCTCCTAGTCCTATCCCGCCTTCTATATTGGAAGTCCCGGCCTCGAATTTCCACGGAAGCTCATTCCAACTGCATCCTGCAAAGGAGACGCTCCTTATCATGTCCCCTCCGCCCAAGACTGGTTCCATGCTCTCGAGCGCCTCCTCCTTCCCGTATAAGACCCCTATGCCCGCGGGGCCGAACATCTTATGCCCTGAGAATGCAAGAAAATCGCATCCTACCTCTCTTACGTCCATCTGCATATGTGGCACATGCTGTGCCCCATCAATAATGACTACTGCACCTTTCTTATGCGCAAGCCTTGTCATCTCCTTGATGTCATTTATGGTACCAAGGACATTGGAAGCCGCAGTAAACGTGACTATCTTCGGGTCCTTCTCCAGCCTGGACTTGTAATCCTCCATGTCGATGAATTTTTTATCCCCATCCAGCCTTGCGTATTCCACTTTGCTTCCCAGCCTCTTCGAAAGCATCTGCCATGGGACTATGTTGCTGTGATGCTCCATCTCTGTAGTAAGGACAATGTCCCCTTTTTCCAGCAAGCTCTTCCCAAGGGAGAGCGCAACCATGTTTATCGCCTCGGTTGTGTTCCTGCAGTATACTATATTCCTGTATGCCTCTGCGTTTATCAGCTTCGCCACTTTTTCCTTGGATCCTGTGTAGGCTTCTGTCGCCTCCTCGGCTATCCTGTAAAGCCCCCTGTGGATGTTCGAATTGTAGTTCCTGTAATAATTGTCTATCGCCTTTATGACACTCTCGGGCTTCTGTGATGTCGCTGCACTGTCTAGGTAAACCATCCTCTTTCCGTTTACCTTCCTCTTCAATATTGGGAAGTCTTCCCGTAACTTCTCAGCATCAATTCCTTCCATCAGATCATTCTTCGTATTCGTATCCCTTCGATTCCACTTCCTGGACCAGCTCGTTTCCCCCCTCTCTTATTATCTTCCCGTCCTTCATCACGTGTATGAAGTTTGGCTGCATGTGGCTCAGTATCCTGCTGTAGTGCGTTATTATTATTATTCCTGCGCCTGTCTTCTCATGGAAATCGCTTATACCCTGTGCGACAATCCTTACCGCATCCACGTCAAGCCCTGAATCCGGCTCATCAAGTATCGCGAACTTCGGTTTAAGTACGGCCATCTGCAGTATCTCCATCTTCTTCTTCTCCCCTCCTGAGAATCCGTAGTTGAGGGGCCTGCTTATGAGCTCCTCCCTTATCTTGAGCTTCGAGGCATTCTCCTTTATCTCAGAAATGAAGTCCTTGTAAGTGTACTTCTCATCAGATAAGGCCCCGCGTGCGCTGTTAAGGAAATTCATGAAACCAAGCCCGTCTATCTCGACTGGATTCTGGAATTCCATGAAAAGCCCTTTCCTGGCTCTCTCATTTGGGAGCAGTGAGGTTATATTCTCTCCGTTAAGCAGTATCTCACCGCCCTTAATTGCGAGAGAAGGATGCCCCATGACTGCTTTTGCAAGCGTTGTCTTTCCTGACCCGTTCGGGCCCATTATCACATGGATCTCTCCCTTCTGCACTTTTATGCTCACGCCCTTTACTACTTCCTTGCCCTCAGCCTCTACGCGAAGGTCCTTTATCTCTAAAGCCATAATATCAACCATCAAAACATTATCCCTGAAGTATAGCACGGTTCCCTTGTATAGAGCTTGGATCCAAGCATCTGCGATGCGGCTTCCCTGAATGCCTTGTCATTAATGCCTTCCAGATATCTGTCTATAAATGCACGTATGAAGAGTTTCCGCGCCTCGCTCTCTTCTATCCCGCGCGACTGAAGGTAAAATATAAGCTCCCTGTCTATCGGTGAGCTCGCCGCCGAGTGCGTAGCCTTGACTTCATCGCTGTAGTCTATTGACATGTCCGGCAGGGCGTCTATCTTTGCATCTTCGCTGAGCAATACCCCCCTCTCCGTAATATTCGATTCCGCCCCCTTTGTGAACTTCTCAACCTTGGCGAAGCCCTTCATTATGCACCGGGAAGCTTCGTCCAGCACAGCCCCTGAATCCAGCTTTGCCTTGCTGAATCTGGAGCTGTTTGATATGTAAGTGCTTATGTCGAATACCTGATTCTTCACGCCATAGACGGCCTCGCTCACCCTTACAGATGCGCCGTCACCGGAAGCGTAAAACCCGTTCCTCGCCTTGGTGACCGCCGAACCAGAGTACGCGTAATTGATCCTCATCTCCGCACCAGCGCCGCATATGCCTTTAGACAACGATACTGCATTTGCATTGTATCCTTCATCGTTTATTATGGATATGTTCGCATGCGATCTCTCCCCTGCCTTTATCTCATGCATAGTGGTAGATACGTACGCATCATCTGTAGCCGAAGCAAAAAGCTCCGAGAGCTCCAGTCTCCCTCCATCCTGGACATCGACCAGTATCTGTATGGGAGCCTCGTTCTTCAGGAAGAGGACAGAGAGAGCAGATTCTTCGTTTTTCCCTACGCTTATCAGGAAGGTCTTGCGCGAGTTAGCATTTATGAAAGCCGCAAGCTTGTTCTCGCTGCTCTTGAATATCCTATTCTCCAGCATGCCTGTATTGGCATCATCGTTATATGTCTCCCTAAGAAGATGCCTTGACCTGCTGTACACGATGCTGTCCCCGGCTATAACCGCATCGAAGCCGATCCCGAGATCAGAGGTAAGCATCTCTGAATACTCTGTTGCTGCCTTTGCTGAGATCGAATCGCCGATACGCGGCCTCGCAGGAAGATCGAGCCTGGCTACATATTTCTTGTAAAGCTCGTTGTTTTCCTCCTCAAGCTCCCCATAATACCTTACCGCTTCCTTCACGTACTCATCGTATCTCAATCTCCCACCGTAGCCGCTGCGTATCTAGCCTACTCCCCTGCTGGTATCAAGCTTTATGAGCCGTTTAAGCTCAAGCGAGTATTCGAGCGGAAGCACCTTTGTCAGATCCTCTATGAATCCAAGCACGATCATTGCTACTGCGTCATCCTCGCTCAACCCTCTGGACATGAGGTAAAATATCGCCTCGCCGCTTATCTTTCCTACCTTCGCCTCGTGGCTTATCATGGCATCGTTCCTGTTTATGTCGTTGTAAGGGTATGTATTGGTCTTTGCATTCTCGTCAAGAAGGAGCGCGTCGCACGAAACATGCGCTTTCACTCCTGAAGCGTTCTTGCCTATATGCATGAGGCCGCGGAAGGAAGTGACACCTGTCCCTTTCGATACGCTCTTTGATATTATCTTAGAGGTGGTATCAGGTGCAAGATGATAGACTTTGCCTCCTGAATCCTGGACCTGCCCGTCTCCCGCAACTGCTATGGAGAGTATCTCGCCGCTTGCCCCCTTCCCCCTGAGGAATATGCTAGGATATTTCATGTTCACCTTGCTCCCTATATTTGCATCTATCCACTCCACCTTTGCACCTTCATCGGCGTATGCCCTCTGTGTAACAAGGTTGTATACGTTCTTCGACCAGTTCTGTATAGTGACATACCTGACATGCGCGTTTTTATGTGCAACTATCTCCACAACCGCCGAATGGAGCGATGAGCTCATGTATATCGGCGCAGTACACCCTTCTATGTAAGTGACCTCTGCACCTTCATCGGCTATTATCAGCGTCCTCTCAAACTGGCCGGCTTTCTCGGCATTTATCCTGAAATACGCTTGCAGAGGCATGGCCACCTTGACCCCTTTCGGCACATATATAAAAGATCCACCTGAATGCACCGCAGTATTAAGTGCCGCGAACTTGTTGTCTGTTGGCGGTATTACCATGCCAAAGTATTTCTTTACTATCTCGGGATATTTCTCTATTGCCGTACCAGTATCAGTAAATATGACGCCTTGCTTCTCAAGCTCTTCCTTAACATGGTGGTATACTACCTCCGAATCGTACTGTGCCTCTGCTCCGGCGAAGAACTTCCTCTCCGCTTCGGGTATGCCAAGCTTGTCGAAAGTGCGCTTTATGTCATCAGGCACCTCCTCCCAGGTATTCTTCTTGAGCTTGTCAGTAGGCTTCATATAATAATATATGTCGTCATAATCTATGCCGTCCAGATCCGCTCCCCACTTTGGTGTCGGCTTGCTGTAGAAGTACTTCAGCCCCGCCAGCCTCTTCTCGAGCATCCATTCAGGCTCCTTCTTTATGGCAGATATCATGCGCACAACGTCCTCAGACAGCCCCTTCGTTACCTCCCCATAATCTATGTTGTCCCTGAATCCATATCGCTCCCTGTACTCGTTGGACTCGACTATCTCCATTAACCCTTCATTAGACACTCAAAACACCTAAGCGCGAGAAAATTTGCATCCGAAATCGTTGACGTTCTTGCATATCCTGCATATGTACATATTGACAGTGCCTTCTCCTTTCCTTCCCATCCCTGCGACAGCACGTGCGCACTCCTCAACCAGCGCCTGATCGACCTTCTTTTCCATATGCACTACTCCATTTGAGTACTTGCCTGACAGGTACTTGCTCACAGCTGCCTGCGATATGCCCATTATTCTTGAGATCTGCGTCTCGTTAAGCATGTACTTTGAACTTAGCGATCTGATTATGGAAAGCCTAGCCGCAGGTATTACCTGCTTAACCGCAATCTCATAACTCTCCATTCTCTCCATAAGCAACACTTCAAACAATCTATTATAACTTGGTTATATTCTCCATGTAAAACCTTTTATACCTATTCGGATTATCCGTTCCCATAGATATACGGGTATTACCTGCCGGCAAAGAAATCCCTGAGATCCTCCAGCCTCATCCTTGATTCCGATACCTGTACAAAATTGTTTACCGCTGCCTTGTAAGATCCCCAAGAGTAACGCTTGTCCATAAGTAGAATTACCGCCCTGTCCTTCTCGCTTCTTATAGCCCTTCCTGCAGCCTGCATCGCCCTTATTATTGCCGGAATGGTATATACGTATTCCATCCCTTTACCATCAAATCTCCTGTCTATATACTCCTTTTTCGCATTAAGTATCAGGGTGGGTTTTGGAAGCGGTATGCCTACTATCACTACGAATTTTATGATGTTATTTGGGTAATCAACTCCTTCCGAAAGGCTGCCTCCCATGACTGCAAACAACAATGCGTCTCTCTCCCCCTTCAGGCTATTCAGCATCCTCTCAAGTTCGATACCGGGCATCTCTCTCCTCTGAAAATATACCTTCTGGCCCTCAAGATATCTGTTTACATTCTTCATATATTCAAAACTCGGAAAGAAGACAGCAACATTGCCATCCACACTCCTTTTTATCCTGCATATCTCCTCTGCCGTCTTCCTGTAATTCTCCACTGACCTCTCGCTGAACCTGCTCGTGATATCCATATCAACAAAACACAGCCTGTTCTCCTTGGGGAATGGCGATGCGTAATCAAAGGAGACCGCATCTTCCAGCATAAGCATCTCCCTGTGCATGGAGAGCGGCAGGAAGGTGCCGCTCATCATCACATTTGCATACGATTGCCTTAGTATGCCTAGCGACTCGTCAGGGTAAAGATTATTTATCGATAGAGTGACATTGCCCCTCAGCCTGGAGGCTATCATTACGGAAGACTGGCCTATATCAATGGCTCTCAGGAACCTTGCTATCCCCATCAGCCTTGTCCTCTTACCCCTGCCTTCCTTTACATACTCGAGCCCTGCCTCTTCAAGGCTCTCGGCAAGGTCCTTGCCCCCCTTTACTATCTCTTCCGGCAAATCCTCCTTGCTTATGAAGCACTCCGAAGAGCCTTCAGGAATCTTCTCTGAAACTTTGTTAATGACAAATTCCAGATAGCTCAGATCTATACTCTTCCCTATCTGTGCAAGCTCTTCTTCTGCTGAACGTATCCCCCTTATGCTTATGCTCATGGACAGATACGCTGACGCATGCTCCACTATATTATGCGCCTCGTCCCATATCACGATGCATTTTTCCAGGTTTTGCGATATCCTTTTCATAAACGCAGCACGTGTATACGGATTAAGTATGTGTGCATAGTCCGCTATTATCACCCGCGCGCTTTTTGCCAGCTCAGCGCTTACTTCATAAGCGCAGAGGCCGTTATCAGAGCACGCCTTCAGCATTTCCAGGTGCCCTCCAGAAGCAGACGCTGCAATATCCGATGTTATGTTTGCCTTGTCCCTGGCCCTTTTGTAGAAAATGCACTTTCCCTTCTTCACTGCCTCATTGCATGCGAGATAAAAGGCATCACTGTCTATGCCGTTTACCTTCTCATTTACGCAGAGGTTTCTCTTACCCACCATATCGACATACTGTATCCCGTATCCAAATTTCCTGTTTATGCCCTGAAGCGCATCCACAACTATCCTGTGCTGTGAGGTCTTAGGGGTAAGGAAAATCACCGTAAGGTCCTTCTCCATCGCGACAGGAATTGAAGCCGCAAGCGATGCATCGGTCTTTCCCATTCCTGTAGGTGCATTTAGTATTATGCTCTTTGCCTGGGATAAGGCGGAGCGCATATCCCTGATCATCTTGTCCTGCCCTTTCCTGGGCTTCTCGAATCTCAATAAATCAGGGATACTCAACTAACCGCCTCCTATTATAACTCCTATGCGCATCAGGTCCTTAAGCACAAGCAACAATATTATAATTAGAAATAATAATAATGCAATTGCAAAATACTAAAAGGCAATTGAATGGAGCAGTCCGTGCAGTATATGGAAAAACCCATGGAATTGAAGTTCCAGCCGAAATTCTCAGATGCCCACTGCCATCCTGATATATTCAAAGATCCGGGAAAGGTGCTTGCAGAGGCCCGCCAGTCTAGCGTAGGCACCATAATCGGCGCAGGAGGAAATACTAATAGCAACAACGCCATTGCAGAGATGTGCGATGCAAACAGCATCTTTGGGGTTATAGGTATTGATCCTTCCTCTAACTGCAAAGAAGATTCAATCAAGGCAATAGAGGAAAAGATAAAGGCCAACAGCAAGATAATAGGGATAGGCGAGATAGGGCTTGATCTCGTAAAGAGCAGCATAGAGGAAAACCTGCAAAAGTCAATATTCTCATCACAGCTGGAACTTGCGGAGAAGCTCGGGATCCCTGTGGTAATACATTCAAGGGGCGCCATAGAAAGAGTCGCTGAGATCCTTCAAGAATACAAATCAGTCCGTGCAATGTTCCATTTCTTCGAAGGGGACGAAGATACCGCAGTGTCGCTTGCGTCAAGAGGCCATATCATATCATTTCCGCCTGTAAAGAGCGCAAAGAGGATGCGTGTGGCAAAAGCCCTATCTGCCAAGCACATCGCGGTAGAGACCGATTCACCTGTAGTGGGCCAATCCCCGTCCGACGTTATCAGGGTATTCGAGAGCATATCCGAAGCTAAGGGGATCAATGTAGAGGAACTTGCCGATACTGTCATAGATAACCTAAGGGAATTATTTTATATATGAGCCAGTTCAATATGTGATGGAACGGGTCCGTAGCTCAGCTTGGATAGAGCGGCAGCCTTCTAAGCTGATGGTCGCGGGTTCAAATAAAATGTTGAAAATCCCGCCGGGCCCGATCGTCAAGGTGATTCAATAAAAAACAACAAAGAATTCGACGAAACGATAAGCAAGGTAAAGCAGCAGATTGACCTCTTGGTAAATGACAACAGCGTCCCTAGGAATGTGAAGAATGCACTGGATGAAGCCAAGAAGTCGCTGGATCAGACGAAAGATGCTTATTCTACCAGATCTTCTTCGGCAACATACAAGATAGACGAGATAAGCAACGATATAAACCTGCCGCCATACGCAAGGACAATAATCTGGAACATACTCAGCATGCTCGAGTCGATAAAAGAGTAAACCCCTAGGCGCTGGTTTGATGAGCGAGACTAGGGAATCCGCACTTACCGAAATTGCAAGGAGGCTAAGCGGAATGGTGATAGTGAGTGCGGACATACGCGAGGAGGATGTTGCAGACGCAGACATAGAATCACTGGTCGGCCATATACTAGATTTCTACAAAGAGTCCCAGAAACCAAATGTGCTCGGCAGGGACGCCCTCGCAGAGATAAGGCTGTCCATGCAGCAGCAGGCTCCAAAACAGGTCGAAGTAACGCCGTCTCCTGACTACAAACCATACGCAATGGATTACAAACCCGCCTATACCATAAGAAAGACAAGGCATATGCCCACCGGCGCCACCGTAGCCGATTTTGCAGAGCATTTTAATGACAGGCTTGCAAAGATGGAGCGCATTATATCCGAGGGTCATGCCGGATCGATGTCTAACAGGGTAAAAAAGATAGAGAATGTGAAGCAGTATGCCGACGGAAGAGAGGTGACCATAGTGGGGATGGTGTACAGCGTCTCTACAACAAAGAACGGAAACAAGATGATAACGATAGAGGACGAGACAGGATATGCAAAGGTGATAGTGAGCAGCTATACTGCCGGGAAACAGGATAAGGCAGCTGGGCTATCCGCAGAAGCGGAACGCATAGCTCCGGATGAAGTGATAGGCATAAGCGGAAAAGTCTCTGGGCCTTTCATAATAGCGAAGTCAATAATATGGCCGGATATACCTGTCCGCACCAGACCGGTAACAAAGGACGACCTGGCGATAGCTTTCCTCTCAGACATACATGTCGGCAGCAAGCTCTTCCTAGAGAAGCAATTCAGAAGATTCCTGGAATGGATCAACGGAAATATCGATTACAGGAAACAGCTCGCTTCAAAGGTAAAGTACATCGTAGTAAGCGGGGATGTCGTAGATGGGATAGGCGTATACCCTAATCAGGACAAGGAGCTTGCAATACTGGACATATACAAGCAATACGACCTCCTTTTCGAGCTTCTCTCCGAAATACCGGAATATGTAGAGGTCTTCGTCCTTCCGGGGAATCACGACGCCGTCCAGCGCGCAGAACCGCAGCCATGCCTGCCATCGGAGTTCACGTCAAAGATAAAGGGCAGCAACATCCACCTACTGCCAAATCCTGGCTATGTGCGGATAGAAAACCTGAATGTGCTGGCCTACCACGGCACGTCGCTGGATTCAGTGATACAGGCGGTCAAGGGGTGCAGCTATGCTGAACCTGCACGCGCGATGGAAGAGATATTAAGGGCAAGGCACCTCTCGCCTATATACGGCGGAAATCCCATCGTCCCAACAAAAGAGGACAACCTGGTAATGGACGAAGTGCCTGACATCCTTCATATGGGGCATCTCCATAAAAACGGCTATTCCGAATATCACGGCACCCTAATAGTAAACAGCGGCACGTGGCAGGCAAGGACCTCCTTCCAGGCGAGGATGGGACACATACCTACCCCTGCAATACTCCCGATATACGAAACTCTAACGCGCAACCTCGTCGCGATAGACTTCAACGAGACAATGTCCTAATGCCGCCTATGCGATACCTATCCAGTTCTTTATTATAGTCATCAGTATCTGATATCCGTCGCTGAAGGTCCTTAATTTTCCGGTGCCATACGCCCTCTTCTTCTCAACGCTTGGCACTTCTATCACCTTGAGGCCCGCCTTCTTCGCCTTTATGTTTATCTCGGTTTCTATTCCAAATCCAGGTTCCTTGAGGTGCAATCTGGAAAGCGCCTTCCTGCTGAAGCCCCTGTAACCGTAGCACATATCTGTGTAATTGGCGCCGAAAGCGAAGTTTACCAAATGCACAAAAAATTTGTTTCCTACCATCCTGACAAATGATATATCCTCCGACTTTCCTCCCTCCATAAACCTTGATCCCATGCATACATCATATCCTATCCTGATGCTGTCTATTATGAGCAGAAGCTCCTTTGCTTTATGCGAAAGATCCGCGTCCATAGAAATTATTATTCCGCCCCTTGCGGCCTTGAGGCCCTTCGCAAGCGCAGAACCCTTGCCTATGTTGTCCATGAGGATTCTCGCACCGTGCGCCTTTGCCACCCGAACAGTATCGTCTTCAGAATTTCCATCAACCACTATTATCTCGTTTCCGCGTCTTCCTATGAATCTCCATACCTCATCCATTACCCTGCCTATATTCTTCTCTTCGTTAAGGGTGGGTATAACAACGGAAACATTTGTATGCGGGTACCTGCGCATGAAGATAAGATAGCATTTTATCTTATAAACCTGAGCGGACACGCTCCCGCCCACCAGATATGGGGCGAAAGCGGGCAACAACAAAACGCATGAATATTAACTACGCAATAAACTTTAGAAGCTCACAATCTTCAGCCGAAAGAGGATTCCATAAATACGCTCCGTCATCATATCATTCGCACTGCTCCAAGCCGTACGGACAGGGATGTTTATATATCACAAAAGCAACCAATCTAGATAGGGAGGCAATTTCCATGGGCAGACTGAACTTTCTGGGTCTTGCATATACTGCAGGGGTATCTAATCTAACAAAACTCGAGCGCCCATACAAGCTTAATTTCAGCATAACATATAAGTGCCAGTCCAGATGCCTTACATGCAATATATGGCAGATGAAGCCTTCAAATGAGCTTACAATCGAAGAGATAGACGCATTCGCACGCATAAATAACTTCTTCAAATGGATAGAACTTACCGGGGGAGAGCCATTCCTCAGAAGCGACATAGTCGATATAGTCAAGGCATTCCAAAAGAATTCCAAAGGGCTATATCTCCTTACCATGCCTACAAACTCACTCTGCAATCCAGATTCTGTAATCTCAAAGATAGAGGAGATGCTTGATCTTGGCATACCAAAGCTCTCCATAACCGTAAGCCTTGACGGTTACCGTGAACTTCACGATAAGATACGCGGGGTAAATGGCAATTACGCCAGGGCCATAGAGATGTTCAAGAGAATATCAGAGATAAGGAAAAGAAGGCGGAATCTTTACGCGGTATTCGGATATACCATGACTAATTACAACCTTGGGGAATTTAACAAAACATACTCAGAGGTTAAGAAGGATATACCATCGATAAGCTATAATGATTTTCACCTTAACCTCGGCCAGGTATCGGACATATACTACTCGAATTCAGGCATGTCCTTGCGCCCTCCGAAAGAGAGGGCGGCAGAAGAGATAAGGAGCGCGATAAGGAACAGGAAAAGAAAAATAAGCGCAATAGACATCGTCGAGAGAAGCTTCCTGAAAAACCTGCATGAGTATGTTATCTCAGGTAGGCAGCCTATAAAGAGCAGGAGCCTTGATGCATCGCTCTTCATGGACAGCTACGGCAACGTATACCCATCGATAATGTGGGGCAGGAAGATAGGCAACATAAGGGACGCAGGCTACAACCTTATGGATATGTGGCATAATAAGGAAGCCGAGGAAGTGCGCAGGGATATATCAGAAGGTCGTGAACCAAGCAGCTGGACCGCGTGCGAAGCATACCAGGCCATAGCCGGGAACATGCGCAAAGCCTTCCTGTAATGCAGAGAAGCATTATCTCGGGCAGGTACTTACAGGAACACATGGCGAATATGTGGGGCAAAGCAGCCAACGCACGTTAACTTCCCTATAAATACTTGCCTCAGTATTCGTATACTGCGTAAAAAACATATCAATATTTAAATATCTTTCGCAAGAATATGTTAGTTATATTTTATATTCTTCAGAATTCATCTTCTGTTCGTGGATTTCTATGCCAGATTTTAACAATGATATAAGGCTTGCTGTAAATACGGGCGAAGTAGGCATCGGTCACAGGGACGTTATCCGCTCCATAAGTGCCTCAAAAGCGCAGGCGGTAGTAGTGGCGGCAAAAGCAAGGAAGGAGCTTATAAACGACATATACCATATGGTCAGCATAGCAAATGTGAAGCTCATAAAATTCAATGGCAACTCTCTGGATCTAGGTACCCTATGTGGTAAACCCTATCCGGTGAGCAGCATAGCGATAATAAGTCCAGGAAACTCAGGAATATTGAATGAAGAGTATTAATTGGTGAAGAATTGCCCAAAGGTGAATTTGCAGCTAAAGAACTCGTAAGGAAGAGGAAAAAGCACAGGATGCTAAATAAATGGTGGAAGAGAAAGCATTTTCACCTCAAGCAAAAATACGATCCTGTTGGCACCGTTCCAATGGCGAAGGCTCTCGTGCTGCAAAAATTCGTGCTGCAGCAGAAGCAACCGCACAGCGGTCTGATAAAGTGCGTAAGGGTTCAGCTTATCAAGAATGGCAAGGTAGTCGGTGCATATGTGCCTTATGATGGAACAATAAACTTTATAGAAGAGCACGATGAAGTAACGATACAGGGCCTTGGAGGTTCCCAGAGAGGTCAGATGGGCAGCATACCAGGCCTAAAGTACAGGGTCATAGCAGTTAACGGAGCAGATGTATTCGAAGTAGTAAAGGGCAGAAAGGAGAAGCCTAAGAGATGATTATAATGGCTGAGACTGAGACTAGTATCAAAGAATCCGCAGGAAATGCAGCTGCCCAGGAAGCGGAGCAGCGCCAGCATGAGAAGCAGGTTCAGAAGCGCAGGAAGCGCACGGAGCAGTCTCAGAAATCAGGAGAAGCGGAGGCGCCGTCTGCAAGGGCTGCACATCGCACATCAAGGCAACTCATATTTGGAAAGTATGATTCATCCGAAGTGAAGGTGGAGGACCAGAGCCTCGCGGAATACGTATCATTTGGATACAGATCATATCCAAATATCTTTGGCAGGCGCCAGGACAGGGCATACTACAACGCACACATAACGATAGTGGAGAGGCTTGCAAACAAGCTTATGAGAGGCGGCACAGGCAAGAAGGTAGGCGGGAAGATAATAAGGACAAAAGGCAGGCTCCAAGGCAAGAAAATAAAGGTAATGCATGTCCTGGAGGAATCCTTCGATATAATAAACAAGCAGACCGGAAACAATCCACTGCAGGTCCTTGTCGATGCGCTCCAGAACTCTGCACCTATAGAGGATACCACAAGGGTAAGATACGGCGGTATATCCTACAATGTTGCAGTGGGCATAAGCTCAAGGAGGAGGCTTGACGTTGCACTTAGGAATATGGCGCTTGCCGCACTTATAAACGCGTTTAAGAACAAGAGGAAACTCTCCGAATCGCTTGCGAACGAACTTATACTTGCTTCTACAAAGAGCCCTGACAGCTATGCAATAAAGAAGAAGGTCGATGTAGAGAGAATCGCCAAGAGGGCGCGCTGATCAGGGATCAAACGGGTATTCTGATGGTACGAAAAGAATATGTAGCAGAGGAAGTCGCGAAGATAATGGGCAATATCAACAACGTGAGGAACGTTGCCATAATAGCCCATGTACACCACGGAAAGACAACGCTTACAGACTCGCTGCTTGCAAGAGCGGGCATAATATCAAAGTCAGTGGCTGGCGACGCGCTATATACCAACTACGAGGCAATAGAAAAAGACAGGAGAATGACAATAAAATCTGCAAACATATCTCTGGCCTTTCCATATAAGGACCAGGACTACATAATAAACCTGATCGATACGCCAGGGCACGTCGACTTCGGGGGACACGTTACAAGATCCATGAGGGCAGTCGACGGAGTGGTGCTTGTTGTGGATCCGGTGGAGGGCGTAATGCCGCAGACAGAGACCGTGCTTAGGCAGGCGCTCAAGGAGAAGGCAAAGCCCGTGCTTTTCGTAAACAAGGTGGACAGGCTGCTCAACGAGCTCAAGCTTACCCCTGAGCAGACATTCGAGAGGCTGCTCAAGCTTATAAACGATATAAACAAGATGATAAACAGCTACTGCCCTGAGGAGTTCAAAGGCAAGTGGCTGGTTTCAGTGGAGAACGGGAGCGTATGCTTCGGATCTGCATACAAGAAATGGGCAATATCGAAGGTCATAATGGACAAATATAAAGTTACGTTCAAGGATATATTCCAGCTCACCGCAGAGAACAACGAGCAGAAGTTGCAGGAAGTAGCTCCAATCGACGAGGCAACCCTCTCAATGATAATAGAGCATCTTCCCAATCCAAAGATTGCACAGGGATACAGGATAGCTACTCTCTGGCATGGCGATAAGGAAAGCCCAGATGGAAGCGCAATGATAAACGCAGATCCAAACGCCAATCCGAACATAGTGGTCTTCGGGGTAATGTACGACCAGCACAGCGGCGAGGTAGCGATAGGAAGGGTATTCTCAGGTACGGTAAGGAAAGGCACGGAATTGTACGTAAGCGGCAGGCCTGATATACAAAAGGTGCAACAGGTGAGCATCTACATGGGCCCGGACAGGGTCATAGTAGACCAGATACCTGCTGGAAACATCGCAGGACTAATAGGATTAAAAGACGTCTCGATAGGTGACACATGCAGTGCCATAGGGATAGAACCGTTTGACCAGATAAAGCATTACTCCCAGCCTGTAGTCACAAAGGCCATCGAGGCAAAGGATACAAGGGATATGACAAGGCTGATAGAAGCGCTCAGGGAGCTCTCAAAGGGGGACCAGACCATAACCGTAGAGCTAAACAAGGAGACTGGAGAGCATCTTGTGAGCGGGATGGGAGAGCTCCATCTGGAAGTCATAGAGACGAAGATAAGAGACGAATACAAGATACCAATAACTACCAGCGAACCGATAGTCGTTTACAGGGAGACGATCGAGAAAGAAGTCAAGGATGTAGAGGGAAAGACGCCAAACAGGCACTCAAGGTTCTACATAAACGTAGCACCGCTTGAACCTGCGGTCATCACGCTTATAGAGAATGGCGACATAAAGGAGGGCAAGCCTAAGGAGAAGCAGTATCTGGACAAACTCCTCGAAGCAGGCATGTCCAGAGAAGAGGCAAGAGGCATAGAGTATATAGCAAACAGGAGCATACTTATAGACGCCACCCACGGAGTTCAGTACCTGAACGAAGTCATGGAGCTTCTTGTCCAGGGCTTTGAGGACGCAATGAAAGACGGGCCTCTTGCAAGGGAGAAATGCTCAGGCATAAAGGTATCGATAACAGATGCGACAATACACGAGGATCCTGTGCACCGCGGTCCTGCGCAGATAATACCAGCAATGCGGAGGCCGATATACGCCGGCATGCTTATGGCCGGAGTGGTGCTTATGGAGCCGAAGCAGAAGTTCACGATAAACGCGCCGCAGGATTACATGTCCGAGATAATAACATTCCTGCAGGGCAAGAGGGGTCAGATACTCGAGATAGAGCAGGAGAACGAGCAGATAACCCTGACTGCCAAGATGCCGGTTTCAGAAGTGATAAAAGGCTTCTCAAACGAATTGAGGGGAATAACCAGCGGCAAGGCCATATGGTACCCTGAATATGCCGGATACGAGAAACTTCCAAAGGAACTCCAGGATAAGGTAGTAAGGGAGATAAGGACGAGAAAGGGGCAGCCTCCTGAGCCTCCCGCTCCTCAGCAGTTCATGGATTAAGCATACTGCCATCCTGATGCGCCTCTGCAGACTACCCCACTATATAATCGAATTTCCCATGCATGTCGGCTACTGCAAGCTTTAAATATCACAAAAACCATAATTATACTGTTAAGTTCAGGAACTGGTAAACTGGTGCATTCTTGGAATCCAAAGAGCCTAAAAATATAAACCCTCAGCGCCGGCAGTCGGATGCGAATCAGGAACATAATAATAGACTCGTATCTAGGATACGGCATATTATGCAGCTTCAGAGGGGTGTGAACGGCGATGGAGTAAGATCTAAAGGCGAGACATCAAAGCTTTATCAGAGAGTTGAGGAGCTCGATACCGCACTCAAAGAGGCTCTGCGATCAGTAGCAGAGAAAGATGCGAAGATAGCTTCTCTAGAAAAGAAAGTAAATTATGACAGCATGACTGGTCTTCACAGCAGATTATATTTCGAAGAGAGATTTGCGGAGGAGGTAAACAGGGCTATAAGGGAGAAGAAGGACATCCTGCTCATATTTGCAGACCTTAACGGTCTTAAAGCGGCAAACGACAGCATGGGTCACGAGGCAGGAGACAAGTTAATAACTGACGCAGCGAACGCAATAAAGAGAGCAGCAGATAATGTAAGGGCATCTCTCAGGGAATACGACGTAGTCTCTGCCAGGATGGGCGGCGACGAATTCATAATAATGATGCCCGGTGCCGGTAAATCCTACAAGGATGCAATAGTCAGAAGGATAAACTCACTATGTGAGAACGCAGGGGTCTCAGTTGCGCTCGGCGCTGCCAATCTATCAGAAGTCGTCCAGTACGGTTCAATTCGCTCAAGTACGCTGGTCGCAAAGGCTTCAAAAGAACTAAAGTCCCTTGCCGATGAACGGATGTACAAAGATAAGGTAGCTAAGAAGGGTTCAAAGTAAGATCACCAAATCTATGAACATCGCAGTCAAGCATAATAGCAGCCAAAAACGCCTGCCCTAATACGCCGGCAAGCCGACATGACATATAAAAATGCATAATTATACTTATATGGTAATTTGATGGAATATAACGAAGAAGTCTCACTGGAACAGGCCAAGGAGTTGGCAAAGGTCTCAAGGAAGGCATTTATACTTGCAGAGAACTATGCAGACCTCGAGCTCGTTGCCGAGCTCCTGGGAATAAGCGAGAGCGAAGTCGCAATGCTTGAGATGGACGACCTATATCCGCTTGTAATGGAGTTCGGCGAGGAGGAAGAGCTCAAGGCAAAGGCATCAAAATACTCCAATTCGGTAATAATATGCCCGCATGGAAACACCTCGCTTAAACTGGTAAGGGCAATAAAGCGGTTCGGCGTAGGTGCATACAGCTTAAAAGGCGGAGTAGCAGAGCTAAAGAAAAGATAAAGAAAAACCAGCAGCAGGATTTGAAGGCTGCTGCTAACTACTTGTATATCGAATGATATACGTTGTTGGTGTCATCAGTTATAACTATGCACTCTCCTTCGCACTCGACAAGGCATGCCTGGCAGAGTATGCATGAAGGCCCCTGCGTAGCCACTGATATGCCCCCGCTTCCTCCCTCGAATTTCTCGTGGAAGTGATTATGCCCGTCCTGCACGCTTGACCATTTCGCCACAACCGAATCCTCGCTCTTCCCTGTCCATTTGTCATTATCAGGTGCAACATCGGCGTTGGCGTCAGGGGACGTCCTGTCTTTCATCTGAAATACTGCTACCGGGCAAACATCAAAGCAATGCGCGCATCCTGTACATTTTGGCTTTTCTACATATACCTGCATTAATTTCACCAATAAAGCTTCTTTTCATCTTAATGTTTATAAAATATTGCCTAAAGTTCGTCTATATAAATTTCCCATCTGCAAAATGCGTGTGTCCTACAGAGTCGTTACCGATACTCCCTCTACAAGCATTGGCGGGCAGAAGCAGTAATCACCTTCCGAATCCCAGGAAGTCGTCTGGACCGGCTTCCCGCCTGCGAGGGATGCAGACTTCGCCATTCTAAGCATATTCTCGCTTATCCTTATACCTACCATGGAGGACGCCCCACCGTGCCTTATGGCAAATTCCGGCTCCCCGTTCCGTATCATAACCGAGAGGTCCCTTGGCACTGTCGAGAAATCACCTGTGAGGTAGTTGCTGAATCTTGTATACCAAGTATTCGTTATGAGGATCCCTTTTTTGACTTCTCCTATAAGCGCATCAAGGTTCTTTGCAGAATTCCTGTGCCTTATTATAGGCGTTCCCGGCTCAGGTTCAACCAGGCCTGCATTGCCTGTGCTCCTGGTCCTGTACTTCTTCGCAGTGGAAAAGTTATGCAGATAATTCCTGAGAATCCCGTCCCTGATCACCTCAGTTGTAGAAGTTTTCATACCTTCATCATCATAAGTCCTATAATCTACGGACCCTGCGAAATTCCCCGAATCAAGTATTGTAAGGCCGCCGTTCCCTACAGCCTTGTTAAGCTTGCCGCTTAACGGGCTTCCCGTCTCTATATTGCCCATGCATGCCATGGAGTTTATGTTGGATAGGAGAGAGCCCGCGGGGGAAGGCATGTATATAATGTCATATCTGCCTGCATCTGTCTTTCCCTTCTTCTTGACCATATTGGACATCTCCGCAGCCCTTTTTCCGAACTCATATGCGTCGAGATCTCCGGCTCTCTTCAGCACCGCAAAATCCTGAAAAGAGGAGATCTTCCCGAAGCATCTTATCGAGACCCGCATATGCGCCGAGAAGCTCCCACCAGAATATCCTCCGCTCGTGCAGAATTCTGTAGCATATGAGTTGAGGTAAAGCGTGCCTGCAACAGATGCAGCCCCTCCATCCTCCGCTCCATTTATCATCCCGTTTGCCATATCAGAGAGAAAACCGGCATCGATGTTTGAAAATTCCTTATATGAGCTTCTATCCGCGCTATAATGCTTCCTGCCCTGTGCTATCCCATTGTAATCATTTTTAGGGCGTATGGCCGCAATCTCGGCAGCTGCCTTTTTTATCCTTTTCTCAAGCACAGACTCCTTGGGGTTCTCCAGGCTGACAAAGAGCAGCCTCTTATCCTTCGCAAGGAACACAGTGATTATCCTGTCATGCTCCTCCACAAGCGAGTCTGCCTTGGAATTTGCCACCTTCAGGTAATCCTCCTTCTCGTCCTTTACAATAGCCACTGCGTCGTCAAAATCCGCCTTCATTGCAATCCTTACGGCTTTCTCGACAAGCGTTGCCATATGATCATCTTCCAAAGGCAAGGAGTGCAGAGCCTCCGCCCATTGTTACCGGGACCCCCTGCATCGGCTCCCCCTTTCCGCAGCTGCCTACGTACAATCCGAAATCACTTCCCACCATGGTCACGGCGTTCCAAAGCTCCGCGGTGCCGGCTTCCAGTACGTAATTCTTGACAGGTTTGGATACCTCTCCTTTCTCTATGAGATATGCCTCGTTTCCCTGATATCTGGCAAAGCTGCGTGTATCGTCTATGTTCCACTCCATGAAGCTGCGTATATATACTCCGGTACGCGCCTCCTCCATCAGCTCATCGGGTCCGTACCTGCCAGGCTTAAGGTAGGTATTCGACATTCTTATTATCGGTTCATTTGAGTAGTCATCGCTCCTCGAGGAGGCGTTGCTTTTCTTTCCGAGCTCAGCTGCATATTCCCTGTTGGTAAGGAATTCCTTCTGGAATCCGCGTTCGACTATCTTCTTTCCGTAAGCCTTCACTCCTTCGTCATCATATAAGTAGTACCCATAAGCGTTCTTTATCGTCGGGTCGTCTATTATCGTTACCGCTTCGGAAGCTATCCTCTTTCCCGCGTCCTCAACTTCCAGATAGCTCATGCCTGCCTGTGCTGCCTCCCTGCCCATTATCCTATCCGCTTCATTCGCATGGCCGATGCTCTCGTGCACGGCTATTCCGACAATCTCCGGGGAGGCTACCACATTCCTTATTCTCTTAAGCTTATCCTGAGGCAAGCTTACTCCCTTCTCCATCACGTTCCTGAGCCTCCCGGCCTCTTCCACAACAGCATCATCTATAAGGAGCTTCTCGAAACCTTCATATCCGCCTACTCCGCCCAGCTGCAGGAAGCGCTGCCTGCTCTCGCCATTCACACTTGCTATTATGCTCCCGAAGAAACTGAACGAAGGCACATCCGCATATATCTCAGTTCCCTCAGCATTCAGGTAATACGATTCTGACCTGCCTAATGAAGCATAGAAACTCCTGTATTTCACAAATCCAAGCGAGGCTGCCCGCTTCTCTGCCTTGTCTAGTTCATTTAGAGGATTGCCATCCTCGATAGGTATGGCTTCCTTTACAGAATAAGATGCATTCTCCTTTCTCTCATCAGAGAGCGAGGTCACCGCGGCCTTGCCTCCAAACTCCCCCATTCTTCTGAGGCAGGAATCCAATGCCCTAATATCCTCCTTGTCAGTAGAGATGGTATACAGCCTGCCGCGCCTTATGACCCTTATCCTAAGGCCGAAGCGCTCCGATGCTCCGGCTCCGTTCGCCTCTCCCTGTTCAACTGCAGCGGATACGGAGCGCAACCTCTCGAGATAAGCTTCCGCATAAGAGACATGCGGTAAGGATAACGCCAACCTAAGTGCACGCTCCGCTATCCCTGTATCCTCAATCATATCAGGTATTATCCGAACAGGCTTGCAAGTCCTCCTGCAGCTGCCTCCTCGCTTACTTTCTCTTCCTTCTTCTCCTCTTTCTTCTCTTCCTTCCTTGCTTCAGCATGCGCAGGCTGCGCTACGGAGACATTCTGTGCGTTCTTTATTACCTCCTTTATGTCGACGCCTTTGAGGGAATTGGCAACAGACTTTGCCATAGCCTCATCGGGCTGCATCCCTGCCGCCTTTACCACTTCAGTAAGGCTCTTCTCGTTTATCTCTTTTCCAGCCGCATCCAACAGGAGGGCAGCGTATATATATTCCATCTTCTTTCACCATTTAGCATTATTCCTTTTTATCATCGGCAGCTGACTTCAGGCCGAGGGCCTGAAGGAACGCCTTGGAGACGACCTTGTCGATGATCTCCTTCTCGTATAAGTTGTTCTGTACGCCAAGGGCTACCGCGCCGATAAACGCCCTGCTTATGAAGCCGCTTACGTTATATGCTGTAACATAATTTATCCTTATGCTAAGCTCATTGGCGGCAACGAAATCGACAGCAAGCTCATCTAACGCCTTGCTTCTGTTGAAGTTAAGTGCTTCCTTCCCAAATGTAACATTGCCTTCCTGCGCCGCATCCACTACTGCAGCAGCCTCAAAAGGCATTATCTCAAGCATCTTCAGTGCCTTAGAGACGGCGTGCGATATCTTATCTCCCTTGTGCACCAGCACCTTGCTCTTCCCTATCACTACCTTTCCCTTCTGTATCTGCACATCTATCCCAGCAGCTTTGAGATCCGTAACCGCCTGTCCCGGAGCTATGCTTGTCTCGCCAGCCTCTATCCTTATATCATCAGGTGATATTTGGTTGGGTTTGGCACCCAGGCGCAGCTTATTGCTGCTTACGAAAGCATTAACCTCCGTCACATCCTTGTCGGATAATACAAGGGCAACGTTACCGTGCACATGGCTCTTCAATCCCTCAAATCTCTTATCGCTTTCGAGTGCCATGAGTATGAGATTCTTCCTTGCAACTACAAACTTGGCATCAGGCTTCAACCCGTTCCTTACCTTCTGCATGAGCCTGTCCGGAACCATCTCAAGGGGCACTACTGCCACTGTCTTGTGTCTCTTCATATCCTCCGAGAGCTTCTTTACGAATTCAACCTTCTGCGCTTTTAGCATAACCATAAACACACCTCAAAGTACCCTCAGCGGCTTGCTCATGCTCAGCTTCACGTAAGCGGACCTTACTGAGCCCTGGCCTACCTTTCCGTATACTCCCTCGATGACCTCCTTCATGTTGTCGAATACCTTCTTCGGATCCATGTCCTCGCTTCCCACCACGCAGTGGACCGTAGGCAGGAACTTGCCCTTGCTCTTTAAGCTTACCTTCTTCTTAAGCTCCTCGTTGACTATCCTGAGGTTCACGCTTCCTACGAGCGGCTTTGGCATCTTGCCCCTTGAACCAAGATACTGCCCAAGCTTCTTTGCTATCGTAGGCATAAGATTACCCTGTGCCACCAGGTCGTATGTAAGTAGTGTTCCCAGCCTCTTCTGGTCTGCGGCTATCTGGTCTATCTCGCTCCCGGGTATTACGTCCATGCCTGCCTTCTGTGCCTCCTCGACCAGCGCTTTGTCGTCAGCAAATACCGCTACCTTGCGCGTCTTGCCCTTGTCATTCGGAAGCAGTATCTCAAGGTTAAGCCTATTGTCCTGCTTTGTGAAGTCTATGCCCTTGAAATTTATGGCAAGCTCCACGCTCTGCTTGAATTTCCTCTTGCCTTTATTCTCTTCAATGAACTTCGCGAAGTTCTCGTAATCCAATGCCATGTACACTCCCTCCTGCAATATGCAGTCCATGCGGGAAAACAAGTATACCTCTTATATACGTAAACAAATAAAAACCTTTTTAATGCGGATGATATCTAATCAATTGTATATCAGGGTAAAGCTATGAAGGGAGCGCAGGTAACATACGCATTGGGAGTTGCATTATTCTGTATACTGCTCTCGGAATCATACGCCTCCCCAGGTTTGGGAACATCAAAGATAACCTTCAACCAGAGTTCGCTCTCAATGGGGAAAAATGCGACAGCATATCTCCAGTACAATCTCAGCATAGCGAGCGGCAACTCGTGGGGCACATACATGAACATAGTAAACAAGGCAGCACTCGAATCGGATGGTATATCCTTAAACCTGAGCGAGAATTTCTCCACCTTCCCTCCTTTCTCAGGCGTCCTTACGATAAAGACTGCTTCGGATGCAAAGCCAGGCAACTATACTGCCATATTCAACGGCACGGGAGACGATCCAACCGCCTCAAATGCAGTGATAAGGATAACGGTAACCAACACAACCGCCTCCTCCAGCCCGTCTGCCCCAACCCTGCCGAAGACTTCCCAAAAAGGCGCAGGACCTCTTGACACGGCATTCCTTGTAGTCGTATTTGCAGCATTCATCGCGCTGCTCGGGTATAAATCATACAAGCTTCTATAAACCTCATATACCGGCCGTAAGATGATACCTGCATACGCAATACTGGTTGCAGTCTTTGTCGCAATAACCGTACGTCAGCTCTTGGAGCTGAAGATACAGATATGGAAAATAATGCTCATCGGCGCGGTGGCTGCACTGGCCCTGGGCGACATATCCGTGCCTGCGGCATTCTCGTCGATAAATTTCGGGATAATCGCATTTCTGATAGGCATGTTCATAATAGGCGAGGCTCTGCAGCAATCCGGCTACCTCGATTATCTCTCCTCAAGGCTCTTCAGCAAAGCCAGGGACACATATGCCATTCTCCTCCTTCTGACATTCGGGGCCGGGCTGCTCTCTATGCTCCTCATGAATGATACGCTGGCAATAATAGGCACTCCCATAGTCATCTCCCTTGCAAGGTGGAGGGGCATGCGTGCAGAGCCTTTTCTCATGGCCCTTGCGTTTTCAATAACCACTGGGAGCGTGACGAGCCCTATCGGAAACCCGCAGAACCTTCTCATAGCCGCATCCAGCCGCCTCGGAGAGCCATTCCTGACGTTCTTTGGCTATCTTCTTGTCCCCACGGTGATAAATCTCTTCATCACATACGCCATGCTTCGCTTTGTGTATAGGCGCGACCTCCAGAAAGGCAATTCACACAAAGCTGCCCATAAGATCCTGCCAACGGGATACAAAGGCTCATCCACATGGAACGTAAAGCTTTCAATAATCCTGCTCGCCATCGGCTTCGCCTCTTACGTATTATACTCCCTTGCATATTCCTCTCCGCAGCCGCAATACCTCTTCTCAATACCCATATTTGCATCCATTCCAATACTCATATTCTACCATGACAAGAAGGCAATATTATCAAAGATGGATTGGGGCACGATAATATTCTTCGTCTCCCTCTTCATAATAGTCGGCAGCGTATGGGATTCAGGAGTCTTGCAGGGCATAGTCTCCGGCTCTTCATCGCTTATCTCCTCGGCCTTATACATATTCCCCGTAAGCATAATATTCAGCCAGCTGATCTCAAATGTACCTCTCGTGGCGCTCTACCTTAAGATACTCGAGACTACTGCAAAAGGGGTCATGCCGCTGATGGCACTTGCCGCATCAAGCACAATAGCAGGCAACCTCTCGATCCTCGGCGCAGCCTCAAATGTAATAATAATCCAAGGCACGGAAAAGAAAGGCGAACGCACCATAAACATGAAAAGCTTCGTGAAGATAGGAATACCTCTTACCATAATAGAATCGCTCGTGTATGTTATTTTCCTTGTCATGCTTTAATTAGTCTAATTTATAAATCTCTTATAATACAAGTAGTTGATCGTATGTCAAAAATGCCTGAGCAACTTAGGGCCAAAATGGCAAAGCAGGGCTATCATTTTGTCGGAGACCACTCGGCCGTAAAGATATGCGAATACACTGCCAACGGCCTGCAGGGGAAGACATTATGCTACAAATACTCGTTTTACGGGATTAAGAGCTGGCAATGCATACAGGCCACTCCTGCAGTAGGCTGCGACCTTTCCTGCAATTTCTGCTGGAGGCTGATACCAGAGGAGCACGGATTCAAGTGGAACGAGCTCAATGCGGTAGAGAAATGGGATGATCCGGTATATATAGTCGAGAACATGATAAGGGAGCAGAGGCGGATAATAAGCGGATACAAGGCCAAGGCAGATACTGATGCAAAGATGCAGAGGTGGAAGGAAGGAAATGAGCCCAGGCACGTTGCTTTGAGTCTCACGGGCGAGCCGCTGTTCTACCCAAGGATGTGCGAGCTTCTGAAGGAGTTCCATAAGAGGGGAATAAGCACATTCCTAGTCCATAATGGCACCCTGCCTGAGGCGCTCGAGAAGCTGAATCCGCTTCCCACGCAGCTTTACGTATCCCTCCAGGCGCCTGACAAGGAGACATACATAAAGGTCACAAGGCCGAAGATACCAAACGCATGGGAGCGTTTCCTCGATGCATTAAGCGTAATGAAGACCCTCAACACTAGAAAAGTCCTAAGGATGACGCTGGTCAAGGGCGTAAACATGCTTAACCCTGAGGGCTATGCGGAGCTGATAAAGCTTGCAAGCCCAAATTATGTAGAGGTAAAGGGTTTTTCCTACATAGGCGGGGCAAGGGAGAGCGCTAGGAATCTGCAGTATACCAGCATGCCGAGCCATGAGGAGATCAGGGCTTTTGCAAAGAGACTCTCCGAACTTACCGGATATGTCCAGGCTGCGGAACATATGCCAAGCAGGATAGTACTGCTCTGCCGCGACGAAGAGTCGAAGCGGAACAGGATAATAGATTTCAGCAGGATAGGCAACCAGGACGCATGATTCAGCCGCGCCTCTTCTTTCCGTCCCTGTCAAGCATCTCCTCCTCGCGCCTTATTCTCTCTTCGTCACTTGCCTCTTCCATCGCAATCTTGCCCTCGAGCCCTTTCTCGGCATTCTCCCCATGTATATACCTCTTTCCCCTTAAGAGTGAGGCTGCCGCTGCAATAACGGAGAGTGCAGCGCCTATGTAAAACGAGAGCGAGAGCGCCTTGCTAAAGGCAGGGGCTATCGCATTCGGAAACCACGTATTGCTTGTTATGTAGCTAACCGTGCTGTTAGGTATGCTCATCCTTGTCGCATTGG
>JAJZOF010000026.1 GCA_021811535.1 Microcaldota archaeon | reverse complement strand
GTTCTTCTTGAAAGTAAAAAAAGGAATCCGCATGACTTCACGATTGAATTTCTTTCCTTTGGGACTGAATCGTTTGAGGTTCTCAATCGCAATGCCAGCGTCATATCGCAAAGCCATCTCAGTAATATCCTTAACGACTTCTCCTATTCTATTCTTGACAAAGTTATGTTCATTTCGTTTAGTCCTGTTCAGTGCCTTATTCGCATAGGGACTTCCAGTATCAGCATAGGAACGCAGTCTGCTCTTTCGTTCAAACAGTTCCTTCCTTCTTTGCCAGATGTCCTTCCCGAAGTAATCCTGATGCAGAACCTTACCTTCAGGAGAGATAACGGAAACAGCAAAGCATTTGCTGTTCACATCAATTCCAAGAATGTTCTTCTTCAGAGGCAATTCAGTTTCTTCTTTGGAAAGATAAGCAACAATATCGAGATTTGGAGTCAGCCCATATGTCTTACACATCCATCCGTTCTTGAGGAGATCAGAATATCGTTGGAAGTTCCTATTCTTTTTTATGGGAATGGCAATTCTGTTTCGTGGATAAATCCCCAAGTCAATGAAAGGCATGGACATATTGAAAGTCTTACAATTGCGTGGAACATTGAATTTGAGAGTAATTCCTTTGGATGTGCCTTTGCTTCTCCATACTGCACGTTCCAAACAGGCATAAATCTGGACATTGAATCCAGTTCTTGCCTTGGATTCAGCAAATGTCTTTCTATGGAAGTCCATGAAAGTATTGCAAAAGTTCCTACCTTCCCAGAGCCTATTGAATTCGGAAGTTGCCTTCAAAGAGAAGTCTTTGAGGATTTTGCCCTTTTTGGAAGTAATCCCATCAATCTGCAAAAGAATAGCTCGTTTCATACCACTAACCAGATATATGTGTTTTGGAAAGTATATAATGCTAACACTCGACAATTCCTCCCACCCGTAAACAGCGTGGGCTTCCTTGTCGAGATCAGGTGAATTCATGACCATATCAAATGTAGTAAGGATGTATCTTAAAAGCAAGCCTTATACGCTCGAGGCGCTGGACAGCGGAATAGTAAATTACAGTGCGCTCTCAAGGCTTATGCAGAAGCAGCTGGGGATTAAAAACTATCAGGCCGTAAAAGCAGCAATAAGGAGATATGCGGAGGACAGGGAAGTGCTCAGGGAGGGCATAGAGAGCCGTGCCCTTGGCATACTCAGGGAAAACAGGATGGCGCTCCTCGATGGAGTAAGGGTCATAATATCCACTGGTGATTTGGGGATTGAGAGCGATGCCAAGGTGAAGATGGACGACTATTATATATACCTGACAAGAAAAGACGCGCTTAAGTCACTGGACAGGAAGGCAAGGAAGAGCCTTGTAAAAGTAAGGGATAGCTGCTCTGCAATTATAATATATTCCGAGGAAGGAATAGAAGGTGCTTCCGGGGTCATAGCTTTCCTCGCATCGCTCCTAGCGGAGCAGAATATCAATGTTGTAGAGTTCATATCCTGCTACACTGAGACGATAGTAGTAGTCAGTAAGGAAGATTCGCTGAGAAGCTATTCTCTCCTTGCTGAAGTAATAGCATCCCACTGATACTTTCGTTGCAACATAAAAAAAGATAAATTGCAGGACACTATGTCCTGCACATGAGATTTAATGCCAAGAACTCAGCACATGCATGAATAAGGCGAAGGCATACTTATGCAGTCACGCCCTATTATCATGCGCCTTCCTTCCCAGCTTCTCTGCGCGCGGAATGGATTGCTTGGTAACCAATGAAGAGCAGGACCGCGCAGCAGAACAATACTTTCCTTCGGGCATCCGCATCACCTTGATAATCCTATTTTGTTTTTGCTTATATATACGCCTTTTATCTTCAACGTCTTGCGTCTAATCAAATCTGAAGCAGACGCAGGAGTGTGTTCTGTGCCTTTTATTCTCCGCATCCTCGTAGGGCAATTTATTAGGATATGCCCCTAATATTCTGTTGCAGGTTTATCCGGAGCGGGATTTGATGGATATAGTCTTCGTGACATCTAATAAGAATAAGGTACGTGAGGCCAGGATGATCCTTAATGGCTCAGGCATAAGGCTAAAGGTTGTCCCTGAAGAGCTTGACGAGATCCAGTCGCTGGATGTGAAGGAGGTTGCAGCGGATAAGGCGCGCAGGGCTTATGATATGACAAAGATGCGGATTATTGTAGAGGATACGGGTTTCTTCGTAGAGTGCTGGAAAGGATTTCCTGGAGCTCTTGCAAAACATATGCAGACTTCTGTTGGCAACGAGGGAATAGTAGCTATGGTAAGCAAAAGCAACAGGGATGCTTATTCAGAGACAGCAGTGGCTTATTGCGATGGGCATACTACGAAAGTATTCAGCGGCAGGGTTGCAGGCAGCATCTCTGAAGAGGTGAGAGGCACAGAAGGATTTGGCTGGGATTTCATATTCATACCAAAAGGCGAGAAAAGGACTTTTGCTGAGCTCGGTATGGCTAAAAAGAATAGGCTATCGGCAAGGGCCATAGCCTTCAGGAAGCTGAAGGAATATCTTACGCAATCATGAATTTGCGGTTAGTTAATCTAGCTGTGCCAGTATCCTCTTTGCAGTCTCTTTCCCGAATATCCTCTCTGCCTGCATGCGGCCCTCTTCTGAACGCAGATCTTTTACGCTTTTTATTCCATTGCTGTATAATGCGCGGGCTCTGACCCTTCCGACCTGCTCCAGGCGAACGAGATCCAGCAGCTCCTTCTTTATACCATACCGCATCCTCACGCGTATCTCAAGCAGAGGCAGGCTCTGGACATGCGTAAGCTTTGCAAGTTCCATGCTCGCATAGAGAAGCCAGTCTGCATTCCTTATCTTGTTGTATATTACCCCAGGGGTCGTTGAGTAGCCTGCAGCAAGCTCACGCTCGCCGGCTTCCTCAATCCAGTCATTAAGCATAAGCGCCGTGGAGAAAGGCGGCAGCGGATCGTAGTAGTATTCATCTGAAATATAGTATGCCGCACCCTCCTCGGCTATTTGGGCGTACTTGACGAATTCTTCCTCGGCCTTCTCCACAGGACGTATATAAGGCCGCATCTCCACGGTGTTTGATATCATGAAGAGTATTGGTATGGTGCCGTTTGCCTTGGGGAGCAGGTCTATGATGCATTTCGCTGAGAGGGGATCTATATACAGCTCGCTCACCCTCTCCCCTATCCGTGTAGGCGTATATGCATTCCCGCTTTTCTTTATGAATTCCCATTCGGACAGGTCTTTAAGTACCATCCCCACTATCTTCTTCATCTGGAACATGTCGCCATATTGCTTGCCGTAGAATGTATCTGCAAGGAAACCCATTATGGATTCTTCTGTAATCAGGAACCTTGATGCTATGAACGAGAGCACATGCATCCTAAGGATTGGGATTATTGCAAGATTAGATGTTATAGGATCAGGAGGCGCGGAGATGTAACGCCTATACAGCTCATTCACCTCGTTTTTAGTCTTTGCTATGAGCAGCGCCCTGCCCTCCGTATCGTATTTAGGCCTTCCGGCCCTCCCTAACAGTTGTATTACCTCGTTAACCCCAAGCCTTGATGAGCCCTCACCGGAACTGTATCTGGTTGTATCGCGGACGAGCACAGTATGTGCCGGAAGGTTCACTCCTAACCCGAGGGTAGTGGTTGAGCATATTACTTTTATCAGGTTAGCCTTGAACGCATCTTCAATGAGCTTCCGCTGCTCATTCACCAGGCCGCTGTGATGGAATGCAGTGCCGTTTCTGATGGTATCGGCAAGCTTCTCGCACTGCAGAGTGGGCCGGCTCAGCACCGAGAGAACCTGGGCTGCGAGCTCATCAAGCCTAGCTTTGTAGTCGTCGGATTTCCGCTCGCCTATTATCTTTCCTATCTTCTCTGCGCCTGCTTCGGCATTTCTCTTTGTGCTGTAGAAAACCAGCACCTGCTTTCCCATCCTTATGGTGTCCTCCGCTACCCGTATTTCAGGCAGCTGCGAGGTTCCTTCAAGTTCGCTCTCGCCATCTATCGAGTATATTGCATTCTTGAATATTATGCCTCGCCTTATGGGGACTGGCCTGTAGTCGCTAATCACGACTTCTGCCCGTAGCCATCGCCCAATCTCATCTGCATTTCCCACGGTTGCGCTCAGGGCTATTATCTGAGCTGACTCGCAGAGCTTGGTTAACCGGGTTATTAGTATCTCCAAGGTGGGGCCGCGATCGCTCTCGCCAAGCATATGTATCTCGTCGAATGTTATGCATCCTATCTCGTCCAGCCATTCTATTCCGTGCCTCATCAGGCTGTCGAATTTTTCTGTGGATGCGAATATCATCTCGTAGTCCTTAAGCCATGAGTCGTTAGAGTCGAGATCGCCTATCGAGATTGCGGCCTTTATGAAAGGATACTCTTCCTTGAATTCGGCGAACTTCTCGCTGACTAGCGCGCGCATTGGAGCTATGTATATTGCTTTCTTTCGCCTGTGGATTATCGACTTTGTAGCCGCAAGCTCAGATATCAGGGTCTTTCCACTTGCTGTTGGGGCGGCTACGAGTATATTCTTTCCCTCGAGCAGGCCGGCATTTATCGCAATTTCCTGAGGAGGTGTAAATTCCCTTATCCCTCTCCTTGAGATTGAGAGCGTGGTTTCCTCTGGTATCTTGCCTCTGATTTCATTGGTTAGCATCCTTATTACCGCATTAGGCACAGTTAATCTTTGCGTGGCTGCCTCGGTAATTCATTAATCATAATAAATATTTTAATAAGGCGATATACGATTGCATATTTATCGTGGGGTTTTTGACAGATATATTTAAATATCAATTACATTAATGATATTCTGTGAAGCACATCTTTGTGCAAGTCGAACGAAAATTGATATCGTTGGATTGGATATATAATGACTAGCGTACAAAAACAACGTTCGAAAATGGCTGTAAAGAGTGCTGGGCTTCCTTCTATTAAGACTCAAAACTTACCAGTCAGTGTGAAGGAGGAAGAGAAGATTGTAGGCATCCACTTTTTTGGCAATATGTATGAGATAGATCCTGCAGT
>JAJZOF010000013.1 GCA_021811535.1 Microcaldota archaeon | reverse complement strand
CAGGACGGGGAGTACGTGATTTGAACACGTGTCTCCAGAACCCGAATCTGGAAGCCTACCAAGCTAGCCGAACTCCCCTTATAATTTGACTCCGCCTTTTGGCGTGATTAGTATGTCGTCCTCTATTCTTACCCCGCCAAAACCTTTTATATATATGCCGGGCTCTGCGGTAAATATCATATTTTCCTCCATCTCTCCCTTGGAATTTGGTGATAAGGATCCTCCGTCATGGACTTCTATTCCGACAGAATGGCCAAGGGAGTGTATGAATTTTCCCTTGAAGATTCCACCTTCTGCAGAGTTTATCATGTTCTCAGCTGCGATATGCGGGGATGAGAGCGTGTTCCCTGCTTTTATCTTATCTATTGCACTGTCCTGCGCTTCCTTTACAGTATCGTACATTATCTTTATTCTTTCCCATTTTGGAGAGCCTCTGCATCGTTCTATAAAAGTCCGCGTTATATCAGAGCAGTAGCCATTTACGGTTGCGCCGGCATCTATGAGTACTTCGTCCTTATCCCCCAATCTCCTTTTTGAGGGGAAGTGGTGTGGCAGGGCTGCATTTTGTCCGAAGCAGACTATGGTGCGGAACGATGGTCCTGAAGAGCCGTATGATGCAGATAATCCATCGAATTCAAGCGCGAGCTCCTCTTCTGTGATGCCTTCCCTGAATCTCTCTTCTATCGAGGCCATTGCCTTCTTGGTTATTGCTGCTGCTTTTCGTATATAAGATATTTCCTTCTCGTCTTTGACTAACCTTGCAAGGAGCAGGGCAGGATATGCGTCGGTTATTGTGTTAGGCTTCGCAGCCTTTTTTATGAAGCTGTAAATCGAGTATGGGATGAAGGAATAGTTAAGGCCTATCGCCTTGCCGCTGACTTCTGATGAGAGCTCTTTTATGAGCTGTTCCCTCCCGGTTATCTTTACGACCTCTATGGCATCGTGCACCTGCATGACGGCAGTATCGTACTCTAAATTGGAGGTCAGCAGTTTTAGGTGCCCTTTTGATGCTATGAGGAAGGATCCCTCAAACAACCCGCTTGAGAAATTCGTGAGGTATCTAAAATTGGGGTCCATTGAATTGCTATTGGCTATTATTATGCGCTCAACGCCTTTTGTGCTTGAGAATATGCGCTTTATTTTGGAGCTTACTGCGTTTTTGTATTGATTATTCATCGTATCAACTCCTCAAGTTTGCCGAGCACCTTTGCCTCGTTGCAGAATACATTGGTATACATGCGTTGCTCTTTTATATCCCCTATAGGCGCCCATCTGAAGGATCTGTTCTCAATATCAAGCGTTACCTTTGAGGTGGAGGAGCGGAAGAAGAATATGGCGTTCTGCCATTTTATCATGCGCTTCCTGTCAAAGCAGTAGATTCCGTACATTGAGCTTAGGAGGGTAAGCTTATCCTTGCCAATCCCGGTCTCCTCCCTTATCTCCCTGTATGCAGTATTGATATATGCCTCATTACCATCGCGTCCTCCGCTTAGGAATCCCCATATGCCTGGGTTTAATATTATTGGCACCCTCCGGCGCTTAAGTAGGAGCACCTTGTCCATGTTTATTATTATAGCAGTCATTCCAGGTCTATTCGAGTACCTGTAACTGCTGCAGTCATTAGGCATAGTAATATTATTATTGGAAGCAATATATCCTTTGTGATATGCTATGCCGGATTCTACGGGCACTTATCCGTTTGACAGCAGGAGCATAACCAGAAGCAGGCAGATATATGAGAATATGAAGAACCCTGCTTTTCTAAAGTACTACTTCAAGAACATGACAATAAGCAGCATAAAGAACAATGAGGTATATGGCAACTCGCCTCCGGATATATTCATAGGCAGATTTGGGTATCCTAATGTCTCGATAGGTCCTCTAATCCCGCCCAGGTTCGGGGACACTTCGATCCTTGGGTCTCCAGAGCTCTGGACAGGAAGGAGCATGGAGGAGATAGTATCGTTTCGTTCTGCGCTTGTACGCGGGATGCATAGGAGCAGGGTCACCAATGCAGATAATGGAAGGATAGAGGAGATGATAAAGGAGCTTGCGCTTGCGGATACGTGCAGCGAATCAAGCGAGCTGCTCTCGCGGAGGCCGGAGCCCAAGGTGATACTTGATGAGAATTCGCAACCTTACGGGCCGAGCGCGCCGCTTAAGGACATGAAGATTTACTCTTCGAAAGCAAACCCGAAGATTGAGAAAGCTTATGAGGATACATCGATGTCAGCTACTGATGCGCTGGTGGAACTTTACGGGCAGGGAGTTATGGTGTCTAGGATACAGAAAGCTCTTGCAGCAGGAATATTAGGGAGGGGGGCACGCAGGAAATTTGTACCGACAAGATGGAGCATAACCGCAGTTGATGACACACTCTCTAAGCATAACCTCAAGGAGGTTAAGCAGAATGAACCAACAGAAGAGATATTGGTATACGAGAACAATGCGCTTGACAACAGGTGGGAGATTGTGATGTTCCCCGGATCTTGGGAGTATGAGCTGGTAGAAGCCTGGTATCCTAACACCACATGGAATATGGAGAGCAGGAGCATACAGATTTACTCCTCTTACGAGCCATTTTCGGGCAGGAGCAAATATGCCGAGATAGGAGGATGCTACTATGCAGCGCGGCTGGCGAGTTCCGAACTCCTGAAGAAGATGGGAAGGCAAGCCAAAGTTGTAATACTAAGGGAAGCGCATCCTGGCTACATAATGCCGGTTGGGGTATGGAATGTCAGGGAGCATGTAAGGGAAGCCATGCGCGGCACGCCCATCTCCTTCGGGAATATTAATGATTTATTTGCGCATCTTAGGGGCAAGCTGGACATACCGATACATGATTGGATGGAGAACAGCGCTCTTCTTAGGAATGTTACAAGGCAGAGGAGGCTTGCTTAGATCTCTATCGTGTTCTCTACTCCGCCGATGATTTTCCTTTTTAAAATCTCTTTTTTCCTGCCAAGATGGAAGAGGATGTCATATTCTTTGCCATCTACAGGGAGGAAAACAGATATCTCATTGCTTATTGGCCATGACCCGAACTTGTGGTTCAGATGGATTATCTCCATGTATTGGTTGTCTCCCGCGGCGGTCTTTTCCGCATTGCTGATATTTATCAGTATTTTCGTAGCATTCCTTTTGCTTTGGGCATATGAAGCGCGTTCCGGTGAACCGAGTTCAACATCACGTGCTCCGAGCCTGCATATCAAGGATCTTTTGGGATTCTTCCCTTTATCGCTAGGCTCTATGTAGCTAAGGGCGAACACACCCTGGCTCAGTTCCTTGAGAATCGCGCGCGCCTTTTCCTCTTCTTCAGGAGTGAAAAGAAGATCCGCAGAGGCATTTTCAGAGGTCTCAGGGCTTTGCCTGAAATACAGTTTTGTCTGGCAGAGACGCCTTATCCCAACGTCTATGTCAGTTGTATTATGCGTTATCAGCATAAGGCCCACACCCTTCTTCCTGAAGTCTTGGATCCTCTGCATTAAGTCTTCTGTTGCGGCAGAATCCTCGCCCTCCCTGAATATAAGCTGCGCCTCTTCTATACATATCATCATCCGTAGTTCATTATCGCCACATTCGTCAAGATCCGCTACAGCCGAGTACACCTGATTGAGTATAAGTGCATACATCAGTGGCTTCAGCATATTGCTGCATTCTGACAGGTCGAAAACTACGCTGCTGCTCAGCGCGTCGCGTATGGAGCCCCCATCGTTAAATGCGAATCTTTCGTTTGACAGTAGGTGTCGCAATAATTCAAGAGAAGCGCGTATATTTTCCCCGTGCTTTGTATATTTCACTGCTGATCTTGTTGCATTTGCATGTGCCGTCTCTATGGCTTTCTCTATTTCCATATAAAGGCTCCATGGATCAGGGTTTAGGGATTCGGAGTATGCGGCCCTTGCACCCCTGAGAAGGCATTTCTCCAGAGGGCCACGATACGGGCCTGCCTTAAGGGCAGATGCAATAAGCATGCATATGTCTTCATAGAATCTTTCCCTCGAATCAGAAGAAGCGCATCTGAACAGACTTATTTTTTCTTTAGGGTGCCCCATGTTTATTGACTTTATCTTTTTGTTTAAGGCAAATGATGTCCATTCTTTCGTAGGCGATATTATTATTGAGGGAATGTCCCGCTTTTGCTCGAGCTTGCTTATTATGTTCATTGCTGCAGTAGTCTTGCCCGTGCCTGGGAGGCCAGATATTATTGTTCCTAGGTTCAATATCCTATGGTCTATTGATACAGGGCTCGATGTGCCTGGGATATCCAAAAGGCCCAGCATTATGTCACCGCTCTGTTTTGGCATATAATGCCGCATTTCGTCCCTGCGTTCGACCCATGCAGGTATAAATGCCATTGTTGTGATTCTTTTTATCGATATCAATGCGGATTTGGAGTGTAAACGCCCGGATAGAATTTCATGCGGCGCACCCGCAATGAATTTTATATCTGAAAGGAGGAACAGGTTTGACATTATATTTCTGCATATGGAATCACCGCCTTCTCCGCTCTCAGTTATTATGGAAAACTTGTAGCCTTGGAAATTTTCTGATAGTATCTCGTTTATGATTGATAACAGTGCAAGTTCTGCTGATGATTCCCATAACCCGTGGTAGTTCTCCGACCTTAAGGAAATGCCTCTGCCAATACCGGAGCTTATTTGGTTTGTAGATCCCTGGGCCCTTGAGCTCGCCGCCTTCTCCAATTCGTGTTTTGATTCCTTTACCTCTGAAGGATCGCAGGGATAGAAACATATGAACAGATAGGATGATGCATATCGCAGGGCGGTCTCTATGTAAGAAAGCGAACTGGGTTCTTCCTTGTGATCCTCTGAATTTAAAAAAATCCCTGATAGTATACGCAGCTCTTTCCCGCTTATGCTTGGTGGCTGGGCCTCTTCCATATCGCATGTGAAAGAGAGTTTGAGTCTCCTTGATATCGCGCCGTCCTCCTCAAGAAGCAGCATCTCAAATGGAGAGGAGGAGTAGTATAATGCGAATGGAGCTCCGCAGGCGCAGAGCGCAATGTCCAGTACTGTGAACTCGGATGGTAGAGAAAGAATCCTGTTTGCTATCATATTATTACGCCAATGATATTGCTATGATTGCAGCAATGAGCATTTTTGCTGCGATCATCGTAAGGCTTTGCCGCAGCTTCTTGCGTGAGGCGCTTGCGGGAAGCGGCAGAAGGACGCATAAGGCAAATGCGGCAATAAGTACAGCTTTGCTCGCGTGAAATGCCATAAGGACTACAACAAAAGTAAAGTTTTGCGCTATTAAGGAGACCCGGGATGCCATGTCTGCCCCGTTGCTTGAGACCGCGTGTATTTTATTTATCCAGCCCATGATATCACTGCTAAGGCAAGAGCCACAAAGGCAAATAGTGATATGACACCTTTCAGCATACCGTAATATTCAATCCGCTCGTGCATGTGTTTCGGTTCCGATGGGTATATGTCAAGTAGTAAGCTTAGCGCTATGCCCAAAGCCGAAACGGATATTTTTAGGCCTTCAGTTAATATCTGCATTTAGTCACAGGATAAAAACCTTAAGGCAGCAATGGCATATCTTCTTCCGTAACATAGGCACGGCGTAATTATGCGTGTGCTCCCATAGGCAATGAACTTTAGGCGGGTACCTTGGTCAGACCTATCTATGTACTTCATGAACATCCACGAAGGCAGTATTCTGAGAGAGTGGAATGCTTCTTCAGTGATGTCATCGCTTCCTGCCCTGATTCCGTTTATAATTAGCATATCTGCCAGAAAGTTTTGATACAGCGCATCCCTGTCTGTTGCAGGAAGGTCTTTGCCCTGCGGGCAGCAATCTGTAATCGGCGTATCGCATAGAACAAGCAATGAATCTGGATGATGGACCCTTGACAGGATAAACAGCGCAGATACGGATGCTATGACAGGCAGATAGTAGTATATATAATCATTTATGGTATTCACCTTTTCTTTTTCCGAATGCCAATGCGCTTGCAAATTTGTCATCCAGTGCTTTCAGGAAGTGCCAATTGGTATCAGAGTTATCCACATCGGTATCTGTTATCTTCTGTGCTCTTTCCGCTATGGCTTTGCATTCCATTCTTGCTCCCCTTTCGGAAGCCCTTAACTCGTTGATTCTTCTTGCTAGTATAAGTTCGCTTGCGCGAGACTGAACATGCGGAATTTGAATCACTTCATTTGGCATTTTAGCCTCTGAGATAACATACATGAGATAAGGGTACATGCTCCCTATGCTTGGCTCACACTCATCCGAAAGGTAGGACATTATTGAGAGTGCCTTAAGCATTGCGTCCTTTACCATGTTTTCCCCTTTTGCAGCTGAGAATACTTGTAGTGTAAATTCATTTGCGGATATCTGAATCTTGTAGAAGCGGCTTCCGTACGGGCCCATGATATAGCACAGCTTTGACCCGTACGAGCATAACTTGGCTTCGTTGAGGTACCGCATTGTTTTCCTTATTGAACTGAGGCTTGTAACTAGCCTTATCCTTATAGGGATGGTGAATATAATGTACCTTTGATCACAATCAGCTCCAGACATGAGAACACTATTTGCATATTGCATATGAGAACGCGTCAGCCGCGTCTGCGTTGCCTATCCCGAGTTCACGCGTGAACTCGAGTATTGAAAACCTATCGAATCCCAATGAGAGCAGAACTGAGAGTATATGGGCAAGTTCTATAGTGTCTGATGAGGTTATCTCGTTCATTAGCCCTAGTGTCTTTTCCTTGCCGAACCTTGATTCTATCGCATCAAGAAGCTTCCGCCTGTTTAGTCTTACGTTCATTTTCCCACCAGTAGTAATACAAATCGCATTTGGCAGTATCGCAACTTCAGGGCGTGAGAGCCTGGTTATGGTACGCTGCGCAGATTTCGGGTTTTTAATCAGAATGGATTCACCTACTGCAAGTTCTTTTATTGCGGAGATATCATATTCAGAGATGGAGTAATCCGCAGCCATCCTTTCAAGGCTCTCTGTGCTGTGTGTTCTGAGAATAAATAGGGTTGAGATATTGCCAAGGTATTCCCTCTCTAGGTCTGTAATAAGTTGCGATGATATTATTGCCCCTACGCCGTATTTCCTACCTTCCCTGAGTATTATCTTAAGCTCTTGGCCGGATACCAGCTTCCATGCTTCATCCAATGCTATGAACTTTCTCAGGCGCTTCTTCGCCGAAGGTTGTCTTCGCATCTCGGATATTACCTTGCCCAGGCTTTTCCTTGCCGATTCGATCTTTCTCTTTTCATCGAGATTATAAAAAGGAAGGTATTCCATGCTCTCTTTCATTTCCAATGATGCATAAATATTACGGAATTTTGCATATTCTCCAGTCATATCGAATATTACTACTTTGGCTTCGCCTGCAGCGGCCAGCCGCATTAGTATATGCAACATCAGGTTTGTCTTCCCGCTGCCGGTTATCCCGACTATTAGCATGTGAGGATTGATTGCGTGGTCCAAATCAAGGAATATCGGAACGGACCACTTATCGGATATGCCCAGCAGGATGCCGTCAGTTTCCAGCAGTTCTGCACTTGCATCCGGAATGCTGTATGATGGTATAAGTTTTATGCTTGATAGCTTCTCTATTGGTACTACATTGCACATCATTAAAGAACACCGGCATTGAAGATTTCCTCCCCTTTTATTATGTTTATATCGGAACCTGTAAGGGAACTTACTCTTGAAGCGAGAGCTTTCATGTTTTCTGAACTTTCCTTTGCTGCAGAATGCTCGCTCTCAGACACTGAGAACGTCCTGAGCAGCAGTTTCATGTGCAATATTGACGGGCTTGAGGCAATTGATGATATCTCATCATCAAGTATACTTATCGTTCTTGATAGCTCAAGCGCTTTTGGCGAGTTCTTTGACGCAAGCCTTGATAGGAGTATCTCTTTCCTCTTTTTCCTAGTCTCAAGGGGTTCTATGAATTTCCGTTTGTCCATTTCCTCTATCCTGACAGCTACCTCGAATGGGAACGACGAGTTTTCTGCCAGCTTCCGCAAGTCCATATTTGCTGCGGCGTTGGTATTTGGCATCTCTGCAACAGAGACTGATGAGTATAGATTGCCAGAGCACTTTACTGCGGAGTTGAGGTTAGGGTGGAGTTTGTAGCCATTATATACTTCTATTATGGCTGATCTGCTTACCAGGAGATTGTTTATGATTCGCCCGTGACTGTGGATTAGCGCTCCGGAAAGTATGAAGATAATTGAGAATGCGGCAATTATGGGGCTGAATGTTACTATCGCTGCCATGGCTGCGAATGCTGAAGATGCATAAAACGCATATGGCTCTTTATTAATGGCATTTGCAGTATACATATAATCACATGAGGCTGAGCACATCAAAATGCTCCTCGGAACCAAGAATGGATGATATCTCCCTTATCGAGACCCCGGTAATAACAAGGCTGAATAGAGGCAGTATGAATGAGTAGGCTATAAAATACGAAAGCTGAACCAGCAATGAATTTATGTAGGATGAAAACATTGATTGTATTGAACTTGCTTGTGATTCTATTTCTCCAGCGATTCCGTACTGTACCATTGAATTAGAGGCTGATGCACTATTTAGGCTGTTTTTCAGCGACTCTGACTCGTTTATAATCCCTCCCAAACCTTGCCCGTGTGCATTGTACGAGGCCTGATATCCGTTTGCAACCACAATATCAAGCAGATACGACATTGGAAGGACAACATATAGCGAGACTGCAAGGGCTATTATGAAGCTGCCAATCCTCCTTGTTGGATACGTTGTGCGCAGTATAAAACCAACAGGAAGGAGCATGGATGTGGTTGCAGCAGATGAGAATAGCATGAGAGAGCCCTGCACCAGCACACTTATCTCGGCGCCACTTAGCATTCCGACTACATATTTAATTTCGCTTATTATGGGATTGAAAACCTGTGAGAACGAAAATGATACTATTACAAGGCTTATCTTTATTGAAGCTATAATGCCAAGGATTCCGCTGAGCGCCAGGAGAGATGCTATAAGGGTGGCAAGTGAATCGAAGATTGATTGATGGTACGTTCCATCATAGGTATAGCCGGAACCGACAAGGTAATTGTAGGAGAGGCACATCGCAGGGTTGGATGCAGTTTGCGCGGGACATGAAGAAACAGATGCTGATGGAACGCCTGGCGAATTCATTATCTGCTGGAAAATTCCCCCGCTGTAGAAGAAGGCAATTATCAGGCCAAGTATAATCGAGCTTATTATTACCTGGGTTAGTTCTTCAGCGCCGAAATCCTTTAGCTTTTTGGACTTAAAAGCATACCCAAGGCCTACGGAGATTCCTGCTATAGATGCCATTATCGATAGCGTGATCGCCGGAATCTCGAAGAAATAATTATACTGCATCACACCACAGTCGTGTTTGTCGTCTGATTGGATATGAGATGAATAGATGCCTCAGCCAGTGTTGTTGAACCTACGGACAGTACGGCAACTACTACTGCGCCTATTATCATGTCTATAGCCATTGTGTGTAGGGATGCGCGTTTATACGAGGGCATAAACTGGCCGACGGCGTAGAATATGCCTGCACATATGAACAGTATTGCGCTTAGTATCGGGCCTATTCGTATCAGAAGATCCTGTATCCCGTTTAGCATTGAGATTATATCCAATGCAATCATTGTGCCCATTAGGGCGTTGCCAAAGTTGCATTTTGAGTACAGTGCTATTGGGCGTAGTTTTTGTTTTTGCTGCATCTAAATACCTTTTATTTTAGTATATGATTATTTACTTAAATAAATATTTAAACCTTTTGCGTCATGCATGATAACAGGGTTATTTTGACAGTAGGGTTTGGTTTTTCTGCGCAGGTTTTTTATATTTGAGCTATGAGTTAAGTATGGTGATATGATGACATCCATCAGGACTACGGTTAACTCGATTTTAAACGCGGCGGACAGGATTTTCAAATTTGAGGTGGCATATGCGCATTGCGATGTTCCTTGCGGCATTTATGACCCGCATGCGGCGCAGCTTTCCGCGCATACAGTGATAAGGATGGATATGCTGATAGCCGATTTGAGCAAGCAGCAGAACCCTACTGCAGAGGACAGGAATAAGATGATACGCTGCGTCCAGATAAAGGAGCAGCATGCGGAGATATGCAAGAGCGAAGTACGTATAATATGGGGCGATTACTTCAAGCCAGAGCACATAAAGGCAAATCCGGAGCTTAACGAGCTTGTGTGGAACATAATGCATGCAGCTTCTAAGGCGAAACAGACCGTTGATATAAAGAATGGCGAGGAGCTCCTTGCAAATGTGAACAGGTTCGCTGAGATATTCTGGAAGACCAAGGGAGTGGAGACCAAGAGGGCGAAGTCTTTTTATCCTACAGAGCGCGAGATGGTATTCCCGAAGGTCTAATGCGCGGGCGGCGTCATGTGGCCGTTAAGGATAGTACGCATAGCTGACAGGAGCATGGAGCCCACGATCAAGGACGGCAGCTTCGTGCTCGCCACTTTTTCTTTTTTTTGCATACGGTTAGGGGATGTGGTGCTGCTGCGGCACCCTTCAAGCGAAATGCTTATCATAAAGAGGGTTTTGAGGATATCGGATGGCATGGTGTGGGTGGAGGGAGATAACAATAAGGAAAGCAGCGATAGCAGGAAGTTTGGCTGGATAAATTCGAAGTATATTGCTGGGAAAGTGCTAATGCGCTTTTAGTTGGATATCACAACAACTAGCTTGCCCGAAACAAACTGTGGGAATAGTGTGGACGCATCAGTATAGTTTATTGCTATAAAGCCCGAGTAGTAATCGCCTATCGTCCCTGAGAAGGAAGTATCGTTTGAGTAGCACTGGATGCTCAGCGTTGAAGAGCTCCCTGTCGGCAGGTATATCTCGTTTGATGGAGGATTGTTGATTGCGGAGAGGATAGTATCGGCCTGTGGCGCGAAGCATCCGACGTCTTTTATATAGAGCGGATTTGCGGTGTTCTTAATCGTGACTACAGCTACGCCATTCTGCGACATGTAGTAATTGGTGCACTCGAACCCTGCGCCTATTACGCACTCGTTAGGCGTAGACGGCCTTAGGCTGTAGAAGACGAATCCTATGACTATGGCCAGTATGAGGAGCGCCCACCCGTAGGTTGTAAGGTATTCCAGTGCGCTTTGCAGTCTTGCCATCATGCAGCACCATTTGTAATACTGCATTGTTGTGTATATATTCATATTGTTTAATGCAAGAAGGTTGAGGCGATGGAGCTGGACAGCCGGATAAAAACCAATATAACTTTTAATTGTTAGGTTTAACAACTATATGATGGTGCAATACATGCCCAAGCCATATGTAATAAGGGTATCTTCTGAGAAAGGAGGGGTCGGAAAGACCACCGTTTCAGTGAATGTAGCCTGCGCATTGCGCAGCCTTAAATACAAGGTCCTGCTGGTAGACACTGATATTGCTACCCCAAGCGTAGGGGAGCATCTTGGGATCAGGGATATAGAAAAGGGATACAAGGAGATACTAAAGGGAGAGGCAAAGATAGAGGATATACTTTTTGCCTACGAGCCGCTTGACCTGAAGATAGTTCTTGGCAGCAGTTCCCAGACGCCTTTTAACCCTTCTGCAGAGCAGATAACTAAGTTCTACGAGCAGATCACGAAGCTTGATTATGACTTTATAGTAATAGACTCGCCACCGGGATTCTTTATAGAGGGACCTGCAAGGTTTTATGACGAAGTGGCCATAATAACAACTCCGGATACAACCTCATGCGTAAGCAGTGCAAGGCTCGCCAGGATATGCGACAAGTACAGGATAAAGCACAGGCTTGTAGTGAATAGATCAGGTTACAACAGCAAGTTCGAGATGAGCACTGAAGATATAGAAAAGATGTATGGCGATGTTATATATGGGATGATACCGGAAGATAAGATAATATCAGAGAGCCTTGTTAGGCACCAGCCGGCTTATATACTAAACAAATCGTCGCCTTTCTCCTTGGCTATAGAAGAGATATGCAAGGGATATGCGCTCAGGATAGGAGATCCGCGCCCTGAACCGCCTCCTGGAAGAAGGGGATTTTTCGGTGCGCTTGCCGGAGTGTTTGGCATAAAGTAGTCTTCTCATTCTGCTGCTAGAAATTATCTGCAGTCTATTCTCCTCCTGATGGGACTGTATCGGGGTTCCACCTGAGCATCTTGTATTCTTTTTGCACGTCTACGCTCCGCAATGGAAGGCGCCCAAGCAGTAGCTCCTGGACTTCACCGTATTCCATCTTTACGTTGTGTTTCCTGAAGACATTTTGGTGGTATAGAACATCGCTTTCGTAGCCTTTCTTGTAGTTGTCGAAGACGCCCATGGTGAAGAAGTCATAGCTGCCTATTAGGGGAACACATAACACGTAGCGATTGAAAAAGGAGTATTTGTCGTCTTCCATGAACGCTTTCCTTGCTTCTGAGGAATCCGCCTCGTAGCCATGTGTGGGATTGTATTTAGCGAAGAACGGTATTATGGAGACGGATTTCTGCGGTTGCATGCTTATCGTAAATTCCTCTATATATCCCATAGACTGCAGCTTGCCCATATTGTATGCAACCGTATTGAAGTGCATCCCGGTAAGTTTTGAGAGGTCCTGGAAAGAAATCCTCGAATTCGAGTTCAGGGCGAGAAGCAGCGATTTATACTTCGCTTTTATGTTTATCAAGGATAGCGCCTCGTTCCTTATTGGGAAATAGCCAAGCTGCCTGTGCACAACTTCAGAAGCCTTCCATTCCACGCCGTAGTCACTTAGCAGTATCTGCATTGATTTGTCCCAGTGGGCGTACTCGCGCGAGGAGAGTGCATTTGCGTATACCGCCATGTTATATGTTCCTTTCACGCTGAAGGCGACCTGCGGGATATAGTACTTTGAGAGTATCTTCCTTATCTCCTCCCAGTCAGGCTCTTCCTTGAATTTTACAAGTATAAGATGTGGCGAGTTGAAACCCAGTTTCCTCTGGTTCAGGCTCAGGGTGTAAGACATTCCTGCTTCTTCATGCAGTCGGCTGATCTTTTCTGATGCAGTCTTTCGCGATACGCCCGCAAACTTTGAGAGCTCGGATATTGACGACCGCGAGTTCTCTGAAAGCTTCCTGATTATCTTGCGTAGTTCTATGCTGTAGGAATGATTGAATTCGTTCTCGAACCCGTAGCCTTTTATCTCCATTTACTACACAAAATAACAAATAATTTCGTAAGCTTTTTTATTTTGCAATAAATTTAAATCCTTTCATTAAGAGGCTTTATCCATGGATATCGGAAAAAAGGCCAATACTTACCTTCTCCTTGCGCTGCTCCTCGGAGCGGCCATGCCGGTAATGCTCGACCTTGCAGCAAGCGCAAATATATACGAATTCCTGTTTTTTGCGTATGTACTCTCGACTGCCGGTTCCCTGATCTTTGCAGTAAAGAGCGGGAAGATGGGCAGGCTCTCCTCTTATCTGAAGAACAGGAGGAGCTTCTCTCTTCTTGTTGTAATAGGTTTGCTTAATTATGCCTTCCTCGAATTCGGGCTTCTGGTCGCGGAGAGATCCGTGGGAGCCTCTCTTGCAACTGTCGTTTACAGGTCCTACCCTGTATTGATGCTGCTCTTTCTTCCCCTCATATTGAGAGAGTCGGTGACAAAGAGGCAGATTGCCGCCCTTGTGCTTGCTTTTCTTGGCATATACATTGCGCTTACTGGAGGAGCTGCGCTGAGCATCAGCACGGCAGAGGTTTTGCCGATAGCGCTACTTGTCGGAATAGCCCTGATGAGCGCAATAGGGACGACTCTTGTGAAGAAATTTGCGTTTGATATGGAGAGCAGCATGTTCATCTTCAACCTTGCGAATCTTGCGTTTTTCGGTATTCTCTTTGCTGCAGCGGGATTCCCGCATGAGGCGCTCAGCGCTGCCTCTATACTGGCTCTTGTATACGTAGGCGTAGTCTATAATGTATTCGTAGGCTTTATGTATTACTGGTCCCTGCGCGCCATCAAGACTACGCTCTTCACGAACATATACTTCCTCTCGCCGTTCGTAACATTCGTGTTCTCTTATCTCATACTCGGAGAGCCGATAAGGGTCTATTATCTCGCGATAGCAGCCCTTGTGAGCGCAGGGATAATAATACAGCGGAAGGACACTAAAGGAGGCACTTACCACTCGAAGAAGGCGGAGACGCACAGGGAGTTTCCCCTCTTTGACGTAACCGGAGCGTTCGGGAACTCTGACGCGCCTTATATAACATCTGCGCTTGATTCGGATGGAAGGATACTTGCTGCTCGCGTCAACCCAGAGCATGTTGGAATTGTTGATGATATATTGATGAATGACAGGGATTTCATAGGCTATGCGGAGAGTTCCATAATACTCAGACCAGGAAGCGAGCTGCACGTTGAAGAGTCAAGATATATAAAAGCGGCCATAGGCGCCTCGGACTCTGACCATATACTGATAAGCATAGGGGATATGGACTACAGCGAGGGCTTTTTCGAGCTTCTGGCACAGAAAGCAGGCAATGGGCCATTTGTAAACTCCGATAATAAGTTTACAAAATAACAATCTTTCACATCAATAAATTAATTTTTACAATAGTTTAAATATATATCGTATTATATACTTAATATAAGTGTGGCTATTTTCTATTTCCAACCCCCACTGAAAACCCACACTTATGCTATTTCTTTTTTGTTTATATTTTATCCAGCCTTAGCTTTATCTCTTCGGTGGTAAGCTTTGTGGTAAGCAGCGGCATCTTCTCTATCTGCGATATCTTTATGGCCACCTTGTCAACGTTATCTATGTTCTGCAGGACTACCAGCTTTGGTTTTATTGGCGCTACGCGTATTACTACCATGGGCGATCTGCCCGTGCTTACTCCGTCAAATATGAATACCCTCTCGCTGGTATTGCCGAAAAGCTTGGGATACTCGTTTGGGGATATCTCCAGTATCACCCTAAGGCTGTCTATCATGGTGTATCCGAACAGCCGTATATTGTCCAGGTAGCCTGGGTTTGAGACCACCTTTGCTTCTATTATCCTTGCGAAATCGTCACCGCCTATTGGTGCCGCAAAGTCGTGTATTGAATAGAAAGGGTTTTCCGACTTGGGCAGGTTATACCTCCCAAGGTTTCTCGCTATCTCGCCCCCCCTCCTTGAGTCAAGCTCGAATAGGGCGTTTACAAATCGCTTTATTATCCCGACTCCAGGGCTGGCTCTCCTGTTGCCTTCGTAATCGCTTATCGTGGATGTGGATATTTTAAGGAACTTTGAGAGCTCAACCTGCGAGATGCCGAATAACTCGCGCCATTTCTTCATTGTGCTCCCCGGCGTATCGGATAGGGCAATCTCTCCGGCTATCCTTTCCTGCAGCTCATCCATATGTATCCATTTCCTCTAAAGGCTTAATAGCCTATCGACGAATGTCACTTAGACGCATTCCTGCTCTTGCGTTTTGCTTTGCGGCGCGGTGCGGCCTTTGCCCGTTGCCTGGAGTGCCTTACGGTACTCTTTGTCCTGCTTAATTTTTCCAGGCGCGAGTATGCCTTTTCTATTCTTGCATCTTCAAGGCGTTCCTCCTCTATCGCCTTCTTTGATTTCATCATCAGGGATAGTATTATAAGCACCATGCCGATGAAGGATAGCGCAGGGCCTGCTATTGAGGTTATCGATATGGTGCCTATGTAATTTGTAGGAAGCGAGGATATCTTTGTAGAGAAGTAATTGTATATTAGAGTGCTGGAGTTGCTGCCCACGTTCCTGAATGTCATGTAATAAGTGCCGTTCTCGTTTATGAAGGATGAATATGTGAGCGGATTGTAGCTTGCCAAAGCATTGGTAGGGGAGGAGGCGCTTGAGTTGTAGGTGTATGTATATACCCCGCTGTAATTAGGGGAGCCTATGCTGTAAATGCCCCTGTTGCGCAGAGATATTGCATAGGAAGAGTTTATGGCATTATATGCTATTGAGTTCGCAATTGAGAGTGCAGAGTAGTTTTCGAATAGGTAAAGCGTAGGTTCTGTGGATTTGAATTCTGCAACAGCCAGGCCTGTGCCGTTTATCTGGATGGGGATGGATATGGAACTGTTTGGCGTCAGCTCTATGGTATGGTAAGCGCTTATATTGAGCCCTTGGTACTGGTTTGACTGGGGAACGGAGAGGAATAATACTGCCAGCCCGAATATAAACAGGAGCACGCCCAGGTACAGTACTTTCTTATTCATGATGACAGCCTCTAGTAAGTAAATGCTAAACCTTTAATAAATACCCATCTAAAATATAAAAATGGCGATTGGTATGGCGGGTGTGGTAAAAACAGGTATATTGGGACTGGACGCGATGCTTAACGGAGGGATTCCGGAGAAGAACCAGATAGTCCTTGCGGGTGGACCCGGAGCCGGAAAGACCCTGCTCTCTTTTGAATTCCTGTACAGGAACGCCAAGCAGGGGAATAACAGCGTCATGTTCGTAGTGGAGGAAGAGGCGGAGAAAGTCCTGGAGAACGCGAAGGGCGCATTTTCCGGGTTGAAGGATATAGATGATCTTGTAAAGAACGGGTCTCTTTCTGTAGAGGGGCTCAGCGCAGTATCCAATGCCAGCGAGAGCATGAGGCAATCTTCTTATGAATTTGGGAATTTCATCTCGGATATAGAAGCGATCATAGCAGACAAGAAAGCCACAAGGGTAGTCATAGATTCTACAGCGGTATTGGAGATCCTTGTAAAGGATCCGCTGATGTTTAGAAAGTCAATGCTGGCCCTCGTGGTAGATTTGAGGAGGCTTGGTGTCACATCGATACTTACTGCTGAGATGAGCTCCCTTGAGAAGCAATCCCTTTCCTTCAGGCCGGAATTTTTCCTGTTTGACGGCATAATAATGCTTTACCTCTCAGGCGAGGAAGAGAAGAGGATGCAGTCGATGGAGATAATAAAGATGAGAGGTTCGAAGCACAGCTTTGTTACAACACCTTATGATATCTCGCCTGCAGGATTCAAGGTTTTTGCCGCTGAGGAGATAACGCAGGAGTAGAATGCAGTGGTTCTGTTGGCTTCTAAAACAGCAGCAAGAGATTCGAAAGGGGAAAAACTTAGGATTTATGCGGCAGTTATTGTCGTATTGTTTGTCCTCGCTGTTGCTGCCAATGCCATTGCCAGGAATGATGGAGGGGTAAGCGGATGCATGAGGCTTATCCAGCAGTCCTCGAAGAATGATTGCCTTTCGCAGATAGCAGTCTCGACGGGCAACCTATCTGTATGCAGCCTGATGAACGGCACTTACATGAATACGTGCTATTATGCCATTTCTCTTAACAATACCAGGTCGGCAAACTGCGCTGTGATCACAAACTCATCCCTGCAGGGAGATTGCTATTATGCTAAAGCCACAGGGACGCAGAATTACAGCTTGTGCAATCTCTCAGGTGCATACTCATCATGCGTTATGAATATATCTTTTTCCCAGAAGAATGCCACGCTTTGCGGGTTTCTGCAGAACAAAACCAACGCTTCGGTGTGCGCTTCTACTATCTACATGTATAATGCAGTTAAGGACTACAAGCCCAGTGCCTGTTCACAGGTATCGGATAATGCCAGCTACAGCACCTATTCCTCAATCTTGTACGGCTTTGACAGGATGTATGCAGGCAATTCAAGCCTCAACGTCTCCCTTTCCACAAGTTATCTTGCTGCTTATCTGCAGGGCAGCATAAGTGCTAGGTCTATCTGCTATTTTATATCGGCATACAATACGAAAAACGTGTCCGTGTGCGGCAGTATAGGAAATGCGACCATCAGGAATTACTGCGGATATTATGCGAATATCAGCACATACCATTCCGGCGCACTCAATTACACGCAGATAGCAGCGGAATGTTCGAGCAACTCCTCGGCTTCGGCCACCTGCAACTCGTCTATCGCTCTTGTTAGGGCAATATCGACTGATAACGCTACGATATGCGGCACTCTTGGGCAGGTTTATTCTGGAGCCTGCTATTTCGCGCTAGCGCAGAAATTGCATAACCCATATTACTGCGGATTCATAAGCAATACGAGCGAGAACGAGATTTGCGTATACTCAATGTCTTACAACCAATCGCAGGTATATAATGGTACGGTGTAACAAGTGAGCAGGTATCTGTGTTCTGTGAAGCGCTATCCCGTATCCAGATACAGTTTTGTATCCTCCACCAGGAGTAAGATAAGAGAATGGAGCGAGGCAGAGATTGGTGCGGAGGCGGATATATCCGTACCCAAAGCAGAGGCAGAGAAGATAGCCAGGATAATATCCTCAAATATCGAGAGAAGGCCTTATGTGAAAGGAGTCGATACCCTTGACAGCATAACTAGGGATATGTGGGGCAGGATATGCTCTGCAGCTGAAATGTTTTTGAAGAAAGCAGCACTAGGTTCACCGATCGTAGTGAGATTTCATAATGATATAGATGGGGCAAGCGGCGCTTACGCCCTGTTCAGTGCGTTGAAGCGCCTTGTATCAGAGGGCGGATGGTTTGACGTAGAAGCAAATATAAAGTGGATCATGAACAAGGGAGTCTATTATAGGAGGGAAGACGCCATCTCTGACGCGATGCTTGCGAGGGATTCCGAATCCGTCTCCAAACCATTGCTCTTCATTATAGATTTCGGCACTGCAACAGCAAGCAACCCGGGGATTGAGGAGGCGCTGAAGACTTTTGATATGATATGGCTTGATCACCATCCGCTGCAAGAGGGTTTTAACGGAAAATTCCTGGAGAACTATATAAATCCGTGGTCGTTCGGAGGGGATTCCAATTATACAGCGGGTTTCCTTTCCTGCGCATTCTCGCACTCGTTTTCTGATGAGGATACCGCAGTAATCGAAGATGCTTCGCTGATGGGAGATTACAGTGACTATTCGAAACCTACAGCAGAATCGGAGAGAGTGGCCGCAATACTTGACATAATAACAAGCGATCCGAAGGTAGCCATAGGGAGAGGGATTGAGGCACCAACGCCAGAGCATATTAGCAGCATATTATCGGATCAGGATAAGTCTTCGGCGCTGTACTTTTATGCCACTTCGAAGATGTCGGAGATGGTGGACAGGGCCATCCCAAGGCTAAAGAAGACATCCGCAGGCAATGCAAAGATATATACGCTTGATTTTGAACCGATAAAGATAGAGGAGACGAGATATCCTCTCCCGGGAAGGTTTGGTTCGCGGCTGCTCTCTGAGATATCACAGGGGAAGGGTACGGTCCTTGTATTATATTCAGGGCCTTATATCTCAGTGCGGGTCACAAAGGATATGAGCGCAAGGCTCAAGCTCCTGCAGATAATATCTTCCATAAAAGAGTCAGAACCCGATGTTGTCGAAGATGGAGGCGGGCACGAAGCTGCGGCGAGCATAAAGCTGCGGGATAAAAATTTCAGAAAAGAGGTAGCTGCGCTTCTTATAAAACGCATAAAGGACGGTTTGGGATAAAGGTTACATTAGCTTTTTCCATATTACCCCGTATATGCTGTCTTCTACCAGTATCCCGTATTCTTCCCTTAGCCTCTTGCGTATCTCGTCCGCCTCGCCGAAACGCTTCTCTTTGCGAAGCTTTTCCCTGATAGATATCAACTCGGCAGCATCCTTGCTGATCCCGTCCTTGTATTGATCGCTTCCGAGTATCCCGAGGATGCCGGACATTGAAGCTATTTCCATGAATATCTTCCCTTTTGCCTCGGCAGATAGCCCTTCCCTGCTCTCGCTTGCGACACGGGCGTCTTCTATGAATCCATAGAGAATGGAGATTGCGAGAGGGGTGTTGAAATCGTCATTCATCGCCGATTCGAATTTTTCGATTGCTTCCTCAGCAGACGCATCCGTCGCGCCTCCCTTCCCATTTTCTGCGTTGAATATCTGGCTCATTGAGGAATACATCCTGGCAAGCCTCCTTGATGCGTCTTCCATAAGCGATTCGGTGTAGTTCACGTCCTTCCTGTAATGGGTTGAGAGTATGAAGAGCCTGAGGGCTTCGGCGCCATACTTGTCAACGACATCCCTTATCCTTACAAAATTTTTCAGGCTCTTGCTCATCTTTACGCCGTTTATGTTAAGCACGCCGGAATGCAGCCAGTACTTTACAAAGGGCTTGATCCCGAATGCCGCCTCGGCTTGGGCTATCTCGTTTGTATGATGCGGGAATATGAGCTCCCTCGCCCCTCCGTGTATGTCATATTGCGGCCCGAAAAACGCCTCTGTGATTGCCGTGTCCTCTATGTGCCATCCGGGCCTGCCGTGCAGGCGGGCCTCTCTTCCGCCTTTCTTTACCGCAATATCCCATGATGGCTCGCCGGGCTTTGCGTTTTTCCAGAGGGCGAAGTCATATGCGTTTCGTTTCCCTTCCTTGGGCTCTATCCTGTGCCTGCTGAGCTCCTCAAGCTTCATCCCGGAGAGCTGCGTGTATGTGGGAAACCTTGCAACGTCATAATAGACATCGCCGTCTAGGATATATGCCATGTCCTTGTCTAGTAAGAGCTGTATCTGCTTTCTTATATTGTCTATGTAGTCGTGTGAGCGAGGATACTGGTCTACGCTGCTGCGTACCCTTATCGTCTCCATGTCTTCCATAAACCTGGATTCGAACCTTCTTGCCAATTCTATGGGTTCCTCGCCTGTCTCAGTCGCTCGTGCAACTATCTTATCATCCACATCTGTTATGTTCTGGATGTACTTTAGATTGTACCCGAGGTGCCTAACCCATCTTGCAACTACATCGAAATTGATGTAAGTTTTCGCGTGCCCAAGATGCGAATCGTCATACACCGTCTGGCCGCATACGAACATCCTTACATCATTTCCGGAGAACGGTACGAATTCCTCGGTCTTGCCTGAGAGAGTGTTGAATACATAGAGCTTTCCTTTGGGCATGCTACCAACAACTTCAGGAGACGCTTTCATTCAATACTATGCCCTTGGTAGAGACTGGTAGCTTTGTAAGGTAGAAATCCCCCACCGCAACAAACTGATCGCGGTTAATCCTGCTTCCGACCACGCCTGCGACCACCCTTATTCTTATGGTCTTGCAGATGAACGGTACCAGATCGACACTTGCATTCTGGAAGGTGCTTGTAGGGGTTGGATTGTCTGTAGCATTATAGGTATCGAAGTATATCTTCTCGAGAGTTGCGTTTGTGCTGTTCAGAAGCTCGAAATATATAAGCTGGTTCTGCGGGGCTATTATCTTGAAATTTAGGTAAGGCTCGTCCACCTTGAACGGCATGGATGTCAGGTTGCCTGGCTTTATGCTTGTGCCCGTATCGAACGTCGAAGCGAAGTATGTCCCATTGTAATTGTTCCACTGCGAAGCGTAAAACGCGCCATGGCTGTTATCATATGTTATGTTGTTTGGAGCTGCCCCAAAGCCGGGAGCCGAAGCATTCCCGTAGGCAGTAGAGATCCATCCTGAGTATGTGCCTGAAGAGAAATTGCCATTGTATATGGTACTGTTTATGTTGCTGGATATGCATCCTGCATATACTATGGTTGTTGTATTTGAGGTCACATTGGCAGTTTTGTTTGTGGTTATGTTGGTAGGGACTTTTTTGGTGGTATTCGTATGCTGCGTAGTATTTGGAGCTGCGACTTGCCCTTTGCTCCCGTTTAGCAAGACCAGCCATACGAATAAACCTACAAGTATCAGCACTATTATGTATACGCTTATTGCCTTGTTGTTCAAGCTTGCACCTTGCAGTGGAATTAATATATATTGATATGGTACAGATATAGTTAAATAATAATCTGTCAAATACTTATCTGTTAGTTTAAACGGTGCTATTTTGGGAAGTATTCCTCGCAAATGGAAAAAGAAGGGAAGAATGCGCTGGAAATGGGTAAAGAAGAGGCGCAAGAGAATAAAGAGGGCTCAGAAGAGGAGAGTAGGAGAGCTGTAGTTTTGTCTGCAGCTTTATCCTGCGCAGTCTGGGAGCCCGGAGAGGCCGTGCATATTATTTGGAATAATGTGTGCAGTGCGGCTTCTGGCTCTCGGAAAGTTTTAAGTAATTTACGCATAAGATAATGCTAATGGAACAAATGTGATGGTATGATAACGAACATAGACGTAAGCAAGATAGAGGCTACCAGGGATCAGGCAGAGCAGATATCGAATATGAAATTTAACGTAAATTTTGACAATGTGAAGACTGAGAAGGAGAACGTAAATGTTGCATTCACCTTTACCGCTAGGTACGAAGGCTCTGGGGCATCTTCCCCGAAAGAAGCAGGTGCACTTAAGATAGAAGGCACCATCGTAGCAAAAGAGAGCAAGGATAAGGTGGATGAGATTTCTAAGAAATGGAAGGAAGACAAGACGCTGCCTATATCATTTGCAGAAGACATCCTTAACTTCATAACTTTTGAGTGCGGTGCCAGGGGAACACTTGTTGCTTATTCAATAGGGCTCGTGGCTCCTCTGCCTGTCTCGCGGGCGAAGCTCCAGGATTCTAAGGCCTGATGGGCTTTTGATTTAAGCTTAGGAAGGGTTGCATGAGCCATAGTGCTGAAGGTTTGGTAGTAGACATCGACTACATAAACATTGAAAACTTCAGCCGCATACGCATAACGCTCAGGGATAATGAAGGCTCATCGTTGCAATTCATAGATGAAACATTCAGCCCTTATTTCTACATTCTAAGCGATACAGGGCTGAATTCAGGTAGCATATCTTCCCTTCTTGGAGATGAAGAGAATAAATCTGTGCTCTCTGTTGAAGATGCAAGGCTTATGCTTAATGGCAAGGAGAGGAGCGCGGTAAGGATAACGGTAAAGGCGACAAAGGATGTTAAGCTTGTATCTGAATCCCTGAGGGATTACGGCGTCCCTTACGAGTATGATGTGCTCTTCTGGAAAAGGTATGTGATAGACAAGCAGTTCTCGCCTATGCATGGGGTTAGGATAACTTACGATGAGTCAGATGGAAAACGCATAATAAGGGAGATAAGACAGCTTGATGATAGGGTGGGAATCAGGCTCTCGCATATATGCTTTGACATAGAGACATACAACCCGCTTGGCGTTCCCAGGCCGGAAAAGGATCCTGTAATAATGATAAGCTATATGGACGGGAATGAGAAGAGGGTGATAACCACAAAGCCCATTGATAGAGATTTCGTAACTCTCAAGGCCTCGGAGAAGGACCTGATTGAGGAATTCTCAGGGCGGATCGCCAAGCTTGATTACGATGTAATATCAGGATACAATTCATCGAATTTTGACCTTCCGTATCTCCTTGCACGCGCCAAGAAGACATCTGCGGACTTTCTCATAGGGCGCTCATCGGAAGAGATAAAGCAGGAGCATCACGGCCTTGTCGAAGCAGTGAAGATACCTGGCAGAATAAATGCAGATATCTACAACGTTGCTAAGTTTGTATCCATAGTAGGCGCGTCTGAGAAACTTCTCAGGGCAAACAGGTTCACTTTAGGTGAGGTATACAGGGCGATAACAGGCGATATGAAGGTAACTGTGGAGAAGAAGGACATATGGAAGCTCTGGGATGGCACTAAGGAGGAACTCGAGGAGCTTGCGGACTACTCGCTGAGCGATTCGGTATCCCTTGATGCCTTGTACAATTTTTTCATACCTCTGGAGATCGAGATAGCAAGCATCGTAGGGACTACTTTATCCGAGGCATGCGTATCCACCACCGGCCAGCTGGTAGAGCACTTCCTGATGAGATATGCAAGGAGGAATAACGAACTTATACCAAACAAGCCTTCTGAGGAGGTTATAGCAAGGAGAAATGCCAATCCTATAGAGGGCGCTTACGTAAAGACTCCTGAAGCAGGGATATATGACAGGATAGCGGTATTTGACTTCAGGGGCCTGTATCCATCTATAATAATAGCACATAATATAGACCCCTCGACCATTGCTTCGGAGAGCGAAGATGCGTATGTGTCCCCTGACGGGACCAGATTCAAGAAGAGCCCGCAGGGAATAATACCGAAGGCCCTTAAGCTCCTTATATCTGAGAGGACAGAGGTAAAGAAGCTGTACAAGAAGGATCCTGATAACAAGGAATATGCGGCACGATCACAGGCGCTTAAGATAATAGCCAACTCGTTTTACGGCTACCTTGGCTACTCGCGTTCAAGATGGTATTCACGCGAATGTGCGGCAAGCGTGACTGCCTACGGCAGGGATTATATATCGAAGACAATGGAACAGGCGGAAGCCCAGGGGTTCAGGGTCCTTTATGGAGACACGGATAGCATATTCCTGCTTATGGGGGACAAGTCAAAGGAAGATGCGATGCGCTTCTTATCCGATGTCAACAAGTCCCTCCCCGAATCTATGGAGCTGGAGCTTGAGGATTTTTATGTCAGGGGCGTTTTCGTCGGCAAAAAGGGCGGGACTTCTGGTGCAAAGAAGAAATACGCGATGCTCTCCGAATCGGGCAGAATAAAAATAAAGGGATTTGAGCTCGTAAGGAGGGATTGGTCGAATATCTCTAGAGAGACGCAGCGGAAGGTATTGGAAGCAATACTTAAGGATGGAAGCAAGGAGAAGGCGGTTGGGATTGTGAAGGATGTTATAAGGAACCTCAGGGAAGGCAAGGTGCAGATGAAGGATCTTGTAATATACACGCAGCTCAGGAAGAGGATAGACAGCTATGACTCGTCATCGCCTGAGCTCTCGGCGGCAAAGAAGGCGATAGAGCAGAAGGTGAAGAAGAAGTCGGACCTTGAGGGTGCCACAATAGGATACGTAGTCTCAAGGGGGAGCGGCAGCATATCGGAGAAGGCCGTCCTGGAAGAACTTGCGGAGAACTACGACCCAGACTACTATATAAAGCATCAGGTAATACCAGCTACATTGAAGATCCTCAAGGAGCTCGGATTCAGCGAAGAAGAGCTGCAGGGAATGGGATCCCAGAAGAAATTGTAGGTTGTTTTATGGAAGGATATGATTATAATGAGCTGCTCGGTGTGGGAAGGGTATCGGCAGATGCCCTTGAATTCTCGAAAAAGGTGATAAAGCCGGGGGTGAAGTTGCTGGATGCTGCAGAGCAGATAGAAGCTTTTATGAAAGGCAGAGGCTGCGAATTCTCATTCCCGATAAACTTATCCGTAAATGAGCAGGCCGCGCATTATACTCCGCCTTTTGATGATAAATCGGTATTTTCGGAAAATTCCGTGGTAAAGGTTGATTTGGGAGCGCGAAAAGGATTTTACCTGACAGATTGCGCAATAACTATAGACCTCTCCGGGGAGCATTCCAAGCTCTGCGAAGCTGCTGTGGAAGCTTTGGATGCAGCGATAAGCATTGTAAGAAGCGGTGTGGAGGTTTGCAGGATTGGGGCTGCAATAGAAGAGGTAGGGAGAAGGTTCGGCCTGAAGCCCATAAGGAATCTGGGAGGGCATGGGATAGAAAAGGACGAGCTGCATGCAGATGTATTCATACCAAATTATGACAATGGGGACAACACAAGACTTGAGGAAGGGCAGGTGATAGCAATAGAGCCGTTTTTCACTGAAGGAAGCGCAGGCATGGTCGGAGATGGGGATATTGTGGAGATATTCCAGAGGCATGGCGATTCAAGACCGAGATCAAATGTCTCCCGCGAGCTTCTTGAAGAGATAGAGTCCAGATATATTACCTACCCCTTTGCAGCAAGGTGGCTCTATGCGGATAAGAAGTGGGATAATGAATTTAAGGTGAAGAGGGCATTATCGGATCTGGTAAGTTCCGAAGCCATAGAGCCTTTTCCCGTGCTTGTTGAGAAGAGCGACGGAATAGTAGCGCAGGCGGAGAAAGAACTAATAGTCGAGCGCGATTCGTGCAGGATAGTAACCTAACCAACTCCTTGCCAACGCGAATATATTTAACATGCACAGGTAAGTTATAGTAAGGGATGTATGAACAGGAAGACATCGCCAAAAGAGTTCAGGATGCAGAGCGCCCTGGAATACCTTACGACATACGGGTGGGCGCTCCTGATAGTGGCCATAGTCGCAGTCGCACTCTTCCTCCTCGCAAAGCCCACACAGACGCAGGAATGCGCCCTT
>JAJZOF010000024.1 GCA_021811535.1 Microcaldota archaeon | reverse complement strand
GCGTAAAGAGTTTGAGGGAGACGGCGAAGCGTGCAAGTACGATTAATGATCCGGTAAAGAAGGGAGAAGCGTATGAAGGCATAGCTAAAGTGCTTTCGGAATATGCGAATAGGTTCTCTTTTATGAAAGAGCTGCCCACTCCACTTACCGGATATGTAGATGTACAGAAAATGCGTGAAGCTAGCACAGCATATGCTGCTAAAGCTGCATATGAGTTTAAGAAGGCAGGTCTTAATCAGAGAGCTATGGATAACCTAAGACAGTTAGATATGGGCGTAATTCTAAAGGCTCTAAATCCATATGCAAAACTAGATAACCTTACAAGAGAGGTAAGGAGATCCTGAATCTACAAAGAATGGCATTGCCATACTTATGTAATATGGTAAGCAAAGTGGTCTTCCCTGTTGGCTTATATAAGATTCACAAGGAATCCTATGATAAATCCTATGAATATTCCTGCGTAGGTAAGCCTTCTCTCTGGATGGCCCATGTCCCTGAACTGGTGCCTTATCATAGGAAGCACCACATAAAGGATTGCACCTATAGCCAATCCGTCAAAGAAGATGTTGAAGTAGAGTGAACTGTAGTAAAATCCTGCGGCAGCTCCGATGACCGTGGGAAGGCTTCCTACCAGGAAGAGAACCATCATTACGCTGAGCTTCTTGTCTCCGTGGTTTATGAAAGGTGCGGCTATGGGAAATCCCTCTGTCATGTCCTGCAGGGCGAATCCTACAAGAACTACAAGTGCTACTCCAGAAAACAGCCCCGACGCTGCTGAGATTGAGCCGAATACCAGACCCTCAGTCAGGTTCTGCAACCCTATGCCGATGGCTATCATCAGGGACATCTTCTCCTTTGAGAGGCCTTCCCTGGAGCTGTTTTCAAAGTAGTACAGCATGAAGAATCCTATGATCAGTGCAACGGCAAAGAGTACGCTGAGATGCGGGTTGGCGGCGTAGCCATATAGCGAAGCCGATGAATAGAGGCTCTGCGAGACATCAGAGAATACATCTGCCAGAAGAAACAGGAGTATCCCTATAGCGACGGCGTTCAGAAGCCTTGTAGACCGCGCGCTTGTCTTTTTTCTTAGTACGATCGGCAATGACAGGTATATGGAGAATCCCATTATAACTGAGAATATCATTGTCCCTATGAAGTATCCCATTTTTCCGGCCTTGCTTTTTATAATCCAGTTATGATACTTAACTTATAAATATGCGGGTGAGTAATATTTCCCCGCGCCACATTCCAAGATTCAGGATTAGGATGCTTAAGCCAGTTTAGGATGTCAGCTTTTTTCGTTTAATTCAGCTGCCGATAGCTGCTGATAGCAGGCATGAATGCCTTCCAAACCTCGTTCTGCCATGGAGCACAGAGCATTAGGCACGCAGCAACCCGCTAACGCTAGCCACAGTATCAGTCTGCATGTACAACTTGTACGCATAGCGTGCGTTTGTCTCGCCTTCTTCGTACCACTTCGGATCCTTTGCCTTGTTGGCTCTCTCAACGTTTGCTTCTATACCGGGATAACCGCCAGGCAGCTCGGCTATTCCCATCCTCTTGTACATTCCTTCTCTCATCGGTATATTCTCTGTGCTTGTCCAATCAAGAAATCCTGCTGCGCCCTTGCTCTTAATGAAGTCTTCGAACTGCTTGAATAGCTGAGTCCCTACACCCAAATGCTGTACGCCTAATTCGATAGCGCCATTTGAATGCTTGACCTTTTCAGTGTCAGGCTTTACGGTGAGGTCTACAACGTACCACATCCTCCTTAATGTATCTTCGCCGAACTTTGCCTTTAGATTATCTATGGCAGGCTGCACTTCCGGACTGTGGCCGTCCATAACGCTTGCGAAACTTACGGCCATAAGGCTGCCGAGCACGTTGCCCGACTTATCCCGGGTCACAAATACCGCTCCTCCCTTGGGATCTGATAGTATATCAAGTGCCAGCTGCCTTCCCCAGTTATATGGTATCCTTTCTTGACCCGGACCTGTGCCATAGATGGGCCAGTATGGAGAATTCTCATACGCATCCTTATATACACGAGAAAGCCCGTTCAGAACCTTTGCGTTGCCGCTTATTCCCTGCTTATCTGTAAATGTCGATATCGATACATCAAGATTGAGTATTCTATATGTCTCCTTGAAGACCTGCCTGTCAACTATGCCAAAATCCCCTTTTCCATATTGCACAAGCCAGTCGCCAGGCTTTCCCACCAGGGGCTCATTACTCCAGGATACGTTTACTGTGAATGCCTGATTCATCTGACGTGCAAGCACCTCCACATCCCTCCTTGAGTGCAATCCGGCAGACTTGTCTGGTGGTTCATATGTTCCCTTAAAGGCTGATGCAGGAGTGGACTTTTGCATAACGACAAGCGCATTCGGGTCAGAAAGGAGGTTCGTATTGTTGCAATCCTTAAGTTTCGGGACCTGTTTTACCATAGTTGCCATATCATCACTCCGGATAATCATTAGTTTGCCTCTTCTCGTTCTTTAATACCTTATGATAATGGCATAATCGTACGCCATATTAGATAGCTATAAATATCATTCTTGCATCTCACAATCATCTTTTAGGCTCTGCGATATGTGCTCAAGTACCGCATCCTGTATCTGGGGGATTTTGTGATCTCGATTGTCGCTGCTATGACAACTAATAGGGTTATTGCGAGAGATGGGAGACTCCCGTGGCATATACCCGAGGAGACTGCACTCTATAGGAGCATAACCAAGGACGGCACTGTGATAGTGGGGAGGCGCACCTTTCAGGGCCTCTCCGATGCGGAGATGGGAAGGCACTGTATAGTCCTATCGAAGACGCTAGAGAGAGTGGACGGCGCGCGGATATGCAAGGATCTGGATAGTGCAATAGATGCAGCCATTGGGATGGGGGATGAAATATACATAATAGGAGGAGCAAGCGTCTATGCTGAAGCCATAAAACGGGCGGACAGAATGTACATATCTTACATAAAGAAAGACTATGAAGGCGACCTGTTCTTCCCCAAGTTCAGCAATAAGGAATGGAGGGTAGAGAAGAGGGTAGAATATACCGAATTCGAGCACGTAGTATATCGCAGGATAAACCAGCCGGAAATTCCCACAGATTGATGAAGTATGAATTACTGCTTATTTTGTTAGCTGCAAGTCATGAAAAGATTATGTGTATATCAAAGTGCTGCAGGAGCAACGTCCGTGGACTTTCCTTCATTCTGCAACGTAGGAGCTTGGCAGCTGGTTGGTTACCTTCATATAGTTGGCTACCCAGGTGCCGACAAGGACTATGGCTATGTTTATTATCAGGGCAATCATGCCTATGAAGACAGGGCCTATTCCCGTTCCGACAAGTGTCGTGGTCCATTGCGCATAATTGTTTGCGGCTTCCATTATGTACACTCCGCTTATCACGCCTCCGAGGAGCCCTAGGAAGAGCGCCCTCCTGTTGAGGTTCTTTGTAATCATGCCGAATACGAAGGCAGGAAGGACCTGCAATATAAGTATCCCGCCAAAGAGCTGGAGCTGTATTGCGTATGTTGCAGGTATAAGGAATACGAACCCAAGCGCCAGGAATTTAAACACGACAGCGAATATCTGCGCTACCCGCGTCTCCTCCTTTGGAGTCATCTTGGGCTTGATCTCCTTTGCGATGTTCCTTGTGAAGAGGTTTGCTGCTGCTATAGCCATTATTGCTGCTGGGACGAGACCGCCTATGAATATACCAAGAAGAGCTGCACCTGAGAGCCATGGAGGGAGAAGCGTCAGTATAAGCCCTGGCACTACCTGCGTGCCCTGGACTGATGCCGGGAAGGAATGCACATAGCTCAATGCTGCTGGAACTCCGTATATCATGAACCCGAACATTGCCAGAAGCCCAAGCCCTATGCTGTAAAGAGGCAGCAGGGATGCGGTCTTCCTTACAGTAGCAGGATTCTTCTGCGCGAGGGATCCGTTTACGACATGAGGATAGAGGTAAAGGGCCAGTGCGCTGAATACGAAGAGGCTCCAGTACGCATTATACAGGCTTGACGGGAGCTGGAAGTAGTGTATGGATGTTGCCGATGCGTTTATCAGTGCAGCATGGAAGCCGCCAAGCGTCGCTACCGCGACCACTACAGCGACAACGCTCACGAGTATAAGCGCATCCTTTAAGAGAGCACCGAGTGTTGCGCCCCTGAGCCCGCTTGTCCAGGTGAATGCCGCAAGTATTATGAATGATATTATGAGCGAGAGCTCTATTACCGTCTGCGTGGCGCCGACTCCGGATAGCAGGGCTATCAGGACAGCCTGCATGCCGACTATCTGCAGCGCTATGTAAGGCAGCTCCGCGACTATCCCTACGAGGGCTATTGATATTGCAAGGAGCCTGCTGTTGAATATCTCCCTGACAAAATCGGCCATGGTCAAGTAGCCATGCTTGTTGGCTATCTTCCAGAATTTAGGCATCGCCCACATGGCGAACGCGTATGTTATTATCACATAAGGAGCAGCAAAGAAGTATATCGCGCCTTTGGCGAATAGTGATGATGGGACGGCTATGAATGTGTATGCGGTGTATATGTCTGCACCTAGGAGGAACCATCCCAAAGTTGTTCCGAGACGGCCGCCGGCCATGCCCCATTCCTTGAGCTTGCTCAGATCCCCTTTTCTCCACTTGCTCCCGTAGAATCCCAGTGCCACAAAGAGAATAAAGAGTATTACGAAGACTGCTATGGATAATGGGTCTATCATTGGTTCACCTCCTTGACCTCTTCCTGGAAGAAGACTTCCTTGCCGCCTTCCTCTTTTCGGATTCCTCCTGCTTCTCCTTCTCGTTCCATATCACTGATGCTATGTAGTAAAGAAGCGCGCCGAGAGGCATCCAGAGCAGCTGGTACCAGTAGAAGAACGGGACACCACCAAGAGTGGGGTTTATGCTGTTGTAAAGCGGTATTGCAAGAAGCGCAACTAGCGGTATAAGAAGCAGCACTGCAATCAGCAGATATGCATTGTCAGCCGTCCAACAACCCCAGATTTTCGATTATTTATAATTTAGATAAATATTTAAATGCATACCATTTTACAATCAGAGTCCGTCTATTCCACGCGCGTGGATTTCTTATTGCGGATGATGAATATGCATCTCAGCCTGCCTTGCGGTAAAGTATCTGCAGAAACTGCACGGCTACTTCTGGTTTTGCTTCACCGCAGCCTGGGCAATATGCGGATTGGTTTGGAACGTTTAGCCAGTAGCCACCTGAGAAATTATCCGTTGAGCTTATTGCAGCGTATAGCTCAGAGCCTGTTATATTCTCAGCGTTGGGATTTGTGCTTATGCCTATGAAAAACCTAATCCCTGGGTTTGCTGACTTAGCCTGAAGATATTCTTCATGCGAAAATGAGGCAAATTTTGACGTGTTGCTCTCAAGGCTCTGGGCCTGTAGCTCGTATATCTGTGAGTACCTTGATGAGTTGTATGCTATGCCGAGCCTCTCAAACTCGCCTGAAAAGTTGCTGCGATAACCATACGCCTTTGCCAGGTCTAGGGCAGGAGTCGAGATTAGTACAAGGCCGTGCGATCCTGCAAGACTGTAGGAGAGCATGGTATAGTAGGTTGTATTCAGCTGTTCGTACAGCGGTGTGAAGCTCCAGTTCTCCTGATCAAGCAGTATCCCGTAGTATTCGTTTGGATTCAGTGATGTGATCGAGCGATTCAGTGCGCTGTAATTATGGAAAACTGCAACGCTCTTCGATGCCCATCCTTTGGGAACAGGGCCTAATACCATAGTATTTGGATTATCGAACGCCCATTTTGCGAGAGTCGCATTTATAGAAATTATCTTATTTAGTGAGCTTGATTCGATAATCCATCCGAAACTATAAGGAAATGCACTGGCTGTTGCATTGGTTGTA
>JAJZOF010000015.1 GCA_021811535.1 Microcaldota archaeon | reverse complement strand
CTATACGGTGATATTCTGCTCAGGCGCCATCGAGCTAGCACTAAGGAAAGCCTCAAAGAGCGGCATATTGTCCTACGATCCTGCAGGAGGCGGCATAAAGATATCCGGCGCGCCTACACAGCAGCAGAAGGATGCGCTTGCTTATATATCCAAATACCTCTCCTCCCACTCGACTACCGGAGTCCAGGAGCTGATAAATGACGCTGTCTTCTCAGCTGCGAAATGCATTGTAGTCTATCCGGTTGAGAATGAGAGCAAATACTCAGACCATTTCGATAATGTCCTCCCTGATGCAATACTGATGGAAGACGGCTCAACCGCGATGGATCTTGCTTCCAGGATACACACGGACATAGCAAAGGGCATGCTCTACGCAGTGGATGCAAAAAGGAAGATAAGGGTCACAAAAGACTACAGGCTGAAAGACGGAGACGTAATAAAAATCGTCAGCGCGGCCAGATGATTAGGATATCCTCCTCGAATAAGAAAGAACTGCAAATATCACCGATACAAAAAGAAGTATAAGCACGGGAAGGATGACTAGGCCATAGATGAGGAACGGAACCCCTATGGATTTTGATGGTACCGTATACTCAAGGACCTCATAAATCACAATTATTGCCACTACATAGATTACAGCCGCATAGGTGCTGTTAAGGATCCCGGATTTTATTGCCTTCTTCATGTTTGTCGACATAACCCCAACCTTGGATCCTATCACGGCCCCTATTATCAGGGGAAGTATTATCGGGCCCGGGACAAAGAGTATGAATTCAGAGATGGAGCCTGCAAGTCCGTATATCGGCCCTGTCCCGGCCAAAGCGGTGGTGTCATAGACTATTATCCTAAGTATTATCCCTACGGCCAGTATGGCAATCCAGAAGAGTATCGGCTCTTCTATCTCCGCATGGGCCGCTATCTCCTCCCGTACCTCTACGCCGAAACCCTCCTCCACCCCTGCAACGCTCTTTCTATCCTCTTTGGCCATAACATTCTTCATATCAGGTTTAGAATACAAAATTTAAATAGGTTGACATGGAGATACTGCATGTGATAAGATGGTTAGCAAAGCCGATGCCATGGATGCCATTGCCTCATACAAGGGAGAGATGGTAAGCTTACTCTCTGAGATGGTACGAATACCTGCCATATCTCCAAAGAGCGGAGGCGATGGGGAAGGAGCGCGGGCATCATTCCTGGAAGAAAAACTGAGATCGTGGGGTTTCAGCACACAGAGGTACGAGTACACGGATGAGAGCGGTTTCAAGAGGCCCAGCATAGTATCAAAGATTGGCAGTGCGGAACGCACAATATGGTTTGTAGGCCACATCGATACGGTTGCCGTAGGGGACATCTCCCTTTGGAAAACCGACCCTTTCAAACCTGTAGAGAAGGACGGCAGGCTTTACGGCCGTGGCGTATCAGACGACGGCCAGTCAGTAGTGGGTATAATGTTCGCGGCAAGAGTCATAAAAGAGCATGCAATACATACGAAGTTCAATTTCGGGATAGTACTGGCAGCCGACGAGGAAGTCGGTAGCAGGTATGGGATGCAAAAGCTGATGGACGAGCAGATCTTCAGGCAGGGCGATATGTTTGTAGTCCCGGATTCGGGGAATTCCAAGGGCAGCATAATAGAAGTGGGTGAGAAGGGGCTCCTCTGGGTAAAGATTGTCATAGAAGGCGTTCAGGCACATGCCAGCATACCTGCAGTAGGCAAGAATGCGTTCAGGTACATGTGTGCGTTCCTCGAGGAAGCAGATGCGCTGCTGCATGAGAAGTACACTAAAAACAATCCGCTCTTCCAGCCAAGCTACTCCACTTTCGAGATGACAAAACACGAGAAGAATGTCGACAGCGTAAATATAATACCAGGAAAGGAGACATTCTACATAGACTGCAGGGTCCTGCCGGAGTACAAACTGGACGACATACTGGCAGATTTCAGGTCGATAGCCTCATCAAGTAAATTCTCAGAAGTGAAGATAAGCATAGAACCTTTTGTCAGGGAAGACCCGGCTCCTCCAACGGATCCGGGGTGCGAGATAGTCACGAAGCTGACATCCGCAATAAAGGAGACAAGAGGCATTGTACCCAAAGCAGTCGGAATAGGCGGCGGTACCTGCGCAGCCTTTGCAAGAAAACGCGGGTTCGATGCGGCCGTATGGTGCACCGAGTATGACGTTGCACACATGCCAAACGAATATGTAATAATAGACGACATGGTCGCAGATGCGAAGGTCTTCGTCTCGCTTATGATGCAATAGCTGTGATATAGGCGGTGGTGGGCTGAACAACAACGAATATTTTGAGATGCTCTCAAAGAGATTCAGCCATGAGTACGAACTGGCATCAAAGGCGCGCTCGATAGGAAAGGATCCATCGCCCTATGTGGAGATAAAGCCCGCGCCTGACTTGGCAAGCAGGGTTGACGGGCTCATAGGGGTAAAGGGCATAGAGGGCATAATACGGAAACTTGCAGGCCAAAAGTCAAGGAGCAAGCTTGCATTTGAGGTCGTAAAGGAGATATGTTCCAGCGATGAGTTCGGCAGCATGGAGCCCATAAAGCGAATGGAACTCGCAGTAAAAGTAGGATCAGCAATACTTACGGAGGGGATACTTGTCGCCCCGACAGAAGGCATACAGGGAATCAGGGAATACAAAAACAGGGACGGGTCAAACTACATATCGGTTCTTTACGCAGGGCCGATAAGAGGCGCCGGGGGAACTGCGGCAGCGCTATCTGTAGCACTTGCCGATTATGCAAGGAGGCTCTTTTCTGTCGGAGCCTATAAGGCAACGCCCGAGGAGATAGAGCGGTACCTGGAAGAGGTCTCAACATATCACGCAAGGATAGCAAGGCTGCAGTATAAGCCAAGCGAAGAGGATCTGCGTGTGATACTGCAAAACCTTCCGGTATGCGTAGATGGTGTCCCAACAGAGGTAATGGAGATAGGCGTACACAGGGACATAAAGAGAATCAGGTCTGATGGCAAGGAAGTGATTATAACAAACAAGATACGCGGGGGCGTAGGTCTGGTCCTATGCGAGGGAATAGCCCAGAAGGCAAAGAAGCTTATGAAGGAAGTCAAGGGCTACGGGCTTGGTTGGGACTGGTTAAGCAATATAATAAAAGTGGAAGCCAAGAAAAGTGTAAGCGAATCGGATACTGCAGTGTTCCTTGAAGAGCTCGTCGCGGGCCGCCCCATACTCGCATATCCCGGCCACATGGGCGGCTTCAGGCTTAGATATGGAAGGAGCAGAATGACCGGCATAGCCGCGAAAGGCTTCAGCCCTGCCACCATGATATTAACTATGGGTTTTGTCGCTACAGGCACGCAGCTCAAGGTGGAGATGCCTGGCAAAGGCTGCGTGGCCTCTCCGGTGGATTCTATAGAAGGGCCTTTTGTCAGGCTCAAGTCAGGCGAGGCCCTGCGCATAAACGATGCTGAGACTGCGGAGAAGCTAAAAGACGAGATAGATGAGATCATATACCTGGGCGACATCCTTGTAACATATGGCGACTTCAGGAAATCAAACACACCTCTGCAGCCGTCAAGCTACGTGGAGGAATTCTGGGAAAGGCAGCTGGAATCAAAAGGCGACCCTTCAATAAAGCCCGCCTCGATGCATTTCCTTGACATTTATAAAATATGCGTGGACAAATCCCTGCCTATGCATCCGAAGTATCTGTACGAATTCCAGGCGCTCAAATGCGAACAGCTGGCGTCTCTTGCAGGCACGCTTTTCGAGGCAGCAGGGCTGGAGCGCACCCTAAGCGATACAGACAGTCTGATACTTCCAAACGCGCAGCAGACAAAGAGGGGTCTGGAGCTCCTCTCCGTCCCGCATTCACTAACCGAGCGCGGTGAGATAAAGATCAGCGGCGACTACGCGCAGGCCCTTCTCGTGTCCCTTGGGATATTCAGGAGCCCCGATGCAAAGGCAGTCAAGCCTCCGCTGGACGCGGCACTCGCATCAAATCCTACCGATTCCCTTGCTATGGTAAATTCCCTCTCAGGTATAAAAATAATGAAAAGATCAACTTTCATAGGCGCCAGGATAGGGCGCCCTGAGAAGGCAAAGGAGCGCATGATGAAACCAGCAGCCAACGCGCTCTTTCCGATAGGCTACAACGGAGGAAATGACAGGAACATAACATCATCATATTTAGCAGCATCAAAGAGGTTTTCAGGATACATAAAAGTGCAGATAGCGCGGTACAGGTGCCCTGTCTGCGGCAGGATGACAAGCTGGCCGTACTGCAACGATTGCAAAAACGCCTCTGTAATAATAAGGAAATGCATAAGCTGCGGGTACGAAACAAGCGCCGAGAAGTGCCCCAAGTGCAGCTCGCCTACCTCCGGATACGATGAGAGGGAGGTGAATATCGTGAAAGAAGTCGAGGATACCATGGCAGAGCTAAAGCTCACCAAGATGCCGCAGATGGTCAAGGGCGTAAAGGGCCTGATGAGCAGGGACAGGTGCGCTGAGCCTATAGCCAAAGGGGTCTTAAGAGCTAAGAATGGCGTCTTCACATTCAAGGACGGCACCGCAAGATTCGACTCTACGGACATGCCGCTTACGCATTTTTACCCTGTCGAGATAGGCACAAGCATAGAGAAACTCCGCGAGATGGGCTATACGACCGATTGCTACGGGAAGCCGCTCACAGATCCATCCCAACTGGTGGAGATCAAGCACCAGGATATAGTCGTCAGCAGGAAATGCGGCGACTATATGGTAAAGGTATCGCGGTTCATTGATGATATGCTGGAGCTGTTTTACGGGATGGACAGGTACTACAACGCCTATACGAGAAATGACCTTGTCGGGGCACTTGCGATAACACTGTCTCCGCATACTTCCTGCGGCGTCCTTAACCGCATAATAGGATATACGGATGCAAATGTCGGCTTTGCCCATCCGTACATAATATCCGCAAGGAGAAGGAACTGCGATGGCGATGAGGATACAGTCATGCTCCTCATGGATTCCCTGATAAATTTCTCGAGATCATACCTCCCATCCAATATAGGAGGAACTATGGATACCCCTCTTATACTGAGCGTAAACATATATCCGGAGGAAGTCGATGACGAAGTCCATGCGATGGAAACCGTGCGCACGTATCCTCTCGAGTTCTATGAAAAATCGATGAGCTATCCTCCTCCCTCCGAAGTGAAGCTTGAGATGGTGGAGAGCAGGCTCGGCAAGGAGGAGCGGTTCTCCAACATATGGTTTACGCATGGATCATCCTCTGATGCAGTATCATCATCCCCGAAAAGGAGCTCCTACACCCTCCTCAAGACAATGAAGGAGAAAGTCGATGCCGAGTTTGAGCTGATGGATAAGATAAACGCTGTAAACAAGAGGGATGCCGCAAAAAGGGTAATAATAGGGCACTTCATACCGGACCTTATAGGCAACCTGCATTCTTTCTCCCGCCAGGAATTCAGGTGCTCCACATGCAACTCCAAATACAGGCGCACGCCACTGGGCGGAAAATGCCCAAAAGACGGCTCCAAGCTGCTCCTTACAATATCCCGTGGCGGGATAGAGAAGTATCTGGAAATGTCAATAGCCCTTGCAGAGAAATACGATATAGACCCGTACATAAAGCAGAGGCTTTACATGATAAAAGACGAGATATACAACGTATTCATCTTCACCGACCAGCCTGCGCCTGACGCAAAGAACGGACAGTTCAACCTCGCCAAATTCATGTAATTGGTCAGAGAATATGCATCTTTGATGGGCCCACCATATTGCCCTTCTTCCTAAGCCACGCCCTCCTTTCCTTGAAGTCGGGCATTGCGCTTCCGAGAAGTCTCCAAAATCTCTCTGAATGATTATGCTCCTTCAGGTGCGCAAGTTCGTGCATTATCACGTAGTCTATTATCTTTTCCGGGGCAAAGAACAACCTGATGCTAAAGCTCAGCCGCCTTCCGCTGCAGCTTCCCCACACGCTTTCCATGTTGCCTATCCTAAAGTTCCAATTCCCAAATCTGAAGCTGCTCTCATCAAGCATGCGTATGC
>JAJZOF010000003.1 GCA_021811535.1 Microcaldota archaeon | reverse complement strand
TATTCTTTGATGCGGATATTTCCAGAGGCAATAGAATGAAAGAGCGGCTCACCATAACAGTTGATAAGGAACTTCTGGATAAAGTGGACAAGATAGTTGACGGGGTAAATATAAGGAACAGATCACACGCAATAGAATATCTTATAAGGTCCGCTCTCTCGGAGAGCTATCCTAAGCAGGCCATAATATTTGCTGGCGGGGAAAGCGTGAATGTCGGAGGTGTAAGATCCCTCAAGTGCCTCATACAGATACGGGGCCACCCGATAATAGAGTATATAATAAGGGAACTGAAAAGAAACTCGATAGGCGAGATAATACTTGTTATAGGCACTTACGGCGAAAAAGTCATTGAGGCCCTTGGCGACGGAAGCTCTTTCGGGGTTAAGATAAGGTATGTACGCGAAAGCCGCAGGGCTGGGACGCAGGGCGCACTGGTAACTGCAAAGGAGCTTGTTTCGGGGGATTTTTTTGCAATGAATGGCGACCAGATATTCAAGTTTGACATGTATGAGATGTACAGGCAACATGTCGAAACGAAGGCACTTGCGACAATAGCTCTGACAACATCTGCAAGGACGAATAAGTTCGGGGTAATAAAGCTTGACGGCCCAAGAGTAGTGGATTTCGTTGAAAAGCCTTCAGAAAAGGAAGGCAGCAAGCTGATAAGCGCAGGGATTTATCTCTTCAACCAGGCAATATTCGATAACATAGGATCCGATGACGGCAAGATAGTTATGATTGAGAAGGACCTGTTTCCCAGGCTCGCGAAGATGCGCGGGCTTTTTGGCTTCGTATTCTCGGGTTATTGGTATTCTATAGACAATGAGGAGAGGATAGGAGAAGGGATGAAGAATTTCGAGAGGGCTGTAGAGCTTATATTCCATTAGGATTGCTACGATTTTTTAACCTCTATGAATTTGTGCCCGTGTGGGTTTCTTGAGGATTTAATAATATATGCGACCGCTTCCTTTGCTATGTTTGTCCCGAGGTCTTTATAGGCCTGCCTTAATGGAACCCATTTATACTCTAGTATCTCCCTCCCATCCATTCTTACTTTGCTACCCGATGCTGAGCAGAGGACATCGAAGAACAGGAAATGCTTCTTTTTTGAAAACCACTTTGGGAATATGCCCTCGGCGATCTCGATTATGCCTATTGGTTTTACATTCAACCCTACCTCTTCGTATGCTTCCCTGGATGCAGCTGCGAATATGCTTTCACCGTATTCTATATGCCCACCTGGTATGTTCCACCCTTTCCACTTGGGCCCTTTTACCAGAAGCATCATGCCCTGTCTGTTTACTATAAATGTGCCGACTACTGCTTCTGGATATTTTTTAGGTCTGGCCAAGTTTCTTACCTATTATACATCATTTAGCATCAAGAAGGAATCTGCTAGGTATTATTATATCGCTTACCAATATGCGCGGCTTCCTGTCCATCGATATTATCCCGCTCTCCCTTAGTTTGTTTATGTATTGGCTTGCGTTGCTTAGCTGCAGGCCGCTCTTCTTGGCAATCTCGGATATGGTATATTCGCCATCGCAGAACCTGAGAACGCTTATTACCCTCTTGCTGGAGAGGAGACCTTGTATGTTTTCAAAGTCTATGGATGACGAGACGACCATCTCCCTGAGCTCGGATTTCTCGCTGTTCTTCATCTGGTCGTCTATGGTGGATAGAAGCAGATAGAGGCGCTCACAGAAGCCTGGAGTGCCCCTGCTTCCCGTAATCTTCCCTTTCTTTGGCTCTTCTATCCCAAGCGTTTGCAGCAATTTGGAGACAGGCTGGACGCATCTCTCGTCTATTGCTTTGGTAGCCTGGGCTGAAGGATTGTTATGTGTTATTATCTCCTTAATCTCTGCAAGTGACATCCCACAGCTCGGTATCTGGTCGTCTTTTTCTATTAAAGGGAGGTCATGCATCGAGAGCATTATGAATCCCTTTTCTTCCCTGCCCTTGTCTATTTTGCTGAATTCCTGGAGGATCTTCTTTGATGGCACATAATTTACCCAGTTGAGCAGGAATATTGTAGGGTTTTCCATATCGTACTTGGTTACTTTCCGGTAATTCTTCGACAGGTATATGTCAAACGGGCGCTCTATGAATCTGTATAGAGGCTCGGGCTTATCAAGCGTCAGCTCGTCTTTTGAGAGCTTGAGTCTTGCAAGCATGGAGTAGAACTCTAGATACAAAGACGTGTCTTTTGTAAGGTTCAGCCATATGTCTGATGATTTGATTACTTTTATTCTGCTCTTTTCTGCGCCAAACATCTCAAGCAAGCGCCATATCTCCTCTATGAGATATCCGGGATAGCCGCCTGAGATGGTGCGCTGTCTCATGAGCTTGTTTGATGATATGTACTTATGCGCCACAATGTTGTTGTCGTGTATCAGAAGCGAGACGGTATGTCCAAGGTTCGTGAGCGCCGAGGTTATTGCAAGGGTTCGTATTGAAAAGTAATTGGGAGTTATGTAGGTTATCGGAACCAGGACGTGCTGAGGCTTGTAAAAAGGGAATGCTGTTCCTTCAGGATAGGATATTGACTCCTTCAGGTACTCCGCCCATACGTCCTTTTTTATTGCCAATCTAAGGCACCTATTATTCTGATTATATTATATTTTTAGTATAATATTATTTATATATTTGCCTTAAAAAGATTTTGGTCAAATAAGTATTGATTGCTGTGGATGAAGAATCTTTGGTTAAAACCGTTGCCGAGAAGGAATCCAGGCGAAATCTGTTAAATATACGTATAGATAAGACTGTCCCTGAGAAGGTAAGGATATCAAAAAGGGTCTGCAATGAGAATTGCATTTTTGACGCAGATACGGATGGCAAGTGCCATGATGATGTGTTTCAGCTGGGAGACAGGGCCGCGCTCTCAAATTCGGAATTTGTAGGGCTGGTTGAGAAGCTTACCCGCATAGCAGGCAAGAAAGCTCTTGTACACATTGCAGGAGATGGAGAACCGACCCTCCTGGATGAGGAACTGGTGGATTTTGTCAGGAAGCTCAAGGCTTCCGGATCTGTAAAATCAGTGAAGATTACCACTAATGGAACAAGGCTTGCTTATGGAAAAAAGCCGCTTGCTTACAGGCTCAAGGAGGCAGGGTTGGACGGATTAAACATATCACTCCACTCGCTCAGGAAGGAGGAGTTCAAGAAAGTTACAGGGATAGACGCGCTTGAACTTGTCATGAAGGGCCTTGATGCTGCGATAGCTGCAGGATTGGCAGTAAGCATAAATTGCGTAGTAAGAAAAGAAACTTTTGAAGAGATTTATGATTATGTAGACTTATCATCCAAGAAAGGAATCAGGATAAAGATGTTCTCCATGCTCTCATTCAGCAAGGATACGCAGAGATATTACGATTCCCTCCTGGATGAGATGATTGGCAAGTTAAACTCCGTTGCATCCCATAAAGTCCCTTACAGTTACCCTTATGGAGGGCAGATATTCAGCGTAGGCGGCGGGGTAATTGAGGTTAAGGATTCTAGGAACAATACGTGCCCGAATTTGTCATGCAAGGTAAGGGAGATTTGCACGGAAGGATGCAGGTACCATGCACGCATAACCAGAAACGGGCTGCTGCAGCCATGCGGGGTCAGGACGGACAATATAGTGGATATGCTGTCCCCTTCAATTACCGATGTTGCTGTAAAAGGCGCCCTGGCAAGCGGGGGTAAGTACTAGGCTCTTGCCTGAGCGCATAGGCAAATGCGCAGAGTACAGACCTTTGGCCATATATTATTATATTAAAAATATAATTTTTGTTATATAATAAACTATATAAATAAGCGCATGCATCATACTAGCGTAAGTTGTGCGTATTTTATTATCACCAACCCCCACTGTATTGCGTGCATATCTTATATGCACGCGTACTATTTCTTTCAGCTTTTATCTTTTTGCGTGTTTGGTTTGTTTTGCGGTTTTTTTGGTTTTTGTATGCCTGAGTAATGTTTAAATATTAGCATCGCGGTTAGAGAATTGTGATAGAATGAGATTCAGACAAAGCAGTGCAGGAGATGCACAAACGTCTGCAAAGATCTTGAAGAATATAGAGCCGGGAGCCAGAGAAGAATTAATGGCTCAGAAGCGCGAATCTAGAGAACCTACTACAGGGCTTAGCGATATTGAGAAGTTCAGGATACAGCTTGAAGCACGAAGAAATGCTTTTGGCAAGAAGTAACCACAAACACATCTTCTTTCTGCCTTTTTTGATTGATAGGTTCTTTGATTCTTGCCTGCCACCATTGTGCAGCTGCATGTGGGGTTTTGATACGCTCCGATTCCAGTATCCTCCCTTGGAAAGGAATATAAGGCTATTTTGTTTACTCTCAGATATTATTAGTTTTGTAGATTTTGATTCTGAGTGGCTATTTGAAGGCGAAATTGATGAGGATTCTAGAGCTTGATGTTGAAGGAATAACATTTTCTCCTGTAAAGATAGAGGCAGGTGCGCATGACGAAGCTGAGACAAAAGAAGTAACCGTGAAAGACGCGCTTGTAGTGCTTGTGAGCGTTGAGAAGGGTGATGACGAATCTGCTGCAGACTCAGCAATTAAGGATATAAGCAACCTTATGGACCGCCTAAAGCGTAAGAAGCTGGTCCTGTACCCATATGCGCACCTAAGCAGTAATCTCAGCAGACCTGAAGAAGCAAAGAGGATTATGGATTATATTTATGAACGGATCGGATCGAAGTACGAGACTGTAAAGGCGCCTTTCGGGTGGAACAAAAAACTTATGCTTGATATAAAAGGCCACCCTCTTGCAGAACAGGCGAGGAGCTTTTCTTCTGTACGTAAAGAAGTGCGCGGGAATGATGAGGAATCGCATGCGCTTGAAGAGGAGGATAAGGTAGTTTCTACATGGTATATACTTGATGAGAATGGAAGGCTATGGCCTTATTCTGAATTTGATTTCTCAAAAAGTCCCAACCTTAGGAAATTTGCAGATTATGAGATAAGGAAGGTGCGGACATATGCAACAGAGCCGCCGCACATAGCGCATATGAAGAGATTGCAGCTTGTCGGATATGAACCTGGATCTGACTCGGGGAATTTCAGGTATTACCCAAACGGGAAGCTGATAAAGTCGCTTCTGGAGAATTATGTCACTTCGAAGGTAATAGGTTATGGCGCTGTTGAGGTTGAGACGCCAATAATGTATGACTACGCGCACCCGGCACTTAAGGAGTATCTCCATAGATTTCCTGCGAGGCACTATGTGCTAAAATCTGATGACAAGGAGTACTTCCTGCGCTTCTCAGCGGATTTCGGGCAGTTTCTCATGGCGCATGATGCAACTATATCTTACAAGCATCTGCCATTTAAGTTCTATGAGCTGACGAGATACAGCTTTAGAAGGGAGAAGAGCGGAGAGCTTGCGGGGCTGAAGAGGCTTCGTGCATTCTCCATGCCCGATATGCATACACTTTGCGAAAACCTTGATCAGGCCATGTCCGAATTCGGCAACCAGTTCAGGTTCTGCGTTGACGTCCTGCAGGGGATTGGAATAGGGATTGATAAATACGAGGCAGCATTCAGATTCACCGAGGACTTCTGGAAAGGGAACTCAGATTTCATAAAGGGGATAGTCTCAAAGGAGCTGAAGAAGCCGGCGCTGATAGAGATGTGGAACTTCAGATATGCATACTTCGACCCTAAATTTGAATTTAATATAATAGACTCTGCAGATAAGGCAACTGCCCTGGCCACAGTGCAGATAGACCACGAAAACGGCAAGAGATATGGAATGAGCTATGTAGACAGCAGCGGCAGCAAAAAATATCCGATAGTACTGCATTGCAGCCCAAGCGGGGCCATAGAGAGGGTGATATATGCATTGCTGGAGCTTGCATCCATTGATGAAGCAGAACATAGAGTACCTGAACTGCCATTATGGCTAACTCCTACACAGGTAAGGATTCTTCCGCTATCCGATAAATTTATTCAGAAGGCTACAGAGATAGCAGGCGCTTTTGCAAAGAATGGCATAAGGGCCGATGTTGACGATACGGACAATACGCTTAACAAGAAGATAATGAATGCGGAAAAGGAATGGGTGCCCTACATATGTGTTGTGGGGGAGAGGGAGATTTCCAGCGGCA
>JAJZOF010000022.1:19829-27728 GCA_021811535.1 Microcaldota archaeon | reverse complement strand
GAGACTGCGGATATGAGCGTCTCGTTGATAAGAGTAGGGAAGCTCTCACAGGGTGAGAGCATGGGCATAGCCGGATACACGATAGCTTACAACGGGGAGAGCGCAGGGAAGGCTTCTCTCTCAGTGACAGGAAATGGAAGCACAATACCATTATCCTTAGCAGCAAATACTGCAGTAAAGATAACTGATGGAACAGTAACAAACGTCACATCAACAGACACATCCTATATTAACAGCCTGAGTGTGGCTCTTCTGATGGTCCTTCCAAGCGGGCAGGCTTACATAAATGCATCCTACGAGACACCATTTACCAGCGTCAAGACAGGAGAATCAGTGAGTATAGGAAACGTATCCGTGAAGCTTACAACCGCATCCGCACTTCAGGTAACATATCCTGGCAACCCAACACAGAACGTGAGCATCAGCTCTTTTGGAACCAAGACCGTATATGAAAAGTATAACGGCATCAATAGCGAGGTCTCAATAGACGTGACATCTCTGGATCACTCCTGATTCGGAGGCCACTGGTGTCCGGATGTGTCATACGCTGTAATATTGCTAATATTATATTAGATTATAAAAGATAATATTAGTATTAACCTTTTATTGCCAGATCGGAGACCCGTCCAAAGCCGCCAAATGGAAAGTAGACATCTGCTGCCGAATTTATATTCGTGATTACATCTGCACCCTTTAGCCTTAGTATCCGCTCGGCTATTGCGGCAAGCTCAAATCCCAGGTTAAAGGCAAATGTGAAGTGGCCTTCCTGGTACTCAAGCACGTTTCCATTGAATAGAGCAAATCGCGACCCATCCGATGAGTCTACCAGGGATATGACCTCAACTTCCAGCTTGCGTATTCCATGCGCTCTTGCGGCTGCTATCCTATGGTTCCCATCCTCTTCTATTATATATACGCTGCTCTTATCCTTCAATCTTACCTCAGCCACCTTTGGAGGCCTCTCCCTTATCAGGACAGCAAGGTCAGATGGACTAACGTTAAGCATGCTTGAGAGCCTCTCGCTGCTATAAGGTATGGCTATAACCGCTCTGGGATCTACCCTGGCTATTTTGCTTATAGGAGATGACCTGCCGCTTGTGAAAGACACCTGGACTGAATGCAGATATTCTATTGGCTTCTCCCCGAAAATGCGCAGGTATATCTGATTCCCCGTAATATCCGGACTGAACTCTCTGGAAACCTTAAGATTAACCCCCATAGTTTATTCTATATCGCATTTTTGGTATTTAAGCTTTTTTGTCCTGTTCCTTAAATGCGCTCTCGATTGACAAATTTATGCGCGCTGCTTCCTGATGCGGATCCGGAGAGTTGCAGATGGTGCGCCCTACTATAACGTAATCGGCGCCATCGACGAGAGCGCGTGACGCCTCGCCTCCCTGTACGCCTATCCCTGGGGATATTATTTTCATGCGCGTAGTCGCCCGCCTCAGTGCAATGAGCATCTCAGGATTGTTTCCAGGTGCTACAATGCCGTATGAACCTGCATCCTCAGAGATCTTGGCCAGCCTTATGGCTACCAGGTTTATAAACTCAGATGAGCCTGGATGTGACATGGCGGCAACAGCAAATACCTTCATTGGAGAAGATGAAGAGACAATGGCGCTTAGTGAATCCGTCCCAGTGAAAGCATGTGCTATTATTCCCCACGCGCCGGCGTCTTTTACCCTGCGTGCTATCGCGGAGTTTGTATTTGGTATGTCCGCGATTTTCAGATCGCATATTACATTGCCGAATTCTGATATCGATTTTATTATCCCTATTCCTGCATCTAAAAGCAGCGGCCATCCGATCTTGAATGCGTATGCGTCGTCTGTGGTGGCTTTGGCTACTCTGATTGCTGCACTGGGGGTGTCAGTATCAAGAGCAACTATCAATCTGGTGGACGCCATACGCCAAAGATGCAGCTAAACCAATAAATACTTTCCTTACCGCTTCTTTCTGTTGCGGGCAAAGTAAACGATTATCGCGGCTACGACTATTATTACCACAGCTGCGAGGTAATAATAGGCCGCGCTGTTGTTCTGGGAAGGCTGCGGTACTGACGTTACATTTGATGAGGTAGTTGTCTCAGTTACATTCGCAGGGATTGTTGTTGTCGCATTTGTGGTTGTCACAGGTGGCGGTGCGGTTACAGTTGTGGCAGTAGTGTTTTTGTAAAATAGTGCAGTAGTCGGATCATTCGGAACAGAGAAAGATATTGTGCATGCCGCACTGTTTATTGTGAAATTAGACACAGGAGTCCACGACCCGTTTATAAGCATGTAAGGATATACAAGTGCGGCTGAGAGATTGCAGCCATATCTCATTGCCGCTTTCACTGTAGTCGCGTTACTGCCGGATAAGCTGTAATTTAGGGCATAGAGAAGCCTGAACCCGAAAGGAGTCTTAGGCAGCGTGATGTATTTTGGTACGTGTATGTTTACAGTATGCAGAGTGGTAAGATTCGAATTTGATCTTATGTATAATAGCAGTTCACCGTCTGAGTAATTTATAAGCTCTGTTGAGAATGGAAGCAGGTCAATGTTCTCGTTAAGGGTGGCGTTAGAGATGTTCTTTGGTATTGGTATTGTAGTGGTCTGCGTTCCGCCTGGTATTCCAAACCCGCCCCCTGGCGAGTTTACAACTCCGCCTATTGTAGTGGTCGTGGCGTTCTGCGGTGCTGTTATGGACAGCGTCTTGCTCAGCGAGACACCGAAGTACTCGCTGGTGAGATTTGAGACAACCTTAAACGAGTAGTTGCCTATACCTGCAGGTGCATCGTATTTAAGGCCCATCGTGTTGCCTGACGCGACCGCATTACCGTCCATGTAGAGTGTGGCATTAACCACGTTTCCAGCAGTTCCTATCCCCCATGTTACTACCATATTTGAGCCAGTGTATGTTGTATTTGAAGGGAAGAGGAGCTCGGATTCCGGCTGGTCTCTTATCAGGATGTTTGCGCTTGTATTGGATGCGGTGTAGTTTGCATCACCATCCGTAAGGAGTTCTACACTATAGTTGCCTATCGCACTTATGTTGTATGACCCGCTTGTGAATGTATTGGCAACATCATTCCCGTTTATGTAAAGCATTGCATCTGTCTGATTGTAGATTGAAGATATTCTGAACCCTATAGTCTTTCCATGCCCATCGTATACATCGTTCTGCGGAAGGGTTAGGCTTAGCGCAGGCGTCGCCTTCAGGATATTAACGGAAAAAATGATAGAATTGCTCGCATAGTTTGGGTTTTGTATGGAGCTGAAATTAAGCTTGTAGATGCCCGCAGTGCCATTAAGCATATACTCACCTACAGGGTTTATGTAGTAAATAGATGTATCTCCGCCGCTGCCATATGCATAAAGGTACTTTCCTGATGGGGATAATGCCAGGCCTTCAGAGTCTTTAAGGTCAAGAAATATAAAATACTCAGTTTGGGGGTATGAGAGATTGGTTATTAATATATAAGTCCCATCGCTAGGGGAGAACAGGTACTTTCCGTTCTTGGAGATTGCTGGACTGCCATATGGGAGATACGCCAAATATGCACCAAGATAATTGCCAGTATATGCTGAGACCTCCGTTATGTTGCCATAAGATTCGTCGTAATAGGCGTTATGCCCGTGGTAAACAGGCACATATACTACTGTACCGTTTGCAGAGACAACTGGATTTGAGTAGATAGAGTTAAACGTTACAGGGGAAGCGATTACTTTTGGAGTTTCAGGGTTTGATACGTTTATTATCTCCAGCTTAGTATAGTTAGTTATGTAAACGTAACTGCTCAGCGGGTTTACGGCCATGCCAGAATAGTATCCATCGTAAAGTGAATTTGGCAGCATAGATGAGAGTTTCGCACTGCTTAAGTTGAATATACTGAAATTTTCGTTGCTGCCTATGTACGCGTACTCACCATTATTTGAGAGCGAGATAAAGCTGCCGGTATTCCCGTCTTTTAGCGTGTTGCCATATACTACATTGATAACATTACCGGTTGAGGAATTCACAATTGAGAGGTTTCCATGAGTGCTCAGCGAGTATAATGTAGCTCCGCTTGGCGATACTGCCGTCTGGACCGGGTAATCTAAGGTGTTGGATGAGATATTTCTGATAAATGTGCCTGTCGAGGTATTAAAAACATAGATAGTATTAGAATCAGTGGTTACATATACTTGCTTTCCGCCTGGGGAGAACGTATATGGAGAAATGCCATATCCATCCTGATAGGCGCTTATCTTTGTTATGTTTTTAAGGAATCCAAACCCTTCGAACAGCCAGTTTGCCAGATAGTTGCCGTTTAATGAGAGTGTAGTGTTTATAGGCTTAAAGCCGGCATCTGTAAGCATATAATTGAATGGTATCTGCTTTCCGTTGTAGGTATAGCTGTGCTGGAGCGTAGTGTTAAGAGTAAGATTTGCAGGGGATATGCTGAATGATCCAGAGAGAGTGTTTGAGGAGTAGTTCTCGTTTCCACTTGTCTTTAGCATGACATTGTAAGTTCCTGCAGAGTATGCGCTAAATGTGGGATTGCTGATGGAGGAGAGCTTCGCAATCGTTCCGTTGCCATAATTGCCCACGTAAAGATAGTTGCCTGTTGGAGAGTATGCCATCGCATACGGTCCATCAAATCCGGTAATGTTCTCGACAAACTTGCCAGATGAGGCATTTATTACAAATACATTTCCGTCTTCGTAGCTTGTGCCATACAGATATGTGCCGTTCCTTGAGAGGCTTAATGTGTATACCTCTCTGGCCCCTGTGCTTATGTTTGAATTCTGGATCTGTGTGTCAGTTGATGTATTTATCTGCATTATATTCCCATTCGAATAAGATGCCACATAAAGCACAGATCCGTTTTTGGATATAGCGAGGCCTGCAGGGCTGGTTCCCAGGGATATCGTATCTGAGAGCTTGAATGTGCTTGCATTTACCACATATATCTTGTCATTGCTATAACTTGATATGTACAGCGTGCCGCTATTTGGAGAGATGGCCATCCCATAGACGTAATTTCCGTTTGCGTAAGTTATGGTATTCTCAACGGAAAATGTAGATGCATTGATAACTGAAACATTTCCATGATAATCCGGCACATAGAGGTTTGCACCGTTTGGCGAGAGCATAATAGGCGCGTCGTCCGAAGGATAGAGTATTCCATTCGCTTCTATATTATGCACTACTGCGCCAGTAGAAGCATTTAGCACTGTTACATTGCCAGTGTAGCATGAGCTTGAACATGTGCCTGAACGGTTGTTCAGCCCATCATAGTTTGCAACGTAGAGATAACTGCCGTTTGCGGAGACTGCTATGCCGAGGGGATAGTAAAACTTGAAGGAGTTGTACCCTATTCTGCGAACAACAGAGCCGTTAGAAGTGCTTATTACAGTTATATTTCCATAGTGGTATGAATAGAATTTATTGTAACCTCCGTAAAGCGCAACGTATGCGTATTTCCCGTTTGGAGAGAATGCTATGCCATACGGATATGAAGAACTGTATCCCATGCCGATAATTTTGCTTATCCCAAATTGTTCAGGTATCACAGAATTTGCAATGAGAGCGTTATTTACATACAAAGATGCATTGAGGCTGCCTATTGATGAAGGTGTTATGCCAAATGTCACATTAGATGGCTGCCCGTTGTAAACGCTGTTCTGGGGCAGGTTAAGGGTGAGGATCGATGGTGCCTTTAATATCGAAAACTCTGTGTTGTGCGAGACAGAATATGCCCCGAATGAGTCAGTGACTACGGCGTTTGCGGAATAGGTTCCTGCGCCGAACTGGCTTTGCGGAGTTAAGGAATAATTTAGCGTGTTTGATGTGAGTGGCCCTGATGCATATATTATGTTTCCGGTTATGCTGTTAGATATTATGAAGTTGTATGTATATGGCCCTGTCCCGCCAGATGCCTGTTCCATAAGGGTTGGGATTGAGTTGTAAGTTACCTCATTGGAACTGTATGTGACAGGTCCTGCAAATATGGAATTTGAGACTGTTATTGAATTACTTACGGAATTAAAAGTATATTCTGGGGAGATTCCTTCATCTACAGCAACCACGTTGTATGCATACGATCCGGTAGAGAGAGGCGCATTGAAGGTATTGAAGGAGATAACCCCGTATCTTGGTGAGGTGGCGGTGGCAATCACTGTTCCGTTGGATGCAATAAGGTTTGCAACGAACGGGCCTATTCCATAGGATATTATTGTATTGAATGTGAGAGGATACCCTGGAGGGACGGTGCTGTAATCAGGCAAAGGAGCAGAGACTGAAGGCCCGACTACATTTACTGCGACAGGTGAAGAGGTAGAGTTGTAGACAAAGTATTCCTTCTCTCCTGTAACGTTTATCTCGAATGAGTAGACGCCCATCGGGAACGTGTTTCCTGGTATGAATGAGCATGCATCAGTCTGCGCAGAGCTGCCGCATATTGAATTAGCGGGGCCTGCAAGGTATGTGGAATTGCCAGGGGTTTCTACGTGCCACTGGTATCCAGTATATGTACCTGTACCGCCGCTCACCGCAGCCGATACTATCTCACTTTCGTTTATATGGTCTGTACTGCTTGAGACGCTGAGTGTTGAGTTTATGTCAGGGTAAACGGTTATTGCTGATGTCGCACTTGCGGTGCCGTTGGAACTTGATACACTTAGGGTTACGTAGCATGTCTGGGCAGACTTTATTGACGTATCAGGGAAGTTCACTATGTTCTTTCCGGTTTCTTCCACGCATAGTGATGCGTTATTTGTTGAGTATGAATATGTAGCAGCATTACCACCTGCCCCTTCTGTGACATTTGTAAATTGCACTTCCTGGCCTGCATATACGCTTGCTGAAGACGGAGATATGGCCAGATACACGCTGGCTGGTATTGGCTGTGTGGTAAACTGGTAAGTGTCCATGTAGCCCGCGGATCCTGCGCCTCCTGCACCTGAGTTATCCAAAGAGCCTGGCAGGCCAGTTGTATTCCCAAGGCCACCAGCATTTATTATGTGTGAGCCTGAGAATGAGGTGCTATATGCTATTATCACTGCACCTCCTCCGCCTCCTCCGCCTCCAGGACCGTTATCGCCCTGTGGCTCCCCCTGCCCGTTCTGACCGCTTGCAAGTATGGTGCCGACATATACTGTATTGGCCTGAAGGTATACGCCTCCGCCTCCTGCGCCTCCGGTTCCTCCAAAAGCGAATGCAGAGCCTCCGGAACCTCCAGAAGCGCCTATTAATGCACTGGCAGATGTGTCTATCCCGTTTTCGAACCATGTCTTTATCAAGTTATTTGATATTGTACCTGAGTAACTTCCTGTTGCTGCACTGCCGCCGTTGGATCCTATCGAATTCCCAGACGTACCGCCTAACCCTCCGGTAGAGAAACTTGTAGAGCCTCCGTCGCCTCCGGGCCCTCCATCAGAGCTGCTTGAGCATGATGGGTTTGTTATCTCGGTATTTGCCCCGCCACCTCCTCCGCCTCCGCCGCCCAGAGAGTTTGTAGGTGATGATCCTGTAGATCCATGTGCAGCACATGCACCTATTTGGGTTATTGGCGACCCATCTCCGAAAGTAGATATGATGCCATTGTTAACTATCTCGTTTCCTGCTATTATGGCTATGGATGTCACGCCTGATGACTTAGATGCGCTCAGTGTGATTCCGTTGCTTATTACTACGCTTCCGCTTACATTTATTGTTCCTTCAAGTTGCGTGTTTGCAGTGTATATTACATTCCCATAGCAGCTGCCTGAAAGTAAGTTATTGGTGCATGTTGTTGAGGTTGCCAATGCCTGATTGAACATAAACAGTATGACAGATAGGAAGAGGATAGGCAATAAGGTCTTCTTGTTGATTGGCATTAAACTACTCACAATTTCTTTGTGGCTCACGAAATAATGCGGTGCTTGCGCATCC
>JAJZOF010000022.1:0-19729 GCA_021811535.1 Microcaldota archaeon | reverse complement strand
CGGTGCTTGCGCATCCCAGCTATTCTGTTTTATAGCAACAACGTAGAACCCTGTTATAACACCTAGTTATTGGATAGAGGGTATTATATAGGTATCGCTTAAGTACAGCACACCGTTTACTGGTTATGCTCTATCTTTCCGGATTCAACAGAGACCAGTTTCTCATGTATCCTCTTTTCGAGCTTATCTGCGCCTATTGAGTGGGCGACGGTCTCTGCCTGTCTGTACTTATATAGAGCGCCGTAATCGTTGTTCCCATTCATGCGCAGGGAATCACCGTGAGCCTCAAGAACAGAAGCCATCGACTCTAGATTTACTTTTCTTCTCGCATTATCGCCCATATCCTCACATATGCTGGCAGCCCTCCCGAATGCAAGCTCAGACTCCACAAACCTGTTGCTTTGATATAGCATGCGTGCATATTCTTCGCTCGAGCCCACCGCCATGCTTCGCACCTCATTTATATACTGCACGAGATTACCAGAGAGCACTATGTCTATCATCTTTATGTGCTTGTTTGCCCATCCTTCCATATCTCCTGCTGCTTTGAGCATATCCGCCTCCTCGCTTGCAAAGACCATCCGCTTGAAGCATATCTCCTTCTCCACCTCCTTGAGGCCGAATTTTGATGCGTGTTCCTGCGCCATCATTAAAGAATACTCTGATCTCTCGTATGCACCGCGCTCGTGAAGCTGTTCGCCTTCGTCCTCGTATACGCTGACTATTTTGTTCTCTACCATCTTGCGGGCTTCGTGATTATCTGACGCATATTTCAGCGCCTCGCCAAAGAGCCTCTGAGCCTCAAAGCTGTTTCCGCTCTCGAATACGACAGCAGCTTCTTCAATCATGCTTGATATCACCCTGAAATCGGTAGCTTTGGAGCGCTCAATTCTTGCACTCTCTTCATGTACTATCTCGTTTACCTTGTCTTCAGAGAAGGCCCCTTCAAGTTTAAATATTATGCCAAGTTCGTTTGCTTTCTCCTTGTCTCCGCTCCTCTCTGCTGATACCAACGCTTCCTCAAGGCATCGGATCCTTTCTTTCTGGCTTGTTGAGACCTTGGCACCGAGCATGAACGCATCCGCGGCTATCCCTTCATATCCCTGCCCCCTGGCTGCAATGCCACGCATGAAGTACTCCTCGGCAGAGAGACGTTTGCCATTGCCTTTATTGCTGGCGAATTCCATGTTTTCAACTCATTATGAAACGCTTATAATGTTATTCTGCAGTACTCGAGTCTGCTGCTCCTTTGGACAGGTTTATGCCGAGCTGCAGTGCGGTTTCTTTTATTATACTGCGGTCAAGCTCTGATCCGGGATTATGGACCGATATTACGCTTATTCTCCCATTAAGTTCGTTCCTTGCTATTACATGAGACCCTTCCCCATCACGTATTGTTATGAATCCTGTCCTCTCGAGCATCTTCAGCAGTTCCTTTGCCTTTATCGTACGCTTCGATGCTATAAGGGCAGCGAGCTCCATGCAATCGCCTGACTGTTGTGCGTTATCCATTGGCTTCATTGCAGATGTGCCGTGCGCTTCTTTCACGCCGGTACCGCTTCTGGCCTTACTGTGATATGATTCAAGCCCAAGGAAACTTTCCAGCATCCCTGACCTTGATATTCTCCTGAAAGCCTTGGCAGGCTTGACTCCGCATTCGCGTGAAATCTTTGCAAGTATATCACTCTGGCTTCCGCGGCATATGCTAATTACCTGCCGCGTAAGCTCGTCCTTCCATATCTCGTCGTCTATCCGTCTCGCTGCACGCATTTGCCTCTCCGTCTCCTTCCGTGCTCGTTTTGCTGAGAGGCGCACTCTCTTTGCCTCCTGTTCAGCCGTGCGTCGCGCCTTCGCATTCTCCTTCCGCGCTGCGGCTTCAGCTTCGATTGCGGAAACTGAAGCGTCATTTATCCTTGCAGAATTATCCGTCTTTTCAGCCTCTCCATGTTTCCACCTGCGTATATTCATAAACCTTGGAATAGGCATGATATGATCTGCCAGTTTTGGTATTTAAACGTAATTTGCATCTCCATCTTATTTGCCGTTTGCAGCGGTTTTGCAACGCGTTAGGTGGTGGCGATAAGCAATAAATAGGCATCATGCAGTATCCTATCATGGAAATCGAAGAGCTTCTCATATCATCAGGCGCTGTGAAGTTTGGCAGCTTTACTTTGTCGTCCGGTAAGAGATCTGATTATTATATAGACATTAAAAGCGCAGTGGCTTCCTCAAAGGTACTGCTTAAGGAGATATGCAGTAGGATATCAGAGGAAGTGACTGCAGGAAAAGTGGCCGGAGTGGAACTTGGCGCGATACCATTATTAGCTGCTTCAGCTTATGCGCTCGGCATTCCGTTCGTGATAATAAGGAAGGAGGAGAAGGCGCATGGAGTGAAGGACCCGATAATAGGAAATATTGAGCCGGGAGAGGAGATCGAGATTATCGAAGACGTAGTGACAACTGGCGCCTCGGTGCTCAGGGCGGCCAGGCTGCTGCGCGGCAGGGGTGCGGTAGTCAGGAGAGTCGTATGTGTGGTGGATAGGGAGGATGCAGGAGCAGGGAATCTTAAATCGGAAGGCATAGAACTTGTATCGCTCTCAAAGGCATCTGACCTTGTAAAGGCAAATGGCAGAGTGCCGCGCAAGATGTAGTATTGCGGAGATGCATGTTCCGGCATCTTATCTGCGTATAATCTCGAATATCTCCACCTTATAGGATACCCCGATCGGATCCGTTCTTGGTATATAAGCTGGTGTCTCTATTATTGGATGGTTTCTCACCCACTCGAAGGGCTCTGCGATTCTTGTTGCTTCACGTATATTTAGCAGCTCTAGGCTGAAAATCGCAGATCTGATCGTATCCTTCTCGTAGCGCCATGGTTGCCCCTGCTCCACGAATACCATCGAGAGAGATTTTTTTGTGGATTCGGTTGTATCTATAATGATTACCCTTTCCGAAGAGGTGCGTAGCGCTTCGTTGAAGACCTTGATTGCATCTTCTTTCTTACCCATTGTAACGAGTTGCGATAGCACAAGCGATATTACGACAGAATCGAACTCCTTGTCTCCAAATGGCAGGGATTTGCCGTCTGCACAGATTACGTTTGCATTCTTTCTTGATTGAGAAGCAGACGCACAAGCTGCAGAGTCCGGGTCAAGAAGAGTCCCGGCGAAATCTTCCGGGACTTCCCTCCCGTAAGAGGCGCCTATGACCAGCGTCTTTCCAGAATTCAGGTTCTTAGATGAGTAAATCTCGCGAAGTTTTGAATAAAGCGTCTTCTCCCAGAGATCCTTGTTGGCATGGTACATCGGGCTGCTGCTGTAGAATGTCGGATCCGGTTGCTTCCTTGCCTTCTCGTTCATCCGAGCTCCTTCAGCTTCTTAGCTATCTCATCGTACTTTGGCTCTACTGTAGGGTCGTCTGTGACCCACTTGTACCTTATTATGCCTGAAGAATCCGTTATGAAAACTGCCCTCTTAGCCGCAGTATAGCCGCTTAGATGTGCGAAATCATTAAGCTCAACGCCAAATGCGCGCACTGCGTCCCTCCTATAATCGCTCAGGAGCTCGAACTCCAGCTTGTTATGCTCCTTGAATGCCTTGTTCGCGAATGGCCCGTCAACGCTTATTGCGTATACCTTGGCGTTTACTCCGCCCAATCCTGATATATTATCCCTTATAGTGCACATCTCCTTTGTGCATACGCTAGTGAATGCACCAGGAAAGAAGGCTATTACCGTAGTCTTGCCTGAGGAAGCAACGCTGAGCTCTATCTGCTTAAGCTCTGTATTCACAAGATTCACTCTGGGTACTTTTGATCCTATCTCTACCATATTAATCAGTTATATGTATCAGTCATTGCTTTTAATCTTTAGTACCAAGGTATGGATTTACGTTAAATGACGATTGCGTCTGGCCCATTATTAATAAACCTTTGGACAGTTTTATGGGATATAAATGGCAAAGAACACAGAAAAGAACACTGTTGGATTCGTTCTTCAGTTCGTAGGAGGCCTTTTGCTGCTTATCGCAGCTGTAAGCCTGTGGAGCGCATCAAGCGCACCTTCCTACTGGAATGGAGGTGTAATAAGCGGGGCAATGGTAGCTACATTCCTCTATGCAGCCGCGATGCTCAGCGTCATATCGCTGCTCTTTCTCAGCTTTGCACAACTCGGCCCTATGGCTGCAGGAGCAGGATGGAAGGCTATGAAGACCACTACGATAGGCAGCTTCTCCCTTCTGGTGCTTAGCGGTGGAAATCCTACGCTCTTCGTTGTGACTCTGATAGGCTTCCTTGTTGCATCTTCAGGAGTCGCATCTGCAATGATGAGAATGGACTGGAAAGGGAAGAAATAATATCAGGTTCATGGCCGAAGTTTTGCGCAAACTGCGCAGCTTCGGTCCATTTTTATTTTATCGGATACTGTTACTGGTCTCTTCTGCTATCTGAGCTCCTGAGTATTACCTGGAAAGCCACGTTTATCCTGTCAACGTCATTCATATCCTTAATCTTCTCTACGCCAACGGATCTGAGTGCGGTAGCAAGTACTTCCAGATCCTTTACCTTTCCATAGAACTTGAACCCTGAAGGTCCGAATTTTATATCTGCCATTTAACCACGTTAACATTATCAATCTTATTCCCTTAGCACTTCCCTTATTGCAGATATCATTTTATCGGCAAAATCGCGCTTCAGGATCCCTGCATCCCTGAATTCCGATGTATTCTGGATTCTCTCCTCGAGACCTTGGCGGAGTGACGGATCCGCCTCTATAATCCTGCGTGCCATAGCTGCCAGATCCTCACCCTCCGGATATGCGCGCATTATCATTTGTATGCTCTTGTCCAGGATTACCTTTGAGAGCGGGACATCCGCAAGGTTATCGAAGCTTGCTACAGAAAGACTTAGTAGCTGCGGCTCGTTGTAGACTATCTCCCGTACTACAGACGGATGGACAACCAGTGCTGCGAGGAGGGAGTTATCAAAGCTCTCCTCCTGGTGCATGTCCTTGAGCATTAGAAGCTCTTTGTGGTTCCTGAATATTTCCATTGCAGGAGCCTCAAACTCCGCTGCGAGATGCGCAAGTTTTGTGTAGTGCATGCCGCCATTCTGCCCGAATTCTTCGAGATCGTTTACAAAAAATCCTGCCCCGAGAAGCGCAGGGTACGATTTTACTATCAATGTTGCAGTGAAGAGTGCCCTTTGATGTACGCCGTAATCACCTATATTATCAAGCATGAACGGCGCGCGCATTATATTCCCGAGCTTGTCTACTGCATCCTGCGAGCCTTCCCCCTTGCTCAACGCGGTATCTGCAAGCTTCTTCACTTTAGCCTCGAAATTATTGAACTGCGGCATATAATATATAACCTTTATAGTTTTCCGGTATTTATTAATATCGTAATAATCTGCCACGGTGCTGCCTGTAGCATAAGCATAGGGCCTTTGGTATGCCTTTTGGCATTGCCTTGGTGTGGCAACTACAGCGGTCCGTATATAGACCCTCTGCCTGATTTTATTCCCCAGACCCAATCGCCGTATGACCAGTGCCACCACTCCATCTCGTAATTTTCGAATCCTGCCTTGGACATTGCACTTATTAGCATATCCCTGTTTTTTCTCTGCTCGGAAGTAAGAGTCGAGGCTGCGGTATGTGAGTTTGGCCCTGTGGTATTTATCCCTGATCCCATGTCAAGCTCCTTGCCATCAGGGCCCTCTATTGTAAGGTCCAGGACACCGCCAGTCGAGTGCGGTGGTACCATCTTCTTTGGGTTTGCAACCCACTTGTCAGTCTCTTCCTCGGCATCTGAGTCTGTTGATCCTGGGTGGTTTGCCTTGAACTGCTCGAAATACTGCCTGTATATCTCTCTCTGGGCAGATAAAGGGCGATACCCGTCCACTATCTTGAGCCTGTAGCCATTAGGCAAGGATCTCTGTGCTGCATGAAGCCTCTCTGCTGCACCCTTCCTGAGCCGGCAATCACCCACTTCCAGGCCCTGTGCCTTCCTTGAGGTCTCCTCCATCTCAACGTGTATCTCCTTATCGTAATCCTTCAGGTTGACCATCGGCTCTCCTGAGTCTTCTACTTTTGGCTTGTTTCTGTCCCATAACTCTACTATAGTCGCCATGATTATCGCCTTTATTTTCTCGCAAGATCCTTTATCTCGACCTCGGAATACGTGCCATCAGAGAGGTTCCTGAGTATTCTCTCAGGGCCGAAGGCTATGTACCCTATCTGGAGACCGTGAAGCGTATCGTCATCCCCGTCTCCAAACCTTACCCCCACAACTTCATGCCCGTGCGTTGTAAGAGTAAGCTCATCTGCAATCCTTGAAGAGGACCCCTCTCCAGCTATTCCAAGCCATTCAACCTGGCGCCGTATCTCCTTCCCGGAATACTTTTTCCACGCTATATTACCAAGATGCTGTATCTGAGGGCCCGTGCAGACCGCAAGGATTATCACCGGGACTGTAGGTATAAGTTCGCCTCTTCTTATGGCATCGTATGCCTCTTCACGCGGTATGCTGCGGTTCACCTGCCTCTCCTCTCCGCTAAAATCTTTGTATGAGTAGCTGAAGTCAAATGTCTCACCGTTATAGCTGACCTTGATGCGCCTTCCATCAGGGGCTATCGCCTTGACGTAACCAACAGCCTCAAATTCACTGCCTGAAAGGGGCAGATCGTAGAACGGCTTTCCGTACTCCTTTCCGAGTATCTCCAGAGTATCGGCAACCTTGCCCACCGTGCCGCTGAAGTTTACTTCGTTTACGAATCCTACGGGCTTCTCCAGGCCCTTTCCCATTATCTCCCATCCCCCATTAACAAGTTCAATGCTATAGCCCGGCGCTGATGCAAGGAGCATCTCAGTCTCTTTTCTGAATGCTGCTACCGCCTGCGGAACCATCTCTCTTGCACGCATTGCCAGTGCATACGCCTCAAGTCCGTATTCCATATCAGGAACGTTTATGAACCTTAGGATCCTATCTTCACCCTTGGTGCCGAGGATTTCGGATAACGCAGATGATATCTCTTTCCACCCAGTCTGAACCTTTTTTTGGTAGTTATTGATTATATTTAGCACATCGTTTACACGGGATATCTTATCTGTGTCGTGCCCGAATACCTCTGAGAGTGCATCGCCGAGAGCCTTTATATTGATTGTGAGGGCTTTTGCAGGCTGCAGGCTATAAGCTATATCGCCTTTTAAGAATGCGGGCCTGAGATCTCCGGATTTGCCAAGCTGTATCCTGTGCCCTATTCCGAAATCGTCTTTAGGTATTGCGTTATCATAAACAGCAGATAATACCTCGTCAAGGCGTATGCCTGCGCCTTTTGCCATCTCGTATGTAAGGTGGTTTGCATTAAGGAAGAGCGAGGGTATCGCAGGGTCGGTATGCGTGTGGGATGTCCCAAGGCGCACTCCATTCCAAACCGCACGCGCTTTGGGAAAGCGAGGCTCCTGCGAGAAGCGCCTTAGCTTCGCTATGTTTTCCTGCAGGATGGAATCCTTTTCCATCCTTGCGTCTCCTCTTACACCGTGATGTATCAGGTCTCTCTGCTCCACCCATTTAGAGCCGCCGCTAGCCATAATTCAGCACCATTTTATTCAGATTTATTTTTATAGTAGTCATATAATCAGCCCATGCATGCGCACCAAGAAAGGCTTGGGAGCACTTAGGCGCATACCAAAGAGCCTGTAAAGGAGCAGCCATAGGCTATGCTCTGCCAGTGCATAAGCATGCGTCCCGTGGTAATGAGAATGCGGCTCTTCGTCTGCATGATCTTGAATCTGAATTTACTCATATTTAAGCTTTTTCTACAAATAGAGTTTTTTATACAGGTATTTCATTTTTCTGATGTCTTTCCAGATGGCGAATCTCTTAATAGCGCATCCATCTCGGACAGAAGCTTGTCAGTGCCTTTTATGAGATCCCTGCGCGCATCTTCAATTGCCCTTTCCTGCTTTTCTGTGCGCGGCACAATCCTTGGTGGCGCTATGCCCCTAAAACGCGGATCCATTCCAACTACCCATATCTTAGTGCATCAGGCAAGAGTTAAAAAACTATTCTGCAAGATTTTCACGGCTGCAAATCTTTAATAATGAGCCATGGGTCTTCCTTTTCAGGTGATCCGTATAGCTTCGAAGGTTCTTGCAGGAGGGAATAGATACGCGAATATAGAGGCCCGTGCAGAGTTTTATGCAAGCATTGCCTGTGATGTGGCACGGACCGTTACCGGTGTCGGGATTGAGGCGCCTGCAATCAGTATTGCACATGAATCATTCGGCGCTTTTGGATATTATGACTATACTTTGGACAGGATCTTCGTAACTGGAAAGTGTATGGGGCTTAAGGATAGTAGTATAGCGTACGTTGTTGCTCATGAGAGTGCACATTACATAAGAAGACACGTAACAGGAGAGAGTGCAGTGAGAGTATATAACGCAAAATCCTTTCTTGAGAAAGCAGCTGAAGAAGCTGCAGGTATTTTCTGCGGCTTGCACATTGCGTATGGGAACTTATCTACGCAGGAGATGCTGCGCAGGCTTGAGAGGCAGGGACATCCGGAAGGTCTCCTTATGGCAGGGGAGCTTAAACACCTGCTAAGTAATGGACTGACGGAGGAGTTTGTACGCGAGAATGCGGATTCTCCATTTCTCGAAGATTTCAATGCGGACAGGGTAGGCAGACACATCGCCGTGCTTGCGTATGCAAAAACGCTTTACTCAAAAGAGACAACTCTGGCCAGGATGATTGGGATGAGACGTGCTGACATTTTAGAGTATGCGTTCGGCACTTCGGAAGATCGCAGGGCTGTTGAAAATGAAATTATTGAAAAGCTTGGACCGATAAGGAGTGATTTGGCACGGCCACTGATTGCAGGGCTGCTCAGGTAAAGCCGGTCATTCGGTTTGGTAATGGAAATGCATCAGCTGCTTTAGATCCCCCGCTTCTTTCATTATTCCGGAGACCTTGTTGAAGAAGTCAATATGCAGCTTGCATGCAAGTTGGTAATTATTCTTAACCGTATATTCCATTGCAATTCTTGCATATTCTTCGCTTGACTGTGCCACTCTTCCCTTTCTTAGGTTGTATTCTGAGGGGACATGATCGATATATGCAAGCCATGAAGGAAGCTGAACGCCAGTTTCTACTGCCGTTATCATATTGTACAGGTACGCAAGCGCAGGAGGCTTTCCTTGCGAGGTTAGCTCTGAATACCTCAAGACTGCATCAGAAGGATATCCAAGTGCATGCCCAAGTTCGTAATCGTTGCGCGCATATGCGGCTAGCGAGACATCTGCGTGGCTGCGTCCTACAAAAGTTACCATCAGGTGTGGATACATCGTATATGTATCATCCGTTTTCATTCCGAGCCTCTTCAGTACGCGCAGCTCTTCGCCGGCAAAGCGATCCTGCAGTGTAACTGGTTTGATACCTGCAACTGCAAGATAAAGGCCATACTCATCTGATGGGCATAGCTGCTTCCGCTCTGCAATCGCGGATATCTGCCCTGCAGAGTTATGCCTCTTGCTCAGGAAAATCAAGATATGGCACCAGATATATTCTGCCTTTTCTGGTTTATAAACTTCAGCAACCATGAAAATATGTTTGTGCGGCATTGCGCTTATGATAACATCTGAATTTTGCAGCGTAATGCGTTACCCTCCATTTCGGATGTGTCTCCTTGGTATTCTCTGTTATCTCGTATTTTTCTGGATCCGTTCTTGGAAACAGTTTATTGGCTGTCAGCTCCGCTTTCAATATGCAAATTCTTTATCTCATGTCTTCACAAATAATTATTCTGTTTTTCTCAGATGCAGCTCTTTGAGCAATTCCCAAAATATCCATATTCGTAGTTACGAAACTGAACGTCAGACCGGACTTATTGAGCTTACATCGAATGATCCGAGCAGACTCCTGAACCCCATGCCGACAGTTGCAATGCATAACTTATCAAGGTTTTCCAAGGATGCGGTTTCGCCTATAAGCTCCTTTGACATCCTTATTCCTTTGTCAAAGTCCCCATTCTCGAATAGCCCCATGAATTCTTTCATGCCTGCAGGTTTGATAAGCCTTAAGCCATTCTGGTCTTTTATCAGTTTCTTGTAAGCGGCATCGTCAATGACAGCACCGGCATAAAGGTATATGCCGAGAAAGTGGCCTGCTTCGGTAGGAGTTATTGTCCTTCCCATGCTTTTGTGCTCAAATCCGTCCAGATACCTGCAAAGGCGTATTAGGTTGGTCATTGCGATGCTGTGCTTATCAGAAAACCTGCCGTTTAATGCTACAGAATTGCCTATGAATTCAGCAATAACTTCCTCAAATATTACATTTATGGAGCCGGTTCTGTAGATGTCTTTGTCTCCGCTGATGTCAACCTCTACAATCATCATATCAGGCGTGTTTGATCTGTGCTGCCTGTAGAAGTGTACGAGCTCATGTGATATGCCTGAGTACATCCATGAATGCCCTAGTCCTATTAGATCGACACTTATTGTTATGCCTTTCTTTGTAGAGAAGGCAGTAGGATAGGGTGTGCCTGCAGTGCACTTTTCATCCCTTGATTCCAGCTCACCGACAAGATAATACTGCTGTGCATCTATTCGCGGGATTATGGCTATTTGCGGTATTCCCACAGATTTGACTTCTTCCATGCCAACTATCTTTGATAGGCCTTCCATACCGGATGCCAAGCCTGCTGCAATAGGCACATATCTGCTGCTTAGGCGGCTGCCACCAGCCATTACTTCGTCATTTAGTATGCGCACTTTATGGTTGCCTGCTGCGGAGTAATAGATATCCTTAAAGGATTCTGACAAGGGCACTTTTACAGTCTCTCCCCTGCGAAGGCTTATTAATTCGGACGCGCCAAACTTTCCTCCAGACAGATTTATTGCCTCTAGAAGGCCTGCCGGGTTGTCATAGTCTTTCCGTATGCGCCTTTCTATAAACCTTCTTGGGATTATGCTCGAAATAATATCACGCTTCTCTTCTGCTGCGCATAAGCAGTTCACGCCTGCAATACTCTGCCGCAGCTGCAGCTTTTTTTGAGAGCCTTGATTCCCCCTCAGAGGTTAGTATAGAGACTGCGATATTATAGCTCTCCTGCGCCTTATCGTATCTGTGCAATGCCTGATGTGTAAATGCTATGCGATATGCAGCCCTCCCCATGCCTATCCTCTCTACCTTTGCCATAGTCTCCTCCCCGCATTCTTTGAAGATAGATGCAGCTTGCACATGTAACCTGAATATCAACTCGTGCTTTGAAATCTCTTCCTCGCCATTCGATGTAGGGTTGTGCCTTATCTTCTCGGCACATCTTGATGCATTCGCAGCTTCCTGCAACGCATCTCTCTGCCGTGGATTTTTGTTGGCGTAACCAGATGCCGTGTTTATCATGTGTAGCGCGCCCTCCAAATTTTTGTGCATCTCCACCTATCTTTTCAGCGAAATCAGCATCTCGCCCTCAAGGCGTATTTTTAATATATCAAGTCTTGAGACCATAGACTCCTCGCCGCTCCACACGGACGGATTGAACTGGCTTATGGCTTCTGCTATCTCGCTGCCGGTTTGAGCATTTGTTATCCTGTTATGTAGTGAGTCTGCAAATTCCAAGTAGGAGCCGGTGACTGAATTTACAGCTTCCACAATCTTATGTCCGAATAACTCAATGTCCTCCTGCTCAAGACCTTTTGCGAAGCTGAAGAGCGTATGACAAAGCTCGCTCACCGCACTGGAGAAAACGTCTGTGCCTTTTTTAATAGCGGCTGGAGCGTCTAGGCGTGCGGTTCCAAATTTCCCGTCCTCAATGAATTCGCCGTCGGGAACCTCAAATACCCTCATGCTGCTTATGAGCCCATCATCGAGTGCTTGGAAATTATTTTCTGAGGAATGTATTGAGCCCATCCTTTGCGAATATGCGGATTCCAACTTCCTGGAACTCTCCATAAGAAGCATATCCACTGATGCCACTATCTCCCTGGCCCATTGGGATGCGTTTGCGCTGTTTGGGGCATACGCGGGTTTTATCAGCATGTGCTGCGCTGCGCCTTGTGAAACCATATCAGACGGCTGCATTAAAACAACTAGATACTTTTATATTACACTCAATCTCATTAAAAATGTTTTTCTGGCATAACAGGCATTTGCATATCTTTACGTTTATGCTAACTATAACTGCACAGTGCATTTACTTATCCGTATCCTGATGATTGCTTCTGAAGACATTTAGGAACTCCTGCAGGATATCTGCATTGCAAGTGGATTTGATTGTATTTCGTGTTTGGCCGCCAGCTATCTGGCGCTCCAGGGCAGATATCCTGCGGCGTATCATGGCTATGTCTTCAGCTTCACCTTGGCTACCTCCACCATCAGGCAGGTCTCTTGAGGTCTTGATGGCTTTTATTAGAGCCTCGAAGAGATATGCGCTCGCCTTTGGATTCTTCTCGGCATACTCCTCGGCTAAGCCGGCGAGCCGCGATATGAAAGCCCCACTAGGGACATTCCTATCTCCATGCGCCCGCGACGCTGTTTTACCTGCTCTGTATGCCATCTCTACCAGTTGTCTTGTTGTTCATGAATTCAAGTTAGGTATATAATATTATTGTGCGGATAATTTTTATGCAAAAAGACGGTGCTGATGACGTTTATGGGGAGATTAAACGGTTTAATGCGCAAAGCGCAATGGAATATTTGGCGACTTATGGCTGGGCTATACTCATAATAGCCCTTGTCTTGGCTGCACTATTTGAACTGGGGGTCTTTAATTCAACTACATTTGCACCGAGGGCAGCGGCTGGATCTTGTTTTGTAAGCAGGCCTTATGGGCCGAATACCACTAACCTCATATCGCTTGAGGGCACATGCGAGAATGACATACCAAAGTATGTAGCCGAATTCAACGGCGAGGATTCCTTTATTTCTATACAGAACAATAGCCAGATTAACAGCGTGGGGCCTTTCACTGTCTCTTTCTGGTTCGAGCCTTTCAGCTATCCGCAGTACTCTGCGGTAGTAGTGGCGCATAGCCACGACTCTTCCGGCTATGCTGGCAACTGGTGGCTTGAACTTTACTCCAACAGGCTGACATTCTGGGTAATCAATTCCGGAGGATCCTCATCAACGATATCTTATAGCAACTATGCTGTAAACAAGTATTACTTTGTAGTTGCCACTTTCACTGGTACGCAGATGAACCTGTTTGTAAATGGCCAGCAGGTGTCCTCGCCGCAGGCGGTAAGCGGTGGCATTGAGTACATGCCAGGGAACATATGGGTTGGTAGCGGAAAGGGCACGTCGCCGACACAGCCTGGCTGGTACCTGAATGGAACCATCTCGAACCTGCAGATATACAACTCAAGCTTTACCGGAAGCGATGCTGCAGCACTTTACGCCGAGGGAATAGGCGGGGATCCCATAAATATAGAAAACTTAGTAGCATGGTACCCGCTCAATGGTGATAATATCGACTATAGCGGGAACAACAATACCGTAGTGGCATCAAACAATATAGTTTATACCAGCTCGTGGGCAGGCAGCTATACCGGCGCCACATAACTGATCGGCCGAGTTCATAAGGCATCTTGCGACGGTATTTTCAGAGTTACATGTCAAATGCAATGCTTAAAACGCTATTACAAGATTGCATTCTTTGCTTAATTATGCGGTTTTGTTCCTTATTTGTCCTAAATAAGCCTTTGGGGTTTTCCCTGCAGCCCTATTCGGCATTTGCAGATTGTAAAGCGGCTCAGCCATCTATGCTCCCGTAGTGCGATATTTTTACTTGAACGACTTAGGCATTGATGCGAGGAGACAGCATGCACCTAAAGGATAGAGGAAGGTATAATAAAAAAATAAACGATGGGAATAGCCGCATATAGACAAATGACTGCAGATGTATCTGGTCTTCAACCTGCAGTCACATTGGTAGTGGCCCTTGCTGCATTCTCTCCTGAGACGGTTATCCTATAGATGCTGCCTTTAGAGAGAGTTGCAACCAGCCTGCTGTTTCCAAATGTCATGTCGCCATTGAATGTGAGTGTAGCCGAAGAGTTGGCAGGTATTACAAGTCCAACATTTCCCTCGACTTCCCCACTGCTTGATGGGAGGGTCATGTTGCCGTTTGAACCTACAATAAAGGTAAACGACCCAAAGTGTACCATATCGACACCGACATTGACAAGCATGTTCTCGCTCTCATTTTCAGAGACATTCACATCAGCCATCCCGTTATCAGATCCGCGAGCCGATGATGATGCGTTTTCTGATCCCCTTGCTGACGACTCATTTTCTGAATTGGTTTGGCTTGCATGGGATCCAGATCCTATTGACGCATTAATACCGACATCCGCGCCTATGCTCCCGTTGACAGCACTATGGGGATCTGCATTGCCATCTGCACCAAGCGTAAGATTTCCAGTGCCATTAATCCCTATGCCTTCTATCTCTACGTTTCCGTGATCTCCGCCCTTTATCATTATAGTGTGCTGTGCTGCGTTACTTACAGATACGCTCTCGTTTCCGTATAAGAATAGGTGGTTAATAGTTACGCTGCTGTTTCCGCTGTTCCTGACCATAACTTTAATGCTGGTGCTATTCCCTGACACCGCAACTGAAGCATTTGATATCGAGATGTTTGGCTTGTATGCATCAAGCTCAGCGCGCGTGCTCGCATTCAAGTGGAATGATGCACCTATGCTTGCGTGGCTTGCTGTGCTTGCGTTGGAGACAACTACCGCCCTTAGCGATGGCACAAGTACAAATATGGTGGAGTTTGAGGTGTATATTGTAGCTATTACAGGGGTCATATCCAGAAGGACGCTCTGGTTGCCGTTTACGGCTGCGTTATTTTGCACATGCGCAGTGATTGCACCTGAAGGAACTGTCACGTTGTAATATGTCCCGTTTATCTCTATTCTTGCAGATGTGACATTGAATCTTACAAGATTTACCTCATCCCCAGCCTGCACAGAAGTGTTTCCTATAATCTGGCTCTGGTTTACAAGGGCCATGAGATTAATGGTTCCGTTTCCGTTTACGGCAAACCAGCCTGCCCCTGTGCCATTCCCCGCTACATGTGCTTCTATGGAGCTATATGAGATAAGCAGAGCGTTTGCGCCTACAGGAACCTGCGGCGGATCGGTCATCTGGAATGAGAGGACCGCGCCCCCCTGAGCCACTGGGACTGCAGTATGTATAGCAGGACCTCTTGCTAATGATACTGCAACATATATTACAGCTATTATCACTATTGCCGGTATTACTATCTTAAGCATCCTGTTCGTGTTAGCATCCATTGAATCACCATGTAATCCTTATTATAAATTATTAAGCCTTTCTCTTTTTTTTAGGTTTCGTATGAGAGATTTCAGATTTGTACCTGCAATTCTGTGAACCGTCTAAAAAGTTCAGGGTTATTTGCGCCCTGAAGTCAGGCAGGCTTTCTTTTACGGGATTTGCCTGCTGATCGGCATGTACGGAACATGGCAGGATTGCTCATCTGTCAAATGGGCAGTAAGTCTCTTTGAAGCCATGCTCATCGAAATCTACACCTATCGCATCTGTCGCCTCTTTCGCATCGCCTAGTGAATTGTACAGGCATGAGGTTGCACCTGGGGAAGGGGTTATATTGAAGATTATATTATCGCCGCGTATCTTGCTCTCGCCGAGAAGCAGCTCGCGCTTTTCCTTGTCTATCAGCTGGGGCCTTATACCACCTATCTTTCCCGCCATGCGTATATCAGAATATCCAAGAGACGGGACTATCTTCTGCACCTCTTTCTTCAGGAATGCGTATTTGCCTATCAGAGGTATATCATATGTTGCGTTGCGCAATATTATGTCCCTTGTATCCCCGCTGAGAAATATGTTCTTTAGGCTTATGATTGTAGGTATGTCTATATCAAACGTCCTGAAGTAGTCCCTGAATGTATCAAAGTGATAGCGCTCAAGTTCTATAGGTACGGTAACTGTGGGTCCGAAACGAGTGACATTTGGATTTGTTATATCTGGATCAGCGTGGACTGCGGCAAACGGAACACCGCCTATCTGCACCCTGTACACCTTTCCGCGCAGGACATTCTTTGAGTAGTAGAAGTTGCCGCCTACGGATAGTATGGATAGGTTCTTGTCGTAGCCCATCGACTTGGCGAAATAAAGGCTGTAGCTTCCCGCAGCGAATATTACAAATCTTGCGCTGAATTCCCCCTTGTTTGTATGAAGCAGATATGAGTCGGCTCTGCTCTGGACGTTTGTTACCTTTGTGCCGAATATGACCTTTGGCTTGTTGACCTTCCTGGCGTTATCTGCATCTGAAGCGAAGCTCTTCGTCAGTTTGCCGAAATCCACCATGTATCCGGTGCGCGAGTACAGAGATGCGATCTTCTCCTCTTCTTTCCTTCCTTTCACTACGGCAGGCTCCACCATGGCTATCTCTTTTCTTGTGAGCATCTTAAGCGAGGGGAATAAGGCATGCATCTCCTTTGAGAATGTTTTCTCTAGACTCTCTATCTCCTCTTCTCCAACAGCCAGGACCATCTTCTGGCATATGCGCATTATATCGTCTTTTCTCTTCCGCGGAAGGGAATTTATGTATTTGAGCAGAACTTCTGCAGAGTGCTTTACCTTCCTTGCCTTCTCTATTGTATAATTAGTTTCTATATCTCCAAAATGCAGCGTCTGTGCGTTGTTCCGGCTGTTTGAATTTATCTGGGCATAGGAATTATATTTTTCCATAAGGAGTATCCTCTTGGCCTTCGAGAACCTGCTCAGAGTGAATAGTATCGAAGCTCCGGTTATGCCGCCTCCCACTATTATAATATCAAAATCCCTGTCCATGAATAAACTTGATAGAGGAATAATTAAAAGGTTTTATATAACAGCTTAGATAATTTACAACCGTGGTGGCATTAAAAATGCCCCAGTATCCGAGTGTTTTGTATGCCTGACGCAAATGCGCCTAAGATAAATAAAGGATTGGATGGGATATACGTTTCTGAGAGCAAGATATGCAAGGTGGATGGACTCAACGGAAAGCTTTACTACAGAGGATATCCAATAGATGATATAGCCGCTAACTGCTCATTTGAGGAAGCATCATATCTTATACTTCATGGCACGCTTCCGAACAGGGGGCAGCTTGATGAGTTTTCGAAGAGTTTATCTGCGGAGAGGGACCTGCCTACGCTGGTTGTAGACGTGATAGAGGATACTGCGAGCGAAAAAGATCCTATGCATGTGCTCATGAGCGCGGTCTCTCTTCTCCCTGCCTTCGATGAGGAAGCGGATGACGCAGGAGAGGACGCAAACCTAAGGAAGAGCATAAGGATAATATCAAAGATGTCAAGCATTGTCGCTGCGATAGGCAGATACAGAAACGAGGGTGAAGAGTATGTGCCCCCAGACAAATCGCTTGACCATGTTGAGAATTTTATGTATATGCTAAACGGGAAGAAACCGACCAAGCAGGAATATGACATAATGAGGATAATGTTCCTGCTTCAGCTTGAGCACAGTTCCAATGCTTCTACATTCTCCGCGATGGTCACAGGCTCATCGCTCTCTGACATATACTCCGCAGTCACTTCTGCGATAGGTACCCTCAAAGGCCCGCTCCATGGAGAAGCTGACGAGATGGCCCTTAAGATGATAGAAGCGATAGGAAACCCTGACAATACGGAAAAGTATATAGAGGATGCACTTGCAGGAAAGCAGCGGATAATGGGATTTGGACATAGGATATACAAGACCTATGACCCAAGGGCAAAGATACTTAAGAAATACCTGCTTGAACTTCAGGAGCATTCAGCCGAAGATGTCAGGAAGCTTACGGAGATAGCCTTGAGGGCTGAGAAGATGATGATAGATAAGCTTGGGGCAAGCCACGGGATATGGCCCAATGTAGATTTCTTTGCAGGGCCGTTATATACTGCCGCGGGCATACAGATAGATCTCTTTACTCCGATATTTGCGGCGAGCCGGGCAACAGGGTGGTGCGCGCACCTGCTTGAATACTGGAAGGAAAACAAGCTTATACGGCCGCTTGAGTATTATACTGGGCCGCTTGACCTGAAATACCTCCCGATAGGGGAGAGGCAATAGGGTTGTTTGTTGAGATATAGCCTTAAATGCAAAGGATGCGGACAGGTATACGAAAGCAGCTACAGGAACCAGCTCTGCGGCAAATGCGGCTCGAACCTTGAAGTCTTATACGGAAACGGGAAGAGTTTCAGGATCAACGGTTATGAGTTTTGGGATTACATAGATTACCTGCCGGATGGGGAGTACAAGAGATATTCGGTAGGTGGGACGAAGCTCATAGATGCAGGGGACGGCTTGCAGCTCAAGTTAGAGACTACGAATCCTACCAGATCATTCAAGGACAGGGGGAGCGTGATAGAGGTCGCAAAGGCGAAAGAGTACGGATATGGGGAGCTGTCATGCGCATCGACAGGAAACATGGCGTACTCGCTGTCGTATTACTGCAGCATAGAGGGACTTAGAATCAGGGTCTTCATAAGCAGGGACGCGAACAGGTACAAGCTTGACCTTATAAAAGAGACAGGGGCAGCAAAGATAGTAAAAGTTGACGGTGATTTCAATTTGGCAATGAAAAACGCGGAGGGATATGCCAAATCAGAAGGTGCATTCGCATCGGGAGACTATTGCTACAGAAAGGAAGGGCAGAAGACCATAGCATATGAAGTTGCCGCGCAGTCTAAAGGTTTTGACAATATAATAGTCCCGATAGGTAATGCGACACTTATAAGCGGCATAGGGAAGGCACTTGCCCAGATGCTAAGTTCTGGAGCAGTAAAAAGGATACCGCAGATAATCGGCGTGCAGGCACGCGGCTCTGCGCCAGTAGCAAAGGCATTCGTAACTGGTTCCTCCCCTAGATACGTAAGACCAAATACCATTGCTGATGCGATAGCCGTAGGATATCCGACTTTCGGTGAAGAAGCATTGGAGGCAATAAGGAAGACGAATGGAAATGTAGTCACAGTTACTGATTCTGAGATGAAGGCAGAGCAGAAGCTCTTCCTTAAGGAGTATGGTCTCCTTGCAGAGATGTCAGGAGTCGCCTCCATAGCAGCTTACAGGAAGCTTAAGCTACACGGAAGCAGGACGGTGGCGATAATAAGCGGGGCGAATCTTGAGGAAAGCGTAGAATTCGGGAGATGAACCTGAAGATGCGAGAGTACGTTTATACGACATTTCTGGACATGCGCATTTGTATAGCTGGCTATGCGATCTTATTATATTGGCGTTGCCATTATTGTATAGGTGGCTCTTATGGAGGAAGAGAAAGGCAGGCATTTGCGCGATCTATTCAAATCTACAGAAGTGGAGACGCGTTTTCTTGATGCCATAAGAGAGAATGCTGATTACATTAAGGCCTCGGAAGCGGTTGATTTGGGGGCTGGAGGAGGGAGATTTGCGCTGGTGCTGAGCAGATATGTAAAAAATCTCTACTGCGTTGACGTATCTAACGAGGCTATCGGATTTATGAAGGTAAATCTAGCCGGAGTGGAAAATGCAAAAATAATAAAGGCGAAGACAGACAGACTGCCCTTCGCCGACAAGAGCATTGATCTTGTCTTCTCCGCAAACTCCTTCCATGACCTTCCTATAGGGTATGAGGCAGAGATAGGCAGGATTCTTAATGAGAATGGCAGGTTTATAGACCTTGACTGGAAGAAAGAAGGGGCGGAATTTGGCCCGCGGAC
>JAJZOF010000005.1 GCA_021811535.1 Microcaldota archaeon | reverse complement strand
ATCCCTTGCCGCCCAGGCAAGCAGCGGAAGCATCAAAGCCGAGACTAATGCCAGCGCTACCATAACCCACATGCTCGTGCCTATGGCGACGTAATAAAGCAGGATCGTAAAAACGCCTATCCCTGCAGATCCTCCTACGGTATTGCCTATATTCCATACAAGCGAGTTTGCCCTAGTCGAGTATTCTGCCGGGACAACCTGCCCAACATACCCGAGGAGCACAGGGAATCCGTTGAAGGCGCCGAATACAAAAATCGCGTATGAGATAACGTCCATTATAAACAATTTTCCCGAGAGCATGAAAAGCACAAATGCGGCAAGAGCGAGCACTGCAGAGACAGAGAACCCAAAGAGACCTCCTTTTCTCGAAGTGACAACTCCGAAGAAGAGCTGTCCGAATATGGCAGCAAAGAATCCTACGGTAAGGAGGATGCCCATCAATACCTCAGAGCCAAACAGACCAATCACGTATTCCGGGGTAAAGGTCATCACCCCCTCTATAAACATAGACCTAACGAATACTATCCCGACAAAAACAGCAAGGAACGAATAATACCTGCGGAATCCCTCCTTCCCGCTCGCGATGCGCTTGCCTCCTTTGCGTTTCCCTGTGCTTCTCGCAGTGCGGCGTATACGCCTGAGGCCAAAGAATATGGCTATTCCGCAGACAAAGTAAAAGTAAGCAATAAGGAGCATTCCATTAAACAATCCCGCAAACCCTACTGCTGCTATTAATACCGTAGGCATTATCGCCCTTCCTATACTTCCAAATGAGCCATTAACCCCCATTACCTCGGGAGATTTGTCCGGCCCGTATTCCTTTTGCAATATAGATGCACCTATAGGGTGATAAAACGCCCTCCCAAACCCGAAAACAAAAGTGCCTGCAAAGATCAGCAGATAAGCAAACTGAGGATAAAAAAATACAGATGCGAAAATCACTGCGCTTGCTCCTATTACCAATATGCCAATTGCCATCAGTCTTCCCTCAGCCTCGCTCCTGTCTGCCATCCTGCTCACCGGAACACCAAGAAGCCCGGAAAGTATGTTATACATGAAGGCCATGACTCCAAGGAACAGGATGCTTATGCCAGGCACTGTAAGGAAATATGTTATAAGGACGGGGAAAAGCAGGCTTGAGAAATCATTTGAAAAATGCCCCAAAGAGGTAAAAGCCAGGGCTGTCCTTTTCCTATCCACAGAAGCACCACGTGACAATATACTCTAATCAATAATCCCTTTAAGCCTGCCTATGGCTTCCTTCGCATCTTCAGCCGAAGATAGGTAGCTTCCGACCACGAGTTGATCCGCTCCTGCATTAATTATCCTCATCGAATTTTCCGGTTTCACCCCACCATCTACAGCGATCACAGTCCCAAGCTTCTCTCTTTCTACAAATGCCCGCGCTTCTTTTACCTTTTCCAAGGTATTATCAATGAAAGCCTGCCCGCCTGAGCCCGGATGAACACCCATTATAAGAAGAAGGTCAAATAAACTAATGGCATCCCTTACCAGCCCGAATCGCGTTTCCGGGTTTATGGCGAGGCCTGCGTTGCACCCTGCACCTTCTGCAGATCCTGCCAGATGCCTAAGATCTTCAGAGCATTCGTAATGGAAGATAAGTGTATCCGCCCCTCCATCCGCAAAGCTTGGTATGAATGACTCTGGCTTTTCCAGCATCAGATGCACCTGCATAGGTATATCGAGATGCGCATGAAGCGCGCGCACCAGTTCCGGGCCGAAAGAGATGCTCGGCACGAAATGCCCATCCATCACGTCTACATGTATGCTGTCCGCTCCAGCCCGCGCTAATCTTACCGCTTCTTCCCGCAGAGCGCCTGAATCCGCGGATAATATCGATGCTGAAACAAGAGGCATAGCCGGGACGCCATCAATAGACCTCAACATAGATGCCCACTATTCCCTGACGAGTATCGTTATCTCGGGCTTGCGGGAAGCAATCGCAATAAATGCATTTATGTAAGCAGCTTCAGACCACGCAAGGTCGGTGACCATGCTGTTTCCATTTCTTACGAAGAATTCGTATGGGTCCTTCCCAGGAGATTCAGGATTAACGAGTTCCTGCTCAGGAAGCATTCCATGACCATCTGCCAGATACTTTGCATTTACGTATTCGAGTATGGAGGCTGCCTTTTCGCGGTTCCCATTATTCGTGTACCAAACAGCGGCTTCAAGCCCTAAGAGCAGCCATCTTCCACCGTAGAAATAATCATCATGCCTGTATCTCAGCGGCAGCATATTGCCTCCAAAGAGGTCGGATTCTATCTTTGCCATGGTCTTTATCTCAATCTCTCTGCTCAGCTCTGGAGGTTTGAAATAGTTGAATACCAATATTGCAGAAGCATCTACCTCCTTTACCGGGTCTTCCATGAGCTTTCCTTCTGCGCACTCGCTTGCCTTGAACATAACCCCATCCCTGACGAAATGCTCAAGCAGCATACGGCCTGCATTGTGCTGCGCATCCGAGAGCTTAGCCCTGTCCAGGTCCAGTCCAAGCATACCGTCCAGTTCCACAAGGCTCTTAAGGCCCCTCTGTATCGCAGCAATGTCATACGAATGGAAGAAGTTATCATCAAGCTCCCATGCGTTTGCGCATGGCGTATGCAGTGTCGATTCGACATAGGCAGCTACCACTTTTGCATTCCCCCTCAGCCAAGCTACGGCTCCCTCTATGCCCTTCTCGCCGAACCTGCCCACATAATTCTCTGTAGCAAGCAGCAAGAGTGGTATACTATCATGCTGCCTTATAAGGACATTATACCCTTCCCACACGTCGTATCCTGCCTTGTCGGTAAACACCGTGCCGTCAATCTCCATGTGAAAAATTTTCCCATCTTCGCCAACTCTTGCAGGTATGTGCCTGCTTTCGTCAATGCTTTTAGGATCCGTGCCCTCGCCATTCTGCCCGATTCTCCATGAATTCTCTTCCACAGCGCCCCAAAGGAATCTGAGTATCCTCGCTGATACTTCGCGTGGCGTATCCTTGTCTATACCAAGCTGCTGTAAGCTGGCCGTCCCGCGGCGCCCTTCCCCGCCAAGCTCCGAGGCGAGATTTGCCATAGAGATGCTTGTCATAGAGGCATCCCTGAACCAACACGCATAATAATGCGGATATGTAAGCGAAGCCTTCATGTAGCCGTCCTTATTGACATGTTCCGCAAGTTTGAGGAATACGTTCTCCAGAGCCATACTGCTCTTAAAGGCAGGCGCACTATCAATGTTCTTGACAACAGCAAATGCGCTAGCCATTTCACCAACCTTGCCATAAACCTATAATTCTTGAATATATTTTCACATTTTTAAATATTCCCTACGAAATACTGCTGTATAAAATGCTGCAAACAAAAAGAGCTTACACGGAAAAAGAGATAAACGGGTTACACCTTAGGATATACGCAAGCCATCAATACCTGTACAGCGACGCAGTAAAGATACTATTCAATCATCTCTCCACATCAAAAAACAGGAACATAGGTCTTGCAACAGGTGCCACATTTGAGCCCTTCTACGCAGAATTAGTCTCCCAATGCAAGGCAATGGGCAAGGAAAGGCTTGAGGTAAACACGTTTAATCTGGATGAGTATCTGGGCTTAAGCAGAGACGATCCAAATACCTATGCGACTTACATGCAAAGGCACCTATTCTCGAAAATAGCCGTAGAAGGATCGTTCATACCGAACTCTAACGCTGCATATCCTGAGATAGAGGCATCATTCTACGAAAACCTAATAAGATCAAAAGGCGGGATAGGGCTACAATACCTTGGCATAGGCACGAATGGTCATATAGGCTTCAACGAACCCGGAACGGCAACAGACACCATCACCCATACCGTTGAGCTCAGCGAATCTACAATAAGCTCAAACTCGATATACTTCAAAACAGCCAGGATGCCGCATAAGGCGATAACCATGGGGATTGGTACAATACTCTCTGCAGATAAGATAGTGCTTATAGCCACAGGGAAATCCAAGTCTGCCGCCATAATGGGGTCTGTAATGCAGGATCCTTCCCCAGATGTGCCAGCCTCAGCATTGAGGATGCATGGAAACGCAACAATCCTTATCGACGCTCCCGCCGCCTCCTCACTTCGGCTTTAGCCTGTATCTTTCTTCTCGTTAAGCAGCTTCGGATACAGATAACCGCTCAGCGTCTGGAGAATAGCACCTGCAAAGAGCGGCGCAGGCAGCGACACCTCTGCCAGGTAACCGCTTATTCCGCTGCTTGCCTGCGAGATATTTCCAGCAAGCCCCTGTATGCTTGTAGCAGTCCCATAATCCTCGCCATGTATCCCCTTCACGCTTACAGCACTTATCGACGCAGATCCGAATCCAGCGGCAAATGACCTGCATGAGTATACGAAAGCCGCCGCGTCAAGAAGAGGTAGGTAGACAAGGAAGCCATAATATTGCATGAAGAATATAACACCGAGGAGCCCGAGAAGAAGGCCGTTTGCCATCCTTGCTACGGAAGCAACTTCCATAATGTCAAGCTTTCCGGAGAGCTTCTTGGATATGTTCGAACCTATCGCGGTAGCTATGTATGAAGGTATGTATATCATGCCTATATACAGTGCCGTGGTATCCGCAGGAAGCTTGAAAGCTATCGCAAACATTAGCGGAAGCAGCGGCAGGGACAATCCCATGCCTGCGCCGTTGAGCACGCTGAGCGCAGATATGCGTATCATATATCTCATGCTCTCCGGCTTCATTATTCTGGTTGATTTTGCAGGTCTCGGATTCTCCTCCAGGGAGAAGAGGCATAAAAATGATACAAAGAGCATCAGCGCCGCGACACCAAAGAGCGCCCTGAATGCGCCAGCAGCGCCTAGAATCGGTATTATGTAAGACTGGCTGAGGAGAAGAATAGCACCGAAGACGCTTGAGACCGAAGCGGCTATGACAAGAGTTCCGAGCTTCTTTACCCTTTCCCCATGGTTAGGATATGTGCTTGCCGTGTATGCCGTCATGCCGGGCGAGAATGCGCCTCTCATTCCGCCAGCAACGCCGCTTATGCCTGCTATGGTGACACCTACGCCCACAAGCCATATGTTCTGCGACAAGGCTAGGACTGCGGCGCCTGCCATTGGAGCTATCTCTCCCAGTATAAGCGATTTTTTGTATCCAAATCTGTCTCCTAGCATTCCAAGGCCTACGGAGAGGAATGCGGTAAAGGCCATAACTCCGACATAGACAAGGCCTATCTCGGCTAGGCTTAAGTTAAGGAGCGCAAGATACAGTGGAGACCCCAAGGTCATGAAGATCAACGCGACGCTCCTGAAAACACGTGAGTAAACTAGATAAGCAAATCCCTTGTCATTTTTCATATTCACACTTGAAAAACTAGGTCCTCGTGAAACCAAGTATATCCAAAATCTTCACCGAATCCGAGGCCTCGCTTCTTCCTTCCGAATCAAGAAGCTCGCCTAGGATTTTCAGTACGGTGACAGTATCCATGTCATTATCCATCGCGTCTGTGAAGGCCTCAAGGGCGCCTCCATAAGCAGAAGTATTCCTCTTCCCGAGCTTGCTTATCAGGCCGGAATAAAATTCAGCCTCTTCAAGTTCACTCTCATCATATTCCCATATCTTCCTATAGTGATGCGACAGCAGAAGCCATCTTATTGCATTTGGCGTATGTCCGTTCTTGAGCAAATCCGAGACAAGGATGAGATTGCCAAGGGACTTTGCCATCTTCTCCCCCATGTGCATTACCATTGCCGTATGCACAAAGTAATTGGCGAAGGGGCTCTTGCCAGTGAAGCTCTCAGACTGCGCAATCTCGCTCTCATGATGCGGGAAGATAAGGTCCCTCCCGCCGCCGTGTATGTCTATCTGCTTCCCAAGATACTTGTGTATCATCGCAGAGCATTCTATATGCCATCCGGGCCTGCCATTGCTCCAAGGAGACTTCCAATATGGCTCTCCTTTTCCAGATCTTTGCCACAAAAGAAAGTCAAGTGGGCCTCTCTTGCGCCTGTCATCAGGGTCGCCGCCGCGTTCCTTAAGAAGAAGCTTCATCTGTTTTTCATTGAATCCGGAGAGTGCTCCGTATCCGTGGAAGGAAGCCACATCGAAGTATACATTGCCTTCACTTTCGTATGCAACCTTCCTTTTTACAAGAGCAGAGACCATGCCAATTATATCAGGAATGGATTCTGTGGCCTTGACATAGTGTGTGGGTCTCTCGGCATTCAAGGCCTTCATGTCATTAAGGTATCTCTTTGTCCAGAAACTGCCCAGGCTCCTCCATCCTACGCCATTCTCCTTGCTTTTCCTTAGTATATCATCGTCTATGTCAGTAACGTTTTGCGTATAGTTTACCTTAAAACCTAGGAATCTCAGGTAGCGTATAAGCACGTCAAAAGAGACATATGTGAATGCATGTCCAAGGTGGGTAGTGTCATACGGCGTAACCCCGCATACGTATATCTTTACTTCTCGCGAACCTTTGGAAAGGGGGGCAAAAGGTCCAGTCTTCCTTCCACGCGAATTAAAGAGGGATAAAACCATCAGAGTCATCCTGGGAGATCAAGCTTGACGAATCCCTCTGCATATTTATATCCGCTCTCTTTTCCCGCCATCTTAGCCATCTCCCTTATCCTAGAAACGCTTTCCGCAGATATCTGACTTCTATGGCACTTCAATGCTGCTATCTTAAGGTCTATAGTATCGCTTATGTCAACGATCTCGTTCCTGTTCTCGAAATTCGTAAGGTAGAGGGTCTTTACCACATGCGGCTTCAGGCCTTCCTTCTCAAGCTCCTTGAAGGTGAGCCTGTCTCTGGCAAGAGGATATACTGCATCTATAGTCGCCTGCCCCGCAGCCCTATGATCCGTATGGTTGACAAAGCCCCTCTTGGAATATACAAATGTAGGATCCATGGTTACTACCACATCGGGTCTTATCTTCCTTATCATCCGCACTATCTCTTTTTTGAGCTTCAGATCAGCCACAAGCTGCGTATCGTTGTGGCCAAGGAAGTATACTCCCCTGAGCCCGAGTACCTTGCCTGCCTCTATCTGCTCCCTGCGCCTTATCTTTACCAGCTTCTTCTCTGTCATCTTTGGATCATCAGAGCCTTTGCAGCCATTCGTGCAGATTAAGTAGTAGCAGGCAGCGCCTTCCTTAGACCATTTTGCAAAAGTCCCAGCCGCGCCAAAATCCAGATCGTCAGGATGCGCAGCGACTCCAAGTACCTTCATCAATAATCACCTAAAAGTGTCATCACCAAAACAAGTATATGCATATAAACGCAAATAACAATTTAAGCCTTCCCTAATAAGCACTGCACAACTCAATACACACTTCTACATATTGCACTCGATACACAAAAAAGCAGACGTGCTAAAAAGTCTGGGGTTGCGGGGATTTGAACCCCGACATGCAGGTTGCTTCCATATTTAGTCTTATTTCCAGAATTTCATCACAGCGTAAAACGCTCAAAATAAAATATATCTGGAGCCTGCCGCGCTGCCAAGTTACGCCACAACCCCTGAGCATTATTATTTGTGCGTTAGCCTTTAAAACCTTTAATAAGAAATGCAATCATGATACGCGGAGTTATTTTTGATATTGGAGGGGTAATAATAAGAACGCCGCAAAAGGAGTATTATTCTTACCTCTCTGGCATATCCGGCAAAAGCACAATTAAGGTACAGGAAATAATCAAAAGCAGGCTTCCCAGTTTTGAGACCGGGAAAATAACCATCGGCAAGTTTAGCTCTGAGATCTCAAAGTCTCTCGGAATAAGGAAAAACCAGTTTAGGTGGATTGAATTCTACAAAGAGCGCGTAAAAGTAAACGAACCAGTAGTAAGGATGGCTTCAGACATGCATAAAAAATACATAACAGGATATCTTACCAATGTCGATAGGAACCGTCATGCCTTTACAGTAAAACTATTTCCCAAGAACATATTCGATTATAAATTTACCTCTTTCAACATAGGCTGCCTCAAACCAGACCCAAAAATATACGAATACGTAATTAAAAAAATCTCTTTAGACCCCAGGGAACTGCTGCTTATAGACAACGAGATGCAGAATATACAGGGAGCTAGGGAACTGGGCATAAACGCAGTACAGTTTAAGAACGTTAAATTGCTTAAGTATGAATTATCCAAGCTGGATGTGCCAATTGGCTGATGGTGATTGCATATCAGATGAGAATGGAATACAGTGCAAAAAAGCAGAAGATTTTTCAGGATGGTACGCCGAAGTGCTGCTCAAGTCAGAGTTCATAGACTATACTGACGTATCCGGCTCGCTGGCTTTTCGCCCCTCTTCCTACTATGCCTGGCAGACGCTCTCAAGAGGCATAGACGCAGAATTCGAGAAGGTAGGGATAGAGAACGTTTATTTTCCCCTCCTGATACCGCAGAAGTTCCTGGAGCGCGAGAGCGAGCACTTCAAAGGTTTTACCCCTGAAGTCGCTTGGGTTACGCAGGCAGGCGAGACAAAATTCGATGAAAAACTCGCAATACGCCCCACGTCCGAGACAATAATGTACCCAAGTTATTCCAAGTGGATAAGGTCATGGAGGGATCTCCCTATGAGATATAATCAATGGAACAGTGTCTTGAGGTGGGAATTCAAGCATCCCACTCCTTTTATCAGGTCAAGGGAGTTTCTCTGGAACGAGGGCCATACAGTATTTGCCACCAAGGAAGAGGCAGATGGTGAGAAGGAGGTAATACTGGGGATATACCTAAGGGCACTTAAACACTACCTTGCCCTTCCAGGAATACCTGGCAAGAAGACAGATAAGGAGAAATTTGCCGGTGCAGTAGCGAGCTACAGCATTGAGATGATAATGCCTGATGGTTGGGCTCTGCAAGGACCGGACTTTCATAATGATGGGCAGAACTTCTCAAAGGCATTCGAGATAAAGTTCTTGGACAAGGACGGCAAGCAGGAATATGCATGGCAGAATACCTTTGCGATAAGCACAAGGGTCCTTGGCGTTATGGTGGCGACACACGGGGATGACAAGGGTCTCGTAATCCCACCAAAAGTAGCACACATACAGGCAATAATAGTCCCAATATTCAGGGAAGCAAACAAGGAAAAGGTACTTGATTATGCTAAGAGGCTTGCCGCAGACATCTGCCAATACCTGAGGGTAAAACTTGATGACAGGGAAGGCTATTCACCTGGCTACAAATTTAACGAGTGGGAGATGCGAGGAGTGCCTGTACGCATAGAAGTGGGCGAGAGGGAGATTACATCGGAATCAGTAGTTGCAGTCAGGCGCGACAACGGGGCAAAGGAGACGGTGAAGGTCTCCATCCTGAAAGAAAGGCTTTCCTCAATCATGGAAGAGATGCACGAATCCATGTATTCGAAGGCCCTCTCATTCATGGAGTCAATGATATCAAGGGCAGATACCTACGACAGTCTGAAGGATATCTTGAAGAATAAGGGAGGCATAGTACAGGCTGGGTGGTGCATGTCCATGGAGTGTGAAGACAAAGTAAAGGAGGAGACAGGAGCAAAGATCACAAACATGCCGGAAAACCAGCAGAAAGCTCAAGGCAAGTGCATATACTGCGGCAAGGAAGCAAAAGCCCTGGCAAATTTTGCTAGGTCTTATTAGGTCTTAGTCTGATCCCTATGGAATCCGCTGCGATAAGAACTGCGCCAAGCGCAGTCTTCTTCGTGGACTGGACCACGCTTATCCTGCTTCTCGAGAGGTAATTCTTGAATATTCTATGGTAAAGTGCAGATTCGAAAACCCCGCCTACAGTATAGACCCTATCCACACCTATCTTCCTTGACATCATCACCGCTCCGCGAGCAAGGCTGGTGCTTGTTTCATTAATAATCTTCAGTGCCGCTTTATCTCCCTCTGCCGCAGCTCTGTCCACCACCTTTGACAACGCAGCTATAGAATCTACCCTGAACTGCTTGGAATAGCCCCATGATATAAGGGCATCAAGGTCGTCAGAGAATGTCGCATCAAGAATATAAGAAGCCAGTATGCTCCTGCGCATCTCCCCGTCAAGCATCTTTACCGTTTTCCTAAGTCCTTCGCACCCGATCCTGTATCCTGATCCATCATCTCCAAGCAGCCATCCGTAATCGCATATCCTGTGCCTATCGGTTCCATCATACCCAAGGACTATGCTCCCCGTCCCGGCAATGCAGAGTACGCCCTTCGCTCCCCTGGTCTCGGCATACAACGCAGCGAAAGCATCATGCTCAACTACCGTATGATCTGATAGCTTCGGTATGGCCGATTTCATAATGCCTATATCCTTGGAAGTATCCATACCGGCGAGCGCGACGCATACGGCATCAGCCTTCTTGAATCCGGTATTGTACATCGCGCTTAGTATATTCTCCACAGCACTGTCCGTTCCGACATTATGTGGATTCGATGGCCCTGCAACTCCCTCCCCAATAAGCCTGCCATTTTCATCATACGCAAGCGCGAGGGTCTCCGTCCCTCCACCGTCTATGCCTACAATGACTCTCTTCCCATTTCCCCTGCCTTTATTCATAAAACACACTGATTATTCAGAGACTCTCTTACTCATCACTAGTCAGAAATACCTCGTCTCATCATCATAATTAAGCTTGGAATGCAGTATTATTAATACTGTTTCATCGCAGCCCAGATGCAAGTATGAATCTGCGCTTCAGAATCTCATATCTTGATGCCGTATCTGGATAAGACAATACATATGACCGATCCCTGTACTCTGGAGCGGAAAATCTGCAATCTGCCTCGAATTGCTTTCTTGTCAGATCCAATACCATCCCATCAGGAAGCTCATTGAAATAGTGCGATACGCTGCCTCCTTCCCAAGAAGCGACGCTCCTAAGAAGTTTTCCACCCAGCATCTCCTGCACCAGTAGTGCGGTGACTGCACACTGGCCATATGCGCCATTGCCTGCGGTCCACGCGTCAGGGTCTGCACTGGTGCTCTTATCCCAGCAAGCCTCCACTATCCTCTCCAATCTCCCAATGTCCTTTACGAATGAATTGGCTGAAGCGGGCCTTCCTTCTTTCAAGCTTCCGATACTATGTAGTTTTCTTGCAATGCTCATCGATGCACCCTGCCCATATACCTGAAATAGTCCCGGTCGGATTCGAACCGGCGTATGCGGGTCCAAAGCCCGCTATCCTTGGCCACTAGATGACGGGACTCTAGGTAATGTAAATATAAGAATGCGCCTATTAATGTTTTGCCTGCACCGGTGCACATGCGCTAAATATTTAATACTGCATCTCTCATTATTTCTATGATATTAATAGCAGGACCTTCAGCCAACGGCATCTCCGAAAGGATTGCAGAGCTGAGGGGGGAAAAATCCTACAGTACTGCACACAAGGTCTTCCCAGACGGAGAGTCATACATTAAAATACCTCATGAGATAGCCGGGGAAGACATTGCGATAATACAGTCTACAAATACCCCGCAGGACAAGAGCCTCATGGAGCTATTCTTCATGATAGACAAGGCCAGGAATATGGGGGCAAAGTCGATAACCGCCATAGTGCCATACATGGGCTATATGAGGCAGAACAAGGAGTTCAACGAGGGCGAAGCCGTAAGCATAAGCACCATAATCTCGATACTGAATTCACTGCAGCTAGACAACCTCATAACGATACAGCCACACAAGAGCGGGCCGCTGCGTGCATTCAAAGGCAAAACAGCAATAGTTGATGTAACAGGGAAGATGGCAGTTTATGCAGGGGCAGGAATGCGCAATCCTCTAGTGCTGGCTCCTGATAAAGGAGCGCTTGAGATAGCAAGGAAGGCAGCGGCAAGCATAGGCTGCGCCTATACATACATAGACAAAGAAAGGCTGAATGATACAAAGGTCAGCATAAAGCATTCTCCATCAGAGAGCATGAAAGGAAATGACGTCATGATAATAGACGACATGATAAGCACTGGGGGAACCATAGTGCAGGCAGCAGAATTTGCAAAGTCCCGCGGCGCGGAAAATGTGCGCGTAGCCGCAGTTCACCTGATAATGGCAGGCAACGCAGAAGAAAAGCTCAGGAATGCTGGAATAAGCGAGATATGCGGTACCAACACGCTGCCATTCAGGGGAACCAAAACTTTTGACATCTCCGAAGAGATAGCCAAATCTCTCGATGAAATAAAATCAGAGTGAGGTAAACGAGAGCACCTGTCCCTTCCTAAGCCTGAAGAATCCTTTGCGCTCCAGTTGCACGCGCTCTCCATCCTCAAGACGCGCAGCATATCCCTCTACGTATCCTTCATGCTCTTCTATGCTATTTTTATTGAACCCCTCTGAATCATCGACAAGGTTTCCAAGCATTATAAATCTGCATCTCAACGCAGCATCTGCGTCTACCCACTGTAGCGCCTTCGAACTCCCATCTGGCCCTCCCTCCTTTTCCGCGCATCTTACTGTACCGCGAGATACTGACAAGACCTTTGCAGAAACCGCTTCCTTAAGCCTTATACTATCTCCCTCCTTCAGGGAAGATGCGTCTGCCTTGTCTATAAGGAATCTGCCCCCGAGTTCATACTCCCTATATCCGATATCCTCTGAAGGGTGGAGCCTCAGCCTGACTTTCCTTCTCTCGAATCCCTCCACCGACACATCAACAGGGTCTTCTACCGCAAATAGCCTCTTAGCCTGCCTGTCAATGAGCTTCCTGTTGTAAGAAAGCAGCATCTCTATATCCATGACACTCTCGGCTTTGCTCATGCCGAATCTAAGTGCAAATTCCTTGATAGCCGCTGCTTCTATCCCACGGTTGCGCAGCCCGGCTATGGTAACAAGCCTCGGGTCATCATATCCGCTAATCAGGCCTTCCTTAACCATTGCATTAAGCTTCCTCTTGGAAGTGATGTTTCCCTTTATCTCAAGCCTTGCGACGCTGTGTATCCTGGGCTTACGCAGCCCCAGCATGTCAAGGATTCTGAAGTAAAGCTCATCCCTGAGTTCATACTCTTTGCTTCTCAGGGTATCAGTTATGCCCATGATCGAATCCATTATAGGGGTATTGAAATCGTATGTGGGCCAGACCGTATACCTGCTTCCCTGCCTGTAATGGGCCTGACTCTTTATCCTAAAGAGCGTAGGGTCACGCATAACGGTATTCAGGGATTTCATATCCCCTTTAAGCCTCAGCACGCCACTCTCTCCAAGGGAACCGTCAAGCATAGCGTTCCAGAGCTCGGCATTCCTCTCTGCGCTATTGCTCCTATGTTCACACTCCTTGGAGTTCATCCGTCCGTCCTTCATCTTTTCCCGGCTGCATGTGCATACATACGCGTTGCCAGATCGTATTGCGGCTGCCGCATAGCCATACATTTTATCTACGTTGTCGCTTGCATAATACTCTCCATCGAACCGTATCCCAAGCCAATCAAGATCCCTCTTGAACGCGTCAACAAACTCCTGCCTCTCATTTTCCGGATCCGTATCATCAAAGTAGAGCACAAGCCTGCCTTTATACTCCTCCGCAAGCCTCTGCTCGAGGAAGGCTATCTTCGCATGCCCTATATGCATATACCCATTAGGCGCAGGCGGGAAGCGTGTCTTGAAATTGCCCACCGTTGCTCCGTCCGCTATAAACTTAGGCTTTGACTCCTCTGCTTTTTTCCTCTCTGCCTCGTCGAATCCAGCCTTATAACTTCCATACTCATCCTCAAGCCTGGTCCTATCCATGCCATTTACCAGAGATATCGCCTTTGATACCTCGGCCTTAAGCTCGGCCATAGAGGATCTGAGCGCAGGGAACTCAAAAAGGACCTTGCTTATGACTGCACCTTCCTTGGCAGAGCCGTAGTCGAATGCGTTTTTAAGTGCATTCCTGAAGATGGCATTCTTTACTTTTTCGTCTATCACAAGCCGCACCTAGACAACGGATATGCTCATATTCGCTATGGTCGCATTCTGGTAGAGCTCGGCCAGAAGCTTGAGCCTGAAGTATGTCAGATTAGTCCCGTTGAGGATGACAGGTATGCTATACGTGCGGAATTTCTGGGGAACTGCAACGCTTATATTCTGGATTCCGCTTCCTATTCCGCTCGAATAGGTGAGGTTTACCTTCTGCGGGAGGAGGAGGTTGACGCTGCTCCTGAATGCGATGCACGAGAGGTAGCTCGAGTTTATCGTCCTTGCTATATACCTGTAAGCAGAGTCTGAGTAATTTCCGGAGAGCAGTACAGAGTAGCCATACGGCGTCTGTATAAAGTTTTCTGCGCTTCCATTCGCCTCCAACCCGTTGAGGGAATTTGTGAGGTTTGACCCGAGACCTGCGCTTTCAGATGAGTTGCATGTGACATTTATATCAAGCACCCTCCCATAACCGGATACTACTGAATTCGAGTATCCATATGAGAATATTGTAGGCGTTGCGTTCTTTGCCTTGGACACATTCGCATGTGCAGTGGAAGAGCCGCCTATATTGGTAAACTCAAGATAAGAGCTTATAAATATAAAAGCGATGAAAAGTGCACCTAGGAACTCAACAAATTTCTTTCTTTCCATTACAATCAACAGGGCAATTCATAGTAAGTATGCAATACATGTATAAATTCATACCGGAAGCATATGCCCTCAATATACTGCAATAAATTCCAATCAGACGCATGCCACGCATTTTCTCCCAGAGAGCTGCTTGCAGATAACTATATATAGAAGCGCAAATGAACCTATAAATGTATCAATAAGCAGACTTAATGCTAAATTTTGGTGAACACATGTCTTTCAAGGAAGGAGATTACATAAAGATAGAGTACAGCGCATGGAGAGGATCTGATAAGCAGCTGGTATTTACTACAAATGAGAAGCTTGCCAAGGACAATGGCATATACAATGAGAAGTCGTCCTATAAGCCGCAGCTGGTTATACTGGGAAAGAAGGGCACCATAAGAGGGCTCGAGAATATCCTTATGGGCATGTCTGTAGGCGAAGAAAAGAAAGCTGAGCTCGAGCCGAAGGACGCATTTGGCGAGAGGAACCCCGAGCTGGCCAGGGTCATGCACCTATCCGATTTCAGAAAGAGGGATATGGATCCTTATCCCGGAATGCAGGTAGACATAGACGGCACAGTAGCAACTGTGAAGAGCATAAATTCCGGCAGGGTTCTTGTAGATGCAAACCATCCGCTCGCTGGAGAACGGATGATATATGAAGTAAAAGTGGTAGAGAAGATAGAAGACAAGAAGAAGATGGTAGAAGCCCTGGCAAACGATTACTCACTATTCCCTGATACCGTAGATGTGACGCCAGAAAAGGCAAGGTTCGTCTTTGGCTCAAAGCAGAAGAAGGATCCAGACTATTTCATAAACAAGACAGCCGCAGTAGACTCGATCTTTGACAATATCAAGGACCTCAGGAAAGTGGAAGTGGTAGAAGAATACGAGCGGGAGGAAAAGGGCAAGCAGTAAGGCCTATTCCTTTATGCTTATCGCGAATACTCCGTTTACCTTTATCCCGAGTTTCTTAGCAAGCTCGGATTTTTCTACATTAAGCACAAGCACCTGCCCATTCCATTTCGAAGTCAGCTGTGTAGATCCGCATATTGGGCATACCGTGCCCTGCTGTATTATAAACCTGCAGTTCTTGCAAACATGTTCTGCCATATTATCACTTCAACGCCTTGGCTTTCCCCTCCCTCTCCTGTTCTGCTGCCTCTCCCTTGGCTTAGTCTCCCTTAACCATTCTGGCTTGCCAAGGCCTTCCGGCCTCATAGTCAGAGCTATCTTTATGTCCTTTATGCTGTTCTTCATGCTTACCGAAGAGACCTTTGCGTAAACAAGGTCTCCCTTCTTCAGGCTCCTGCCGCTGCTTCTTGAAGAGAAGAAACCGCCTTTCTTGTCGTAGCTCATGAAATCCGTAGTTATCTGGGACAGGTGCACGAGCCCGTCTATGGGGCCTATGCGTACAAAACATCCGAAATCTACAAGCTCAGACACCTCCCCTATTACAACCTCATCAACCTCAACTGAGAAGGTAAGTGCATCAAAAGTCACCTCCATATGCACATTCGGATCCCCTGGAACTACGAACCCATTTCCTATGCCGCTTATGTTGAATACCGCAATTATTATCCCCATGTCCCTGTCAAGCACTCTCTCGTACTTTTTCCTTAGTATATCCTCTGCTACCTTCTTAGGTTCCTCACCCATATGCTCCGGAGGTATGCTTATTGTATCAGTTATTGTGTGTATGTAATACAATCAATCAACCATTCTATCTTATTTTTCCATCGGAAGATACGCTGAATACGCTTAAGCCTTCAGCAATTAGCTTCTTTTTAAGTTTTGTATCGTTGGTGCAGACAGGAAGCATATGCCTTAAGGCATATTCCTCTATCCATATATCAACATAAGAATTATTATTTATTACCCTTACCCCATGGTTCTTAAGTAAAACTGCCCCAGCCCTTGCACTGCCCGAATCCGAGCCCTTCCCGCCGCCTATCTTCCTGAGTTCCCTGAATACGCCAGAGGAGACTACTACCCCCAGACCCATTCCCTCAAGGAGAATTTCACATATATCCTTCCTGTGCGCAGTAGCGTATATTATGGAACTTGTGTCAACAACAATGTAATCCATGCTATTATTTTAAAAATAGCCATTATTATATTAATTCATGCAACTCAACATATCCAACCTGACAAGCGGAATAAACATAGCAGCATTCCACGCCGTTGATTCCCTCGCAAACCCGTCTCTTAACACTGTGATGGCATATATAGGCTCCAGCTTCTTCATAGTGCTCCCCCTGATACTTGTATATCTGATATACAGGAAGGACAGGAACGCGATGCTCTTCGCCTTCTCAGTCGTAGTCCTTTATGCAATAAGCGAGACGATAAAACTTATAGTCAGGGAACCTCGGCCATGCGATGTAAGTTCCCTATACTGGATAAACAAGGTAGGCTGCGAGAGCAGCTTCTCCTTCCCATCCAGCCATGCGACGACACTGACAGGGCTTTACTTCATAACAAGGACATACAAGTACCTGAACATACTCTACATAGTATGGCTATTCCTTGTGCTGTTCGGAAGGGTCTACCTGGGGCAGCACTATCTAACAGACGTTATTGCGGGGTTCATAATAAGCATAGTCGTAGGATACGCGATAATAAGGAATAAGGAAAGGATAAATAACATATTATACAAAATAATATCTGTCGTGCCGAATCCAATATCGGCGCGTCTAGGTAAAAACTAATGGACAAGGCAAAGAAGATATTGGAAAGCGCCAGGGTTATAGCCGTAGTAGGATGCTCAAGGGACGCTTCCAAGCCGAGCGGATATGTTCCTGAGTATCTAGCTGCGCAGGGATACCGCATAATACCGATAAACCCTTTTGCAGATTCGATATTGGGGGTAAAGGCGTTGAAGAGCCTCTCAGAGGCCAGGGGAAGCTTCGACACAGTTGATGTATTCAGGCCTTCCGGAGAGGCATATAAGATAGCCAAAGAAGCTTTCGAGAACGGGGCAAAGGCACTGTGGCTGCAGGAAGGGATAACCAGCGCAGAGGCAGAGGAGTATTCGTCATCATGCGGGATGGATTATGTGCAGGATAGATGTATGATGAAGGAGCATATTAGGCTTTTTGGCAGGTAATTGCATGGACTTGGGAGTATACGCGGAAGAGCTCATATTCAACTATGAGCACCCGCACGGCAAATCAAAGATGGGAGACGCGGACGTCTCAATACACGAGGAAAACATATCATGCGGAGATAGGATAACCGTATACCTCAAGGTGAAAGAAGGCAAGATAAGCGATATCTCATTCGAAGGGAGCGGGTGTGTAATATCGATGGGTACGGCAAGCATACTTATGGATTATCTCAGGGGAAAGAGCATAGATGAAGTAGAGAAGATGGGCAAGGACAAGCTTGTCTCCATAATAAATATAGATCCGGGTCCGTCCAGGCTGCACTGCGCAACCCTTACGCTACGCGCCGCCAGGAAAGCACTTCTCATTTACCAGAAGAAGCCGATTGACAGGGATACCAAGGAACTGTAGTGGTGCTTTGCATGGGCAGAAGGACCAATGATCTTGATGGCGTAATAGCTGCACTTGAGGCATCCGAGGAGAAAGAGGAGAGGCTCCGCTCATCTGCGGCTGCAGCAAACGCTGCAGGGACAGGGAAGACAAGAGAGCGGGTAGGTACAGTAACACAATTCTACAGCAAGATAGGCGTAGCCGCTATAAGGCTTGACGGCCCTCTCAGCCAGGGAGAGATAATCGAGATAGGAACCGAGGAGGAGGCCGTAAGGCAGAAGGTCGCAAGCATGCAGATAAACAGGGAGGATGTCACGAGCGCAGGGGAGGGTGACGAGATAGGCATAAAGCTGCGGTACAGGGTTGAGCCAGGCAGCACAGTATACGCCATGCGATAGCTCTAGGGCTCTGGATAACGAAGAAAAGGCTAATATACCATACAGTGGAATAGTAACTGAGATGATGAGTAAAAGATCTGATTCATGATGAGGATCTTGAGTGCTGATTTCATGGCAAACATCTCCAGGGAAGAGATAAAAAAGCTGATAAAGAACAAGTTCAAGGCAAACATAACCGAGAGCGGCGCAGAGGAGATGGCGTGCATGCTGGAAGAGGAAGCGCGAAGAATATCTGAATTCGCGGTAAGGAATGCGGCAAGGGAGAAAAGGTCAAAAGTCACGAAAAAGGACATATCCGACTATAAGCTGAAGGGCGAGACGGATGCCAAATGAAAAGATAACCGCATACAAGACAGGGGCCAGAGTGCGCACCGAGGCAATTGCTACGCCATCCGGAGAGAGGTACTACATCTCGGAGAAGACGAAGGAAGGCATACTCCTGACAGAACTGACGGCAAATGGTGCAACTACGAATCAGATATACCGGAAAACTGACTCGGATCCGGAAACGGTTCTTGCGGAATATGTCTGCACGGGCAGGGAGTTTGCCGTAGAGCAGCGGGAGAAATACACGCCTGTGCGGATAAATGCGGCATGTGAAGCATGCGGGGAATCTGCACTGCAGAGAGAGCTTGACACCCTAAACATAGAAGATATGCGGGACGTGCCTGCACTTCCGATGCTTCTCTGCACGTCCTGCAATGCAAAATCATATTTCATAACAAAGGAATACATACGCAACATCTCAGACTCCAACATAGGGATGTTCACCGAGGAGGAGCTCTCATTAAGGGAACGGGACAAGGAGGCATTCATAAATGCAATATGGGAACATGTAATAAGAATATTTGCTTCCAAGAAAATCAATAGGATAAAACTTGAAGGTTGAATTCATGACAATAAATATTTCGGAGCTTTATGATAAGAAAGTAATCTCTACGAGCGGCAAGGTCCTGGGAGAAGTGAAGGACGTCATACTGAACATGGATGACGGGACAGTCGCTAAGCTGCTATTCAGCAACATAAGCAGCTTAATGCGCAGCAGCAACGTGCGCAAAGACCTCTTCAAGAACAGCGTAGACTTCAAGCGCGTCAGGAAGGTCTCGCAGACCATAATAGTCGGCGAGGAATAGACATAATGCTCAGTCAGTGGAGAGCTCCTTCGCTATAGACGACCTCTTCTTTGCCAGTACCCTGTATCCGCAATACGGGCATCTCATGAACTTCTCGAGGCTCTTCAGCTCTTTTCCGCAATGTATGCAAACATAAGCCATTAGATCACTTCTTTACAATATTATCCTTCAACCACTTTATAAATTCTTTGTGAAGGCTTGATACGCCTGTGTCTATAACCCTTATGTTCATTGCTGTCTTGTATTCTTCCTCGCTAAGCGATAGCACAGGGACAAAATTATCCATCCGCGCGAAGTGCACCTCAACCCAGTGAGTCTTGCCATTAACATAATCCTTGACTATCTCATCTGTCATTGGCAGCGAGGAGAAAGTGAAGAGTATCCCATCACACCAGTAGAGCGGCATGGTCCCGGCAGGAGTTACCCGCTCGCGCATGAGATCCTCCTTGCTCAGCTCTATCATCTCATGTATCACAAGATCCTTTATCGGCGAGTATGTTATCCTTACCATGCTACTACCTTCCAAGGAGCCTGCTTACCGTCTCCCCGGCAGAGGTCCTTGGGGTATATGCGCCCCCGGCGAATATGGACTGGCAGCTCCTGCACTCCCATATTCCGTTGCTGCGCCTCTTAACAGCTTCCTTGCCGCATATATCGCACTTATATCTCTTCCTCTTGTCGGCCTTAACAGATTCATACCTGTTCCTAAGACTTACTCCGTACCTGACATTGTATTTTGCCACTCATTCACCTGCAGAATTCTTTATCATCTTCCTGAGGTCCTTGGATCTCTCAAAGGACAGCTCTATAGCCTTGTCTATCTCTCCGAAGGAGAAGGATCCGCTCAGCCCCTTCTGCATAGCCCTTACAGCATTCTCGTCATTTGCCACTGTCAATCGCCCGTCCATAGCCGTCTCCTCGTTTCCATCAGGGTCAAGAAGTACCGCTGAGCCAAGCTTTGCAAAGGTGCACGAGGTGACGACATTTCCTGTCTTGAGCCTCCCAAGATTGCCTTCCCGTATAACTTCTCCGTTCTCATACTTAGGCATCCTCGCGCTCGCAAGTGCCGCTGATGCGGCAATAGTGCCTGCATCGAACAGGTTGCCATCGTAATTGAGGACGTAGATATCTATGAATATCTCCCATACCTTGCCTTCTTCTATAAAGAGCGACTTTGTGTCTATCACTCCAGCTGCCCTTATCCCCCTGTCGACTACCCTGGCCAGCTCTATTGCCTCCGGGCTTGGTGGACCTACATCATATTCTTCAGATGCCAGAGGAAGCAGTTCAGCCGAAGTAAGCAGGTTGCCCTCATCAGGTTTGTCCTTCATTGGTTCTCCAGTGCCAACCTTAACTCCTGCAAGGACCTTAGTGTAACCAATGTCTACTTCTGCCGACCCTTCGGCATTTGGGATCTTTCCCGTATTTATACATATATCCCTGTAGTTCATGAAGCCCCTTCCGTCTTCCCTCAGCCCTTTCTTCACCATGCTCTCTACATATCCTACCATTGCTTTTCTTATTGTCATAAATAACACCTATCTGTACCTGCTCGAGACTTTCTCGTAAGGCTCCTTCAGCGCAGCCTTCTGCACCTGGCTTATCACGCTTCCCGCTCTGGTTACCATCTCAAGCCCCTTCGAGATATCCTGCCTGCTCATGCTCCCGTCCATCTGTAGGAGAAGTACCTCATTAAGCCTCGGACCCAGCGCGACAGGCATATCTGCATCAGAGTAATTATCTTCGATCTTGTTCAGATCAAGCACGACATGTTCACCTATCTTGCCAACCGATACCGCATAAGGAAGATCCAGCATCGGTATTCCTGAGGATGCAAACGCCACAGCCGCAGCGGTTATGCCGGCTGCCCTTGTTCCTCCATCGCTCTGAAGCACCTCTATGAAGAGGTCGATCTTGCTTCCGGGAAAATCTTCAAGCACCACGACCTTCTCAAATACCTCCTTTGTAACCTTCGATATCTCTATAGCCCTCCTGTTTGGGCCTGAGCGCCCGTGCTCCTCAAGCGATGAGAAAGGCGCCATAGAATATCTGCACCTTATTACTGCCCTCTCCGGGTCGGCTATATGCTTAGGGAGCGCTTCCTTAGGGCCATATACGGCGGCAAGTATCTTGTTATTGCCCCATTCTATATATGCAGATCCATCGGCATTCTTCAGCGTACCTGCCTCTATCTTCACCGCCCTCAGGTCGCCCATGTCCCTTCCGTCAAGCCTCTTCCCATTCACTATCAATTCAGGTTTATCAGTTCCTCCAGACATAATATCACTTTTTGCCCTCGAGCAGCTCCTTCACGCGCTCCGTAAGCCCAGGCGTATGGGCCTCTTCAACTATCTTGAATATGGCCTCAGCGGCAAGGTCGTAATTGCCTCCGCTTATCCATATTACCCCATTCAGCCCTACTACGAGCGTGCACTTGGTTCCCTGGACAAGCTGCTTTATCATCGTGTCCCCATGACCCATAATGCGCGGTATCTTAGAAGGCTTTACCGAGATTATCTTTCCTCCATTAAGCTTCCTGACGCGAGTGAGCACCGCGGTCTTTGTCCTGTCTATGTCCTTTATGACAGCCTCTATTATGTCCCCAGCGGCAAGCGGCTCCTCTATGAACTTGGACATCGCTATGCCCTTGTAAGGTGCGTTCAGATAAACCGTGTATATATTGAACTTATCCTCCTCGACGATGCCTATCACTGTATCCCCCATCCTGGGATACCACAACCCCTCAAGCGGCGTAAGCATGCCTCTCTCACTGTCATATATGCCCAAAACCTTTGAATAAGCCTTGTTCCCGTCAAAGAAGACGTTATCAGATCTTCCATTGAATCTCTCCAGTACTTCGCCTGGAACCACTATGGTGCCCATCTAACTACCTATTTTTTTAGCTATTGCATTACCTTTTGTAAAAGAATTGAGCTTCTCAAAGAACTCCCCCTGCAGTCCAGCAGGAAACTCCACCTCAGCATTAAGCGAACCGTTATCAAGCCATTTCTCCGATTTGAGGCCATACTGTTTGAGCAGGCCGTAGCACCTGTTTGCGTACTCTGCAGGTATTATCACATCCATCCTTGCCGTGGCGAACTTTATCGGCAGCCTTACGCTGAGCTGCTTCACTACAGAATCCACCTGTTCTGTGGCGTTCTTGAAAGGGTCTATCTGCACGCGCACCTCTTTCATGGCATTCTCGATCCTCTGCGCAGGATGCGGTGCGCCTGTCCTGGGATCTATCGAATTAGTGGCTATTATGGTTATTATCTGCTTCCTCTTCTCCTCCAGCATCTTGTTCCTCTGCTCTGTAGTTACAGGCACATTGCCCTTCTTGAGTATCGTCTCTACGATCTTTGCCTTATCCTCCGTCCCGAATGCCTTCTTCACCGCTTCGGCGCTCTGTCTCTCGCCCTTGTTGGCATCAGAGAAAATCTCGTCTACTTCAAGCGCAGCAAGCGGATCTGAGCGTTTGCCGCTTATGTACTCGTATGCCTGGTCCGAGTTCACAAATATTTCAAAGTTCTTGCCTCCTACGGCATATTTCGCTATTACTGTTTTAGACATAAAAGACACTACAAAACATAAAAACAAAACTCAGAGATAATCCTTTACCTCATCAGGCTTGAGAACTGCGAAATCCTTCTCTGAGGTAAGATACCCTATGTCAAGGCTGTCCTGGTTCACATCCGCGTCGCTCGCCTTCCTTATTATCTTTATCCCGAGACCTATCGCGTCATCCAGCTCCATGTTGTCCTTGTACTCCTTCATAAGCATCTCAGTAGCTACCTTCTTTCCTGAACCTATGGCATCTGCCTTGTATCCAAGGAAGGACGCTCCTGGCTCTATCTCGAAGAGCCTAGGCTCGCCGTCTATGCCCCCAAGGAGCAGGGAGACTGCATAAGGCCTCATGCCTCCATACTGCGTTGCCTGCATCATGTAAGAAGAGATGTCCTTTGCTAGCGCCTCTATTGACTTTATGTCATCATATACCAGCCTGTGGTTCTGCGCCGAGACCCTTGAAGAGTCTATTATATGCAAACCGTCAGCTACCATCCCGCTGTAAGTCGCACCTATATGCTTGTCTATCGTAAAGACCTTCTGTATCGTAGTAGGCACTGCGAGCGGCTCTACAATGTTCTTGTGCGCAACGAATACGACGCAATCCTTGCCTATCAGTCCCACAGAAGTCGCGCCCTTCCTGACGGCCTCCTTCGCATACTCTACCTGAAAGAGCCTTCCATCCGGATTAAACATTACTCCTCTATCATACGCTTGTACATTTGGATACATTATTTACACCTTAAGTAGAAGATAATAACAGCACTCAAGACAATAATAGTATTTATCGCAAAAATTTATAATTATACCTACTTGTGCCTGAGCTCTTCATACAACGAGAGCGCGAAGAGCAGGGTCACTATTACGTGCACCGCTGTGCAGTAAATGCATATATTGCCTATCCGGTATTCCAGATATATGAAATATGCCACAAAGCCTATTCCTATCGAATTAATGAGGAATCTCTGATCCATCCCCAGCCTCAGGAGGGAGTAGATCTCTATGACGAAGAAGAGCATACCGAATACAGCTATTGGAATTCCGAAGAGATAAGCGTATGGGCTGTTGAGCACGTTCGCGCAGTTTATTATGCCTGTATCAGGGCACGCGAGTGGCACTACAGAGGTATAGTGGTAAGCTGTAAGGTACAGGGATATTACAAGCCCAAGCACCGATAGCCCGAACTGGAACTTTCTGTAGAGCTTTTCAGATACCATCATATCCCAAGCTGCTTCTCCGCGGAGACTACATAATTCTGGCTGCAGACACTCTGGGGCGTGTTATTAGTAATCGCACAGATCTGCGCAGTAACTAGGTTCGCAGTCCCTACCACTTCCTGTGCCTGCACCGTCGAGCTGTTATGCAAATCATACGATATCTGGGTCCAGTTATATCCGTCAAGCACGTCAGGAGGCTGGTAGTTTGACCCTACCTGCACGCTCCTGTTCGCAAAATCTATGAATGGTATGCTGCCTGAAGGATTATATGCGGAAAATATCTGGTTTTCACTTTGGTTTGGCGTCTGCAGCGCAGGGTAAGTGCCATTGACAAGCTTGTTTTTCTCTATCTCTACAGGCACGAAGGTTATGTAATTGCTCGTGTATGTGGAATTATAGAACGTGAATGTAGGTGTATTAGAGAATACATCAGACGGACTGGATGTCATGTAATGCAGATTGGAAAACGTGCCGAATCTCATCAGCGCTATTATCATCCCCCACCTCTCAGCAGCGCAGAATGGGCAGTACTCTGCACCTATGTAAAGCACCTCAGGTTTGCCATTGTCCGTAAGCATGCTTCCCTTCTTTACTATTGTGGGAAGGTCGCTTACCTCATTTATGCCTACCGCATTGCTCACAGAGTTTGGAACGCTCTCCAGATTGTTAATTACCGCACTGCTTACCCTGACATTGTCATATGCGGCAAGGGAGGCGCCATCTCCGCTTCCCAATGATGAAGACGCTATGAGGACAACAGCTAGAACTACTATAACTGCTAAGCCTATGTAAATTGTCTTTTTCCTATCCATGATATCCTCTCAATAGTAAGAATTGCAATTATCTTTGGCTGCCAAAGAATAAAAACCTTCAGAAAATCTCAGGCAGGGAATCAAAGCCTATTCTTGATCAGGGAGCTCCTGTACGTATCAGGCTTCAAAGCCTTCATTCTCACCACTTTCGCACCGATGCCTTTTTCCTTCAGCCATGCCTCAAGCGCCTCTGCATTCTTCTGCTGGTCGTAGCCAAGGGCTATTACCGAAGGGCGGAATCTGCGTATTATTCCGAACCTGCCATTCTCTGTTTTTACCTTTGCTCCAAGAACTGCCATATCCACTGTCTTCAGCGAAGAGACAATCTTAAGCCTCTCCTTCTCCCCAAAGACCGGACGCCTCCCCTTTATCATGACAACGCTGCTATCCCGCGCAACTACAACTATCAGCGCATCTCCCATCTTCCTTGCTTCTTCAAGATAAGCAATATGCCCGGGATGCAGCACATCAAAAGTGCCAAATGCCATTACTAACTTCATAAGAGCGCCGATAATGACATATGCCTAATTAAAATATAAGCTGAGCATGCACAAAACGATCGCGCACGCCTCAGCAAGCAGAAAGCAAGAAAAATATTAAAACATCAGCTGAACTCCAGAGCCTATATAGGCATCAATCCATAAAGGCCGCCTCGCCGCTCAATGCCTCAAGCATCGATACTGCCGCTATCCTCTCAGCAGCGCGCTGTGCGAGCATGCCGCTGTTTTCATTCCTGTGTGCTTCTGCGTACTCCTCCAATGCCTCAAGTATCCTATCCCTTTCCTCAGGAAACAAGAATGCTTTCTCTTCAAGAACTCTTATGGTGCCGCCAGTTCCACTGGCAACTGCGTTCCGGTTCTCATTTGCCCTGCTCAAAGCTAACAATAGAGCAGAACTCCTAAATTCCATTTCTACCCCACCCCCGAATATCATTAAAGGTTTACTCATATTTAAAGGTATTGCGGAATTTGGAAATTGCTTATAAATAATTAGGTCTCAGTTCCATTAATTGCGGCGACAAAAAATAGAACGCACATTTTCCCTATCGAAAAAAGGCACATATAAATAAGCTATACCAATTAGAGATAATCATGATAAGAAAGGATCTCGTGCTTCCTGATAAGTTAAGGGCAGAGCTTGGCTCCGGCAGATATACCCTGTGCAGATCAAGGCGCTCAATAATGAAAGCCATAGGGAAAAACACGGAGATATACGCTGTAGGCGATGTTACCGTAAATACCCTCCTATCATACGGATACATGCCTAAGCTGTCCATATTCGATAATTCTACAGCACGAGCAAGTGCCGATTTCCCCCTAATAAAAGAGAAATTTCCCAAGCCTTACAAGATATCAAATCCTCCTGGGAAGATAACAAAGGAGCTCTTCAACCTGATAGAGAAGAATGCCGGGAGCAGAGACTGTATTGCTATAGAAGTAAAAGGGGAAGAAGATCTTGCTGCAATGCCATGTATAATATTCGCAAGGAGAGGGTCCCTGGTGGCATACGGCCTGAGGGGCAAAGGAATGTCAATAATAAAGGTGGATGCAAGGATAAAGGCGAGAGTTACCCGCATGCTTGAAGAGATGGGTATGCCTGGAAAGAGACGCATTGCACGGAATGCATTATCCAAGCATACATCATAGCCAAGCCATTCATCACATTGCAGAATCAATGCAAACGGATTTATAAATGACGATTCATTAAGATAAATCTGTGCGATCGTAGTCTAGCCTGGTAGGACATTGCCTTGCCAAGGCAGTAACCCGGGTTCAAATCCCGGCGATCGCACCTTATTTTACATACTTCATACAGGAAGCAACGGAAGATGCCTTGCCATCTGTAAGCCTCATTATCTTCCTCTGTACCGTTTCAGCAGAGGCTTCATCGACATCCGCCCTGACCACGAACCCAAAGTCGCCGGTTGTCACATGCACCTCCTTGATATGTTCAATCTCAATCAGTCTCCTTGCAGTAACACTCACGTCATTATTGTTCCTAGGCTGCACGAAAAAGAACCTGCAACCATCATTCTGCCGTTTCGCTCTGTTGTTTCCCACAGTTTTCACCTAGCATAAATGCCATCGCTGAGATCCTCCGGAGAGAGTAAGCACATGGGAGAGGATGGGGATCCAATATGGATAAAAGTAGCAAACACAACTTAGAAGGGGTGTGGTAGTGCATTGCTATAATACATCTGCATATCAGACATAGAAGAATACGTGATTCCCCGCATCCAACTCCCACCTAACTATACGCTGCCTTTATATTTAAACTTAATCTGACAAATCCGTGACGTGGCGCCTCCATGTATTACATATATGCATAATTATTACATATTAGTCCATATAAATTACGTTATTAAGATGTAAAACTAACGTATAGTATTATAAATAATTGATATGTTATATAACGTATATGGTGCCGGAATGGAAGCCAACGCCAGCATAATAAAAAAATTCAAAGAGCTCAAATCCCTCTATCCGTTTACCTTAAGCTTGAAGAAGATATCCGGAAGGTATTACGTGTACAAGGAAAGCGGCACATGGGAAAAGGAGCTGAAGAAGCACAAGACAATCTCCGAATACCTTGGGCGTATAGATGAGAGTGGCAGGTACATAAAGAAGAGGCGTTCGGCAAGAATAGACCTGAAGGAGGCAAAGGCAATTATAGAGGAAAATGGCGGCGAAGTAATATGGCACTCCAATCAGCCCAATCCAGATGCTCCCCAAACATCAGAAAGCAGATTAAATCTCAAAGAAACGGATCTAAAGATTCTCACGGCATTGAGCATGAACGCAAGAATTCCAGCATCAAG
>JAJZOF010000018.1:2760-6289 GCA_021811535.1 Microcaldota archaeon | reverse complement strand
AAAGGTATCCTGTAGTAAGCAGGTGGAGGCAGGATTTATACTTTACAATAGCAAGCATACAGGACTTCCAGCGCATAGAGAACGGCAAGATGTCCTTCGAATACAGCGCAAATCCTCTCGTAGTGCCCCAGATATGCCTGCGATTCAGGGACATAGAGAATGTCGGGATAACCGGCAGGCACTTTACAGGATTTATGATGGCAGGCCAGCATTCATTCAATGCTCCAAAGGAAGGCTACTGGAAGGACCGGACCATAGAACTTAACTATAAGTACCTTACTGAGGTGCTGGGAGTAAAAGCAGAAGACCTTGTATATACGGAGGATGCGTGGGCCATGCCGGACTTCTCAGAGTTTGGCCCGTGCCTTGAGAGTTTTGCGAACGGAGTTGAGATAGTAAATAGCGTATTTACTGAATTCGAGCTTGTAAACGGCTCCGTAAGGGAACTTGACGGTAAAGTGGTGGATGTTGGCTGGGGGCTGGAACGGCTTCTGTGGTTTTACACGGGGATGGACAATGCATACAGTGCAGTGTTCGGGAAGATCGTCGAGAGGCTGGAATCCCGAATCTCTGCTGAGATAGACCAGAAACTCTTCGCTAAGTTCTCAAGATATTCTGGGGAACTCAACATAGACGAGATAAAGAACCTGCGCACAAAGGAGGCTGAACTGCTCGGCAAGGCAGGCATAACGCAGGACGAGTATGACAAGAAGATTAAACCTCTCCAGGCGCTTTATGCTGTTCTTGATCACATAAGGACATTACTCTTTGGAATATCGGACGGATCCCTGCCTTCAAACGTGGGTGGCGGCTACAACCTGAGGATAATACTAAGAAGATCGATGGATTTCATAGAGAAGTACGATTTAGGCATAGACCTTACTGAAGTTGCCAGTGAGATAGCCAGAGACCTCAAGCCCCTTTATCCAGAGCTTGAGTCTTGCATCTCTTCGGGGGAGTTCTCAAGGATAATAAAAGTCGAAGAGGACCGATACGCAAAGAGCAAAGCAAACGCGGGCAAGACAATCGAAGCGATACTCTCAAAAGGCGGAACAGTGAGCATAGACCAGCTTAAGATAATGTACCAAAGCAACGGGATAACCCCAGAGTTCATAATAAACGCCGCAGCATCAAGGGGAAAGGCCTTATCGCTTCCAGAAAGCTACTATGAGTCGCTGATAACCGGTGACATAGTTAAAAAAGAGCGACAAAAGACCGCAGCATTAGATGTTCCTGAATCAATGCCACACACTATACCGCTATACTACAAACTTGCTACAGAATCGAGATCCAAGGTGTTATACGCCAAAGATCAGCACGTAATACTGGACCAGACGCCATTCTATCCAGAAGGCGGAGGCCAGGCAGCGGATAAGGGAACGATAAACGGCATAAAAGTTGTCGATGTCCAGAAGCAGAATGGAATAGTGATACATACGCTTGAGAAGGGCAGCAAGGCCGGATCAGTCTCAGAAGGCATGTACGTGGAAGCAAAAGTGGATGAGGATGCGAGGATGCGCCTCATAGCGCATCACACGGCAACGCATCTTATAAGTGCCGCATCAAGGAAGATACTTGGTAATCATGCATGGCAGGAGGGCGCAAGGAAAGAGACTGACAAAGCGCATATAGACATAGCACACTACTCTGCCCTCACAGAGGAACAGCTGGAAAATATAGAATCACTTGCGAACACCTGGGTATTCAACGGACTAAGGGTCAAGGCCGAGGAGATGGATAGGGGAGAAGCGGAGAAGCTATACGGCTTCGAGATATACCAAGGACATGGGATACCTTCAAAGAGAATGAGGGTAATAATCATAGAAGATAAGAAAGGGAACCTCATAGACGCCGAAGCGTGCGGCGGGCTTCATGCAACAGGAATAGAGAACTACCTTGGCATAATAAAGGTAACAAGCTCATACAGACTGCATGATGGAATAGACAGGATAGAGTTTGTGGCAGGCCCGGCTGCGTTATCTTACTTCAGGAAGGAGGACATGGAACTTAAGAGATCGGCATCGGCAATAAACTCCAGCGAATTCTCCCTTGCGGATAAGGTGGAGGAACTGAAGTCCGAAAGCCGGTCTTTTTACAAGAAGTCGGAACACTACAAGGAACTCCTGGCAAGGCAGGTAGCAGATCAGTTTGCAAAAAGCGACGCAAAGCATGCAGAGCTTGACATGGGCAGGGACATGCTGCGCATGATAGCGAACCTTGCTATGCAAGGCGGCAAGGACATAATCCTCCTTTACAACCCCCAGGGCGATGTTGTATGTGCAGCATCCGCGGCTTCAAAAATAAGCGCTATAGAATTTATAAACGAGAAGCTTGGGCAGAAAGGCTTTGTAGGAGGCGGCTCCACCAATTTTGTCGAAGGCAAAATAAAATGAGCTGAATGGATGGGAGTAGAGGATGCATTATACGCGATAATCTTATATCCTGTAATATACATACTTCCGGCTTATGTCTCAAACGGTGCGCCAGTGATATTCGGCGGAGGCGTACCCATAGACATGAATCGCAAGTTCAGGGGGAAGCCAATATTTGGCAAACACAAGACAATACGTGGCCTTATATCCGGCATTCTCTCAGGTTTCGTAATAGCGTCACTGCTTTCATATTTTATACCCGGTATATTCCTTGCTGGAATCTCAATGAGCATAGGGACGCATATAGGTGACCTCGCGGGGAGCTTCATCAAGAGGCGCCAGGGAAAGAAATCAGGGGAGCGGACGCTGCTCCTTGACCAATATCCATTCCTGATATTCGCACTTTTATTCGCCTTTCCATTTGGCGGCTTCCCGTCCATCTGGGGGATAATCTTCCTAGTGATACTCACAGGGCTGCTGCATCGCTCTACCAATGCTGCTGCCCATTCGTTAAAGATAAAGGAGGTTCCATGGTAGGTGCACTCTGGGAATGCAGCCTGATTTGATGCAGCACAGCTATAAATTACAGGAAGCTGCTGTTAATCAATGCTGGCACCAAGGCCATTTCCCCTCAACAACCTCCTTACTTCTACTGCTTTGAGTTCATTCACGAACTTGCTTGCCGCTTCCTCGAGCCTAACTACATCTTCCCGACTTGCGCCAGCATCCCTGACGCTCCCTATAGCATCAGCAAGAAATTTTACTGCCGTATGCATCTCTTCAAGCCTTTCCTTTTCCGGATCAAGCCTTGCTATCACCTGTTCTACGGCAAACTTTGCCTGCGATACTCCGCCTGCACTATCGGCTTTTGTATTATCCAGGAATCTGTATATTCCTATAAGTGCGTCTACTGCCTTATCCTCCCCGCCGTTCCACGAAGCAGAGATACTTACATAATAAATGCCAACGTAATTGTCTACGCCGTATGCTCTGAATCCAACGTCTTTTTTATTCATTATAGCTTCCAGTTCGCCAAAGGTCTTTGTCAATGCCTGCAGGTTGCCTTTCTCAGTAGGTACCTTCAGATGGAAGCTTCCTTCTGCCTTCTTCTCAGAGATGTGCAGGAAAGCCATTGGTACGTTGATAAATGATCCATC
>JAJZOF010000018.1:0-2660 GCA_021811535.1 Microcaldota archaeon | reverse complement strand
GTTTCAATCAATATCTTCTCTTGCCTTCTCGCATATGCGATAAGGTACGTGATGTAAGAGTTTTGGTCCTGACTAGTTAATCAAATGTAACTGTCAAATCAATACATTTTACTTATTAATAAAAGGCTTATAAATCCCGGCTTCAATATATTGTTGATTGCATGGTTCTAAATGGTTCGGAGTTGCTATTAGTAATTGTACTTGCGGTAGCACTAATCGCAGTAATAGTTATTGCAATGTACTTCTATCTCTCATACTCCTCTGTCTCTTCCGGCCTGTCAAAACTTGATGCACAGCTTTCAAATGCCTCAAATCAGGTTAACTATTATAAGAAACAGATCCCACCTAACGAATCATTTGAGAACTATTACAACTTCTCCATTGATGTTAACGCATCGAAAGGCCTTACATATTCGTCATACTTGTTAAATGCAACTTATTATAACTGCACGCTTAAACAGATTGTAAATGGCACTTTTGAATATTATTATGCCAGTGGATACGGGCAGACAGAGGGCTTTCATAATGTAAGTTTTACTGTGCCGCGCTACGGTTACCTTATCGTAAATATGTCAGTATCCAAGTCAAAAGGAGGTAGTGCTCCATCAGAGCAAGGCAGGGTCACAGAAGAAGCCTACAACTATACTCTAGGCAAGTATGTATACTATCCGCCATGCGCCTATAACGCCTATTACGCGGCAAACCCGTACTACAACCAAACTTACTTCCTAGGAAACTATACGCTCATGTATGTGTACGAAAAGAATGTTACAAACATACTTGACTCCAATTCCACATCTGCATACCTATACCCATATGGGACAGAGATTGCCTCTGTTCAACCGGGCCAGACAGAATTAGTTCCAGTGCTTAATGGAAGGATAACACTGGAGATACAGGATTTAAGCTCTGGTACCGAGCGGGTAAATGTGTCTACCAAGTATATCAGTAACTGATACGTTTCTGCTGGGGAATCAAATTGCATTTTTCCTTGTGCAAGCGGAATATAAGATTAGGCAGAGCGCCATGAGTGACCATCCCCATATAAATATTAAATTTCAAATAAATCAAACTAAACAGTCCAAATCCACGGAAGAATATTTAGTATGATGGAAACTATTACTATTGCCGAAAGGTATCTTACAATATTCTTGTTCTTAATGTTTATACTGTATATTCTCCACGCGTCGAAAAATGGTGCAGGGAGAAGATTGAATATCCCAACAAAGAAATTGAGCATGAAAGAAAGCGCAAAAAGCTGGTAAATAAAGTAGATGGCTTCGTATCCCTTGCTGTTGGATATGGGCACGGTCTCGGAAGAGAGGTAAACCCCTATCTTGCCGCTTTGGTTTGCCCTTATTGAATAATTGCCAAGATTGGTCGAGAGTGAAACAAGGCTGAAAGGCCCATCGCCTGCCGCTGCACTCTCAAGCGATGTTATATTTCCAACCGGATGGTTATCCCATGAATATATGACCGTACCGCTGCTTATTATTCCGTTGGCAGGCGTATTGGGTATAACTCCAGAGACCACTATCCTGTTTGTTGTAACTATTGGCATCACATATAGAAGCATAAGAATGGTGAGGACCAGAAAGACTGCCGATAATAAGAGATTGGAGGAGACCCCTGCTACAAATATCCTGTTTTGCTTAATTGTCGGCAGCTTAGTGACTTGTTTTTCGTCGGGCTCTACGAATGCGCCCATAGGTATTATACCAAACAGGACAACGCCTATAGACTTAAGTTTAACCTTTGCTCTCCTTGAAAGAACCCCGTGGGAAAATTCATGTGCAACCAGTATTATTACAAGTGCAATTATTCCTGATATAAGTGGTATGGTTATTCCCGGTATGACAGGCGATGCGCCAGGTATCTGTGAACTCAATATTGCATAATTTGGCTTTGCAGTTGTTATGGAGATGAAGATAAAACTCGATATCCCATAAAGTATCTCCAACGCCCCGAAAGCCAGGAACCCTACGGAAAACATGGAATACCCGCCTATCAGGATGAAAACTGCACCAAGAATTGAGAAGGCGCTCGTCGCGTAATCGAGCACAAGCCCAAAGAACTCTGACGGCGTCGCGCTTATAGGTATGCTGCCCAATCTGGAAGAGATCTGTGGAATATTGATAAACTTAAGGGAGAAGAAAAGTGCAGGCACTGCAAGGTAAAGAATCACCAAATCGGAAATTATGCCAATTGCTATCATGCGCTTGCTTATCTTGCCTTTGAAGAGAAAATAAGCCAACATGCCGAACCCGGCGGCAAGCCCCCAGTCCGCCATCACTTCCCAGAAATTATCCTTTCTTCCGGCAAGCCAATCCACGAATCCGGTCCCGTGCTTTGAGCCCAGCAGGTAAAGACCGAAAGATCCGTTAAACCCATTGATTTTTGATATAACCATACCGGCTATCGCAAGGATTATTATGGCCATTCCCCACTCGACAAGTATCCCTGTGCCGGATAAATACAAAGATACTATGGACGCTATTGCCATGATAGCTACAAGCAGCGTAATCGCGGTGGCGGTTTCCCTTCTTCGCAATACGCCTTTATTTGTTTTATCCATGATTAATAGTACAGGGTAAAAAGTAATAAATGGTTGGTATCATGTCTGACTGCGAGATTTGCGGGAAGGAGATGAAGGAGGAATA
>JAJZOF010000009.1 GCA_021811535.1 Microcaldota archaeon | reverse complement strand
AGCAGACCCACGGAATAACCCTGCTCCTTCATCGCGAATGCAAGGTTCACCGCCACTGTCGTCTTTCCGACACCGCCCTTTGCACTGTATACCCCTATCTTGTGCTTTATGGCCGCGAGCTTTTCCTTTATCTCCTTCTTCTGGTTTATTATTCTAAGTATGGAAGGATGCATCTTGGGCATCTGTTCCGGATTTGCCTCTTCAGTAGCCATATAATCATATAACTATGGCGATAAAGTGTTATAAAATCTGTTGAAAATAGCTAATATGTCAGTCACGCTTCTGAAGCATCCTCTCTATACCTATCAGAAGGTCTAGTATTAGCCCTGATACTACTAGGAATATGCCTGCTATTATCAGCATTATCGAGAGCAGCGCTCTTCCCGGCTCCGAGAGCAGCCCTGTGCTTGCAAAATTGAAGACAACAAATATCCCAAGCACCACCCCAATTACCGCCATTACGCCCCCTATCCCGCCGAATACCATCAACGGGCTGTAGTCCCTTATCTGCCTTATGAGATGCGCCCCGACATTTATACCATATGCAAACTTCGAGGAGGTAAGCTTTGACCTGCCATAAGCCCTCTTATAATAACGTATGCCCACCTCGTCTATCGCCCACCCTCTCCTTGCGAGCTCTATGGCGAAGAATGCTATCCCTGCCCTGTAAGGGTCCACCTTCCTTATCTCATCATAAGCGTCCCTGCGCATCACGAAGAGACCGGTAAGCACATCATGCACCCTTGTCCTGTACAATTTGCTGAATATGTAACTCAGGGCCTTATTGCCGAACCTTAAGTAAAGGCTCATGGATCCATCCTCCAGACCGGCCAGTCTGTTTCCAAGCACAAGCCCCACGTCTCCCCTCTCTATAATCCTTACGCCTTCCTTCAGGCCTTTTGGGTCATGTGTTCCATCAGCATCTATGCTTGCGAGTATATCGCCGTGCGCTGCGCGGAGCCCTTCCACTATGGCGTTCTCCACGCCCCTGCTGCGCTGCCTTATTACAGTAACTCCTGCCTTCTCAAGCCTCTTCCTGTAAGCCTCGCTGCTCTTGTCTACTACTATTATCTCTACGCCGTTGCCGAACATCTGGCGTATGCTGCGTATAAGGCCGAATACGCTCTCCTCTTCTATTGTAGGTATCACGACGCTGATATGCTTTGGCATGTCCTCCAGCTATAAACAAGTTTAAATCCTTTTAACCCTTTCTGTAACAGCTTCCTCAACAGAACCTCCTGCGAATATGCGCGGGACCTGGCCATTCTGCCTGAAGAGGAGAAACTCATCGCCCTTCTCTATCGGGATATCCTTCATAAACGAGAGAACCGCTTCCGAATCGGAACACGACTCTATCCTTGCTTCCGTATAAGAAAATCCCGAGACAAAACCGTATACCTTGCCCCTCTCCATCTTCTCATTCGCAAGCGAGTTCATCTTGATGCTGCATCTTGCGGAAGGTATTTTTGGCACACGCACAGCGCAGAGACTATCGCCCTTCTCCACCTCGTCGCTCTCGATGCCTTTCAGCGCGAGGCCTACCCTTGTTCCAGGACCAGCTTCAAGTATATCCTCATCCTGCGCCTGTATGGACCTTATAAGGACCTCTTTTCCAGAGTTATGATAGAGCTTGTCGTGTACCCTGACCGTGCCGCGCGCGACTATCCCGAGAACTATGCTGCCCACGCCCTTTACCTGAAATGACTTGTCTATGTCTATCTTCACCGCTGCATCAGAAGAGCCCTCATTATATTCCGCTATCGCCCCGAGAATTCCCTCCTTCCCAGTAACCAAGAAATCGCTTATCTTAAGGTTCGAGACAAATCCGGAGACGTCATTATCATCGGTAAATATCGCCCTTCTCCTTATGAGCGAGAGGGCTATGAGCACCTCCCCAAGGTCCTTGTCCACCGATGCAGTGCTCACTATGACTATCCTGGAGACGAGCATGGATTCGCATAGGCCATAAAACTTGTCCGCGATGCTAGAAGGGGCAAGCGCGACTATTACATCATTCCCTGCTTTCCTGTTGTAAAAGACTATGCCGTTCCGCGAGCCCTCCTTGCCGACAAAAGATGCGAGCGCAGGATCCAGCGGTACAGAGACTATCCTATGCATACGCTACACCATCCATCTACACACATGCGCAATAACATCCCGTCAGACCTCATTGTACTTCTTGTTCAGGCCCTTAAAGACCCTTACAGGATACTTCTTCCTGTTCTTCTCAAGTTTCCTTACGAAAGCGGATGCGATATCTATGCCTGCAATATTCGCAAACGCTATCGCACCGAATACCACATCTGAGAGCTCGTCCTCCACTTCTTCCCTCTTCTTCCTGTCCTTCATTATCTCATCCACTTCCCTCTCAGACTTAAACCTGAAGTGCTCGAGGAGCTCGGCTGCCTCTATGGATATGTCAAGCGCAAGGTCCTTCTCGTTGTGATACTGCTCCCAGTCGCGTTCCCTGACAAACTCGCTTACCAGAGTGCGCAGCTTCCTGATGCTTGTTTTGTCATCCACAAAATCACTTGCTAACATTACCGAAGAGTTCGAGAAGGCTCTCCTTCTCCCCAATAAACTTATCCCTGACCGACGATATAAGCCTTATCATAGCCCTCGAGACCGCGCCCTTAAGGTCTACCGGATGAAGCTTCTTTGATGCATAAAGGGCCTCCAGCTCCTGATAACTCAATATCTCGATGTCGCCTCCGTACTTCGCGTCCCTCTCAATCTCAAGCCTCCCCGCGGAAGGGATTATCAGGTATCTGCATAGCTCAAGCAGTGGGTTGTGCTCAACGACTCCGACAGGGCACCAGCTGCCGCTTATGGCGGAGCTTATCTCCTCGTCGGTATACAATATCCCTATTGCGGATCCTGGCTTCGACTTGCTCATCTTCATCTCAGCTACAATCTCCTCCTTGTTTCCGTCCCACATGTTCTTAGGCGGTTCAGAGAGCGACGGAAGAAGGTGATGATGTATGGGAACTATCTTCCGCATTCCCATCTCGCCGAAGAGCTCCTTGGCAAGCATATGTACCTTCCTCTGGTCCATGCCGGCGTGAGGTATATCTACGTCAAGCGCCTCTATATCCGCAGACTGCATTATCGGGTATATGTACTGTGAGACGTGGAGCGTATCCCTCTCGCTCCGTCCCTCTATTATAAGCGTCCTTGTGGCCCTCGCGATGGTAGTACGCGCTGCCATCTTCATAACCAGTTTCCAATATCCCGGGTCTTCCTCGTAAAGCTCCGAACCCAGCACGATCTTTGTCCTGGGCGATACCTCCCTGAAGAGCCTCCTGTAGAATCCTGATGCCTTTATTATCCTCTCCCAGTCCCCTCCCAGCTTGTTGTTCGCGACCGTGTGCCAGTCGGCCAGAAGAACCTGTGTCTCCACCCCCGCAGCCTCAAGGTCCTTCAGCTTCTTGCCGGCAACGAGCACATGCCCTATGTGCGGCATTCCGCTTATCTCAAGGCCTATGTAATGTTTTGGCCTTGATTTTGCCTCCAGAAGAGTGCGGAGCTCGCCCTCCGTTACTATCTCTTCGACAGGTTCAGATCTTATCAGCCCAATGCGCTCGTCTATATCCAATCTAACACTCTTTGAAAAGCAAACGCATCCTCAATCCCGTTTCGCAGCGCGGAGGCCTCTCTCCCTAATCCTCTGCTGTGCCCTGTTAACCAGCGCAGCTCCCGCCTTCTCTGCTATCCTAACGCATGCGCCTACAGCCACCAGCCCTGCCACAGCGGCCCACTCGGACTCATTCCTGGGCAGATGCGAGCGAAGAGCATGATAAGCTAATCTCGTAAAAAGCACCCGATACACTATATCTGAAGCCAACAATATAAATTATTTGCCATATCTCTATATAACCGGAAATGTGGCAAGGCTACACACGCCATGCAATGGCGATACTCAATGAACCCACAGGATATAAAGAAGGCGGAGAAGCTCAAGAAGCTGCTAGAGAGGGTCGCATTCGCCTCTCTCATAGTCGACATATCGATAGCGATAGTCACCCTCATATCAATAAACTTCGCGAAGCTCAACCTCCTGCAGTTCCAGCTCATCCTGAATTATGTCCTTACATTTATTGTCATAATAGCCGTGGGGCTCTTCGCAATACTTCTCGCAATATCCCATTACCAGAAGCTTCTTGACAACTTCGAGATCATAAACAACAAGGTGGTAAATTCCTTCCACAGGCCTTTCGGCAGGTCCCCGCCTCCAAAGAAGGGGCCGGATGCAGAGCAGGGCGAGGTGCAGCACTGATGAAGGCAGTGATACTCGCCGGAGGATACGGGAAGAGGCTGATGCCGCTTACCGCGACTCTCCCAAAGCCGCTCGTGGAAGTAGGCGGCAAGCCGATAATCGAGTGGCAGATAATGTGGCTTAAAAGCCTTGGGATAAACTCGTTCGTCCTTCTTGTAGGCCACCTGAAGAACAAGCTCATAGAGCATATGGGAAAGAAGGCAGCGGAGCTGGGAGTCGCTGTGGAGTATTCTGAGGAGCCGGAGCCGATGGGCACCGCAGGCGCACTAATGAATGCGAAGAAGCTCCTGGCGGAGGAGAAGGAGTTCATAATGCTGAATGGAGACAATATAACCAACATCCATATCGGTTCATTGCATATCAACGGATCGATAGCCTCGATAGCCCTGGTTCCGCTAAGGAGCACATACGGGATCGTAAAGACGGAAGGGGAGAAGGTGATCAGTTTCGACGAGAAGCCGCTTATAAAAGACTACTGGATGAACGCAGGCGTTTACATGATGTCTCATGAAATATTCAGATACCTTCCAGCGCGTGGCAATCTTGAGAATACGACCTTCACGGCACTTACAAAGGAGGGGAGGCTCGGAGCGGTCAAATTTCCGGAAGCTTATTTCAAGGGCGTAGACTCAATAAAGGACATAGATGAGGTCTCGCATGACCTGCTCTCAGGCATCATATACGGCTAAGCCTGCTTCCTAGCCTTCCTCAGCTTGTCTATCATCCTGCCGTAAGAATCCTTCCTCTTCGATATGACCCTTACCCTTCGGTTCTTCCTGGATACTATATCCTTCATTTCCGCAAACCTCCTTCTGCGTATGATCCTGACAGGAAGGAAGCTGTATTTTTTCAGTTCCTTGGAGAGGCTCTCCAGCTCCTTTGCCTCAGTTGCATACAGCTCCTCCGCCTTCTCCTTCTTGGAGAGAAGATCGAGGAGCGTTATGTTGTAGTACTTGTCAAGCGCATCAGGCGTATCTGATTTTGTCACAAGGCCGTAGATGAGAGGCATCGTGAGCCTGCTGCCTATCTTCATCGCGTATATCTCTGCCAGCACCTCAACCGTATTCATGTATCTTATCATATCTGCGCTGTGCATATCTTTTGATCTGGCAACTATCTGGTTCAGGCATGTGAGCTCATAATCCAAGCCCCCGAGTATGCCGCGCATCTTCCCTATATGATTCTGCAGCTCTTCCCTGCTGTGCTCGCTGCTGCTTATCTTGAAGCTAAGATCATCCTCGACTATCTTCCTGAATGCAGCCGCTACCAGATCGCTTCCCAAAGATGCCTTATTGAGATTCTCGTCGCCTTTTCCAAGTTTTACCTGTTCCATAAATCCAACCCTGCTCCCGTGGGAAGAGCAGCTGAACCAAATATGATTTTACGAATAAACTATTAAACTTATCACTCCGGATATTATAAATGCAAGAATTCCCATTATAAGTATGCCTAGCAGGACTATCTTAAGCGTCCTCTTGAACGTGTCCATGTCAGGCCTGTAGCTCACGGACATTATATGCCTGGCATCTGAATTAAATCTCTTGAGCCTCTTTATTGGATTAAGTTCCAGAAAAAACACCATTAGTCGAAGATCTTATCGAGGTCGGCAGTCGCCTCAAACTCTTCGTGCTTTTTCTTCATCATCCCGAATTCAGTATACTCCGGGAATTCGACCCCGCTCATAACCACCATGAGCTTTATCGCGCTCTTCTGCATCGATGGCTCTATCCTCGCACCCCATTTGAGCAGCGCATCCTCGCTTATCCTCGATGAGACCTCCTGGAATATGCTCTGCGCCTCCCTGAGCGTGAGGTCCTCTCCGCCTACTATGTTGACAAGCGCCTTCTTAGCCGTCGATATATCCGCATCCAGCAGCGGGCTCTTAAGCGTATTCTCTATCGCCACCATCGCCCTGTCATTCGTCTGCGAGTTGGACTCGCCTATGCCTATCACAGCATATCCCGAATCCTTGAGGACGCCGCGCAGATCGGCGAAGTCCAGATTAACCATGCCTGGCTTAGTGACCATCTCCACTATCCCCTTCGTGGCATTGGCAAGCACCTCGTCACTTATCTTGAAGGCCATGTTAAGCGGAAGATCCGGCGCGACAGAGAGAAGCTTGTCGTTCGGTATTATTATTGTCGTATCGGTAGCTCTCTTCAGCCTTGCGAGCCCCTCAAGCGCATTCCTCATCCTTATCCTTCCCTCTCCCGAGAACGGGAGCGTCGTTACGCCTATGGTAAGCGCACCGGCTTCCCTTGCCTCATGCGCAAGCACAGGCGCAGCACCTGTACCTGTCCCGCCACCTAGCCCGCATGTGACAAAGACAAGCTGCGCGTCGCTTATTATGTGCTTGACATCCTCCTTGCTCTCCATAGCTGACTCCTCGCCTAGCTTTGGATCGCTCCCTGCACCCATTCCCCTGGTAGACTTCTTCCCGAGGAGAACTTTTCTATGAGCTCTTATCCTTGCGAGATGCGCAGCGTCGGTATTAGTGGCTATCAGCGTCGCGCCGTCTATATTCAGCTCCGTCATGCGCGCGACGGTATTTGAGCCTGATCCTCCTGCGCCAAGAACATATATCTTGGGCTTGGCCGACTCTATGAACTTAAGCAAATCCTCGTCATCCTGCGAGAGGAAGTTTTCAGGCATACGCATACCTCATACTAAATTCCCTGATAAAGCATATAAGAGTTACCATTCTACCTTTACGTAATTGGTCCTTATGTCAAGGTTCCTGAACGGCAGGAGCCCCTTTATCACACCACTTATCCCGGCATAGGTGATCTCAATGTCCTCCTTATTGAAGATACTCTGATGGTGCTTTACCGCGCCTTCGAGAGCCGCCTCCTTCCCGTTAAATAGTGCTATTCCAAACGACCTGTAGCTCCCGCTGATCGGCGCGACGAACTGGAAGGTATTCAGCAGGGGATTGTGATCATCCGCATTCATATAGCTCTCCCTCGCAAGCGCAAACCTTGTCGATGTGGTTGTCTTGTTGAACCTGTAGTTTATGAAGTACGATATCGGGTACAGGCCAATAGGCTCCTGTACCGCGATGGTGAAGCGCCTTATGACCTCGCTCTTCCGCAGGGTGAATATCCTGTACCTTATCGTATCCTCCTTCATCTTGAGCTTCTCCGCCATCTCCCTGTATCCCATCCTGGAATCCTGGTTGAGCAGGCTCAGTATTCGTTTGTCGTCATCGTCTATCTGCTTGTTGTACTTGTCTATAAAGCCTACGAAATCGTTGCTAAGCGGCATGTACCCAAAGTGCGCAAATACGTACTCTGATGGACGTATCACGACTCCGTATTCGGAGAGCTCGGAAGCCACCTTTGTCTCCCACCTTATGTAGTCGACAGGGTTTCCTGTCACCGCATATATGAGCAGGTCGTAATCACCTTCAGTAAGGTAGACATTCTGGGAATACATGTCCGCACTGAAGAAGTCCCTGAGCGCATTCACGTCAGGTTTCCTGGCAAACTTCACCATCACTATATGCCTCTCGCTTATTCCAAGCCTTGATGTGTTGAGTTCCAGGGTAAACCTTATCTTCAGCTTCTCCACCAGCCTGCGCAGCAGCCTTGATGTCGTTATGCGCGAGCACCCTATCTGCTCTGAGAGGTTAGTAACCGTGGACCTTGAATTATTGCTAAGTTCCCTTAGGAGCATACGCTCCTTCTCATCAATTTCCATGATAGTATATATATCTCAAAATATAAATACCTTGACAGAATCCTAAAAAAACGCAAACATTCTTCTATAATGCTCTTATTTTAAATATTATCTTAGGCGTAAAATAAATGTACCTATTTGTGGTCTTTATGCAAGACGCACCCAACAACATGGAATTAGTTGGAGCCATAACGGAAGGCAGTTATGGCGGCAACGCACAGGGCACTGCTTCTTCCCAGGAGCTCACCAGCCTGAAGAGCCTCCATCGCAACGATGACAAATGCGTTGCATGGGATTCACTTGACGCATACTCAAGCCTTAAGAGCGTAAGCATGTTCTTCTCAAGGCATGCGAAGGCAGTCAGCGGCAGCCCATCAATAGCATTCCTTGACAATTCAAGGAGGAAGGACAAGCTAAAGATGAAGCTGGGATTCTCTGTAAAGTATGACTACAGGGACAATACGATATACATAAACCCAAATATCTGGAAGAAAAACAATTATACGGAAGTGCTCTCCTCAAAGATATCAAGCTATTCGTCCTATTACGCGATATACAGGAACACCAATGCAGGGCTCATAGCAAGGGAGTATTTCAGGTACATACTACGGAACCACTACTCCGGCTCTGATTCCGCGCTAAGCAAGGTATTCTCCAGCGTGAAGAAGGTGAGGAGCATCGCAAAGATAGGTGCTCCTGAAGTCGACGCACTGGTGCAGGGAGCCGGCGCAAGGTTCTTCGAGCTCGCCTTCCGCGCCTCTGAGGAGTTTGACATGCTTGATGCCGCATATGGGATAATGAGCAGGATGGGCATGCATCCGGTCTCAAACCTCACAATGGTAAGGGCAATAGCGATGGGCAAGGAGAAGACCAAGAGCTTCGAGGATTTCAGGAGCTACTTCACCAGGCTGCACAGGATGCGCAGGACAGAAGCCGAGGAGATACTCGCCACGCTTGCTTTCATAGAGTCAGATCTTGACATAAGCCAGACGATAAAGACCTTCCTCAGGCCTCCGGAAGAGGCATTCAAGAGGATCTACTACCTCGCAGTCGCGAAGAGCGACAGGGTAAGCGAGCTTGCAGAGCGCATCCTCGAGCACAGGCACAACCAGAGCAGGGACATATACTCCGCAGAGTTCAGGAGGCTCACAGAGGAGGAGTTCGACTACATGCACAAGTTCGTAAGGCTGCACCTCCACTCCAAGAAGCAGTACTGAAAGGATCATATTCAAGCACCACGCGCAGGCATCAGCATGAGATTGAAGACCAAAGGGTATATCGCAATAGCAATAGCCGTAATAGAGCTGGCATTCCTCCCCATAATGATAGAGATAGGCGCCAGCGGCATAGGCAACATACAGCTTGCCTTCTACATATTCATGTTCTCCTCTGTAGCTGCGCTTGCGATAGGCTACAGACATGACAAGCTTAACGGGGTCAGGAAGATAGCAACCTCGCGCAACATGCTTATCATCATACTTATCACAGGGCTCCTTAACGATGCAATATCCCAGATATTCCTCGGCGTAGGCACACTAGGCACAAATCCCAGCGTCGCTGCCATAGTATTCAGGAGCTGGGTGATATTCGTAGCCCTTCTCTCCCCTCTCGTATTGAGGCAGAGGATAACCGGGAAGCAGCTATTCGCGACAGTACTGGGATTCTCAAGCGTATTCCTGATAATGGCCACAGGCCCATCGCTCTCCCTTAACCTGGCACAGCTTCCGTTCATAGCCGCGCTCCTTATCTCCGCATTATGTGCCACCTCCTCAAACCTGCTCATGAAGGTCTACAATGCAGATCCTGTATCCTCTGTAGTATTATTCAACATAGTCTCGTTCGCCTTCCTGGGCGTATTCGCCATCTCTTCTGGTGTGAATCTCGCGATAAGCCTTAACTCAACAGATATCCTTACGATAGCCTTCCTCGGTATAGTGAGCTATGCGATAGGATCCAGCCTGTATTTCTACGCCCTGAAAATATTCGGGCCCGTATTCCTGGGCAATGCGATACTCACCGTGCCATTCCTTACCATAGCATTCTCAGCCCTGGTCATAGGCACACCTCTCTCTCCAATATACATAGGAGCAGCGGTACTGCTGAGCGCAGGAATAATACTGCAGAGGCGCTTCAGCTCCAATGCGCCCAGCTACATAAGCTCAAAGGGCAGCTCTTCTTCAAGAAACAGGTCATACGGGAAGATATACGACATAAGCGGCGCATTTGTAGGCAACAGGGGAAGCGAGATAAGGATGAACCTATCAAGCTCCAACAAGGCCCTTGCGATGCGCCTTCCTGCAGATACTGCATACGATATAAGCGGCAGGATAAGCAACCTGAGCGAGTACGACTGCATATTATTTACTACCGCTTCGCCCCATTCTGAAGTGGCTTCTGAAGAGATAGAATTCATAAACAGCATAGTGGGTCTGTCACGCAACGAATACGCATTGGTAGGGATCGGCAATACCAAGGCAGTGGAAGATGCATTCGATTATATCGCCGGCGAGGCAGCCAAGAAACCAGGCGAAGCCTGAGGAGCATACTGCCGCTACCTTGCAGTCCTCTTAGCTCTACTCCTCTTAGCGGAAGAGCTGCTGCTTATCTTTCTAGAAGACCTGCGCGTAGACCTTCTCCTGCCGCGTGCACCTCTTTTATTCGCTGCAGCTTTGCCAGTTGCGCCTCTCTTAACCCTTCTCTCTACAGCCGCCGCAGGTATTGGCGCTTTCTTCTCGGACCTAAGGAGAGCCTGTTTTCTGTTCCTTGTGTAATACCATATTGCGGCTGCAAGTATGATAAGAAGCACTGCAAGTATCACGTAAGGGACTATACTCCCCACGGGTTTGGACGCAACTATGGAAATATTCTTCGCGACACCTGCCTGCAGGTAAGCCCCGCCACCTATAGGCGTTGAATTGGATACCTCTGCTACGGAGACTATCCCTATCCATGATGTTCCTGGCGTATCAGTAGAAGGCATATGTACTGTTATTGCCAGGGTTTCCTGTGTATGTCCCGCAACAGTACCGTTTGACGGGCTTATGGTTATATTGGGCGCTGTCTCGTTGATGACAGTGCTCAGGTATCCCAGCGTGGCCACAAATTTTACTGCAGAATTGCCAGTATTGACTATGGTCATGTTCAGCGTCTGCGAAGACCCAAGTGTCACATTGAAGTTCACTGGGCCCGCAACCTCGCCGAACTGCGCATAGCTAAGGGAAAAAATGGAAAATGCAAGAAATAAAAATGGCGCAAGCCTCAAGCCTGCGCTGCCATGCTTCATCAGGAACACTCTGGAATCAGCAGCTATTCTCCAGTATTATGTTCTGGGTGTAGGTTCCTGCCGCCTGGGCTACAGGCACATTAACGCCGAAGTATATTGTGTTTGAGCCTCCTGCCGGCACTACAGAACCTGTAACTGGGGTAAGAGTGTTGCTAAGCTGTACGCCTGTTATCGCAGAGCTGCTTGAGACCATATTATAGGTCGTGTTGGAGACGCCGAAATTAACGGAAGATGTGAGTATCCAGTTGGTTCCCTCGATGTCTATGGAATTTGCATTCGCGTTGCCATTGTTTGAATCGGTAACTAAGACATTTGTAGGATGGAATGTTCCAGGAGCCACATTGCCGAATGTTATCGCATTAGGTGCGAGAGATATCTCGCAGACAGAGCTTACCACCACGTTCGCAAGTACGTTGCTTGTGCTGCTCGTTGCGAATACGCTCCCTACCTGTGAATAAACCAGGATAAGCAAAGTAAATGCCGTGAGGCCTATCTGCATAATCAGTAGTCTTATACTGCTTCCTATTTTCATACTATGCACCAGATACACTTCGTGAGTAAAGTATATAAATGCAGCATCAGAGATGCCATAAATCCATCAGCAGCTGTTCTCTATGGTTATATTCTGTCCGTATGCTCCTGCAACCTGTGCGTTGGGCACTCCAACTCCGAAATAGATATCATTGCTGGTTCCGGCTCCTATACTTATAAGAGTGTTGTAAGGAACCGAGGTGAGGGGGTTTGCAATAGAGTATCGTGTTCCCGATGAAGCATCCCATACCGTATTGCCTACTCCGAAGCTGTTGCTTCCGTATACCCAATTAGAGCCGAAGACATAAATGTAGGATGGCGCAGTCCCGGTGTCTGTATCCTGTATGCCCTTGTTGGTCGCCTCCACTCCTCCCGGAACAAGCGTGCCGAAATTAATCTTCGTGGCATTCAGGGATATTGTGCACGTAGCAGAAGAAACAACAGTCGCTGCACCGAATGCCGCTTCCGGCATGACGCCATCTGGCGGATACGCCCTCACCCGCACCCACTGGAAGAGAGCGGAGAAAGAACCTACAGCATCAGGTCCCTCAAGCTCAACCCCTACCGGCTCGCCAGAGATGGATGGGGCCGGAGAGGTGCTGGAGATGGCCTTATGGTAATCGAAGAACTGCCTCTCGTTTCCTGTGCCGAGCCAGGCACCGCCCATTATCCCGTTTACTGTCTCAGAGCTTATGTTGCTTGCTACATATCTGGTGCTGTTGGTGAGTATATAATATGGCCTCTGATTTGCGCTTAGGTTCTCTATGTTATATGCATATCCTGCATTAACCCCGTCAACAAGGCCAGAGACTGAACCGGTCCCTATGAATGGTCCCAGTTCATCTGCAATTACGCTCATGCCTACCGATTTGGCATATGTCTCCATCACCGATGGATTTGATATCGTAGCAAGGGACTGTATATATGTGTAGTTTAGCTTTCCTGTCGCAGTAGGAGCCTCTTTAAGGGTAAGCCCATTGTCCACGGAAAGGGACCCATAAGCGCCTATGCCTTCTTTCCATTTGCTTGTGTTGAGCGCCGTCCCCGTAAAATTGTCATAAAGTTCAAAGACATTAGCTCCGTCGTCATATTCTCCATAAGACGGGCTCAGCTGCGGCGCCTCCCCTGTAAGCTTGGCATTCAGAAGGTCGTTCGAGGATGAGACAACGTTACCCGCAAAACCCATAAAAAGCTCAAGCGAGTTCTGGGCGCCTATTCCGTTCTTTATCTTAAGCCAGTATACTATATCATTGCTTGTATAGAGATTGGTGCTCTGCATCATGTTTGAGGAATTTCCTTCCATCCAGCTTGGTATTACAGATCCGCTTGCGTTGAAAAATTCCACGTTGTTTAAGTTGCTCGTCGCGTAGAGCGAGTAGTTAAGGCTGTTTACAGTAAGCATCTGCTGGAATGGCGCCGGAGTGGGAGAATTCTGGAGATTGCACAGCGTCAACGGGAAGTATTTGACTATACCTGAAGGCACAGCGGAAGGTGTGGAGACCGTGCTTCTGCACGAAAATGCCGCGACAAAAGTTGTATTTCCTGCCTTAAGGCTCCCGCTCGAGGTGCCAGAAGACTGCTGGATAGTCCCTTCAGATACGCTAGGTACGGAGAACTGATAAGAGCCTGGTGCTGTGGAAAATACTATGTTGTTAGGCACCACCACGCTCTCCGTGACGCCATTATAGGTAACGCTCCACGTCTCCCCGTTCTCAAGAAGCCCGAATTCCTTGAAGCTGGTAAGGGGCGAGGAGGATACTACAGTACCGAAGCTGGCGCGCGGCATGGCACCATTCGGCGGATACGCCCTCACACGCACCCATTGGAATGTCGCATACCACGGATTAGTAGAGCCGCCGCTTACCCCTGTTGCCTCTACGCCTATGGGCATAGGCTGAAGCTTGTTACCTGTATTGCCCCATGTGGTGACTTTGCTATAGTTATAATACATAGCTTCGCTACCTGTAGCTACCCAAACGCCGCCCAGTATCCCGTTAAGGGAGAATATCGGCGCAGGATACCTGTCCATGTAAGTTGTATCGTTTGCAAGGAACCACGTAGGCGCGAAGGTGTAAGCAGGGTTGGCAGAGGTATTCGTCAGAAAGAGATCCCAATACGCGTATCCTGAGCTGATACCGTCTCCAGCGCCGCTGTACCCGACTCCAGTAAATGGCGCAGCACCCTGATAGTTAGTGGTCATTATATTAGAATTCACATCTGTCTCTACAACCTCGGGATTCGGGAAACTTGTCAGGGACTGTACAAAGGTAATGTAGTTGTCCTTCTCCCCAATCGTCAATCCATCGTTCACGCTGTAGCTTCCACCTGTACCAGTGGTCTCTGACCACTTGCTCGTATTTAGTGTCGTCCCGCGGAAGTCGCTGTAGAAGTTGAATACCCTGTAGCCGCTGTCATATTCTGCGTAGGTCGGGCTCAGCTGCGGCGCCTCCCCGATATTATTTCCGTTGAAGAGATTCGTCGTCTTCGATGCCCATCCCATGAAGACTGTGAGGTTTGCATTGGAGGGTATGCCTGGATTTAGCCTGAGCCAGTAAATTGTATGGAAGGAACTGTTCGTATTGTTGGCCTCAAGCCACGAGGGCACTACAGTCCCATTTCCGTAAAAGAACTCCACATTCTGTAGGTTTCCTGCCTCGTAGGCCGAGTAGTTGGAGCTGTTTACTACAAGCATCTGCTGGAACGGCGCAGGTGTCGCGGCACTCTGGTTGTTAGTGAAATTTATCGGCACATATTGAGATATGCCTGAAGGTACGACTACTGCACTCTTGGTAAATGTTACGTTTGTGGTATTCCCTGCGACAAGATGCCCGCTGCTAACAGATGGCGTGTAAGTGAATCCTCCTATGCTCCGATCAGGTATGCTGAATAAGTAATTTCCGGGAACGGTGGTGGCTCCTACTCCTCCAGGGGAGACTCCGTTGAAAGTCTCGGAATCGTAGGTTACGTTCCATCTGTATCCGCTTGGAAGACCCTTCTCATTGAATATGCTCTTTATGCTCGGCGTCTCTACTGCAGCAAGCTCGGAAGCCGCGTTCCCCAGAGGTCCCGGAGCTCCGACTATGGCTCCGTCGCTTGTGAAATTTATAGAATACGTCCCTGCACTCTGGTTTAGGCACTCCATGGTCAAAGCGCCTGCGAATCCGAAAGGACCTGAATAATTCGAATTTGTTATGATGCCGCATCTGTTATTAGGTATTTTTAAGAGTATTATTGTTGAATTGCCAAAAGCAGCGACTATATAAACGTCGCTTCCGGAAGTCCCAACTGTATAAGTAAGCATAGAGTTGTACGATCCTGCATTATTACCGTTGCCGGTATAGAATGTCAGGTTGCTAAGGCTTGCGTTTATTGCAATACCCGCAATCGTGAATCCCTGCACTCCAGAAGGGGAACTTGCATTGCCGACATTATATGTCGAGTATCCTACGCTTGAGTTATCATAATAATCCGTTGTAGTGTGACCTTTCGTAGTACTCCCGGAGACTACCGAGTCTGAAGCCTCTACTGTCCAGTTTACGCCCATTCCTGTGCTTCTATTATCCCCTCCGTCGCCTGCTGCATATAAATACGTCTTGTATCCTGTAGGAAGCTTGAGGGAGATGCTGCTCTGCGCTACCGAGCTGTTCGTGCCGTTGGCATACGAGATGTAAGATTCAATGCCTCCGTTTATGGTATGTGGCATAAGCGCGTTCTCCGGCGGATACGCCCGCAACCTCACCCATCTGACCTCATAAGTGCTGTTCTGCGCAAATCCTCCTATATTCAGTGGGAATGTCGATATTCCTGAATTTGAGGTCACGAATCCCGCAGTATAATTTACAGTGGCATTCACAGTATTTGTACTATTCGCAGGTACAAATATCGAATAAAGCCGATATCCGCCGAATGCCAGGCCTATAGCCCTGTTTAGAGTGACAGAATTCCATGTCAAAAGACCATACACTTCCGGATTTAGCCCAATCCCGCCAACGACGCTGAGATTAGTATTTCCATTAGATGGATTGGGCGTTGTCGACATATAACCAAATGCGCTCCACTGCGAGTTCGGCTGCGATGGAGAGAAATTACCGAAGAAGTCCAGTACACCCTGCCCAAGCTTCCTCAGCGAGTAGATCTCAGGCGTGTTGCCGATTGCGCCTGTCTTGCCGCTCTTCACCACTGTTAGTCCGTTGTCCACAAGGATCTTACCATATCCTGTATTTACCGTGTTATTTACCCACTTGCTCGTATTGAGTGTTGTTCCGTGGAAATTGCTGTAGAAGTTGAAGACGTTATAACCGTCATCGTATTCCGCATAAGTCTTGCTCAGCGTCGGATTTTCGCCAGTGGTTATGTTATTCAGCAGGTTCGTGCTCTTGTACGAAAAGCCCACGTATATGGTCTTCTTGCTATTTGCAGGAATCCCATTCGGAAGCTTTATCCAGTAAGTAGTGTTCCGCGATTCATTGAGGCTTCCGGATTGCGAATAATTGTATATATAATTTCCATTCTCAAGCCTCCCGGATTCGAGCCAGGAGTTTATCACCGTGCCATTCCTGTAAAAAAACATGACGTTCTGCATGTTGGGTGCTTCCCAAGGGGTATAATTAAGCCCGTTTATCGCGACCATCTGCTGGAACGGCGCAGGCATAGCATAATTCATATTATTTACTATAGTTATAGGTGCATAGTACACTATCGGAGTCGGCACTACCATAATATTCGGATCTTCCGCGCTGTAATTCTGGTTTGAGGCCGAGCTCAGGTATACGGAAAGGTTGTCCCCTACCGGTATGTCGCTGTAATTGAGGTATTCTGAGAGATTGCCTGTCGTGTTGGAGCCCTGGCCGGCAATCTGCGTGCCTTCGAAAGCACTCCATGAATAACCAAGCTTATTCCCTGCCTCAACATTGGAATATAGGTGCAGGCTTATGCTGTAAGTGTGTTGCAAAGGATTTACTGGGATGTGAATCTTCCCGGTCGCATTAGGCGCCCCAAATCCTGCGCCATCTACGTTTATCATAAGATGCGGTACTCCCCTAGAAACATTCAGCTGCTTTATAACCTTCCTCCCCGTCCCGGGATTCATTACAGTAATATTATACGTCCCGGGAACTAGGCAGCTCTGCGAACCGCCTGAACAGACTTCATAGTCCGCAGTACCATTCCCAGTGGCGACCGTCTTTCTGTCAATTGCTATTGTTATACCTGCATTACGATTTGATGCACTCGCCTTTATCATGAATCCCTCTCCATACATGGCCTGCACCGGCAGCTGCGCGCTTAATGATGGAACAGCGCTTAAGTTTCCTATATACTCCTGCGGCATCGCCCCGTCCGGAGGGTACGCCCTAACGCGAATCATGGAAAAATAGGCGGGGTTTGTAAGACCTGCCCAAGTTATTATCCCTGCATACTTGTTCTGCGGGCCTATCAATGAGCTGCTTGTTGTGCAGTTTGCAACTAACGTCCCTCCTTCCTCAGGTACATAATTGTAAATGTAAGAGGCAAGATCCGTGCCATTAACTATCCCCTCTATCCAATACCAGCCGGGCTGCCTGCTTCCCGTACTGCACAGTGCGGTATTGGCTCCGGAAGCGAGATAAGCCACTATCGCCTCGTCTCCCATCCACCCGTCACCTACTATATAATTGCTGAGCGACGAATCCGAACTTCCCCTTACAGAAAAGAGCGCATTCAGGTTGGTCCCTATGTCGCCCCAGCCTTCAATGACAAATGAGTTGTAACTCAACGGAACGGTGCTCCAAGCCACCGTCTCAGGGGACTTGGATGTAGATCCATTCCCGGTTATCTGTATAACATTGGAAGTGAGCCCATACGGGTCAGTCATAGACACGCTGCTTAGCGTGCCTCCATTGACGAGAGAGAGGTTTCCCGTGCCGCTGCCGTTGTAATACATACTGAATACAGACGCGCCGTTGTCATACTCCCCATACGCCTGCGAAAGCTGCGGCGCCTCCCCAACACTATGACCATTCATAAGGACCTCGCTGAGATTGGCGAAGCCCATATACACCGTCAGGTTAGAATCTGCTGGAATCCCGGAACTGATGTTCAGCCAATATACTGTATCCGTAGAGGTATTAAGTCTGCTTGCGTTCTGCGGGTCATTGAGTTTATTGTCCGAGGCACTTCCCTCAAGCCAGGAGTTTATCACCGTGCCATTATAATAAAAAAACTCTATATTGCTCAGGTTTCCATTCTCCATCTGCGCATATTTGGAGCTGTTTACATAAATCTCCTGCTGGAACGGCGCCTGGGTGCTTATATTCTGCGCATTTTCCAGCCTTATGGGTATGTAGTACTCTATCATCGGCGGGAAGTCAGCAGCAGCCTGTGATCCTGAACTGCTATAATCTACGGTGCCGTTTGAGTATCCTGGCGCTACCTTTATAGATGAGCTGTAGTCCTTTCCGTTCGGCGCCGTAACCCCATAAGCCGTATATGCGCCTGCGGATGTATAATTGCTGCTAGAATTCTGTATGGAATTTTCCGTTCCCGCAAAGGAATACACATTGCCATGCACTGTCTTCTGGGCGCCCGCAGCACTCAACAAAAAAGCAGCCCCAAGAATAAGCATAAGAAGCATTACCAAAGCCGCAACCCTATCCATACTCTTCTACTCCCATCCCAATTTAGAATGCGCCTCTCCTCGCACCTTCCTAATATATTCACAGCAAAAAATTAAACCCATGCGCATAACTCATCTGTTAAATCTGCTAATTATCCTGGCAAGGAATCCGCCCTCAATCACTCTTTCCTTTCCTGAAAAACTCAATGCCATATGCCTTATGTCCCTGCAGAACCTTGAATTCTTCTTCATTGCGTATGCCGCAATCCTCTCCGAAACGCTGATTGGTACGATGCTGTCTTCCCTGAGCACGCAGAAGACCTTATTTCCGTATATCTCCTCGATCTCGCGTATCGTGAGCTCGTAGCTCATGTTCTGCACCCTGTTCACTACCAGCCTCTGCTTTATGCCAAACTTCTTGTAAACTTTCGCCAGCCTCATTGCGCTGGTGCAGGAGGGAAAATCAGGGGTGGTAAGTATAAATGCCTCATCATAGGACTTTACTGCTTCATCGGATATTACTCCAGGGGCGGTATCTATTACCACAAAATCGAAGCTCGTGCTCCTGAGGCTCTCCGCAAAGATGTGTACATCCCTGTCATTAAGGCTAACCTGCCTGGAGCTCAGTCTTCCGGGAAGGATTATCAATCCTGTCCTTCTGTCCTTTACCACTGCCTCAGGAATCTTTATCCTGCCCCTAATCACCTCAAGGGATCCAGCATCTATGTCCTCAAGCCCCAGGTCTATCCCAATGGAGGGATTGGTAAAATCCGCATCTACCAAGAGCACGCTCTTTCCCATCTGCTGCAGCGCGGCAGCGAAATTAACCGCCACTACCGTCTTCCCAACGCCTCCCTTCTGCGACGATATCCTTATAAGATACGGTTTTCCCATCTACTCATCTCCGTCCTCCATCTCCTTCTTTATCTTCTCAAGCCTCTCAACCCTCCACTTTCTGTATACGGGTCTGCTGCGAATCTTAATTATGCTTGCCACTATGATCAGGAGCCCAAGCGCTGCTAGAACGCCCCTGTAAGCGTATCCGAGAAAACCCGAATAGTTTACCGTCACGCCAGGCTGTGCTGGGATAGTAGTGGTAGTAGAGGTGTATGCCTGCCTTGCAAGCACGTCTTCGGTAACAGCATAACTCTTCGTATTATTCCCTATGGTTATGTTGATGTATGCGGAATATGACCCTGGCGAATAGCCTGCAACGAACTGAAACCCCCCATCCACTGCGCTATCCGGCGCAGCCTGATACTCCTTAGCACCGTTGGCAATGTATATCCCTTCTGGCGCAGCGGCAGATACAAGTACGTTTGCCTCATGCGCGCCAGTATATACAAAAGAGAAATTGATGGTGCCATTTCCACCGGTGTATACTGGTGCAGAAACAAAATTTACAAGCCTGGCGGACGACGCGAAGGAAACGCCACGCTGGTATTCAAGCCTCTCGATTGACTGCTCAAGGAGATAAGGGTCAGTAACATTAGATATCGAGTAGTATGCATAATTATTTGCCGCAATAGAAGGGATGCTCCAGCTTATTACATAATAGCCATTGCTGTAGCCTATACGGTTAGGGAAGCCGTACGCCTTTATGTTAGATGCGGAATCTGTGATCGCCTGGGGAATGTAAACCATCAGCGTGTAATTATACAAATTCGTTGAGTTAACGCTCAGATTAACATGCATTATTCCCGAGGCATCCGTATAGCCGTTGGAGCTGCTCAGCTCCTCGGTTATCGCATGCCCGACTGAGCTCGAATTATACATGTAAAATTCGTAATATGCTGTCGAGTTGTAAGACGACCCGTAGGTGCTTCTTGCCGATACGGTTATAGGCACGCTGTATACTCCCTGCACATGCCTGGAAGCTATAAAAGCAATGCTCACAAAGAGCTCCTCTCCAGGTGCCAGATAACCCCTTCCTGAAGAGATATTGGCTATGTCCCTGTATCCGAAAGGCGTGCTGATGTTTATGTACTCCCCTACAGTGCCGTTGTTCTTAACCTCTATCTGCGAATATACTGTCTGCCCAAAAGGCGCGGAGATGTAGAACGGTGCATATAATATCTCAACATGCGGCGGTGGCGGCGGCGGAGTGCTCGGCTGCTGCGGCTGGTTGCTGAATACTACATATGAAGAAGTAAAATTGTTGCTTCTCAGCCTGAGCCCTCCTGAGGTGTAATTCATGTAAATGGCAATGGCGTATGTGCCCGTCGCGCCGCTGACTCCATTAAGCACAAAATCCTGGGAGCCACTGCCTCCAGGTACCAGGCCATTAACCGCAAAAGAATAATCCCTGCTAACCGGCCCCCTTACCTGTATATTCATCGTATCATTTGCGGAAGAGAGGTTGCCCCTGTTAGTCTCATTTATCTCCAATCCAAGCTGCGATCCCTGGAGAATGCTCTGCGGCACCTGCACCGGGCCTATGACTATATTTGCCGGCAGGAGCAGCGCGAACCTCGCAGTGCTCTCATTGCTGTAGCCTACATAAGAGACGTTAAACGCTGCCGTATAATTCCCGTATCCAAGCGTGGACGTGTTCACAACTACCGTATTTGAGACCACAGCACCTGAAGCTGGAGGGAGCGGGAACCTTCTATAATATGCAAGTGAGTTCGCAGGCTGGCGGTAAAGGCTGATGCTCCCGTTTAACTCGGAGGTAGTGCACCCTCCCATCGAGTTGTAGGAATATGGGAAAGATGCGTCAGTGCCTATGACATAAAACGAATTTGAAGAGATGGAGACATGGAGCCTGCAGAATACCGTCACGTTGGCTGCAATGCTACTTCCGCTGCTGGCAAAAACAGCGCCAGAAAAAAACAGGAGAAAAGCAAGCATGCAAAGCGGCAAATGCAGATTATGATATCTATTTATACGTATGCCAGCATCCATCATAACCCCATCTCCATCAATCAATATATACCTTGCAGGTTCGATAATATATTGCATCTTATCTGCTGCAGTGGTATATTGAGACTTGCAATAATATCCGATCTTCATATAGGCTATGAGCGCTTCAGCGATGATGCACTTCTCCAGGCCCGCAAAGCGCTGGAAGCGGCGCACGCACATGCAGACGCAGTGCTGATACCAGGCGATATATTCGATAACCGCACCCCAAAACCCGAGGTTATAGCATCAGCGATGCGCCTCTTCAGGGAATTCTCCGGAATGGATTGGGCCGCAAAGCCCGCAGAAGCTGAAGGAACAGGCGCGAGAGCGCCCATAGTGGTAATACCAGGCACGCACGAGCGCAGGGCGCAGGATACTGAGAATCCCGTAAGCCTGCTCTCCATTGCAGGATTCGTTGTAGATGCAAGCAACAGGCGCGCCACGCTCGAAAAAGACGGTGAGAAGGTAAGCATCTACGGCATAGCAGGTGTCTCCGAGGAGCGCTTCGGAGAGATACTGTCCAAACTCAACCCCGAGCCGGAACCCGGCGCCTTTAACATACTCATGTTCCATCAATCCCTATACGAGCTTTTGCCATTCAGCGATACCTTCCTCAGGATGGAGATGCTGCCTAAGGGCTTCGACCTCTATGTATGCGGCCATATACACGGAAGGGTGGAGAAGAAACTACACGGGAGCGATTTCCTGATTCCCGGGAGTACTGTACTGACCCAGCTCAAGGAGGGGGAGCAGGAGGGCAAGGGGTTCTACATATACGATACCTCATCGCGCTCATTCACTTTCGAGTACATAGACTCAAGGAAGTTCGTCCTAATAAAAGAGGACGCGTCAAACCGCTCCGCGGGCGAGGTGCGCAAGGAGATCGAAGAGAAGGTTAAGAGCATAGCCGCAGCCTCTGGCTCAAAACCTATAATAAGGGTCGAGATAACAGGGAAGCCAAAGGACGGATCCATAAACCTGCAGCCCAAGAGGATCGCTGAGGAGCTTAAGGAGACTGCCATAGTGGAGATAGGGAGCAGGATAGACGCGGAAGAGATAGGAAAAGACGCAGATGCCGAGGAACTCAGGAGCGGGAAGCTAAAGGACATCTCGATAAAGGATTATGGCATGAGGCTCTTCCTTGAGAACCTGCGGAAGAGAGGGTACGCGCTGCCCATAAAGCCCTCAGACTTATTCGAGGTGCTCTCGCAGGAAGGCTCAAGCAGGGACAAGGCAATATCCGATGCAATAGCGCTGCTCTATTCCTCGTATCCTGACGCTTCAGAATCGCAGGGAAGCTATCCGTGAATAGGCTCAAGCGTCCCTATGCGGGAACTCCTCCTTCACCATCCTTCCGTCCATTATATGTATCACGTGGTCGCATCTCCTTGTTATATCCGGATTATGCGTTACCATCACTATCGTAACGCCGTGCTTCTTGCATATGCTCCTGAAGAGGGCTACAACTTCATCTCCAGCCTTGCTGTCAAGGTTGCCCGTGGGCTCATCCGCAAGTACAAGCGAGGGATTGTTCACAAGTGCCCTCGCTATCGCGACCCTCTGCTGCTGCCCTCCGCTGAGCTGCATGGGCTTTAGCATTATCCTGTTCCCAAGGCCCAGATCATTAAGAAGTGCGTCAGCGCGCTCCTTCCTCTCATAATCAGGCATAGGGTCGACCATGAGGGGCAGCGCTACATTCATCTCCGCGTTTATGCCGTTGACCAAGTTGAAGGCCTGAAATACAAAACCAAGCTTCTTGTTCCTGAAATCCGCAAGCTGATTCTCGTTCATGTTGGATGTAGCAATTCCGTCTATGTAAACCTCCCCGGATGTGGGCTTGTCTATGGTGCCGAGCAGGTGCATAAGCGTGGACTTCCCGCTGCCTGAAGGACCTACAATAGCTGCGAACTCGCCCTTCTTCAGCGAGAAGGATACATTTATCAGCGCGTCAACCTCTACAGAACCTGAGAAGTATTTCTTTGAGACGTTCTTCGCCTGAACCGAATATTCCATCAAACATCACTCTAAACTGATACCATCATAATATTAATTGCTTCATTTATTTTAGGTTTGTCCGAGAAGAAGGCATACCTAAAAGCACTCTGCATGGAATCCGCAGCTAAGGCGTGTTGTTCCTGTAATCATAGTACATGAGCAGCGCCTTCAGGGCCTTTACAGCAGCATCAGGCGAATCATATACGGGAAGGCCCGCGCTCTCCATCATTATCTTGTGCATGCGCGTATAATCCGCTCCGATGGTGAGAACTATCATCGGCTTCTCACTGTTCTCCTTGTAATGTATCAGCCTTGCGGCAACTGTTGAATCTGCGCCGGGAGTCTGGAAGAGCGCTATGACAAGAAGCATGTCTATTCCGTCATCGTCGGCAAGGAGCGACATCGCGGTATTGAACCTGTCCTCCCCGGCATCCCCTGCTATGTCTATAGGATTGGAGATGTTTACTAGCGGGGGCATCTTCCTCCTGAGCTCTTTTTTGGTTACGTCGCTGAGGCTCCCTACCTTGAGCAGGCCTGAGTTGCCTATCGCATCCGCTGCAAGAACGCCTACTCCACCGCCATTAGTAACTATCCCGATCCTCCCTCCCCTGGGCTCAGGTTCAGAGGCGAATATCTTTGCGTAATGGAGGAGCTCGCTTATATCGTTTGCTATGGTAAAGCCAAACTGCCTGAAGACCGCTTCGTAAGACTCCCAGCTTCCTGCAAGGGACGCGGTATGCGAATGCGCGGCCTGCATGCCCTGCGCCGTCCTCCCGCCCTTCAGGACTATCACCGGCTTCTTCTTGGTTATCTTCTTCGCCAGCTCTACGAAATCCCTGCCCCTCCTTATGCCCTCAATATACATTACTATTACTTTTGTCTCATCGTCGTTCATGAGGTATTCGAGTATATCGACCTCATCTATGTGCGCCGCGTTGCCATAGGATATGAATTTTGAGAGCCCGAAGCCCTCTCCCGATATAAGATCAAGTATCGTGCTTCCAACAGCCCCGCTCTGCGCCACGAAGCTTACACCCCCTATCTGTGGCCTGCTCAGCTTGAACGTGGGGAGAAAGAGGGTATCAACCCTCGAGCGCGGATCCATGACCCCGAGGCAGTTCGGCCCAAGTGTAGGCATGTTGTACTTCTTCGCTATTTTTACCAGATCCTCCTGGAGCTTCACCTGCCCTATCTCAGCGAATCCTCCGCTTACCACCACTGTGCTCTTAACTCCTGCCTTCCCGCACTCCTCAAGTACCCCAGGCACGAACTTTGCCGGGACAGCTATCACCGCCAGGTCTATCCTGTCCTTTATATCGCCTACTCTTGCATAAGCCTTCAGGCCCATTATTTCATCAGCGTCCTTGTTCACAGGATAGAGCCTGCCAGAATAGCCGGCATTAACGTAATTCTGGAGTATGACGTGCCCGACCTTGTCAGGGTTCTTCGAAGCGCCTATTATCGCGACGCTCCTGGGATTCATCATCATATCCAGATTGGAAACGTTTGGCATTCACTTACCTCAATATCCTTATATCCACTATCTCATAGCCGTTCTCGCTTATTATAACGGGATTAAGGTCAAGCTCCTGTATCCACTCGTTCTTCTTCAGCATAGTCGATACCTTCTCCACGAGCTTCTCTATCTCCTTCTCCTGCTTACCCTGATACGTTATCACATCCCTTGACTTAAGGGAATGGATCATCCTCATCGAGTCGTAGCCATTCACCGGGCAGACGCCAAGCGCAAAGTCCCTGAAAGCCTCGACATATATCCCTCCCAGTCCTATGAGCACCATCTTCCCGAAATCATTGTCCGTCTTCCCGCCTATTATGATCTCGATCCCCTTCCTTGCGGTCTTCTGCACTATTATCCTGTAGGGCTTTAGTCCCAGCCTGTCGCCCTTCTCCCTGAGCTCCTTGTACGCCTTCTCTATCTCTTCTCTCTTCACGAGATTAAGCTTTACCAGGCCCTCCTTTGACTTGTGCAGGGCCTTGCCTGATATAAGCTTCATGACTATCGGCTCCCCGCCTGAGAAGGAGAGCGCCTCTCCAGGAGACTTGACGTACATGCTCTCCACGCTGTGTATGCCGTTGTTATCAAGTATCCTCTTCGCTTTCATATAATCCAGAAGCTCCATCATAACCCCTCTAGATACTTATAACTTTGAAATAATAGAGCAGCTCTGCGACAACTACTATCACAAGCAGGAGTATTACCAGATATATCAGCCATCCACCCCTCTTTCCAACCTTCTTGCCAGAGGAGAGGTCATCCGCCATCTTCCCGAGCGTCTCTCCATCAGTACTCTGCTGCGCAGGCGCTTCCTGCTTCTGCTGCGCTGCTGCATGGTCTTCCTCTGCTTTCTTAGGCTCTGCGGCAGCCTTCTTCGCCTCGCCTGCCTTTAGGAATCCCTGCTCCGTGAGCATCAGCTGGAGCCCGCCGCTCTTAAGCTCGTATATGATGAATCCCTGCTTGAAGACCTTGTAAAGCCTCAACGCCATGTCGCGCGGTCTGAGATTGAGCGCGCTCTGGATCTCTGCCGGCAGCTTGCTCCCTCTGGAGAGCTGCTCCAGAACCGCTTCGTCAAGAGTATCAAATGGCTCGGCTGCCTTTGCATCAGCTTCTGCAATAAAGTTCTTTCCCGCATCTGTTATCACTATGGAGTTAGGGCCAGGGTAGTAAGTGGTAAAGTCTATGAGCCCCTTCTTCTTGAGCGTGCCTGCAATGTTCGAGGCATCGAAGATGCTCGCGTTGATGTAGCTTCCGAAGCGTTCTATGGTTGTATTTTCTGTTATCTTAAGCAGAGCGGCAAGGTCAATAAACTCAACATCCTCGCTCATTCAATCGTTTAAATATCGCATGCAACAAATAAAAAAGGTTTCTGCCTTGCGTAAGCCGGACTACTCTCTTTTAGAGGCCTCCAGCTTCTCCTCAAGCGTCTTTCGCGCAGAATCCCTTACTTCCGGATCCTGCGAAGAGGAGAGCCTGCTCAGCGTATACTTATCAGCAGAAGGATTTCCTGCCACAGCCCTGGCAATTCCCTGTATCCTGAGGTGTGAGAGCTCCTCCAGTTTCCTGGGTAATGTATTCCTGTCGCCCGCTTTCCTAAGCATTGCTCCTTCGTCCATGCATCTCACAAGCAGATTATGCGTGCTGTTATGGTATATAACGCTTTTCTGCAGATGCCATATTGCCGAAGCAGGGATGCCATATATAAATATCAAGAAAAGCAGGTAAGATAACATAACGTGGGAACATGCCGATAAGACTAAGGCACCGAGCGCATACGGAGAGCGTCCCTCTGGCAGAGCGACAGATTTCCAATCCCGTAGTCGCACTGGATTACGACGGCGTACTTACGGAGAGTATATCCGGTATAAGGCGCAGGATACACAATATGGCGCATCTCGAGATGATAGGCTCCCGCGGCAGGTTCGTGAGGGATATGGTATTCGAGGCAGCAGTATCTTACGCAAACATAGCCCCAGAAAGGATCCTCAGGAAGCTTGCCGAGATATCAAAAAGCGAGAGGCCTGTAAGCGGCGAGGCAGTAAGTGCAATGCTGGGCATGCAGCAGGCCGGGGCATCGCTGCAGGTAAGGACATCTAACCCGATACTCAACAAGGAGGCCCTGGAGAGGCGCCTTGCTGCAGAGGGGATAACGGCAAGCGTATTATACGTAAGGCCGAAGATGAAATGGGCCCAGATAGAAGGGACAAAGCCGGATATAATAATAGACGACACGCCATCTGTCGCACGTGCTGCGGCTGTGCGTGGCTGTGGTGTGATGCTTCTACGTAAGAACTACAACAGGGCAGGTTCATGGAGGCTCAGGAACAACGGGAACGTGATAAGAGTAGACTCCCTCGAAGAAGCTGCTGGAAGGATACGCGAACTTGCACGTACCTGAGACAATGCACCACACGCTGCATAGCTATAAATTCGCATACCAGCCAAATACTACCGTGACTCATAATGGCCTCTTCCGTTACGGTTGTCCCATGCAACCTGATAAACTTCAAGACTAATGACGGATTAGTGCTGCAAGGCATGCTGACCGGCCCAAAAAAATCAGCACGGGGCAGCAAGTGCGTAATATACGTGCATGGCATGACTGGCAACTTCTACTCCAGCTCCATATTCTACGCACTATCAAAGGATCTCTCAGCGCACGGTATGGTATCTTTTGCCATCAACACAAGGGGCCACGACATTCTCTGCGGGATAAAAACGGAAGGAATGTCCCACGGCGGTATCCACGGAACCGCGGTCGAGGATTTTGATGGCTGTTTGGAAGACATAAGCGCAGCTATAGGCGCAATAAAGAGGCTCGGGTACAGGGAGATAATACTCTGCGGTCACAGCACCGGATGCCAGAAGATAGTGCATTACATGTCCCGCTCAAAAGATAATAGCACCTCGCGCCTTATCCTGATATCTCCGGCAGATGATTTTGCTATAACAAAGAGGAAATACGGGAACAACCTAGGTACCAAGATTCGCGCGGCGCAGAAGCTTATAAATTCAGGAAAAGGCAGCAATCCAAACCCTGAATTTGAAGGCTATTCTCCTAGGAGATTTCTCTCTATAGCCAATCAGAGCTCCGCAGAGGCGAGTGTATTCGACTACTCCGGTCACATGAAAGAGTACTCATCAATAAAGACACCAATGCTGGTGATACTCGGGAGCAGCGAGGAGTGGATGTCCCACAATGTTTCCTATTACAGGAAGATCCTCGAGGAGCACTCAGGATCTGAAGAGATGCTATTCTCAGCAATAAGTGGCGCAAACCATTCCTTCGATGGAAGGCAGAAGATTTTATCAAATAAAATAATATCCTACCTCCTCCGCAATCCTTGTGGAAACCTGCACACAAAAAATAAAAATTAGGGCTGCGCAATCAACTAAAGTGGGATTTTGGCAAAAGATCAGAACACGCAGGCAAGGGAACGGTCAGACAATCAAAGACGCATGCGAAAAATCGCAGCAGCTTCGATATTAATAGCTGCAGTATTCATCATTGCTCTTGTTTACTTTGCAGGGTTGAACTGGATCGATGGGACACAAATAGTAAGAAACACGACCCAGCAACAAGCAACCACTTCGTATCTTCCTGTCTCATCATGCCCAAATATTCCTGCGTACCCTTCAAAAGCGGATATCCTACAACTAATAAACTCTACAAACTCCACAAAAAATGACTGCTGCTCTCTTGCCGCATTGAAATTATACAACTCCTCAGGCTATCTGTCAAAGTATAACATAAGCTTACCTGAGCGCATATACAACGCAACGTGTAGCGGCATATACTCATCGCCTGCGATAATAGTACGTATCATAAAACCCGGAAGGTCCTACCACGGAATGGTTACAGAGAAAAGTGCAGTATCAGGAACCTCTGAATTTACTTCTAATTATTACGCCCAGGCATTAGCCTACAACTGGGCAGGGTATGTCGTATCCTATAATTTCCCTAACTCGCTTCCTTATGTCACAAACATAACCGGCGAGTGGATAGTACAGAATGCCTTCCAAACAAGCAATAATTCGTTCTCTTCACAATGGATAGGCATAGGCGGATATGCAGATTCCACACTCATACAGACAGGAACAGAATCTGATTATAATGTATCCACAGGCTCAGCACAATATTACCCATGGTACGAGCTGCTTCCTGCAGCAGAGACCCAAATAAATGATGTTGTAAAGCCAGGGGACATAATGCGTGCAAGTATAGGCTACTTCGCAAAGACCGGTACCTGGAACATAACACTCCAGGACATAACGCAAGGGTGGGTATATACTAATAATGGAATAAGCTACAGCTCAAGCAAGGCATCAGGGGAGTGGATAGATGAGCGTACACAAATAAATGGGCAGCTTCCAAACCTTGCCAATTTCACCTTCACAAGGTTTTTCAACAGCACAGCGACAATAAACGGCATCTCAGGCCCGATCTCTTCGTTCCCTTATGAAAACATTACAGCTATAGATGAACACAGCCCATATCAGGTTCTCGCATATGTGCCAGGGCTTAGCAGCAACGGAAAGAATTTCAGTGTCATATACGCAAACAATTTTACTTCGCCTTCTCTAATTACTCCTTACATCACAGAACTTGACTATGGCCAGATTGTAGATGCAAATATAATAACAGGCGGAGGTGCGAAGCCATACGTATACACGGCGGGGATAGCAAATACTACGGGCAGCACCTACGCTACGTATTCGCTAATCAATGGCTCTTCCAGCAACGATGTTAATACAATTCCAATACCTATAAACGTTATACCAGGTGTATACCAATTCTATTATCGCCTGCATGATTCTGCAAACGTTCCTTACTACTTTCCCACCCCATATACAAGTGCATACATAACAAATTCATTCAATGTCGCTTCAGAGCCATCTATCACGCTATCTCCTTCGAATACCCTAATAGATGCAGGCCAGGAAGAGACATACTCCATATCCGTATCAGGAGGAATAGGACCTTTCAACGTAGAACTATATAACATAACATCGGGAAAACAGTTTGGTACGAATGTGGTTATATCGTCACCCGGAGGCACAAACACAATAACCTTCTTAACATCAAACACAGGTACATTCTCCTTCAACGCGATAGCAACCGATGAAGGCACATCAATTCCTTATACTTTCGGATCCGTACCCAACTCAATAATTGTCAACACCGATCCATCACTGCACATATTCCCATCAAATACCATC
>JAJZOF010000006.1:10615-31421 GCA_021811535.1 Microcaldota archaeon | reverse complement strand
GCTCCCTTTACATTAACTTCCATATCATCTATGAAGATTGCCTCGCCTGGCTTTATCCTTAGCTTTCTTATCGCTTCCAGGTATATCCTTTTGTCCGGTTTGGATATCCCGAAATAGCATGAGGCCAGTACAAACCTGAATATGCTGTAGTCTATAAGCAGTTTTGCATACGCATATCTTGACTTGTCAACGTTTGTTATGCATGCGACCTTGTATTTTTTGCTGAGCCCTGCTGCAAGCGCCACCATGTCCTTCTTCACCTTGCCATTGTCGTAAAGGAAGCCAGGCCATTTTACCTCCGACTCTTTTATCCCGAACCTCTTCGCTATCCTGCTGTCGAATTCATGCTTGGTCATGCTGCCCGTCTCGTAGTCTACAAGAAGCGATACTATGAATTTGCGCACTACCGGCTCCCCAACATTGGTCAGCCCCTCCATCTTCCTGAAGTACTTATAATTAACAGCGTCGATAAGCACTCCGCCCATGTCAAATATTACCGCTTTTATTGCCATAAATCAATCCCTTATTATAGACCTTATTATTATCTTTGCATGCTCCCATTCCGAAAGCCTGCGCAAGGAGTATTTCATCCACTCCTCTCCATAAGGCATGTAGATGTTCATGTTTTCTCCTGACCATGCGAGCTTTGACGCAAGCGAAGGCCTGATTCCTTTCAGCATGCCGAATAGTACCCTTTTGTTATTCTCCCTTTCTTTCTCCATTGCAATCTTTATAATACTCTCATCATGAGTTGCTATCATGAAGTCCTTTGAATGTGCAAAAAGATAATCCATGCACATGAGGTAATTTCTGTAGACCTCCACTTTCTCGCCAAACGCTATCGTTGATGGATATTTGTATGCGCCTTTTACGAGCCTTACTCTCCCATTCTGCTTTGCTATCCTTTTGACATCACCAAAACTTCTTTTCAGTTTTGCCTGTATGCATATCCCTGTGTTTCTGTACCTCTTGCAGTGCTTAAGATAAGCGTTTATCGTAGCATCAACATACCTGTACTGTTCCATGTCAAGCCATACGGTTATTTTGTACCCGGAGGCTTTTTCCAGTATTTCAGAATAGTTCTTCAGGAAGTATCTGTTGCTTACTGCAATTCCAGTCTGCGTAGGTTTTACCGCTATGCTCCCTTTTATCTTTCGTTTGTGCATACTCTCTAACAGCTTCAGTATCTCCTCCTTGTTCTGTTCCACTGCCCTCCTGCTCCTCAAGTCCTCCCCAAGGTAATTCATAATTACATTTTCCTTATTGGAATTATATGATTCCGCTTCGCGCAGCGCATGCTCCAGGTTCTCCCCGGCAATCCACTTCCTCGCAATAAGCATCCCGAGGCTGTCTATAATTGTCATTTTGTCAGCATAGCTACATTACAACAAATTTATATAATACTCCTTGTGAATATTATGTGTCTGTTCAGGGGTTGTTGCGTAACTTGGCAGCGCGGCAGGCTCCAGATGTTTATAATCCAATGAGCCTTTAGGCAATGATGAGGATCTGGAAGTACCGAATAAATATGAAGTAACCTGCAAGTTCGGGTTCAAATCCCGACAACCCCAAGCCTTTTTCCGCTTTTGTTTCAGGTTTTTTTAAAATAAAAGGATGCTTATTAAACTCTTACGATGTTAATGGATAATATGGACTTCCTTTACGTTCTTGGCACGGCAGGCTCGGTTCCTCCGAGCAACTCCAGTAACATCCCCATAGCCCCGACAATAACTCTTCCTGCAGGGATAAGCCCTACTGCGTCAACATCAGCGCAATCACTGGTGCCGATACTGCTAATAGTGCTGCTAGCTGTTCTAATAGTCGGATTCATACTTTACAGGAGGCACCTTAAGGAAAGATACTGACAGGGATCAGGCATTATAAGTGGATCCTTGCTCAGGTGCAACGGCATTATGCTTCTTATCATTCCCTATGTATGCTACGAATTCATCAGACTTAACCTTCTCTCCGTGCACCGCATAGACATTCTTCAATCCTTTGAAAGATTTTATGAAGTTTACAAGGTGCGGCCTGTCTGCATGGGCCGATATATGGAAGGTATTTACCTCAAGCCCTATCTTTATCTTCTTTTCCTCTATCTGTATCTCCTTCTTACCGTCAAAGAGCTCTCTTCCAGGAGTTCCTACCGCCTGATATCCTACAAGCACGAGCTTGTTGTTTGACTCTTTTGCAAGCGTCTGCAGGTAGTTGATGACCGGGCCTCCGGTAAGCATGCCGCTGGTAGTCACTATTATGCACGATTCGCTGCTGTTTATTATGTTCTTGCGCTCCCCTCTGGTCTTTATGACGTTGAAGTTCGTGCTCTTGAACGGATCATCGTCATTCATCAGTATCCTTTTCTGCAGCTCATCCCTGCAGTAGATCACATTATGCCTGTGTATGCGCATGGCCTTGCCTATCATCCCGTCTATGTATATCGGCACCTTCTGCAGCCTGCCTGACTTCATGTAATCGTCAAGAAGCAGCAGTATCTCCTGCGCCCTTCCCACTGCGAAGCTTGGGACAATTGCCTTGCCTCCTCTGGTTATCGTATCGTTCAAGCTGTTTACCATGAGGTCCATAGTGGCCTTCTCCGGCTTGAATATATCATCTTTACCGCTGTATGTGCTCTCAGTAATTAGGGTATCGGCTTTGAGGCCAAGATTTGTCGCAGGCTCAAGCAGCTTGCTAGTAGCGAGGTTGAAGTCCCCTGTATAGAGCAGTCGCGACTTGTCAGAAGCGACCTCTACCATTGCACTTCCCAGTATGTGGCCTGCTGAGAGCAGCCTGAATCTAAGGTTCTTAACCCTGAATTCGTCCCCATACTCCACCATCTTATGCTTCTTCTGCATCGCCGACAGGCCCTGTTTTGTAACCTGTTCAGGATTTGACAAACGCATATAATCGCTTATAAGAACGTTTGTAAGCTCGAACGTGGGCTTTGTAGCAAAAGTCGGGCCGTCGTAGCCCATGGAGTACATATGCGGCAGGTAACCGCTGTGGTCCAGATGGGCATGGCTCAATACCACTCCATCCACTCCCTTAACCGTCTCTTTATCCAATAATGGAAATTCTATAGTCTTGCCGAGCTTTATGCCTGCGTCAAGTATAACCTTCGTACCGTCTTCTTCTATCATTATGCAGCTTCTGCCGACTTCACCGGCAGCGCCAAGGAATGTTACTTTCAATTCATCACCGAACTATCTTCTTCTTTTTTGCTTTCTTCTTTGTTTATTATGGCGATGTCGGCTATGCTTATCTCCTGCGGCTTCTGCTGGTGCTTTTCGTCACCACCGTGGTGCTGAGGTCTTCTCCTCCTCTCACCGCCGCTTATCCTTCTCATCTCGTTGTAATAATCATCAAGCTTCTTGTTGGATTCCTTAAGCTGTTCGACCATCGTCTCTATCTCTTTATTCATTTCTTCTATTCTCTTGTCTATGAACTCTACCTTCTTCCTGAGCCTGTAGCTCTTGGTAGCCTCGTTCAATTCTTTCTCTATCGCGTTTCTCTTCCTTACAAGATCCCTTTCAGCATCAAGAGTGAATGCTTCCGTGGATATCCTGAAATCTATCTCGTTCTTCCTTCTTCTGAGGAACCTTATGTCCTTAGTCTTCTCCTTGCTCAACTGCGCCAGTTTAGAGAGTGCGGCCTTCTCATCAAGCTTGTAGAGCATCCTGCGTTTGGTCGCCCTTATGGAGTTGGCTATGCCTGCCCCCTTGGTTCTCTCTGCCTCTATCTCTTTCCTGAGCTCGTCCGTACGGCTCATCTTCTCCTCCTTATGCTCTAAAGGAACTGCATCCGCAGCCTTCTTGTCGTTTCCGTTCTCAATTCCGCTCAGTCTATCGCCTGTTTTGACAAAAGTAGCTTGTAAACATCTATCAGTTTGTCCGTCATTTTCTCCGAAGAGAAACCGCGCCCAGTCTCGAGTGCGTTTTTAATATAAGGTTTAGTATCATTTAAAACCTTATCTATTTTCTTGGAGCACTGCCTGTAATCGCCCGCACGGAACTTTTCCCCGTTGAAACCGTTCTTTATCAGCTCCTTTGTCGAGAGATAATCCGCTCCTATGACGGGTTTTCCGCATGCCATCGCCTCTATCGAGACGATTCCCTGGGTCTCAAAAGTGGAGGGCATGCACACAAGGTCCGAAGAGGCATATACCTCAGGGAGCGTCTTCTGGTCGACAAATCCCGTGAAGTGCGTCCTGTTCGCTATTCCCAGCTTATGGGCGAGCTCTTTGTAATATGATTCCGCAGGGCCTTTGCCCGTGATCAATACCTTCACATGCTCATCCTTTTGCATGAGCAGCTTAGATGCCTTCAGCATAGTTTCTATCCTCTTCTCCGCAGAGAGCCTCCCGACATACAGTATTACCTTATCCCTCTCCTTTATCCCGTATCTCTTCCTTATCCTTTCGCCGCTTATCTTATTGTTGAATTTGGATGTGTCTATGCTGTTGGGCACGACATACGTGCTCTTTATGCCGTTCTTGTAGAGCATGTTCTTAACCGTCTCCGAAGGGGCAATGACCGAATCGCACCTCTTGTAAAAGAAGCGCAGATATTTCTTCATATAGCTGCTTGCTATCCTCTTCACGCTCTTGTTCTTCGGGTAATAGTGTTCGACTATGTGCCTGTTGTTGACAAAGGTGTGGAACGACCCTACTACAGGATACTGCGAGATCCTCCCTGCCATAAGCCCAGAAAAGCCCATTGCAAACGGGGTCTGCGCATGTATTACGTCTATACCAAGGGATCTGAGCTTGATAGCTGAGTTGTACGGGAAGATAGCTATGCTGTACTGCGGGTAAGGTTTGAAGCTCAGGCCCGTGTACAGGAAGGTCTTCCTGTCAGAGTAGAGCCTCTTGTTCCTGGGGCTTGCGCTCGCAAAAACATAAACCCTATGCCCTCTTTTCTCAAGCTCCTTCCTGAAATTTATTATAGAAGTGACGACACCATCCACATTCGGCAGATAGGTATCGCTATAAAAAGCAATACTTAATTTTTCCATGTATACACTAAAGCTTTACAGCCTCTCCTCCGACCGCCTTTATCTTCTCCTCAGCCTTTTTGGAGAAAGCCCTTGCTGATATCTTGACAGGTACGCTTATGCTCCCCCTGCTAAGAACCTTGTAATTCCTAAGCATGATCTCATTTCCCTTCTTGAGCTTTTCTATATTCCTTGAAATGTCACCAAGGTTTATCTCAGAATAATTCTTCTTCCTCCAAGGGGCGAATCCTACCTTCTTTATCGAGTCCTTCTCATAGACTACGGTGTGGGTCCACTTCCCCTTTCTTCCGCCTCTTCCCGTGCCTCCCCGGTCTCCGGATCCTCTCGCATTCTTTATGTTTCCGACTCCCCAGCTCCTGCTTCCGAGATACTTCCTGCTCTTCTTCTTGACTCTTAATACCATAAAAACACTACGCCATTCTCTTTATCAGAGAGTTTATCTCCTTGCCTCTATATCCGAGGTCCCCTCCTGCCTTGAAGCTCTGTTTTATGCCCCTGTAGCCCTTTCTAGGGGGGTGCATGCGTATCGGCATCTTTATCACTTCCTTAGGACTCTTCTTGCCTGTGGATACGCTCTCAATGTCAGACTTTTCCATCTTCAGGTTTCTTTTCTTTGCTATCAGCTCAATTGTATCGCTGTCTATTTCGCCATATGTGACGAAATCGCTGCACTTGTTTATCATGCCTATGTTTGACTTGTTTCCGTACAGGATAATCATGCTGTTCACCCTGTTGAGGTTCATCCTCTTCATGGTCTCCTTTATCTCCTGCCTTACGCCATATGTTCCTCTCACTCTTACTATGGCAATTAGCTTGTTCTCAAGATGTGTCTTCATAAATAGACCCGTATAAAGTCATAGCTGTGCTTCGAATAAAATTCCGTAAGTTTATGTATAACTCAAGGTTTTTATACCTTTACTAATCCCATGGCCTATCCCAATAAGGTACGGCCAAATACGGATCATATAAATTAATCGAAGAATGTCAGAAGCAAGAATTATCTATGCTAAAATCCAGAAGGCAATTGAAATCCCCTTAAAGAATGTTGAATTTACTAATTTGGATTATTGCCCCTGTCCTGATTAAGGATAAGAAGTTACTTACTTTCTGAAATCCTTCACACTATATATGTACTGCATGATATATATAATTTTCGGCAAGCCCATAATTCTGTGATTTCCGGATTACCCGTCGCAATAGACCTGTTCTTTGCAGTATCTAGTCCTTTCTCTCCCTCCTTTGGAGCTCCTTGAATGCGGCACCCCCAACGCCGACCGCACCTATCACGGCCGCACTCCCCACATAAACGGCTATCTTCCCAAAACTCGCATTGTGCATGTCAAATACCTCATTTCCTATTCCCGCTACGGCCATGCCTACAAATGCGCCAGATACTGCAAGTTTTAAAGTCTCGGGCATCAGGTGCTTGTTTGCGCCATAGTAATCTACTACCTTACGCATGCTCTGCTTCAGGACCTGTTTTGTACTTTCGGATCTTCCAGTGCGTCGTATACTGCCCATCTCTATCACAGTCTGATGGGAGATCCGAGATTATTAAAGGACAGTTTGCAATTCGGCAATGGTCTAATGCAACAATCAGTTTCTCTTCGACCGCTTGAGCTCCCTGAGGAGAACCGCCGCAGAAGCTGCTCCTGCTATTAACATTCCAGTTCCAGTTCCCTCAAGTAGTTTTTCAGAAAGAGCTGGATGCATGGCAGAACCTAACGCATTGATGGCTCCGCCTGCCCCTCCTATAAAAGCGCCGTAAAACGTAAAGACAGCCCCATCGAGAAGCATCTTTTTCTTCGAACCTTCGGATACTTGCGTATCCCTGATAACCTGCATCTGATCGCCTAACGAATCTCCGCAGTCTGATTTTTAAACATTGGTTGCCTGGCGGGAAATTCCAGTAAACAATTAAATATTAGGAAAAACCTCCTAAATGCATGGCAGTACGTCTTAATCATATAGAAGAGGCTGTGCAGGAAGTCAAGAAGAATAATGACAGATATCCTAATCTCAAGCCTGGTGCCAACCAGTTGCCTAATTGGCAGCTAAGGGGCCTCTGGGCCGGGCACTTCAGCGAAAACGAGGGATTGAGGAATGAGTGCAGGCATCTGCTCAGGGATCTTTTTATGAAAGGCATAGACTACAGGATGCCCCAGTGGAGGGTCTTAATGTGGCGCACCGAGTCGGAACTGCCTAAAAAAGACTATATACTTGCGCCAGTTCCTGTTACCGGCATAATTCACGGCTGCAATGCATATTCCTCGTTCTCAATAAGCGGAAGGGAACCTTCAGAGATTGTCTTTACCGGATACTCCCCATACCAAAGGACTATGTTGGAGGACGGGAGCAGGATCAAAAAAGAGGTATACGTAAATACTGAGGATCTCAAGATTCTGCAAAGGGGTGCCAAGGAGAAGAAAGGCATTGTGTTTGTAGACGATATCGTGGATAGCGGCGGGACCTTAAGGGAGCTTACCTCCTTTGCAAGGAAAATAGGGTTCAAAGACATTATGTTCTTCGATTCTATGGGAAAGGAATACTATTCGGAAAAAATCCGAATATCTGAATCCCGTTCAATTATGTCCGCATCTATAGGGCGTTCAAAACCTGCAATCAGTTTCTGAAAACAAGAGGTTGCTCCGGCCGGGATTTGAACCCGGGTTACAGGCGTGAGAGGCCTGCGTCCTTGACCGGACTAGACGATCGGAGCACAGCACTTACCATTAATTGACAAATATTATATTCCTTTCAGGTAATTTAATAGCATGCCCTCATTCTGCGAGAAATATGTGCCTCTTACGCTAAATACGATAATAGGCAACAGGAACCAGATCAACAGGCTGATAAACTACGGTGCAGATATACAGTCGGGAAAGAGGGTCAGGCCGATACTCATATATGGGCCAACGGGAACCGGGAAGACCGCTGCAGTGCATGCGTTTGCATACTCAAACGGCTTTGAGATAATAGAATTTGATGCCAGCGACTATCGTGATGCCGAAACCCTGCAAAAGAGGCTCCTTCCCGCAATGACCTCAAGGAATCTCTTCGGGAGCAAGATAATAGTGATATTCGATGAGATCGACGAGATCTCAGCAAAGCTGGACAAAGGGGTCGAGGGCATACTCTCAAAGCTCTTCCGCGAGTCGAAGAGCCCTATCCTATTGACGGCAAACGATTATTGGGACAGGAGACTTGTCTTCCTGAGGGAGCATGTAGAGAGGATAGAATTCAAGAAACCAGGCGCAAACGAGGTTGCAGCCCTGCTTCAAGAGATAATAAAGAAGGAAGGGATATCCATGGATAGCGCCACGGTGGACATAATCGCAAGCAGGGCAAACGGGGACGTGCGCGCTGCCATGAATGACCTAGAAGCGATGGTAGACGCCAGCCCTGCGCTCCTGGAGAACCTTGGGATGCGCGACAGGAAGGTCGAGACCTTTGCAGTTCTCGACAAGATCTTCACATCGAGGAAGCTTGCATCAAGGAATGCTGCGCTGGCTTCAGGGGTGGACAAGGACATGCTGCTTAAATGGATAGACCAGAACATACCTGTGCGATATCTGTCAAAGAAAGACGTTGCAAATGCATATTCGATTCTTGCGCTTGCAAGCAGGTTCAACAACAATGCCTCAAGGACTAACTACTACGGCTATCTAAGGTATGCGAACGACCTCATGTCAGGCGGAGTCAGCCTGCAGAATACCGGATACATAAGCACGATTAACCCTTACCTGTTCCCAAGCGTGATAAGATACCTTAGCACAACCAAGACCGAGAGGCAGTACATAAAGGCGATAGCCACGAAACTCTCCCCAATATTCCATGTTAACAGGAACGAGATAGTGAACGGTTACATGCCGCTGCTCAAATTGATGATGAAAAACGGGGAGGAGAAGCTTGGCCCAGAAGAGACGACAATCTTCATGGAGAGGAACTTCAATCTGGAAAAGGAGGAAGCCGATTTCATAAAGGAGAGAGAATCCAACTAGTAAATCCCGAGCTCTTCCATGTCTATCTCAAAAGCGGAAACAGGTTCATCAATCGAGAAGCTGGAAAGCACCTCGGGATGAAGCTCGCCGAAGAAGCCTATGCTCTTTCCACCAACCTTTATCTCTCCGCATCTGCCCTCTATGAAACTTCCATGCGTGCTCTTAGAGACGGTATACTTTATCCTATTGGCATACATCAGCTCCTCTATTACTGCCTTTATATCATTCAGGTTTGCCTTCGGATCCGAGATGACTGCTGCCAGATGGTAATGCTCCGAAACCTTTCCAGAGGCGACCCTGAATGCCATGTCGAGTTCAAAGAGCCTGTGCGGCATCCTCTCATGCTGCGACTTTGACAGGTTGTTCATCAGCGAAGGCAGAAGCCAGGTCCTGATCATCGATATCGAAGCGTTGACCGAGTTGCTTACGGTAACAGCTTCGCCTTTCGGCTGCTTTATCCCCATATTCCCGTAATTCACAGGCTCGCTGCTAAGATAGGAGTTCATCTCCTGCATGAAGCCCATCCCTGCCATCAGCTCTTCAACAGACCTGTTTCTGGTGGTGGTGCTCTCCAAAGAACCCGGATTATAGTTCGGTAGCCCGACAGGCTGTATGTAATCATAACCGTAAGCTACGGCCATATCCTCTATTATATCCTGCTCATTTATGACGTCTATCCTGTATTCCGGTACGCTGAACCTTATCTTCTTCCCGACTGCAGCAGCTTCGTACCCCATTTTGTTTGCAAGAGATATTGCTGCCCTGTAGTCGAATCTGACACCCAGGCTATTATAGATCATATCAAGCTCGATGCTGATGTACCTAGATTCCATTGCCGGGTTTATCTTTTTGGAATCCTTGTAAACGCTTGCGACCGGATATACCTTGGCCCCCATGTCCGAGAACATCGCGGAGAGCATGGCCATGCTCTTTTCCACAGCGTATTCGGAATTTCCCGTAACATCCACAAAGAGGTTCTTCGTCGCCTTTGTCACTTTCGTCCTCTCCGAGTTTATTATGGGGATGAGCGCAAGAACGCCTTCAGAATCTTCCAGGACCGGATATCCAGATAAGCCGTTTTCTATAGACTCGCCGTAATCAATGCCCTTCTTATTCGTCTTGAGCAGGTGGCTGAAGCTCTCCTCCTTGCTGTAATTCAGGGCCCTGAACTTCCTGTCTTTCGAGAGCGAATAGCTAAGCTCCTTCGATCTTATCGATTCAAGGTCATGAATCCCTATCGCAATCTTCTTCCTTCTTCTGCCGAATGTGTCGCAGAACTTGTCAGAGAAGGACATCAGCTGCGCCAGAGAGACATCGTCAAGCTTAACTCCTTTAACCACTGCTCCGGCTATATACGGCCTTACCTTATTCACACTCTCCGATACGGATATGCTCATCTCAGGCGTCTTGCCGTCAAGGCCATAATGGAATTTACTGCTCTTATGCATGAAGTAGCGAAGGGCCCTCGCTATTCCCACGGGGCTCAGCAGGTCAGGCCTTGCAGCGCTGAGTTCTATATCCACATGGTCCTTTGAAAGCTCCTCTACTTCAAGGCCCAGCTTCGATATCTGGTCCTTGAGATGCTCATCGTCTAACTTGACCTTTATCAGCGAATTAAGGTATTTTTTATCTATCTTCACAACCGGCACTATAACACCTTTGTCTCCCGTGCAAAACCTATCCCATTGTTATAAAGCTCTGCGATGGATTTTATCCCGTTCCTCTTGCTCATGAGCAGCACTCTCTCTATGCCGGCACCCCATGCAAGCACGCTGATCCTGTTCCTCGCTATGCCGGTAACCTCGCTCCTCATTATTCCGGAACCTCCCAACTCTACCCACTCATCGGTAACATCAGAGTAACCGTAGAATTCCGCGCCAGGCTCTACAAACGGGAAGTACGCCGGCTTGAACTTCAATCCTATGCCGAGTTTCGCATATATGTTTATCAACGTGTCAAACAGGTTTGCCATGGTCAGGTCCTTGCCTATTATTATGCCGTCATGCTGGTAGAAATCCGCAAGATGCCTGTAGTCTATATTCTCATTCCTGAAGAGCCTGCCTATGGAAAACATCTTGATAGGCAGTTTCAGGTTCTCATCCTCATTTGCAAGTATCCTGGTAACTGCCTGATGTATGAATCGGGAAGATACGCTGGTAGTATGGGTCCTAAGCACGCTCTGCCTCGCCTTGTCTATATCCCAAGAGTATCTCCATGATTTTTCATGCGCCTCTTTTATCTGCCTGACATACTCCTTGTCCGCAATCTCCAGCTCTTTAGGGTTGTTAACCATGAAGCTGTCCTGCTTGTCCCTTGCAGGATGGTCCTGCGGCATGAACAAGGAGTCGAATACCCAGAACGCAGGTTCTACTGCAGGCCCGGAAATCTCCTGGAAGCCCATTGAGAGGTATATGTCCTTTATCCTGTCTATAGTCTGCTTAAGAATATGTTTCTTCGCAGCGTAATTCCTCTCAACCTTTGCGGAGAGGTCGTATTCAGAGAATCTCTTCCCCTTCCAGCTCATCTTCGCCAGCATCTCCCTGTCAAGGTTCCCTATCTCATCCTTGCCCTCATCAGAGCTCTTCGAAGCCCTGATCCCATCCTCAGTTATCTCTGCTTTCTCAAGCTCTCTTACACCCTCAATATCGACAAGGCCGCGTTTTTTGAGAGAATCAAGAAGCTCTTTTTCCGAAGGATTAACGGATCCTTGTCTGCCCCCGGATATCCTCTTAAGCAGCTGCTCTTCAGGGAATTCATTCTTAAGTGCGGATATGCCTGCACTGCTTATCTTAACCATGCCGTTGTCTACCGACGCAAGCCTCTTCTTCATCAGCCACTGCAAACCTATCCTTTCCTCATTGCTCCGCAGCGAATCGGTTTTCACTCCGGAATCGCTTATCCTGCGGAGAAGCCTGCTTTCAGGCAGGCCTTTTTCAGCGTATGCCTTTCCTTCAGCAGTCAGTGCCGCTTTGCTGCGTTCATTATAATTCAACTTTACAAAACCCTTCCCAAAAAGTCCATTCAGTGCCCACAGCACCTGGTCCCTTCCCAGCTTTGAGCGTTCTTCAAGCTCTGCAAGGTCTGCACTCCCTGCTTTTTCCAATAGATGAAGGATACGGATCTCATAATTATGCAAAAACACACCTTACTTCAGTTTCGTATACGCATATATCCCAAGTGCTATTACCACAACGGCCAAGACTGCGTATATCTCAAGAGTATAACCGTAATAAATCCCGTTGAAGTATGCAACGACCTCTGCTTCCATCGACTGCTGCTGTATATACGAGAATGTGAATTTGTTAAGAGGTTCGCTCTCAAACCATGAGAATAGCTCATGGCCGGTATAGTTGCCGGTGAAGCTCGGGTTCGGGAAATCAGGCGACGGATAGACGGAAATCGCATCCGTGCCCTTTGGTATTATTATGTTGAATCTGGCTCCGGTGGGCAGCTGCTCGCCGCTCGAGGTATGCTGGAAATTAAGAACAGAATCGTTGAAGGTGTATTCGAACTCCCTGGGAGCTATGTTCTGCACAGTAGTGACGTTGTTCACCCAATAGTCAAGCGTTATTATCGCAGTGCCCCCATAATTGTTGGTGTAGCCTATCGGCCCAGGCAGGAAGGTGACATCATGCACACTGCCTCTGGGGTTTATTATATGCTCCATGAGCAGGCTTGTGCTGAGCGCATGCTGCCATTCGCTGAGCGTAAGGTTTATTGCCCTCCTGTCCTGATTGTACTGCGCTATGGAGGAATTGGACATGAACACGGTAAATGATTCGATCACATGCGCGCTCGTATTCTGGTAGAGTATCGCAGTTGTGTTGAGGTATGTGACATTGAAGTAGGCGTTTGCACTTGCAAATAACAGGAGCGAGCTGAAGACGGATGCAAGCATAAGATAATTGGCAACTTTGTGCATATGTATAAGTCTACCAATTCTATTTTATAAACCTTTTATGCAGCCTCAATAATCCGTTATTTTGTTCTTTTTTATGTAGTACTGGGTATACGGGCATGCGGGCACTATCTTCAACCCATTTTCCTTGGCAAACTTGAACGCCTCCTTTGTCAGTTCCGCAGCAATGCCATTCCCCCTGTCCTCCTCGGGAGTGCCTGTATGGTATATTATCATATGTTTGTCCTTTATCCTGTAATCCAGTTCGGCCTCCCCATGCGCCGTCTTTGCCCACATTCTCCCCTTATCCATAATTATCTCCATGAAATCATCTAAGAATAACCTGGTTGCATCCTGAGACTGCGCCAAGCTGGCCGCTTATTATAAGCTTAAGATATCCTATCAGAGGCACATCGGCTATAGTATAACCGACTACGCTGCTCTGGTTTATCGGATAGTTGCCGAACTCTATGTCCAGGCCAGGGTTGTTGTCCCCCTTTGTCAATATATAATAGGAACTTCCGACCTTCATGGCAGCGACCATCCTGTGTATTATGTCTCCGGTGAAGTAGTCGTTTGGAGTTGTCGCATAGATTATTATCGGATTAGAGTAATTCTCAACTATCGTACGGTTCGCTATCGTTATTGCAGAGGTATAGACCTCCTGCTCCACCGTGCCGTTAATGTCTACTTTTCCTATAGAGTAGCTGTACCTTATGAGGTTGCCATTCTGGGAGCTTAGCGGAACCCTGCATTTATAGTAATCGAGAGGCTCAGAGAGATATGAATAGTAGTCTATGCAATGGGTATTGTAAAGGCCTATTGCAAAAGAGGAGTTGCTGAAGTTGCCCGTAGCCGTTATGTACGAGGGATCAGACTTGAGATATGCGAAGTATGCGAGGAATTCATTGTTCATGTTCGAGTACATGCTGTCAAAGGCGCTCTGGCTGACGTTTACGACAGGTATGCGGTTATCCTGCAGGAAGGTGCTCATATTGCTTATCCCGTGGAGAAATACAAGATCTCCCCTGTGGAGGACAGGCAGCATGCTGCAGCTTGCAACAACATTAACCGGCTGTGTCGTCCCGAGAACGACTATCAGTATCAGCCAGACGACCGCAACAGCCGCAAGCGCCTTGGCTATATCAATCACAGTGCCCTTTGTCCCTTCGTCCTTGATGCTCTGCCTGAATTCGTAAAGCAGTATGACGATGACCAGTGCAAATGCCCCTATCCCTATGAATAAGCTGCTGGTAAACGCATATGCGACCACAGACGCTGCGAGCAAGGCGTAAAGGAGCCAGCCTATGTAATCATGCTGCTTCTTCAAAGGTGCATTCTGTTTCTTCAAAAAGATCATCTATTCTTAGCCAGTTCAGCTATCTCTACCCCTACCACATTGGATTCTGCGGATTCCTTTATAACGCCTATGGCGGCATCCGCATCCACAACAAGCGAGTCATTATGGCTTACTACCACGAACTGTGCCTCCTTGGACATGTCCTTTATCAGCTTGGAGAGCAGCCTGCTGTTGTCCTTGTCAAGAGCAGAGTCGACCTCGTCAAAGATGTATATCCTTGAAGGCCTGTAAGTGTATATCGAGAAGAGGAGCACGAGTACTGCTATGGATTTCTCTCCGCCGGAAAGCTGCATTACGGACCTTGATGATCCCTCTTCCTTTATTGATATATCAAGCCCGCTCTCCAACGGATCGGATGGATCGCTGAGCTTCAATGAGGCATCCTTTCCTGCAAAGACGTACCTGTGCAGCTTGGTGAAGTTCTTGCTTATCTCGTTGAAGGTATCCATGAATACCTGCAGCTTCTTCGACTCTATCTCGTTTATCATATTCAGGACAGCCTCCTTCTCCGCTTCAAGCGTCAATACCTTGGCATCCGCTTCATCCACCTCCGCCTTCTTTATCCCGTATATCTCAGGCGCCTTCAGGTTGACATTACCAAGCTCCTTTATCCTAAGGTTCAGGAGATTCGCCTCGGCTTCCATATCCTCTATCCTGCCTTTTACTACCTCTGCCTTATCCTCGTATGAGGAGAGCTCCGCCTTTATGTCGCTCAGCCTTGTCTCAGTCTGGCTCCTAACTATGTTCAATTCATTAAGCTCCCTTTCGGCTCCCGAGAGCTCTGCCGAGGTCTTCCCATTATCGATTCCCATGCTCTGGAGCTCCTCCTCCATCTTCTTTATCCTCTCATAAGCCTTCGATGTGACACTGCTGCTGTTCTTTATCTCCTCTTCAATCTTCTTCCTTGATTCCTCAAGCTCCTCTCTCTTCGAGAGAAGCTCCTTCATCTCCTTCTTGCTTTTCTCAGTGCCAAGCCTGATCTTCTTCACCGAAGAGTCAATGTCGGAAGCGCGCTTTCCTGCCATCTCGCTCTCCTTCGAGAGCTCGGCCGTCTTTATCCTTGCCTTGTCCATGTTGGCTCTCGCCTCATTGAGCTTCCTGCGCTCCTCAACCATCGCACCCTTCCCCTTCTTGCCCTTCTCCGCATCCTCGAGCTTCGCCTTCAGCCTGTCTATCTCCATCGCAGTGTCCAGCTTTGCCCTGTCCATCTCTGCAAGCTGCTTGTCCATCTCTGCAGCCTTTGCATCTATCTCCTTGTTGCCGGATACCGCTTCGTTTAGCTTCTTCTCGTCTATCGCTATCTCTGATGAGAGCCTTGCGGACCTCTCCTTTATGGACTTAAGCTCCCCTTCAAGCAGCATCTTCTCCTTCCTAAGCTCGAAAGCTGCGTTTGAGACAGAATCAAGCAATTCTCTCGAAATTTTCTTCTCAGAATCGAACTTCTCTATGGTCATATCTATTGTCCTTACAGATATCTTGCCATATCCTGAGCCTCCGCTTATTATTCCTGAACGCTCTACAAGCTCTCCCTCTACCGTGACGTACCTGTGCTTCCCTATTCCCTTCTTCTTTATCTGTGAGATGTCTTGGGCAAGGAAGGTGTCCTCGAATATGAATTCAAAAGCCCTGCCGAATCGCTTATCGAATTTGACAAGCTCGACAAGCATCTCCATCCCATCCTCTTCCCTCTGCGGCACCGTCTTTATCTCCTTCAGCGGTATGAAGGTCGCCCTGCCCAGGCCGTTCTTCTTTATGTACTCTATTATCCTGTTGGCAGAATCTATGTCCTCAACTACGAAGTACTCCATCCTTGCCCCTGCTGCAGCCTCTATCGCGGCAGAGTGCTCAAGCTCATAAGTGCATAATGAGGCAGCTTTGCCGTAAAAGCCGTCCTTTTCCTTGAATGCGGATGCAAGCCTGGACTCAAGCTGGCTGTTCTTCTGCCTTGCATAGGAGCGCTGCTCCCTCAACTCTATAAGCTTTTCATCTGCGTTTTCTATCTTTGAAGAGAGGCTCTTCGTCTCTGCGCCAAGCCTTTCAAGCTCCTCTGCTATCTTCTTCAATCTTGCATCTATCTCCGGCTCCCTCTTGCCCAGAGTATTCATTTCCGATACCAGGGCAACGGTGCTCTTCGAGAGTTCTTCAGCCTGCTTCTTGTAGAAGTCCTTCCTGTCGAGTATTGCCGATCTGTCAGCACCCACCCTGGATATATGCTCCTGTTCCTCAATAAGCCTTGAGCTCAGCTCAAGTATCCTCTGGTTAATCAGCCTTATCTCATCCGCTTTTTCATCAGCAACCCCCAGATAATCGAGATCAGATACTATCCTGGAATATATCTTCTCCTCATCCTTAAGGTGCGATATCTCATCCGCATTTGCCGAGATCCTCTCCTCTATGCCCTTCCTCTCAGCTTCAAGTGAGGCTATGTCCATGCCTGACTGGTTTATCTGCGCCTCCCTGTTAGAGAGCTCTGCCTTAACCTTTGCAAGTTCGGCAGCCGATATCTCCAGCCTCTTGCTCCTCTCCCCGGAAGAGGAGGTCCTCTCATTCATCTCCGATATCAGCGTCTGCCTCTCCGAGTTCAGCTTCTCTATCTTTAAGCTCATCCCGTCATACTTCTGCCTGAGCACTGCCCTCTTCTGTTCAGCTACGGCCATCTTCCTTCCTGCATCATCATATGCCATCTGCAAAGCATCGTTCTTCATAACCAGAAGGCTGTACCTCAGGACCTTTAGCCTCTTGCTGAAGTTCAGGTACGACTCCGCAACCTCCTTCTCCTTGCCGAGCTCCTTGAGGAATCCGGACCTCTCATTGAGCGAGACCCTCGCCTCGGATATCTTCTGGTCAACCTTGTCCAGCTCCTTCAGGCTCTCATCCTTCTTAATATCAAATTCCTTTATCCCGGAAGCTATGTCTATGAGCTCCCTGCGCTCCTTCGGATTCATGTCGATAGCGCGGTTTATCTCTCCCTGCAGCATGGTGTTGGTGTAATCGGACTTTATCCCGTGCTTTGCAAGGAGCTCCATAACGTCCCCTTTCTTCATGCGCCTGCCATTGACCCTGTAGGCGTGCTTTCCATCTGAGCGTATGTACCTGGTAACCTCTATGCTTTCATCACCGGTGAATGCAAGCTTCACATATGCCGTATGCAGTCCCTTCTTGCTCTTCAGGGAGTCGGAAAGCAGGTCCTTCATGCTGTTGACCCTCAGCCTCTTCCTAGAGGTTACCCCAAGCCCGAACGTAAGCGCATCGAATATTGTGGATTTGCCGGAGCCGTTGCGCCCCACTATGCATGTGAATCCGTCATTTAAAAGAAGCTCTGCATGCCTGAACGACTTGAACCTGTGTATCGTGAGTGACTTTAGATGCAGCATCCCTGATCGCCAAAAATTACTTTGATTTAAGGAATAAAAAGCTTGCCTTCCTGTTCCGCCCGATAACTTAGACCTGAAATATCTGCAAAGATGGACAAATTGACAGCCGATACACTCCTCATGATTAATTACAGATAAATTTTATCCCAAATTATTTTTTCCAAAAGGCATTTATATTTTCTTAAAAAGAATTAATGTGTTTATATGGGAGAGATTAAAAAAACAAAGCAACCTTTAGCTAAAAAAGAGGAAATGCGGATTGATGCAAATTTAAGAACGGATCGTCGAGTTTTAATTGGAGAACCTTTGGTCATTGCAAATAAGTTTGCATCTGGAAAGGTAATTAAAAATCTTAAAGTCGAACATCCAGAACCTCCGTTTATTATAGTTTTAGAAAACGGATCTGTGACAGAAGCAGATTCTCTTTTGTTTAAAGCATCTGGTATTATAACCAGAACTGGTAATAGGCTATCACACTTAGCAGTGGTGGCTAGAGAATTAGATATACCCTACGTTAATAAGATCGATATAAATATGATTAAGGAAAATTGTAAGGCAATCATTTTAATAACTGAGGAAGATGCAAAAGTCATCTTAGAAGATTAAAATTGGTATTGTTAATGAGACAATGGGAATTTTATCATCATATCAGTAGCTTTTCTCTGAAAAAAGAAGTATTATCAAAAAGCTTAAAATCAGTAAAACAAAAAAAAGTAATCCCTTTACCTATCCTACCAAATAAAAATATGCACGATTTGTATCATTTGTTATGGAATCGTAGAAGTACTAGGAAATATTCTAAAAATGAAGTATCTATTAAAGAATTATCCATATTGCTAAACTATTCGTTCATGGATACTTATACTGAGAAATATGTAGGCAGAACATATCCTTCTGCAGGAGCATTGCAATCTTTAAATTACTATATTATAGTATTAAATAGTAAAAGACTTCAGAAAGGAATATACATATATGAAAGCTCTAACAGAGAAATAAAACTATTAAAAAAAGGAGATGCGAGTAATGATTTAGTTAAAATAAGTGGGAAGCAAAAATGGGCAAAAAATACGCCTATTTACATTGTTATAACTGGAGATTTTAGTAAAATCGTTGCTAAATATGGGGAGCGTGGATACCGACATGTGCTTTTAGAAGCAGGCCACGCAGCACAAAACGTTTATCTGGTTTCAGAATCATTACACCTTGGTTGTTGCGCTATAGGGGGATTCTATGATAATGCCCTAGATAAACTTTTAGACTTAAAGAGGACGCGCAAATCAATTTATATATTAACAATAGGACATGTCTAATTCATGGAGATCATTACAAATTCTTTTTTCCGTCAAACACCAAATACCAAAATAAATGAATATGCCTCAATCTTGAAGTTTTAAACAAACAATATAATGCAAATAGGCGAACAGGTATGTATCATAGATAATTAATACTACCAGAACGCTATTGACAATAAAGTTCTTAGCTACAACACAAATAATCTTAATGCCAGTACAGGAAAAGCAGTGACAATAAGGCATAGGGGTCTTTGCATGGAAATTGGAAAAGGCCACTGGCTTAGGAAATGCTATTGTAGATAAGAGTTTGATGCAAAGGGAATCCAGGGCATAGAAATGAAAGTAATTGAAGTAATTTACAATATTTGCAGACACATAAACTATGTTTTATCAACATTTGTGGAATTTCTACAACACTCAAGACGCAAGATTTATTAAACTGTGATAAATACACCGGGTGTGGGACATAAGTCAGTAATTAATCCTTCAATATGATCACGTACGCCCTCCGCCCTATATATTTCCTATTAGAGTCGATTTTTGCAGAATTTCCGAAAGGAGTAACTACTTTTTCATAAAATGTCTCGACTTCGTCAGTCAGGATAATTTTAGAGAATCGTATTTTTCTTGAGGTCCTTGTCAAATAAACACCTAGAGATATCTGGGACATCAGAGTTTTAATCTCTTGTATGGATATCTATGGATATCCTTATATACCTTCCTGTTTATAACGTAACGTGGTTGCATGGAGTCGTACAGACTAACGAATAGAAATTTCGGGAGATTCAAGCTGGATCTCAGTAAACTGATAGAATATTACAAGGAGAAATACTCTGCTAAGAATGGACGGGAATGGGCAAAGTATGAGAAAGAATATAGTGGCCGTTTAGAAACGGCGGCGAGAGAGATAAGCCGATACTAGAAGAGGCAACGGCAGTACTGACGAGCAATATCAGACAAATCGGAAGCCCACCTACCCTCTCATTGCAGGACAAGGTTCTGATGTTGTTGCTGAAAGATATTTTTGATACGAGCAACAGGAAAACAGCAAAATTACTGCCTCTCTTCAGGGATCTGTCTGGAATCTCGACGTCATACAAGACCGTTGAACGTCTATATTCTGACGCTCTTGTATCCATGGCGATACACAATATGTTCGTGATAATGGTGAGAAGGAGAAATATGACGAATGTGGACATATCCGGAGACGGCACAGGATACGGACTTACGATTATGAAACATTATTCTACCAACGTAAAAAAGACGAATGGAAAAAAGAAAACATTCGCATATGCCTTCGCATTTTTGGATCTCAATACAGGTATGTATGTAGGATATGGTACGGGAATGAGGTCGGAAATGGAAGCATTCAACAGCGCAAGAGAGATGATGGCAGGGTTGGACATAAGCATCAACAGTATCAGACTGGACAGGTACTACACGTTCAAGTCCATTGTCGACAGATTCGGACAGAATACCAAGTTCTACATCCTTCCAAAGAAGGATACTGCCATAAAGGGAAAAAAGAAATGGCATGATATCTGGAGATCACTTATGGGAAACTCCATGACATTTCTCAAAGAATATTACAGAAGAGAGAGTTCCGAGAGTGGTTTTGCTTCTGACAAGAAATCAAACGGCTGGCAAGTCTGGCAAAAACGTGATGACAGGATTGCGACATCTGTAATGTGCAAAGGGTTATGGCATAATCTCCTTTTATTGGGAAGAAGATGACTTATGCCCCACACCCTAAATACACCGAAAGGTATTTATATATTCAAAATAAACTAAAAATGGGTAAGTATATGGATAAAAAAGCAACATACAAAGTGCTTAATAAGCACGGAGAAATTAAAAAAGTGCCAAAAAAA
>JAJZOF010000006.1:0-10515 GCA_021811535.1 Microcaldota archaeon | reverse complement strand
ACACCCTAAATACACCGAAAGGTATTTATATATTCAAAATAAACTAAAAATGGGTAAGTATATGGATAAAAAAGCAACATACAAAGTGCTTAATAAGCACGGAGAAATTAAAAAAGTGCCAAAAAAAGAAGTGGAAATTGTAATGCTAAGTTGTTGCAATCCAGATTAATAATCAATAATCAGAAATCATTTTGGCATAATGAAGACAGTGAAGACAGGTCTAGCTTGGTTTCTAATAACCTAGGTTATACATTGTCGGGATTATTTGTTAAAAAATTTAATATTTGATGTTGAGGGAACACTAATACTTAGTAAGTGGCAAATAGGGTTAGATGATGCTATAAGAATTAACCTTAAAAACTATGGCGACATTGACTTATCTAAATTTAATGCTATAAGTAAAGAAATAGACGAAATAATTGATGCACACAAAAAACAAAATGAATTCTATTCAGATTGGCTTGAACTAACAATAGACCAATTTTCAGGCGGATTGGGATTAGATTTAACACACGATGAAAAAATAAAAATAGCTAACGAGATTGATACATATATTGTAAAAAATACTATATTATTGGATGACGTTTTCGATGTTTTAGATAATTTATACGGGAAGTTTAATTTATATGTGATAACTGATGGAGGCTTAAGAAACCGGAAGGTACTAAAAAAACTAGGTCTTAATAGATTTTTCACAGATATATTTACATCTGAGGAATTAAAAGCCAATAAGGGTTCCGGTAAAATATTCAAGTCTTTTATAAATATAACAAATTCAAATCCATCAGAATGTCTTATGGTTGGGGACAAAGTTGATTCTGACGGAAAGTGTAAATTGGCAGGTATTCTATTCTGCTTGATTGACAGAGAAGAAAAGAATTTTAGCGGTAATTACGATTTCAAGATTAAAAATCTGAGTGAAATATTTTCTATTATAAATAAAATAAGTGATAAACTAATATGAAAACCAAGAGAAAAAATGCCGTATCTGATTTCAAATTTGAACCAAACTTACCAATGAATCTAGATAATAGTGAATTTAGAAAATTTACAGATTTTTTAGAAACTGTAATTTCACCTAAAGATATGCTTACTGACATAGTTAAAGCCAACAATGCAGAAAGAAAATTATTAGAAGTTATCCTCCAAAAGAACTCATCAGTAACAAATAACTATATTGCAACACCAGTAAAATATTTACAAGATCTGTCAAATATATGGGACGTATATGCATCATTTGATAGTCTGGTTGTAAAAAAGCACACCGAAATAATTAACGACAGCACTTCAGGTCAACTATCAAATATATATAAGACATTTATAAATGTCGGTTTAACAAGGAGATATTTATCTATAATAGTAAAAGATGTTATAAATGGCCAGCTTTTAGGTTGTGATTCTAAAGACATAGAAGAATTGATAACACCAACTAACGATTCTTATTTTATACAACTAAATAATGATGCGGCAAGGTACGGTAAAGAAAGTAAACAGATACGTAAAAAATATTATCGTGACAATCCTCTACTTGAATGTTTATTTAAAAAACCATTTAAAAATGGGCCGGTAAATAATGCAGTGATTGTGGATACATCCGAAAAAAAAGAAAGATTAAAGGTCGCTAAAAAAAGATTATCTCAAAAATATGGTGATAAGGTACAAATAATAGATTATTTACTTGACAGTGATAACATAATGGAATACTTTTGGAGATATGCCTTCGGCATTGGGGAATATTTTATTCAAAAAACAGTAGAATCGCGCACAAAAATACCAATTGAAGATATATCAGCAACTGTAGACTTACTTTCCAAACAAAATTTATCTCCATTCAACTTATTAAGAATAGATGTAAATAACGACCTGGAAACGACTTTTAGAAAAATGTATAATAAACACAATAAAGTATTAGAATTAGCTTCTAAAATTTCTTCATTATAACTTTTCTTAAACATTATTTATACCTATTAATGTGAAAGTAATCTCAGGAGTATCTTCTGTAACCTATTTCAGCAGTTTATATTAGTTGTCAATAATAATTTATTATAGGAACTTGACAAATTAAGAACCTTGCCGTCCAATTGAATCTGGAGGGTTTTCTCTTCTCTTTTTGTCGTCGTGAACTGATGAGTGTGAGTGTCTCCTGTAGCCATTGGTCGGCCTTGCCAGGAGACCAGACGTAATGAAAATATACGAAACAAAGAATATCTATGAGAACTGTCACATAAAGATACCCCAGTAAAGGGGCACTTTATGGATATCCACGTTAATACTCTATTTTCTCACCATCTTATATACCTTGCATAACATTTTGTTTACGGTGTAATTGGGCGGACGACAATCATCTATTCGTGCTCACGGCACATTTTGGTTGGTCGTTATGGCCCCCAAACAAAATAACGGGTTCAAGACCCATATTCTTTCCGGGGTGCCCATTACGCCACATCATCTTTTAAGGGATGAAGTATCACTCTGATTTATCACCTATGTACGGTTGATTATTCGTCAGCATATACCACATTATGTACAGCATCTTGTGGGCGACAGCAGTCACTGCAACATTCCATCCTTTCTTCTTGTAGATCTTCTGGAAGAATTTCCTGAATCTGTCGTCATGTCGTATTGCTACATCTGCACATTCCACCAACATATGACGTAAGTGCCCTGGGCCATGCTTTGTAATGCCACCGTATCTTTCAGTGTCGCCTGATTGATAAACTGAGGGCACTATCCCAGCATATGCGCATAGTTTCTTCGGTGTTTCAAAACGCCTTATATCTGCGATGTCCGACATTATAAGTGTTGCCGATACCTCTCCAATACCGGGCATTGTCTTTAGAGATTCACTTCGTTCCTAAGGGGATTCGCACAGGAGAGTTCCTCTGAGGTTTTGATTTCGCCGTTCACTGCATCTATCATTCTGATACAACTATCGATCTCGTGGATATTCAAAGACTTTAACCACACAACGCCTTTATTGGTGAAAACATCCTTCACAATCTGTGGTGGCTTCAGATTCCGGGCACGCAATATTGCATGAATCCGGTTTTTGAACATCGTCCTGACCTTGACAATCCCGAGTCTGTGTCTTACATTTTTCCTCATCGTCCGTATTTCTGCATCAGGTACATAAGCCTCAGGAATCATATCAGCAAGGAGAAGTTCAGCAAGAGTTCGCGAGTCGATCTTATCGGTCTTCTTTCTCGCGTATCCTATCGCCTTGGTCTTCAGAACATTTGCAACTTTTACGACATTGCAGCAATCCTTCAGATGGTCGTAAATGCCCTCCCATATCCCACATGCTTCTATGACCACATTCAATGTTGCCTTCGGTCTTCCTCCCAAAAACGTATCGACGGCCCCTATTGTGCAGTCTATCCTTGCTTCTCTGACAAGTCTCTTCTTTTCGTCGAGAATGGTCCCGTATATCCACTTTCTACCCAAATCAAGTCCGACATAAAACTGCTTCATTTATTCACCAAATATTCATTGTTTGGTGGATATCTTAAGTGGCAGTTCTCATACCAACAAAATAGTAGAGGTTTGGGCAGCTGCACGGGTCATCGTGCAGAAGTATGGCCATACAAAGAAGTTTGCAAAGCACGTCGTTGCCTTGGTTGTAAAACAGGAACAGGGTTTGAAGACTGATATCAGACTTATCGAGTTTCTTGCAAAAGATCCGATAGGCAAATTTCTGGGATACAGAGATAGGCCAAACGAGACGACATTCTCCAAGGTAAGGGAGAGAATGAACCCTCAGATAATGGAAGATCTGCAATTATGGATCGTTTCCGATCTGCTGAAGGGAAAACGGGTGAGGCTTGTTGCGCAGGACAGTACTGACGTTCCTGCATATTCTGGGAAGGACAGGGAGGCAAGATGGGGACACAGAACACCTTCCAGAAAGGAACAGCTTCTTTACAAATCGAATAAAGACAAAAAGAAGTCATTCTTTTATGGATACAAACCACACATGATAGTAGATGCTGAAACTGAGACTCCAATCGCAGTTGTAGTGGCGCCTGCAAATACAAACGATAGGAAATTCTTCGATCCGCTCTATAATAAAGTAAAGAAAATCGCAGTCTTGCAACATCTAGGAAAGTTTCTTGCAGATGCACAGTATCATTCATCGAAGATAAGAACCATACTCAGAAACGACGGCATAACCCCTGTGATTCCTTTCAGTGGGAACAGGTGGCAGAAAACTGAGAATCCGAAGGATCCTGAATATGGGAGGAGATGGGCGGTTGAGCGCGTATTTTCAAGGTTGAAAGAGGTCTTTGGTCTCGAAGAGAACAGGTTCTTTGGTATGAAAAAGGTCAGGATTCACGTGTTTTCCTGTGTAATCGCATACCTCCTCAGATACAGGATGTGAGGGTTTTGAATTTGACGAGGTGATCAAATGTAGATGTCAAGTTCCTAAATTTATTACCTAAACCCTACATTATAGAATGTTTTTATTGATATAATTTATATTATCTTTTTAAGATTGCAATAGTTGTATAAAATGATATGCGAACTTGATGTAAATGATAGCAACGAGTTAGCAGCACTTCTAATTAAGAATGACCTAGTTAAATCATTTCTAATAAGAGAGAAGATTTGCAACTATTATGATATTGTGCCAAGACTAAATCTTAGAACATTAAATAGTCTTATTACATCTACTTCTTTACATATTGGAGGTAAAGGATTTAATTTATCAACAGCTCTAGGCTCTTGTGCCGGAGAGGTTATAGAGCGAATATCTTTAAAAAATAAAAATGCACATTATGATGAATATGGTGAGTTTCCACATTCTAAATATATGTCAAAAAAGATAATAAAGAAACTTAACCTTTCTGATTTAAAAAAAACTAAGCTTATCAGAATGGATGGCTGGAAATCAAAGCAACATATGCTCATCCCAATTAATTGGGTGTATTTTTCAACACAGAGAGGAGCAAAAACCATGAGATCTTCTGTAGGAACTGCTTTTAATTCAGATAAAAATACTGCGATAAGGTCTGCAATCCTAGAACTTATAGAACGTCACTCATTTTTATATTGTTGGTATACAAGCATTCCCATTATTGGGCTATGTACTAATAAAAAAATAAGCACTCTTATACGTCCATTTGAGAGAAAATTGAACGCAACAATAAAATTTTATTTACTTAGATCTAATATTAAAATACCTGTTTATATGTGTGTTATTGATTCAAAAGCAGGTTTGGCTTTTGGCCTTTCATGTAAAGAAAAATCATTTGATGCATTAAAACATGCTTTAGCAGAGGCATTACAAGTCTATGTTTCATTTACTTTTTTAGAAGATTATTCAAATGCTGATAGCAAAAATAGTTCTATTATTGCATTATTTAATATTAAAAATAATTTTCCTTTAAAGATTAAAAAAAGTACCACCCCTATGAAAGATTTTAAATTGACTGATACTAAGTTACAATTCTACTACAAAGATATAATTTACCCTAAATTTAGTAACTACGGCCACGTCATAAGGGCATATTCGCCGAAATTAATAGAAACGAGCCCGTTAGAATTCCCGATCTTCAATACAACTTATGGATATGCGGCTAAATTCAGGAAGCTTGGAAGACAACCATTTATATGATCATAGAAAGTAAGTTTATTATGGGAACTACTATATCAATCTTATTATCAATGAAAAGAGTCGCAAGTCAGAATAATGTTTTATTTAACACATAAATCTCAAACGTTCTTCACCCTAGCATACATACTGATCTTCTGTTAACTTAGGGTTGTCTGCGCACAAAAGATCCTGGAAATTAAAAGGTCTGCCATCTGTAGGATTAATATAATAAAAAGTGTAGAGCCTTGTCGATCTGTTTATAAATTCTGTTTTCTGCTTATAAAACAAATCACATTCGTTTTTATCTCTTTCACAAGTTGCTTATCTCCGCATATTAAATAGTGCCCGACATATGTCAGGCCTTGCACCATTGTCTATATTAAGATTGCTACCAACCTAAAGGCAACATCGATGTAATTTTTGAGCTTAACATTCGCCACTGTCACGACTATAACTGGCGTGTTACCAGCAGAATTATGGTCTAGTGGTTTACAGTCTCTTCTTACCATGCTGATTACGATCTCTGTTATATAGATAGCCTTGCAGTTATCGTTTGTCAGATCTACTCTATTTGACTTTCTCCAATGCAACAGTATGTCAAAGAGATTTGAAATGGCCTCAAGTATATCTATGTATTTGTTAAAAACTGTTTAGGCATGCCTATGAACTAAAGTCAAGTGCCTGTACCATAATGTTTATCTCACAGCACTTAATGTCATTCCGGATCGCCAAAAATTACTTTGATTTAAGGAATAAAAAGCTTGCCTTCCTGTTCCGCCCTCATGATAACGTGTGCAGATTCCATATCCGCAACCATATGAGCGGCAAAAGCATTGCTTTAAGGAAACTTTTATATATTATAGTATAAGATATTATACTTAAATAAAAGGATTTATATGGAAGCCGAGGTGGAGACCGCAAAGCTGCACGGCATGGTGCTCAGACTGTGCGGCCCTGAAGACGGGACAGCGATTCTGTCATACCTTAATGCCTCTTCAGAGATAAAACTGAGCGAGCTGATCGTGAAGATGATTGCGAAAGGCGCAAACCGGAGAGCGATACTCTCGGAACTAAGGAAGATAAAATTAAACGAATCGGGCATAGCCGATGCATTTTCAGAGGCAATAGCATCGATAGCAGGGGGCGCTGAAGATGAAAAATGAGAAATATCCTGTTAAATACCTGATGACGATAGGTGCAAAGGCGAAGACCGACATCAGGAAGTTATCCGAATCGCTGTCAGCGGCAAAGCAGTACAAGGCTTCACTGAAAGACTGCCTGATAATAAATTCGGATGAGAAGGAACGTTCGTTCCAGGTTGAAATGCGCCCGGATTCGATATCAATGATGATGCTGTCTTCAGGACAAGAGGAGAATCCCAAGAAGCAAATGCTCCTCAAGCTCCTGGAGCTCCTATCGTTCTGCGGCTGGTGCTACGAGATAACACTTTCGGAGCTCTACCCGCATCTTGCAGAATCGCTCATAAGCAACCAGTTGGCTTATTACTCCAAAAAGATGAAGGAGATGAGCCTTAACGAGTACTCGGACATACTGCTCGCAAAGCGCATAATCGAACTGAAATCAAGGAATGCTGTCCTTGAAGAGAGCGCAGCAAGCCTTCAGAACAAACTATGCAGGGCCGCCCCTGAGATAATAATATCTAGATTCAGCAGCGGATCCACAATACAGGAGATAATGGGATACACCGGCCTGAACAGGGAGGAGGTGAATGCTGCTCTCTCAGAGCTTCCTAACCTGGGTTACAGAGTCATCCCGGGCAAAAACAACTGCATCAATGTGGTGAGGGCATGAACGCAGCCATGCCTGCCTATATATCTGAATTCTATCCGCTTATTGCAGGCATAATCATATTCATAATCTTAAAATCGATAAGCCTCCTGAAAAGCAAGACAATGATCTATATCGAGGAGCAGCCTGCTATTCCAAAATATGCCTGCAGCATAGCCCAGCAAGGCCATCTAAGCAGCATTATGGACATGCCTGGAGATCCAAACATTCATCTCATCAGATGCATGTATTCCTACTACGGCTTCAGGATATTCGGCAACTATATAACAAACTCTTCGGAAGCCAGGAGCGCAGCCAAGGCGGCTATACTCTCAGACAAGTTTATAACCGATGGCAGACAGCGTGCAAAAACCGGGGAGAAGAACCGTTTAACGGCAAATGTTCCAGATCCGGTATTGATGGAAACAGAAGATCTCCAGTTCAAGGAGATAGCACCGAACGCATGCCTGGAGATATTCGCACCTGAGAAGGCGCTTCTGCTAAGATGTCTGCTTAAACCGAACCCCAATTCAGGTGTCATACTGAACAGGATCGCAGACTATACCCTGAATCTGGTGAACTGAGATGTACGAAATGCTTATCCTATTCAGATATATAGCCGGTGCATCCTCAGCTGCGATTCCCATACTATCCATAATCTTCATGTTTGTTTACAGCAAGGAAAATTACCTTTCTGTAAGGAAGATGCTCGGCAGGCAGATCATGATCCTAACGATCGTAGTGCTTTTCTCAGTATCGGTATATGCGGTGCTACTATGAAATACCTGAGAATCGGCAGCAAGGCCAAAAGGTCCGCGCAATTCGGCGTTTTATTCGCATATCTCAACCTGCTGATATCGTCAATATCGATAACCTCGATTTTAGGTGCAGGCCCTTATTCCATCCCATACGCATTGGCGATGTCCGCAATCCTAACAGCTCTGGTCCTGAAGCTTGCAACCCCGGAACCTAAGGCATATGCGATGCTGCTTATGCCGAATATGTTATCTCTGCTAATACTGCATGCATTGGCATGGTGATCGGATGGCAGAGCTACACTACCTAAAGATAGAGTCGGCACCTTCCGAGATGAATATGGAAACAGTGCTGGATTCCTTCCTGTACTCGAAGTTCATGATGGTGCATGAGCCTGGAAGCGGTTCCACATATATTGCGGCCGATTCAGAAGCAATATCAAACGCGCTAAACGGCCTTGGCATATATACGAAGAAGACGGAACTAACCTGGCATGAAGGCGTACACAACTTCAAAGCGCTGGCAGTGTACATGTTCGAAGAAGAAAGGAGCCGCTATAACGAAGAGCGTAAAAGAGTCCAGGAGAACAGGCTTACCGGCCTTTACTCGGCGCTGCGCAGCTTCAATTCAAGGGTATTCTTCCTATTCTCTCCATCAGACTCAAGGAAGGCAGAACAGGTCAAAAAAGCCATAGAGAGCGACATAAGCGCAATGGAGGTGCGTGCCACGAAGAGCCCTTCAATAAGGTTCGATAGCAACAGCTACTCCACCCAGATGGAGATCTACCACAACTCCGACAAAAAGCGCGTGCTCATATCGATGCTCGACATGCTAAACGACATACTGATGAGCAACGGGACATCATACCAACTATCTATATTCATCGAGGATTCCGAAGATTCCGATCCTATCTACAGGTATCTTAGAAGCAAGATGCTGATCCTTGAGGAGAAAATGGCATCCGCAAGGAGCATGGGCGAGCTCTACTCCTATCCGGAAATCATGGAGAGCGTACCTTTTTCCATAGAGAGATGCAGCGGCTTCATCTTCTTCTCAGAGAGGATAAGAAAGCTATCGAAAATAAAGACACCGTTCATATCATCGGGGAGCGGCATAGAGATAGGGAGCTACATGCGTGACGGGATAAAGATAACGGAAGAGAGGCTAAATGTTGCAAGAGAGTCCCTTAACCTCGGCTGCATAATATCCGGTCTTCCTGGATACGGAAAGACTGCATCTGCAAAAAACGTCATAGGCCAGGTCGCAAAGGAGAAGAATACGAAGGTGGTGATAATATCCCCGAATGACGAATGGAATGCATTCGGGCAGTCGAACGGACTGGATGTGGTAAAGGTTTACGACTCAAGCAAGCAGATAAATTTCTTCAAATGCGATAACCTGATAAACGTGGAGAGATTCTATGAGGATCTCAGCATGCTGATAGCATCGGCGTCAAATGCCGGTCCGTACAAGAACTCTATCGAGAAGGTTCTGCTCTCCGCCTTCAATAAATCATACAAGGAGAGCAGGGATCCGGATCCGAACGCAGTTTATTCAAACATAGAGCTTGCAGTGATAGAGCAGCATGGAAAAGTGACGAATGCTTCTGTAAGATATACCAAGCACGGGGAGAACATAAGGGCGGCTCTCCAGAACCTGCGTCTTATAATATCAAGGCCAGAGTTTGCATACAATAAAGGGATAGATTTCAGATCAATAATCGAAAGAGGTGCGGTATTCGACCTGTCCAAGGTAAGCAACAACATGAAGCCGTTTTTCTATGCGCTTATACTCAATCAGGTATACGGCTTTGCAGAGTCATTCGACATATACGGGGACAACGAACTGCGCATGCTGATATGCCTGGAAGAGGCGCAGGTCGTATTCAGCAACGATTCCCTGTCGGCTGCGAACCAGGATCTTGAGAACAGGATACAGAACTTCAGGAAGAAGGGAATAGGGCTCTTCCTAATAACGCATAACGCAACTGACATAAGCCCGAGGATAAGAAGGCTTCTGCAGTTCAAGATGTACTTCAGGCAGAGCGCAGACGTTGCCAAATATGCTGCCAATGACCTTATCTTCTCCGAATCAGACGAGCTTGAGATATCAAGGAAGCTCAAGCTCCTGGGGCAGAGGGAGTGCGCAGTAAGCTACATAGGTTTCAGCGGAAACAGGAAGATCCCAGAGAGCTCGGTATTCGTCCAGATATCAGAGATAAAAGAGGAGGCAATCAAGTGCGATGGCTTTGAGGAAAAAACAAGGAACATGAGGCTGTGCGACACCCTATTCACGCTCTTCAGCAAGGAGAATGCTGTTTTATCCGGAGCAAGGGCAGACCTGATGTACTTCGGTGAGAAGATAGCCGAATGCGTCTC
>JAJZOF010000004.1 GCA_021811535.1 Microcaldota archaeon | reverse complement strand
CGAATCCCATCTTTGTGGTTAACCTCTGCCTTTCCTGTGTGCCTATCCTGTGCCTCTGAAGGTCCCTGTAAATTCCCAATCTGCCAGTGAACTCGGCAAGGTACTCTATATGCTCAAAAGCCCTTCCAGGCTTTAATCTCCTATTCTCCCTCTTTCCAACATACGCACATATTATGCTGTCTCTCTTCGCCCTTCCCGCCTCCCTTGCATATTCAAGAGCTTCTCCGAAGCTTATTCCCTCGGAATAGCGATATACTATAGCTGCGCACAGGTTAACCTGCGCTGCATCATCAGGCACCTCTGCGCCCCTGCCTGTATAATCTACTAAAGATACGTTTCCCTTTCCTGCAGCATTCGGAAGCGCATCCGCTACTGCACGTTCTGTGCCTTCCCTGGAAGCCCTGATGAAATTAATCTTCGACTCGCCATACTCTCCAGCAGCTCTCTTCATAAGCGATGGGACGAGCTTCCCAAGTTCCGACAATATGCGCCCGCCTATCCACCTCGACTCGCCAAGCGGAGAGGCAAGCATCTTGGTTACCAGGTTTTCATATGATCTGGCATTAGCGCTTATCCCGACATGTGTGAGCGTAGCCATAGGAAGATAATCCCTCATGAAATCAAGCGCATTTGCCTTTACCGCATTATCATAGGCACGCCTCAGATCCTCCTCGCCAATCCCGTATCTCTCTTCCTTAGCTGAGTCCATCTCGGTTATGTGAAGCGTTTCGCCATGTACCCTGAATACCTGATCCTCCAGCCTATTCGAATCCTCTATGTACTTGACCATCTTTTTCATCCCGGAAGAGTACGAGTCGAAAAGCCCATCCATCAGCGCTTCATATCTCTCAGCAAACTTCGATTCTGAGATGTCCCTTCCTTTGTAATACATATACGTTCCCCCAGGAAGTTTTTTGTCGAAGGACACATACCTGGAAGACTTCTCTATATATGATGCCAGCCTGCTGTCCTCTATATCCTTCACAGCAAGGTTGGATACGAATTCGCAAGAGACAGGTATTCCGCCTGCCATCTCCTGAATTGAATCATCGCCATAATCTACAAGCCAGGATTCAAAGAATTCCCTGCCCCTCTCCCTATTCGGAAGGAACTCCTTGAGGAAAAGCCGCCTTCCGGTAAGCGAGGTCCTGCTATATCTGGAAAGCAGCGCTCCGGCCTGTTCTGCGGTAAGGAGATCCCCTATCTTCCATGCAAATATATTGCTGTCAGAATTGGTTGCAAATCGGCTGAGATCATCTACCTCTTCCTTGCTGAAAGACTCTGCAACAAGTCCCCTATCTTCCTCGCAGGATTTTATCATCACTTCCATTGAAACTCCTTCCTCAGTCCTTCTATCCTTGCAACTTCATTAAGCTTGGAGACTCGTTCCCCGCCAACAATCCCGCATTTTATGTATTCCGATCCAAACGCGACTGCAAGATGGGCTATAAAAGAATCATATGTATCCCTGCTCCTGTGCGAGACGACGGTCTTCATTTTATTCATGTTTGCAAGCTTAACAACCTCTATTGTATCGCTCAGGGTACCTATCTGGTTTACCTTTATCAATACCGCATTGGAAGACTGCTTCTTTATCCCTTCTCTAAGCCTTTCCGGATCTGTGGTATATATATCGTCTCCCACCACCAGAGCGCTTTTTCCAAGCGCTTCGTTTATCTTGGCGAAACCTTCGAAATCGTTCTCTTCCACCGGGTCTTCAATATACCTGATCCCGAATTCCTGCGCCAGTTTATTAACGAAGTCTATCTGCTCTTCCCTGCTTATTTCCTTCCCGGAATAAGTATATCTGCCGCTTTCATGGTATTCGCTCGCCGCAAAATCGATTCCCAGCTCCACCTCGATTCCAAACTCACCCTTCACAGTATCCGCTACCTTATGCGCCAGCCTGACGTTCTCTATATCTGACAAACCGGTATTCCATGCGCCCTCAACATTGACCCCATAAGCACCTCCGCGCCTGCCAAGTTCCTCCCCTAGCTTCTTGTGCGCCTGCCCGTTTGCATAGGCATTAGACATAAAATTCTTCCCCTTTGGGGATATCAGTATCTCCTGTATGCTCATATTCGAATGTGTATGAGCCCCGCCTCCGATGAGATTGCCAATTGGCCTTGGTATACCAGACACAATCCCGGAGCCCTTCATAAGCACTGAGTTAACATAATCATAAAGTTCAAGCCCGTTGGACTTTGCAGCAAGCTTTGCGGATGATATCGATACGCCAGTGGCTATATTCCCGCCTATCTCCTCGTAGCGCTTCCCTCCGATTGACTTAAGCGTCGAGTCTACCCCTGCCTGATCCCCTGCGTCATATCCTATTAAGCGTTCCTTGGCTCTGGCGAACCTCTCGATTCCAGCGTCGATCCCATCTTCGGGATAAGCACACACTTCATGCTCTCCAGTGCTTGTGCTATTCGGTACCCTGGTAAGCGCCGCATTCCCATCCTTCCCCTTCACGAGCACCTCCACTGTAAATCCGCACCTTGAATCAAGTATCTTCCTTACAGAGACATCAGCTATCTCGCATCCCATATTCTCGCCCTATTATTGTATTTATCAGCTCAACTCCTTCTATAAATCCAAGGCTCCCTCTTTCGCCTATCCTCTCATCGAACTCTTCCGGCTCTCCCTGTAGAACCTTATTGCCTGTCAGCATTACAGGCACCGGATCATCGGAATGGGACTTCATCGCGCACGGAGTTGCATGGTCGGCAGTGACGCAGAGCCTTATTCCGCCCATCTCAAGCATCCCAAAGAAATTTGTATCAATCTCCTCAAGGATCCTTGCCTTGAGCTGTGCATCGCCATCATGCCCAGGTTCGTCAGGTCCTTTGATATGGACATATATGAAATCATATCTGCCGATATTTGAATTGACTTCCTTTGCCATTGCCTTATAGCGCTCCCTCCTCTCATTTATCTCCGGAATCTCTATCGGATCCATTCCTATAAGCCTTGATATGCCCTTCTCCACGGCCATCTCCGCAATGAAAGCTGCGCTCTTTCCGAATCTCTTTCTGAACCCTTCCACCCTTGGCAACCCCACGCCTGCATCCCTCATCAGAAGCGCATTTGCCTCATATGCGCCCTCCCTCCGCCTCCTCACGTTCACCTTCGAACCCGAGAGTGCTTCAATGGCCCTGCTTATAAAGGTGTTAAGAACATAAGCGGTGAATTCAGCCTCCTTGCTCTTATCAAGCGGAACTACTTCAGGAAGCCTTCCCAGCCCATCCCCAACTGCGACAGAGATCGTGCCCTTTTTCACATACCCGATATCTGCATTAGATACCATATGCGAAAAGCTCCTTGATTCGGATCTAAAGACACATGCGCCCCTATGCCCTGTAGTAGATACGAAGTCAAAGCCGACCCCATCTATCCCAAGGTCTATCTTGCGTATATCCTCCTCAAGAAGCCCTGCATCATTGGTGCTTATCCTTCCCGCCCGTCTGTCTATAATCTCCCTATCCTTGCCTATTGTTGCAAAGTTGCATCTCACGCCGAGCGTTCCGTCTCCAACATCCAGACCTGCACCGAAAGCTTCAAGCGGTCCCCTTCCCGTGTAATCGCTTACCTTATATCCAAGAATCGAGAATATGGCTGCGTCCGATTCGGGCGCGATCCCCTTTCCTACGGTATACATCATACCTTTGGCAGCTCCGCGGGCAATTGCCTTGAGCCTCGGCATATCCGCATACTGTAAAGGGGTCATGCCTCCAAGCTCTGGGCTGGCCCTGTCCGCTGCTCCGTCAAGGACAACAAGAACGATTGCCATAAGCCCACGTTGTATATAGAATGGCATCATTCAATAAAAATAGATATGTAAGCAGAACAGTCCCAATGCCTTGCAAACAGGCAGGCGTGCAGGTCTTGCCTATAAACAAGTAGTTCATTGAAATAGTCCAGGGTTATTGGCAGCCATCCTCTCAAGAGATATCAATTAGCGCCATTATTCCTGGTTATCTTCTTAGGCAGGGCTATATACCACATATTTGCAGCATGGATAAGCACGCTCAGAATCAGTGCGCTGGCGCCTGCCAGCGCCAATATGCCTGATCTGAGAATGAGCATGGAGAAAATTAGAGTTATTATGCCAGCATTCAGGAGAGTGTATTCTACCGCAGTACTCTTATAACTAGCATACCTTGTATGCGACACGCCGGGCACAAAGATATACGATACGCCGAATATGACCTGCGTGACAAACCCGTAAAGTGCCAGCATAAAAATTGGGTCATTATCTAATTTTATTATGCCATTTATGTTCAGAGCCAACAGCACCGTGGCGATGATCAGATAAGCAAATCCCGTGGCTATAAAAAGCCTTACCATCCTATTAGTCGCTTTAAGATTGTCCATAATTCATACATTGCCATTTACCTATTATGCTTTGCCCATCCTGATGGCACACCCAAAGTATTATAAATAACCATAATCCTACATCTAATAAAAAAGGGGTTGACACATTGCGCGCCTTAAATACCCAATCGCAGATTGCAGGTTCACAGGAAAATGCTTACCAGCAGCCAGGATATGACAATAGCAATCCACGTATCAACGCAGGGCCTAAGGGTGGCAAGGCGAAGATGATCATAGCATTGGCTATTGTTGCATTAGTAGTAATAGTCGGTCTCGCTTTTCTAGTATTCAGCGGTACAAGCAGCAAATATGGCACCCTGAGCAGCCTGGTACCATATCTTATTACAAAGAAGCCAATACCTCTTCTTACATTTGCAAATGCAACTTCTAAACTTCAAATCCAGCAGCGCAATATAAATACAAATTATACGGGCAATTACCGCATAGCCATAAGCAGCCCTCTCCTAAGCCAGTCTGCGCTCTCAAATCTGATATTCTCAGTTCCGTTCAAGCTCAATCAGGAAAGCACTGACAATCTTTCCAGGTCAACAATCTCCATATCAGTGAGCAATAAGACCGGATCATCGCTTTTCAATGCGTATGCGATAGTAGTAATGAATCTCACAGGCTTGAAGGGCAACGCATATTCGAACGTATCAAATAGTCTGGATTTCGCATGCTTCAATGCTACAAGTGCGCTTAGTATTGCCTCAACCGGTGCTTCCACACCTCTACCCCAATCCCACCTTCTATGTATAAGTGGCGCCATGCTCAAGACCCTGGAGGAAGCTCAGGCTAATTCCACTGCAGCAACATCATTCAATGTCTCAAACGCATCGGAATTACTAAATGGTATAAACATAACAATCAATTCTTATTCAGTCAGGAGCGTGCATAGTATACCATGCCTCTTCTTCAATGGCACAATCAATGGGACTATGACGGCACTGGGCAACCAGATCGCGAAGGAGCTTAACTCATCGGGCACATCCGGGCTAGGCATAGGAAGCCTAAACTACACTCCATCTATAAACGGCTACTTCTCAGAATGTATCTCTACTGCAAACGCAACAACTCTGAACTCAACGCTCAACCTCAATGCAAAGATATCGATATTCGCACTGAACATAAATGGCAGCATGGCGCAGACATCGTCCAATCCGCCAGCATCCACAGCGCAGATACTGGCTTTCCCTCAGAACGCCGCTTACCTTAAATACGCACAGCTTCTCCCTGGATACTGCTTAGGATCAACAGTTTCGGGCTTCTACTCGATATGCAGCAATGTAACTGCAAACACCACTGGCGAAGTAAGCGTACTATATGATATAACCCCTTCCTTCATATACTCCCTGAACTCAACCAATGCCTCGGTTTCGGCGACCAACATGACAATTACCGGGCTCTACTGCTCGCCGTCAAATTCGCAGGGCGGATTCTCCTACCAGCCGCAGACCGCACCTCCGGAGAGCAACTTCTCAAAGACAAAAATAACTATAAGCGAGTACGAACCTACCCAGCTCAGCTTCAACTGCGGCATAAAAGGGCCTATTGGAACAAGGTTGAATGCGACTCTGTGGGGCATGATATACAACGGCACATCATTTAATGAGACAGATCTCGCAACCATATCCGGATACATAAACACCAATGGCGCACTGCCTGTAATTGCCACATCAAACCAGTCCTCCTATTATCCAACTACTACTACAGTTCCAGGTAGCAACAATCTGGGGACAACGTGCGTCGCGCAGTCAGGTTATCTATGCCAAAACCCTGCATATTCTGCAACCACTGGAAATTTCACCGCAACAATAGGACAGAGTACCGGAACAGACTGGACTAATGCAACCTTCGGCTTCCAGCCAAACTCTGCCCCAGTATATAGCTATTCAGTTCCATCATTCCCTTACGGGACATCAGTTCCTATAGGTTCATTTAACTCGAGTCAGGTTGCATACATCAGCATACCTGTAAGCGGACCGGTTCCAGCAGGAACAACCCAGTCAGGTACACTATGGGCGGAGTACAATGTAAGTGGATCCACCTATTACGCTGAAATCGCATCGGTATCGATGAGCGCATCATAAAATGCAGTAAACTGGCCAATACCAATTAGATTGGATTATCGCGCAGTTTCAATGCACCAGCAAGAAGTGAGGATATGGTAACGCTATCAAAGGATATCAAAGTCAAATTCCCGGGACCGGACATCGATGCGTTGAGAAGGGAGAAGCGAAGCGATCAAGAGACGCTAAGAGCAGCCGATAGGGAATACACAAGGATAACAGATATCCTTGAAAAAGAATTCCTTTCCAAAAAAGACGGTCCGCGCCTTCTTAAGATGAAAGAGCTCTCAACAAATGAAAAATTCAGCAAGATAATAAGCAGCATCACCGCACGCTACGATGACGTGAACATGGGAAATGAGATAGCCAGATTCTTCATGCTTGCCATGCTCAATACCGATGCGGATGCCGGAAAGGCCGCACGATTTGCAAGCGTGCTGCTAAACCTGCCGCAGGCTGTCGCGCTAAGCGCATCTAAACTACTATCAGACGAGTCATACGTATGGCACAATGCAATATTCAAGGATATGCAGATATTCGAAGATCCCGGCTCTTTGGCTGCGCTCTCAAATGCAGGTTATGCCTCTTCAAAAGATCCAGAGGAAATACCGTACTGGTTTTACCGGATGGCAATGTATGTGCCTAAGAATTCAATGATGCATCTAGATACGCTTAACGCCCTGGTTGCAGCAGGCACCGAACCGCATAAGGTAAGAGCGACAATGAGGAGCATCTCTGAGATTGCCGAAGACATATATTATGCGGATGCAGACCCGGGGCTCATGCGCAACGTATTACTTACGGTTTTGTCATCGAGTCCCGCAGCCACAGATGCCATTGCAGCTGAACTCTCAAAGATATCCAAGCAGCTCTTTTCCAATGAGACCGATGGATATACTGAATCCTACAAATTCAACAGGTTTGCGGATATATGCACTTCCATAAGAGGGAATCCTCAGGTTCTTGCAAAGAGCGAATATCTCCATACAATAGACTATACCTCACGCATAGAGCTGCTTTTAGGAGAGAGCAAGAGACTGGATTCTGCAGCAAAAAGCGCAGCTTGAGATGGATTCCAGCATAGTGCCCAGAAACCTATAAAAACAATGGTTAATAATTACTGTACGTAAGCTCCGATAATCTAGTCCGGTCAAGGATGCAGCCCTCTCACGGCTGAAACCCGGGTTCAAATCCCGGTCGGAGCATGGGCAATATCCAAGGTCCTGGTTGCATGCTATAGGAGAATAAGTGGCAAGCGTGGAATAATTCAGAGTAATCTAACACATTAAAAATGGCTTCAACTGAAATACGGCCTCTTGGATAAAAGCATATTCAACGTGAGCGGAGCCTTTGGCATCCCAAGGGTCAATTCATTTATCTTATTCGATAAATCTTCCACTGTCATGCTCAAGCCCTTCTTCTCCTTCTCCGACCTTATCCTTACTGCGAGTTTGCCACTGGAGATCTCCTTCTCCCCCACGACGC
>JAJZOF010000002.1 GCA_021811535.1 Microcaldota archaeon | reverse complement strand
ATCCCGGAGGCACATGCGGCATGAAGAAAGTGCCGCTGAAGACGCCGAGCTCGAAGAGCGCGCCGAGAACCACCGCAATGATCAGTATCGCCCAACCGTAAGTCATCAGGTATTCCATTGCTGACTGCGCTTTTCTGCGCTGCGAAAGCAAGGTCGCGGCGTACATGTTCTCAATTGCATATGAAAGTAATAAATAACCTTGCAAAGCATGCCTGAATAAAAACAGCAGCCTGTGGGCAGATGCTCTGCCTCAGCCACCATACTTCCTTGCTATTATTGCCCCATATGTCGGCCTGGTTATTATTGCGCCGAGGAGAGCCCCTATTATGGTCGATTCGGAAAAGCCTATTATGCTTGTAAGCGATGAGACAAGGAGCGGGAACATCGCTATGGTAAGGAGTATTGCATCTGCCCAGACTATATAAAATGCATTGCCGAGCTTTAGCCTCATGTTCGCTCCAGAGGATGACTTCGAGAGCACTTCGTCGGTTATTATTATCTGTGCATCAACCCCTGTCCCTATCACTGCAATCGCTCCTGCTATCGTCGGTATGTCTATTGTCCCTATGAGCCCTATTATGGAGAGTATTATGAAAAGCTCGGCTATTGTGGTTATCATTATAGGTACGATGAGGAAAGCTTTTCTGTATCTTACAGCTATAACCACAGACACTGCTATTACTACCAGCAGAAGTGCTACAAAACTCACATACTCAAAGTACTTTCCAAGTGTGGGCGGAGTAGTGACCGGTGTGCCTACCGTAACCTGCACAGGCAGCGCGCCGCCGCTCAGTATACTTTCTATTGTCTTTGTCTGGTTGACTGCATAATTCTCTCCCTGGACGAGAGTAAGGTTGGCAGGCACGCCTCCGGATATATCATAAGCCTGGCTGAAAGTGCCATTTGTTATGCTTGGATTAAGGAATGCCATTGTCAGGAGGCCTATGGCAGGCCATGAGCTGACTGTAGGTGCACCCGTCGGAGAAGCTGCGAACTGCGGCACCATGCTGGAGAGCGGCACGTAATCAAGCGTATAATTCATTTCCGTAAGATTGGAGGATATTGCAGCCGGTGTGCTGTTCTGCAGTATGATGCTCCTGTACCTTCCCCTGTTAGCCTCAAAGAAACCCCTTACCGAATTCCAGTTTCCTCCAGTCGAGCTCAGGACCTCTACAGGAATCGTGCCATTCTGCAGTATGGTGGCGTTATCCATTGCAGCTACCTCTTCAGCCTCGCTCAGCGCGCTCCCAAGCTGCGCCCCATTTCCGAGTATAGATGCATTAATGAGCACTATGGAGTTGGAGGGCCTGTCGAGGAAAAGGAAGAGCGGCTTGTTTGCCTGCCCGAATACGATATTGGAAAAGTAACGCGAAGCCTGCTCTGTGAGGTAGAAATTAACCGTCCATGTGACCGAGGTGCCATTCACAACAGGATTCGCAGCCCCGACGCTGTCAGGGAGTATCGAAGATCCGTTTATAGCAACCCTTCCGCTCACGACACCCTGGAATACGCCCTGGCTCTCTATCACGCCAAGCGTGCTGCTAATCTGCGATGCGCTGGAATTGTGTATTGTCACCAGCACTTCCCTGTCTCCCACGCCGTATATGGTTGGCTGGCTGAGCCCGAATGTCGAGAGCCTCTTGTCAAGTGTGGATATTATCTGGCTCATCTGGCTTGGCGTGGCGTTTGTCGCGAGGGTTATGGGTATCTGCGTGCCTCCTATGAATGATACGCCAAGATGCTGCGTTATTATTGCATGGTAATTCAGAATGTCAAGTACTGCAAGTACGAGCAGTATGGCTATGAACGCAATCATGTTCCTGTTTTTTATATAAGGTTTTATGTTCATCTAACCACCACTCCTCCTGCGCGCATAGAAGAGTATTATCGAGGCGTTGCCGAGCCATGTAGTGAATATATCGCCTATAAGCCCGAAGAGCACAGCCCCTGATATCTCATAATATGAAGGCACGTAGAGTATAACCGATACGGTGAAAAGTATAGCGAATGAGACTATGGCAGCCGTAGTCATCGTTATTCCTGTCTTCATGGATGCATATGCCCTGTCTTCAGGCGTTCCCTCGTGCCTCTTGAGTATGCGTATCGCAGTAAGCACATCGGTGTCTATGGAATAGCCGAGGAGCATCAGAAGACCGCCTATGCTTGCAGTTCCAAGTGGAATCCCAAAGAGGCTCATTGCGCCAAGTGCCACTATAATGTCGTTCGCAGCCCCGAATATCACCGCAAAGGAAGGTCCGAGAGACCTTACTATAAAGAATACTGCTATTGAGATAAGTACAAACGCGACTATCATTATCTCCTCAAGCTGTCCGAGGAACTGGCTGCTCTCCGAGGCGGTTATCTCCTGGTATGTATAAGTCGTAAAAGGCACCAGAGTGTGCAGAGCAGATATGGTGCGGTTCTCATAAACAAGGCCGGCATCGGTATACGCACTGCTCGCAACTTCTGTCATATTCGAGGTATCATTCGGTATGAACTTCCTGTTCCCTACGAAAGGCGAGAGGAGGGAGAGCTCGCTCACAAGGGATTTGTTCATGAGGGCCATGTACTCGCTCATGTTGCTTTCCGTATAATTTAGCTCTTTTGCAAGGGTAGAGTTGGAGGGGTTTTCTCCCAGGCCTATCTTTATGGTGGTATAGTTTAGGTTATAGCTGTCGTAGTAGTTCCTGTACGTATAGAATGAGGCAAGGTCCGTATAAGCCTGCGAGATGCTTGAGTTGGACGCTATGGTTATCTGCAGCGTCCCCGTGCCCTTGGTTATGGAAGGTGCGGCGGTATGGAGCGCACCAGCTATCATTCCGGAGAGCTGCTGCGGACTGAGGGTGGTGTTGGTCTGTATAAGTATGCTCTCTCCGCCACTGAGTGTCGAGTCCAGAGTTATGCCCCGTGCGAGGAATAAGCTCACAAAGAGCAGAGCTAATGGAACAAGTATCAAGAACCTTGAATACCTGCTTCTGTATATGTTAGGTATCTCAAATCCCATTAGAACCAGCTAAGACTAAGAAGCGGCAATATTCTCTAAAAGTAAAAATATATAAATATAAGATGCCTAAGAGCGGGACGTGTCACAACAGAAAAGGCAATGCGGAGACTGCCTGAAGAAGAGCGGCCCGCACCTGAACATAAGCGTAAAATTATACGCTTTTCCGTAGAGATATGCCTTATGTTTTTCAGGAAACCGAAGCCTCACGAGGAGGTGCGCCTCAGCGAGCTTCGCATGCTTTCCGTAGATGCATTCGAGCAGAGCATGCCTGAGGTAATGCGCACAGAGCAGCGCTCTAAAGAGGAAATCGCAAAGTCAATATCAATATTCGAGCGCGCCTGCAGTGAATTCGAAGCTCTTGAGATAGAGCCAAACACTGAGAACATGTACATGCCCAACATCAACTCGATAAAGGCGCAGAAGGCCGCATACTCAAAGACGATGCTTGGCATAATCTCATCGCTATCAGGGTGCGAGTACAACGGAGAGTCTGCATATGAGCGCCTGATGGAGGTGCGTGGCAAGGTGGACAAGGTGCTCTCGAAGATACTGCAGTCGAACGGAAGCTTCAGGCAGGTAATATACAGCTACTCCAACAACATTGGCGATTTCAAGCGGGCGTACTCCATCCTTGAAGAAGTCTCAAAGAGGGCAGGCCTTGCAATAGGGCGCTACGAACCCCAATACTCAAGACTCCAGAGGCTGCATTCAAGCATCTCAGAGCTCGAGTCACTATACGCAACTTCTTCTGAGCTCCGCGCATCCATATCATCACTCGAGAATATGGCTGCGGAAGGACACGTCACCGGCGCAGGCAGTGCGGAAGAAGCCAGGATCCATGAAAAAATATCCTTGCTAAGGAAGAGGATCGCTGAGGAATCATCCCATGTAGCGACTATCTACAATGAGGTGGAGGCGTCTCTTGCTCAGATTCGGAGGGCAGCAAAGAAGTACGACCATATCTCCGCAGAAAAAGAGAAGATCAGTTCCATAATAGACAACCCTGAGAGGCTCATAAGAGAGAAGGGCACCAGGGAGAGTCTCATAAGGCTTGTGAAGGATATGCGGCTTTCAATCTCGGAGTCAAGGATAGACATAAAGAATCCTGAAGACGTAATAAATACGATAGACAGAGTCCTCAATCTCGGAATTGATGAAAGAATGGATGAGATATCTTCCTGGCGCGATACCATAAAGTCCCAGCAGCAGGAGCTTTACGACCTCGAGAAGACAAAGGAAGAGCTGGAAGCAGGTATGCGAAGCATTGAGAAATCAAAGGAATCAAAGGAGCAGATGGAGGAGAAACTCAGGGCCATAGAGAAAGAAACGGCATCCTCTAAATCTGCTCTTGAGGAATCGTTCATGAACCTTTACGGAAGGAAGATTGATATAATTCCCGATCAGGACTAAAAATTATCCTTTGTAGTCGTAAAATCCATGCCCGTTTTTCCTGCCCAGCCTGCCCTCACTCACAAGACTTACGAGAATGCTGGAAGGCTCGAACCTCTTGTCCCCGCTTTGCATGTATATCGCCTCCATTATATCCTTGCATACATCCAAGCCTATAAAATCTGCGAGTTCGAAGGGTCCCATCGGGTGATTAAAACCCAGCTTTGCGATCGTATCTATGGCTTCCTTTGTGGCTATGCCCTCTGCGAAGCTGTTTATCGCCTCATTTATGTAAATCATGAGAAGCCTGTTGGATATGAATCCGGGAGAGTCCTTTACGTCTACTGCAGTCTTGCCAAGGCCCTCGATGAACTCATTTGCTTTCTTCTTAGTCTCATCCGAGGTCTTGTCTCCAGTAACGACCTCAACAACCTTCATTACAGGAGCGGGATTGAAGAAGTGCATTCCTATGAACCTTTCGGGCTTAGCAAGATAAGACGCCAGTTTGTTTATGGACAAGGAAGAAGTATTCGTAGCTATAATTGCATTCTCGCCAAGGTATCCTTCTGCATTGACCAATACATCCGACTTCGTCTTTAATGTCTCAGGCACTGCCTCTATGACGAGTTCCGCATCCTTGGCCCCGTCCATGCTTATCGCCGTTTTCATCTTCCTGAGTGCATTATCCCTCTCTTCCGCTGTCATCTTGCCCTTTGCAATCGCCTTCTCGAAGCCCGCGCGCACTCTTTCTGAACCTCTGAACACCGACTCATCGCTATCACTCACAAGGGTAAGTTCATGCCCTGCCCTGAGAACCACCTGGGCTATCCCCGAGCCCATTGTGCCTGCTCCTATTATTGCGACCTTCATCCATTCAACCTCTTCTTACTACTACCGACATCGCCCCGCCTCCTCCATGGCAGAGAGTTGCCAGGCCGATCTGCTTATTCCTATCATGCAAAGCATATAAAAGCGTAGAAAGTATACACGCACCTGTAGCGCCAAGCGGATGCCCAAGGGCAGTAGCCCCGCCATTTACATTGAACTTGGACCTCTCTATCCCTATTGACTTTATTACGCTAAGTGCCTGTACGCAGAAGGCTTCGTTAAGCTCCACCAGGTCTACATCGCCCGTCCCCAACCCCGCTTTCTCAAGCGCATTTCTTGCAGACGCGACTGGCGCAATGCCATACTTATCAGGATCGCTGCCTGATGCAGAATAGGAAATGACCTGCGCAAGCGGCTTTAATCCAAGCTCCTCCATCTTGCTTCTCGAGACTAATATCAGGAACGATGCCCCGTCACTAAGCTGTGAAGAGTTGCCTGCAGTTATCGTCCCACCGCTCTCAAAAGCCGGCTTAAGCGCCGAGAGCTTCTCAAGGCTGGTATCCCTGCGTATACCCTCGTCCCCGCTTACCACGTTCCCATCCGGAGCAGTTACCGGTATAATCTCGCGTGAGAACTTTCCTGAATCCTCAGCGGCAGCAGCTTTCCTATGACTCTCGAGTGCAAATTCGTCCTCCTCACTTCTTGTGATCCCATATTCTGAAGCCATGCTCTCGGCTATGCTTCCCATATGCTTCCCACTGTAGCAATCTATCAGCCCTTCGTAAAGCATCTCATCCACAAGTCTCATCTTCTCCGGGTCGCTGCCAGTTGCACGTACTTTTGACAAGAACTCCCCCAATTCCACGTCCCCGAACTTATGGAACTTCCTGACCCCATTCAGGACAAACGGGGCGTTGCTCATGCTCTCCGTACCTCCTGCAATTACAATATCTGCATTGCCCGCTGATATCTCCTCGCTTCCCAGCGCGACTGCCTTCAGACTAGATGCACATACCTTATTCACTGCATAGGCCGGCGTCCTGTTCGGCAGGCCAGCATATACCACCACCTGCTTGGCTATGTTCTGCCCAAGCCCTGATGATATGACATTGCCGAGTATGAGGTCGTCTACCCCATTCTTATCTATCTGCGTGCGCCTGAGCATTCCCCGCAGTACCTCTGCAGCAAGGTGCGTGGCGCCTATCCCAGAGAGCCTGCCCAAGAACTTGCCTATGGGGCTCCTTGCCGCGTCAACAATAAATACGTCTTCCATAAGCCATACCATTAGAAATCAGGCTTCCTCTTGCCAAGGAAGGCATCCACACCCTCCCTGGCATCGCCGTCATTAAAGCATGATGCAAACGAGCTCTTCTCCATCTCCCCATTGCTCCTGATCCCAGTGTTTATAAGTTTCTTCGAGAGTTGTACCGCACTTGAGCTGTTGCGGCATATCCCTTCAGCAAGCAGCCTTGCCTCAGCAAGCGATCTGCCTGTCTTCACCACCTTGTTGACCAATCCTATTCTAAATGCCTCTTCCGCGCTTATGCTCCTCCCTGAGAATATCAGCTCCTTTGCCCTCCCAACTCCTACAATCTGCTGGAGCCTGTACGTTCCTCCGCCTCCGGGTATCAGGCCAAGCTTCACTTCAGGCTGCCCAAAAGTCGCGGAATCCCCGGCTATCCTTATGTCACATGCCATTGCCAGTTCACATCCACCCCCTAGGCAGTAGCCCTCTATAGCGGCTATAACTACCTTTCCAAGAGCCTCTATCTTATCAAACAAATCATGCATCACTTCAGAAAACTTCCTCGCCTCTGCTCCATCTTTCAATGTGGAGATATATTTTATATCCGCCCCGGCAGAGAACGCCTCTCCTCCGCTGCCTGAGATTATGACAACTTTAACGGCAGGATCTTTTCCAGCTTCATCGATGCACTTACCGAGCGCATCCGCTACATCAGCACTTATCGCATTCATGCTCTTTGCCCTGTTTATGGAGATGCTCGCAATGCCGCCTTCCTTACTAAAAACCACTTCCTCATTATGTTTCATCTTCGGAATACCTCTGGCAACTCATACATACAGATGCAGCCGTATTTAAAATATATACTTTTGTATCCCTTAGATTGTACATGTGTAAGGGTTGGTTATGCTTCTGGCAGAAAAACTATACGAGTATTCAAGAAACGTCTCCGAATCAGGCGTAAAAAGCGAGATAAGGGATCTCATCAAGATGAGGATCATCGACTCCATATTCGTATCATTCGGTGCAGCCAGAGAGAGACCTGTAAGCATATCAAGGGCAGCGCTTCTTCCAAGCTCGGGAAGATACAACTCGCGGACATACTTCTTCGGCGAGACTGCATCAGTAGATGTCGCCACGTTCATAAACGGCACAATGACAAGATATCTCGATTACAGCGATACATATCTCTCGAAGGAAGCTTTACATCCGTCGGACAACATACCTCCGATACTATGCTGCGCAGACGCTATGGGATTTTCTGAAAACGACGCAATAAACTCAATTTCTGTATCCTACCAGGTGGCATGCGCCTTTGCGGACTCGTTCTCGATACGCGCAAAGGGCTGGGATCATGTGACCTACATATCAATATCTTCCGCAGTCGGTCTTGCTTCACTCATGGGCCTTGAAAAAGATGGCTTTGAGAACGCAATAAGCCTTTCCTTAAACAACAGCATAAGCATGCGCCAGACCAGGGCGGGAGAGATAAGCATGTGGAAGGGATGCACAGCGGCTGATGCTGCGAGGAATGGCGTATTCGCTTCGCTTATTGCATCCAAGGGGATGACGGGGCCTTCTCCTATATTCGAGGGCGAGATGGGATTCTTTGCACAGGTCTCCGGAAGGATAAACCCTTCTTTTAACCAGGACAGGATAGGCAAGACAATGATAAAGAATTATCCTGTGGAATACCATGCGA
>JAJZOF010000011.1 GCA_021811535.1 Microcaldota archaeon | reverse complement strand
CAAAAGGAGTGCCTTACATAACGAGTCTTGGTTCCTACTTTAACGGATATATATCCATGAATTACACAGATACGGCGACTTCGTTGCCAAATACTGTATTCGGAGGCATAACTGCAGAGGCGACGCAAACGGGTATCTCTACCACTTTTGCACCTACTGCAGCACCCACAGCACCGTTATCATACAGTACACTGACCTTTACAGAGACAGGACTGCCTTCAGGGCAGAACTGGGAGGTAACTTATGACGGAAGCACACTATCTTCAACCTCTAACACGATAACTTTCACGGGAACAGATTCGTCGCCTTATCCGTTTAGCATCCCTGCAGTCACACCTGCAGTTACAGGAGGATGCCAGAATATCTACAGCCCTTCCCCAGCATCAGGTAGCACTTCAGGAGGGAATGTGGAATCCATATCCTTCTCTGAGACTTCATATTGCTATTCGTACCTTCTTTCAGATGCAGGCGGAGCGCAGGTTTACTACCTTACTTTGGACATGCCTTCTGGATACACTACCTACTTGGCAGAGTGCGGATCCGGTGCGCCTTACATAAGTAGCGTGACTTATAGCATAACAGAAGCTGCTTATGGGGGCCCGGCAAATACCTGCGATTCGGGAAGTAATAGCTGCACCGATATTGGTTATCAGGCGAGCCCGACTATCTCGTGCTATACTTCTGGATATGACCCTTGGTACCAGTCGATTGGTGGTATTGCAATAAACAAGCCGCTTAGCCTTGCGACCGTGTATACGGCAATTAACGGCACTTCTGCGGACGCGTGGGAGACAACTCTCAACTTTAATATCGTTAAGCAGGGAAGTTTTGTCATATTGATGGGAAGTTCTGGGTGGTCCGGGTCCTTTTCTCCGGCAATGCCTCCTGGATGCACCATGGATGGCTATCTCAATATCGGGGGGCAGACAAGCTCGTTTATAGCCACTTGTGTAAATATGCCAACAGGGAGCTATGCAGTGCAGAATACGCCTACATCAACTCCCGCACAGACAGTCATGGCAGCTTACGTATTCCCGCCATGACAAATTTTCAGATGGATCCATTGCCGTGAATCGGCGCAATTTATTGCTAATATTATAGCGAGCTGCCCTCCAATTAAGAGTGTGTGTTGTTGGCCTTTGTAGTGTCATCTTCCCGCAGCTATAGCCTGCGGGATTTCCCGCTCACTTTGCTAAATATATGGAGGCAAGGAGAATTGAACTCCTGCCTGCAGAATGTCAATCTGCTATCCTACCACTAGACGATGCCTCCTCATTTAGGACTTTTGATTCAAATGTTATAAATTTATGGCATTATCACGCATGCAAGATATAAAGGGTTAACTTACAGGCTTATCACATCACCATCATTTGCAACATTTGTGTTGGGAAAGATCTTGCGTGCTTCCTCCTCCATTGGCTTTGTGTCCTTATAGCGTGCGCTTATGTGCGTTAGAATAAGCCTTTCGGCTATCGATTCTCTCGCTACCTCAGCTGCCTCTGCAGCCGTTGAGTGCATCCTCTCCCTGGCAAGATCCTTCTCTGAAGACATATATGATGACTCATGGATCAGCAGGTCCGCGTTTGAAGATGCCTTTATGGTGCTCTTTGAAGGCCTCGTATCAGATGCATAGACTATTGCTTTCCCCTTGACAACCTCGGTTACGTCTTTGAGTGCTATTGTCCGCCCGCTGATTTTCAGCTTTCCGCTCTTCGATATCCTTGAGAAATCCATACCTTTTATCTTGTATTTCTCGTACTTTGACTTCACAAACCTCCTCTTCTCTTTCTCCCTGAACACGAACCCTGATGAAGGAAGCGTGTGCTTGAGCGGAAAGGAGCTTATCGTGAAGTCCTTCCCGTCGAGCAGTTTTGAAACCCTCCTGGGAATGCCAATTACCCTTATCTTATACCCAAACAATGCTTTGTCGAACGATATCAGCGCATTGATGCCGCCCTCGTAGCCCTTTGGTATGAATATTGAGATCTCCTCCTTTCTCGCATTGAGTGCCATGCTCCTTAGCAAACCGGCTAAGCCTATCACATGGTCTCCATGCAAGTGGCTTATGAAGATGGCCTTTACCTTCTGCGGGCTTATTCCATACCTCATCATCTGCATCTGCGTACCTTCCCCGCAGTCGAACAGGAATACTGAGCCTTCCCGCTCTATGGAAACCGAAGGCAGGAACCTGCTCTTTGTAGGGGTGGCGCCAGAAGTCCCAAGAAAAGTTACCCTAAGCATTCACGCGACCTCTATCTCGACTATGCTCTTTGAGTAATCAATCCTTATTATCTTTATTCCGGAGACGCTCTTGTTCAGTTCTTCTGCTGTGATGCCGCGCTTCTCACGTATCATGCTGAACATATAATTTATCTGTTGCAGGTTCTCATATATCTTAGAGGCTGCTTCCCTGCACCTCTGCGCTTCTGCGTTGCTGCCTTCCATATGTTTCCGCTGTGCTTCCATGCTTGTCTCCTTTGCAACAGCAAGCTTTTTGGGTTCGGCGTCAGCTCTCGCTTTCCTCTCCGCAATTGACAGCTCTTCGAGAATATCATTCAGCGATTCTGTTTGCTTCTCCTGTAATGACGAATATTTGGATAACTTGCATACTGCATAATCCCTGACTTTGCCTTCATTGGATAGATAGATGCGCGGCCTTGCAGACTCTGCCTCCTTGAAGATGGAGTACAAGGATTTGGATATGATGCCTGCCATGTTTTTTTTGAATGGATCCTGTGGATTTATCCCGCATCTTGCAAGAGCTTCCTCTATGTACAGCGGGCCTATGGTTATTGATCGGGATACCGCCTGTATTGTACTCGCACTTTCTGCAGCCTCAACTGAGGATAGGATCTCCTTTACGCCGTTTTCCCCTGCGGAGAAGATATCTGGCATTGGCTTCGGGGGCTTGTATTCGGCCCCGGGTTTTATAATATATGATCCCGAAACGAAGTTCCTATAACATAGCTCTATCTTTCCTGTGGAAGGATTTACTATTATTAGGTTGCCCTTGCCGAAAAGCTCTATTATGAGCATCCTCTCGCCCGCATGTGTTGTGAGCCGGAACTCTGCTATTCTGTCTGAGGAAAGCTGCGTTGCTGTAGTTACCTTTGCGTTCTTAAGCCTCTTTCTTACGCCCATGGCGAATCCTGAAGCCTGAGGGGATGGCTCTTGATATGATGTTGCGTTAATTGTGCAGGATAGGTCTATGAAGAGTGTCGTCTTTGTATTGCTCTTGTAGAATGATATGCGGAATAGCCCATCTCCCAGTTCATAGAATTTCCTGAGCCAGGAGCCTTCTATGAGAGGGCGTATCTCTCTCATCTCCCTGTGCAGCTCTATCGAAGTTATGCTCCTCACGGAAAGTCCTTTACTTCTTGTAGATGCGCAGCTTCTTCCTGCCTTCCTCGTGGACGGTTTTGCAGAATGATGCGGCAATCTTTTTGGCGCTGGACGATTGCTCTATCGCTGTGCCTATCTGGACTATGTCTGCCCCGTTTTTTATCACATTTGACAGGGTTGTGGAGTCCCGTATTCCCCCGGCGACTATATATGGGACATTTATCGAGCTTTTTACCGCCCTTACCATATCAAGGGGCACAGCACCCTTGCCCTGCTTCTGGGGATTGGATCCTACGTCGGTTACTATAAACCTGTTGCCCAGATACTCACCTGCAAGTGCAAGTGAGGCTGCTATCTTTGGCTTCTCCCTGGGAACGAGGTTAACATCTCCGACCCATCCTACGGTACCTCCTGGCGAGACCACTATGTAACCTACAGGCAGAGGCTCTATCCCGTACTCCCTTATGAGTGGAGCGGAGAGCATCTGCGCCTGGGTTATCCAGTATGGATTCCTCGCGTTTAGGAGAGACATGAAGTATACGGCATCGGCATTTTTTGTAAGAGTGGCTATATTGCCTGGAAAAAGGACTATTGGTACATCTGTCTGCTCCTTCAGTTCGTTTGTCACATTGTCAAGCAGGGTGCCCTGAACTCCGGTGCTGCCACCTATGAGCAGCACATCCGCTCCTGCCTCTGCTGCCTCCCTGCCGGTCTTTACCGCAGTTGCGCTGTCTTTGTAGTCTACCGGATCTATTAGCATGAACAATAGTGCGCCTTTCTCCCCTAAGGCCTCGTTAATACGTCTTTCTATCTTTCCTCCCTGCATTTGATTACCTATGCCTGAGCCTTGGCAGAATACTGCACAACGAGCTCCTTGGCGGCCTTTATTACGTCAACCTTTGGGCTGAAGCCAAGCTCTTCGCGTATCTTCTTTATGCTTATTATCCTGTTGCTTGTTATAAACCTTAGCTCATCGCTGTCAAGGTTATGTTTCTTTGCAATCATCTTTACTATTATCGGGTTTATATTCTTTGAAGGCCTGGAAACGCGGAGGAGATCCGCTGCCATATTTATCAGGAATTTCTGGGTGTAGTCTGTCCCGTCGCTCAGGTTGTATATCTTCCCTATGCTTATAGGATTATCTATTGCGAGGAGCAGTGCATCAAGAAGATCATTTATGTGTATGATGGCAAGATGGTTGTCTCCGCTGCCTATCAGCCTGAAGCGATTCTGCTTTATCGCGCCGAACATCTTGAAGAACTGTGCCTCAAATTTATCCCCGTAAACAGTGGCAAGGCGGAATATTGTATAGTCCACATTGCTTGAATTCTTTGTAATCTCCTCTTCGGCGAGAAGTTTGCTGTATCCGTACTTGTCGCTTGGCATAGGTTTGGAATCTTCATCAAGCACCGTATTTCGCACCCTGCCGTAGACGTCTATGGTGCTCGGGAAGAGCATCCGCCTTACGCCAGTGTCTCGGCATGCATCGATAAGCGTAACGGTACCATTCACATTTGTCCGTATTAGGGCATCAGTCGTGCTCCTGTACTCGCTCACTATGGCTGCGGAATGGAATACTAAATCGACATCCTCGCATCCTGTGCGAAGCACTTTCGAGTCATTTATATCACCCACTATTGGTATTACACCTGCGGGAAGGACTACTATGCGCTCCTTCTTGTTAACCAGGGCTTTTACACTGTATCCCTTACCAAGAAGCCGTTCTATTACGGATCTTCCAAGCTTCCCGCTGCCCCCTGTCACAAACGCTGATTTGCCTTTTTCCCCGGTCTTTTGTCTTGGCATCAGATGCACCTACGAGGAACTCCCCCCCTGGTCTCCAAGCATTCTCGAAGTCAGGAATCGGATATATCTTTCAGGGGCATTGTTTACCGCATACGGAACCCAGTCCTTCCCGAACGGAACTGTTATGGAGATATTCGCTGCGCGTTTTGATGCGGCCCTCTTGGATACCTTTTTCTGGTTGCTCAGGTCGAATTCAAATACAGTATTGCCGCACTGTTGCTGGTTTTTAGGAATATAATCAAGTATGCTGCATGGAAGATATGAGAGCACGATATGGTTTGCAGCGCCGGAGTACTTCTGCATGAAGCTGGAGAATGTTCCCTTCCTTACCTTTATGTTTTTTGACTCCTCTTTTGAGAATATTATTTTAAGCGCCTTTGCAGAATGCTGCTGGGCGGCCTCGTACATTAATGACTGCGGAATTGCCAATCCTACACCTTTTCCGTATTTCTGGAACGGGAAGTTTTCCGAGTAGTTGTCTATTTTTAGCCAGACAAATACACCGTACCTGTTTCCTATCTCCACTATCTTGCTGAAATTCGAGAGCATGGTCTCTTCGCTTATATCCATGCCTATCTGCACCGCATCGACCTGGATGCTTGCCTTGAGCCCCAGACGCGAGATTTTCCTCTCCAATTCCTGATAAGTAGATGTTATGTATGAAGCCTTTGATTTGTCCGCAGGATTTTCTGTAAGGAAAGTTATCGATGCTGTAAGGCCGTTTTTGTTAAGCTCCTTTGTGCGTTCTATTGCTGAGTTCATTGTCGTTCCTGAGATGTACTTTTTGACAAGCTTATACATTACTCTCTCTATTAAATGTTCCTCGTTCAAGAGACCACCGCAGGGGGTTTTCTGATGATGATTATCGCTGCCGATGCCATATGACAACTATATATTATGAAAGGTTATTAACAGTTTGTTTCCCAGAAGGAATCCGCATGAGATTTTTATACGATGGAGATGGAATCGGAGGCAGGATAAAGGCTACTCCGGAGGATTTTATAGTAAGGGAGGTTGTAGGAAACGGCAGAGTGCTGAATGTTGATGAGAAGGTCTCCCCGGGCATGTTAGGCATGGAGGAGAAGCCAGACGGGAAATTTGCCGCGTTTGTGCTCCAGAAATATAACTGGGATACTGTTAATGCACTGCGCACGATATCAAAGAGGCTTGGCAGGGGCAGGAAGTCCATATCTTATTTTGGGGTGAAGGACAAGATATCCCTCTCTGTGCAGATAGCTGCGATATACGGGGTTGAACCTTCGGCACTTGAAAGGATACACATAAAGGATATCAGGATAAATGGGGCGTGGAGAAGTGATGAGATATTAATGGGCGGTAACCTGGGCAATTCCTTCTCCGTGTTTGTAAGGGACTGTGCACGAAGAGCAGAAGCTGAGCGTATAGTTGAGGGATTGGACGGCAGGATGCTTAACTATTTCGACAGGCAGAGGTTCGGCAACAGGCTGAATAACGCAATAGTCGGATTGAGGATAATGAACTCTGATTTTAAAGGCGCTGTTATGGAATTCCTCTGCGGCGGGAAGGATAGCGATCCCGATGCCGCTGAGGCAAGAGGAAGGCTGGCGGAAGAGATGGATTTTGCCAAGGCTCTTGAGTACTTTCCCAGGTATCTCAGAAATGAGAGAGCGGTTATAGAATACATGGCCAGATATGGAAATTACGCGAATGCGCTCAGGAAGATACACCGTGGGATAAGCCTTATGTTTATACATGCAGTTGAGGCGCTTGTATTCAATTATTCGCTTGAACGCCTGGCGGAGGGAGGGGCATTTGAATGGGCACATTATTGTGGCAGCAATTTCTATGGGTTTCCTGATGTATCAGTAGGGGGCAGTGTGGATAATGGATTTCCTGTCGGAAATATAGTAGGGTACGAGACTGAGATAGGCAGGATAAGTGCAGATGAGCATTATGCTCTTGAGTCCCTTGGCATAATGCCTGGTTCATTCAGGATAAAGGGCATGCCGGAGCTCAGCATGAAGGGAACAATGCGCACCCTCATTGCGCCTGTCAAGGATCTGCATGCTGCAGATGAAGGAGAGAGAGCATGCAGGCTTGAGTTCACACTTCCGCCTGGTTCTTATGCAACAATGCTCTTGAGGGAATTTACTAAGGACCCAGGGATGGACATGGAAGAGATGATTAAGGCTGCCGGGGCTGCTACGGAAGGCGCATCTTAGGCAGCACATCTGCAGCCTATAGTAAGGCTTTTAAGCATTTTTAATGAATATATTTATTTGTGTAAGCCAGTTTCTTATGCTTTCTCAGTGTTTGTAATGAACTACACTAAATTTGAGAGGACCGTGATAATAGGGGCAAGAGCCCTTCAGCTCGCTTATGGCGCGCCGCCACTTATGAAAGTGCCGGAATATGTATCAGACCCGCTGATTCTCGCAGAGATGGAGTTTGAGGAGGGAGTGATACCTATGGTAGTGCTAAAGTAGCAGGCTTGGTAGTTATATCATTGTTGGTTTGATGGAGGACTATGACATTATAGTTGCAGGAGGAGGCATTGCAGGCTCCCTTGCCGCAATAGGTGCGGCGAAGTCCGGCGCCAAGGTTGTCATGCTTGACAGGAATGATTACTCTACGGCAGGAAAGAAGACAAACTGGGGATGGGTATGCGGCGATGCGGTTGCACAGACCCATATAGATTTTGTAAGGGAACATCTTGGGCTTCGGCTGGATGAACCCATACTGGACCTTAAAGTGGATGGAGTTTATGTGCTCAGTCCTGACCTTGAGAACAAATTCCAGTTTGAAGGGCAGGGATACAGTCTCGACAGGCCAAAGCTGGCTAAGAAACTTGTAGATGCAGCGAGAGACGCTGGTGCGGAGTACCGCACTGGATACGAAGTCGAAGGGCCCATAGTGGAAGGAGATAAGGTAGTAGGGGTATTTGGCAGGGATGAGAAGAAAGAGCAGTTCAGGCTAAGGGCAAAGCTGGTAATAGACACCCTCGGCATAGCCAGCACCATAAGGAGGAAGCTTCCAAAGAACGAGTTCATAGAGAACACCGTAAGCATCGATGATATAGAATCGACAGGCAGGTATATACTCAAATTTAGTGTAGTTCATTA
>JAJZOF010000010.1 GCA_021811535.1 Microcaldota archaeon | reverse complement strand
CTGGTTAAGAGCCAGCCACTCTGACCAAGCTGAGTTACAGGTCCAGAAAAGCACTTTTAATTATTTACCTCCTTGATTTAAAGCTTTTTGCAAAAGAGAGCACTCTCTTATCGAGCTCGCCGGTAAGAGGCTTGAGGTCGTAGAAGACCTGCACTATCGGCTTGTTGGAGTTTACCAGCGTGCGGAGATTCGTTGGCGTTCCCGATACGACAACATCGCACTCTGCAGAATTTATCGTAGCCTCGAGATCCCTTATCTGCTTCGGACTGTAACCCATTGCCGGGAGCTCCTTTGAGAGACGCGGATACTTCTCGAATGTCTCCCTTATCAGCCCCCTTGCGTATTTCTTTGCGCTGACCACCTCACCTGCGCCAAACTTCTCTGCCGCTATTGTTGCAGCTCCGAATGTCATCTCGCCATGGGTTATCGTCGGGCCATCTTCCACGAGGAGGACCTTCGCCCCTTTTATTATCCGCGGATTGTCTACGGATACCGCAGACTCTGCGAGCAGTATCCTCGCGCCAGGATTTATCCTGGATATGTCCTCCTTGACCCTTGAGACGTCAGCTTTCTCAGCAGAATCAACCTTGTTTATCAGCACTATGTCAGCCATCCGTGCTACTATCTCACCGGGATAGTAGGAGAGCTCCGCGCCTGCGCGGAGAGGATCCGCAACTGTAATCATAAGATCAGGCTTTATGAACGGAGCGTCGTTGTTCCCGCCGTCCCATAGGATGACATCGGCTTCCTTCTCTGCGCTTCTTAGTATCTTCTCGTAGTCCACTCCCGCGTAGACTACTGTGCCGTTCTTTATGTGCGGTTCGTACTCCTCACGTTCCTCTATGGTTGCCTTATACTTGTCAAGGTCCTTGAGTTTCTCGTATCGCTGCAGTATCTGGTCCTTGAGTATCCCATACGGCATCGGATGCCTTACTGCAACAGCCTTAATCCCGTTCTTCCTAAGCAGCGATGCTATGTATCGCGATGTCTGGCTCTTGCCGCTGCCCGTCCTTACGGCGCATACGGCTATTACAGGCTTCGATGATTTGAGCATCGTATGCTCAGGTGATAAGAGCCAGAAATCGGCTCCTGCTGCATTTACCAGGCTGGCCTTCTCCATGACTGCGCTGTATGGAAGATCGCTGTATGACATGATGCATACGTCGGCCTTTGTCCTCTTTATAAGGCCGGGAAGCTCTGATTCGTCGTATATCCTTATCCCTTTTGGATAGAGTCTGCCGCTGAGCTCCTTTGGATACGGCCTGTCCGAGATGAACGGTATCTGGTTTGCGGTAAATGCCACCACCTCGTATCTGTCGTCTTCCCTGAAGAGCATGTTGAAGTTGTGGAAGTCACGCCCTGCGGCGCCGAGTATTATTACGCGTTTTCTTTGCATGTGAAAGACCCGATATTTTTTATATATTCCCTGCGAATGTATTATATCTTTTCGCTGGTGCGCCGGTACCGTGGTTTTATGGCAGATAATGATTATGATGCTTCAAAGATAGTCGTCCTTGAGGGGGCACAGGGCATACGCAAGAGGCCGGCAATGTATATCGGCTCTACCGGGCCTGCGGGGGCACTGCATCTTTTGTACGAAGTGGTTGACAACTCTGTGGACGAGGCGATGGCTGGGTTCTGCAAAAATATATACATAAGGCTCACGCAGGATGATACGGGAAACATAGCGGAGGTTAGCGACGATGGAAGGGGAATACCCGTAGGGATCATGGAGAAGTACGGCAAGAGTGCGCTTGAGGTTATAATGACAACCCTGCACAAGGGCGCAAAGTTCGAGAATGACGTGTATAAGGTATCCGGTGGGCTGCACGGCGTCGGGCTGACGGTTGTAAACGCGCTCTCGGAATTCACTATAGTTACAGTTAGGAGGGACGGAAAGGAGTACAGGCAGAGCTTCAGCAGGGGCTTGCCGACTGGCGGGCTTGAGATTATAGGTGAAGCAGAGGGAACGGGCACTACGATAAGGTTCAAGCCTGATGCGGAGATATTCAGCTCCCAGAATTTCGATTCGGGTTCGCTCAAGGAGCGGCTTAGGGATACGGTATTCCTAAATCCCGGGATAAGCATAACGCTTGTAGATGAGAGGTTCGGCTTAAACGAGGAGGAGAAGTATTACTCCGAGAAAGGCGTTGCGGATTTCATAGCCTACCTGAACAAAGGGAAGGAGGCGATAACCGAGATAATAAGCGGGAAGAAGGCGGAGGGAGGCATAGTTGTGGAATTTGCCATACAATACAATACCGGATACGAGGAGAAGGTCGAATCCTTCGTGAACACCATAAGGACTGACGAGGGCGGTACTCATCTTACCGGATTCCACTCTGCCCTGACTAAAGCGGTATCAAATTATATATCAAGGAACAAGGCATCTGCGAAGCAGGCAGAGAGGATAAGCGGCGAGGATGTCAGGGAAGGGCTTGCAGGGGTAGTCAGCGTTATGATGCAGGACCCGGAATTCGAGGGACAGACGAAGGAGAAGCTCGGGAACATACAGGTGAAGGCATTGGTGGAGAGCTGCGTCTACCAGCAGCTCTCGAGATATTTTGAGGAGCATCCGCAGGATATAAGGATGATAATAGAGAAGGCCTCAAGCGCCGCAAATGCAAGGGAGAGCGCACGGAAGGCGAGGGAGCTTGCCAGGAAGAAGAGCATATTCGATGACAACATACTGCCTGGAAAGCTTACCGATTGCATAGAGTCTGATCCTGAGAGGACCGAGCTGTTTATAGTGGAAGGGGAGAGCGCAGGCGGCTCTTCAAAGCAGGGAAGGGACAAGAAGATACAGGCTGTGCTCCCTCTGCGCGGCAAGATACTCAACGTGGAGAAGGCGAGCAGCGAGAAGATATTCGACAATGCGGAGATAAAGGCAATGATAGCCGCTTTCGGGACTGGAATAAACGAGAGCTTCAACCCTGACAATATAAGGTACAGGAAGATCATCATCATGACGGATGCGGACGTTGACGGAAGCCACATACGCACCCTTCTCCTGACCTTCTTCTACAGATACATGAAGAGGATAATAGAGTTGGGTTATGTTTACATCGCGCAGCCGCCGCTCTTCAGGGTATCGAAAGGAAAGGACGAGAGATACTGCTACAGCGAGAAGGAGCTTGATGACCTTACTTCTTCGATGGGCAAGGTCGATGTGCAGAGGTACAAGGGGCTTGGGGAGATGAACCAGGAGCAGCTCTGGGAGACCACAATGAATCCAGATACAAGAATACTTAAGCAGGTCGGGGTTGGGGATGCGGAGAAGGCAGATGAGCTCTTCACCATACTCATGGGAATCGATGTATCTAAAAGAAGGAAGTTCCTGCACGAGCATGCGGAGGAGGTCAGCTCCCTTGACATATAGCCGGCTAGCTGTAGAATACTATTGAGCCCTCTGCGAGGGCGAGGAGCATTATGTGGCTGATGCCCGATGCCTCCTTGGAGAGCTTCTTTGCTGTCTCTTCCACTGTGGTATCTGAAGCCCTTAGCATATCCTTTACTCCTGATACGCTTATCCCGCTGTTCCATAGGGAAAGCCGTGATAGGTGTGTGGCTTCACTGTCGCGCAGAGCGCCCTGGAGCGGGCGGCTTCCATTCGAGAGTAGTGCAACCAGTTCCAATGCGGGAACCTCTATTACTTCGAGTATGTGATGCCCAGATGATTTGTAGTTGGGGCTGTTTATTTCCCGTGCCGCGCTTAGGACAGCGGAATTGATCATTGAAACGGCCATGGACTTTTCTCCGGTGCCTATCGTCTCGGAGAGGAGGATTGAGGAATAAAGGTGCAGTATCGATTCGTTTACCCTGTATATGTCGCGCGCTGAAGGATATGAGAAGGCTGCTCGCCTTGAGATGCTCTCGAGTGAATCGGATATTCGCTTTATCTCAAACGGCAGGTCGCCTTGGGCGGCGCCTTTTAGTTTTTGCGTGTAAACAACCTAAAAACAAAAATGATTGTCTTACTGTGATTCTAGCTTCCGTTTGTTTCTATAAAAACCTTGCCTCGGTTACGTTCTCCTACGTCTCTTCACGAAACATGTATCAATGTTTATAAAATGAGGCTTTGCGCACATAGCGCTCCGCCGGCGCCGGCGGATTTTCCCATCGGCTTGAATGGTTTAAATACTTTTTCTGTTATTAATTGCCTGTAAATCCACACGACGCAGAATTCCTGTCTTTCTGGCTCTTAGGCTGCGGTGGTTGCATGGGCAAGATAAACAAAGTAATGCTTGAAAATGAGCTCCAGACGAGCTATCTTGATTATGCAATGAGCGTGATAATCGGCAGGGCTATACCCGAAGCACGGGACGGATTGAAGCCTGTGCAGCGCAGGATACTATATGCAATGCATATGATAAAGAATTTCCATAACCTGCCAACCAAGAAGAGTGCCAGGATTGTGGGAGAGGTCATAGGCAAGTTCCATCCTCATGGGGACATTGCCATATACGACTCCCTGGCAAGAATGGCCCAGGAGTTCTCCATGAACCATACCCTGGTGGAGGGGCAGGGCAATTTCGGTTCCATAGACGGGGACCCTCCTGCGGCGATGAGATACACTGAGGTGAGGCTCGCCAAGATAGCTGAGGAGGCTCTTGCGGACATGGACAAGGAGACTGTCGATTTCGTTCCGAATTTCGACAATACGGAAAGCGAGCCTGCTATACTCCCGTCCAAGCTCCCGAACCTCCTTGTGAACGGCGCCTCTGGAATAGCGGTTGGAGTTGCCACCAGTATACCTCCGCACAACCTGGGTGAGGTCTGCGACGCTGTAGTATTCATGCTTAAGAACAGGGACTGCACGGCTGAGCAGCTGCTTGAGATAATAAAAGGCCCGGATTTCCCTACAGGAGGGATAGCGGTAATGTCACAGGCGGCCTATGCGGGATACAAGCTGGGAAGAGGGCAGCTGGCGCTTAAGGCGCGCGCGGAGATAAACGAGAAGAAGGGTACGATAAGGATAGTTGAGATACCATACAGCGTCAACAAGGCTACGCTGATAAAGACCATAGTGCAGCTCGTCAAGGACAAGAAGATAATAGGCATAAAAGACATAAGGGACGAGAGCGACAAGAACGGAATAGAGATAGTTGTGGAGTACAAGGATGGGTTCCAGGGAGAGCAGGTCCTGAACCAGCTCTACAAGCATACGCAGCTCCAGATAACCTTCCCGCTGATAAACCTTGCAATAGTAAAGAAGAGCCTGAAGAACCTCACTCTCCCGCAGATGCTGGCAACATTCATCGAGCACAGGAGGGAGGTGGTGCTGCGCAGGAGCAGGCATGAGCTGAAGGTGGCTACAGAGAGGCTGCATATAGTTGACGGGCTACTTATAGCAATAGGCAGGATAGACAGCGTGATAAGGGACATCAAGGCCAGCTCTGATATAAACGAAGCGCGTACGGTGCTTATAGGGAATTATTCCCTCTCTGAGAAGCAGGCGAATGCGATACTTGAGATGAGGCTGGGCAGGCTTACGCACCTTGAGAATGAGACCCTTGAGAAGGAGAAGGCGGAGCTGAACGGGAAGGTGGATTACTACGGCAAGGTTATAGGCGATCCCGTGCTGGTCGATGGGATAATAATAAATGAGACAGAGGAGCTGAAGAAGTCCTATGCGCGGCCGAGGAGGACCGCAATAGAGGTGTCCGAGGAGGCTGTGGACATTACCCAGGAAGACATGATAAGCGACTACGATGTGACGGTTATAATGACGAACAGCGGGTATGTGAAGAGGCTAAGCACGCAGAATTACAGGGAGCAGGCGCGCGGAGGGCATGGCATAATAGCGATGAATCTTAAGGAGGGCGATTTCGCGAAGCAGATGATAGGGTGCAGGAACAAGGAATATGTCATGTTCATCTCGAATACCGGCAGGGCGTACTGGCTCAAGGCTTACAATATACCTGAGAGCGGGAGATATTCGGAAGGCAAGGCGATAGTGAACCTCTTGAACGTAAAGGATGAGAAGATGGTGCTAATGTTCAATGTCAAGGACTTTACAGGCTCCAAGATAGCCTTCCTGACTTCCAAAGGAGTCGTAAAGAGATTGAATGGGGAGCTCTTTTCAAGGCCGAGGGCCACTGGGATAAAAGCAATCTCCCTTAACGATGGGGACGAGATAGTAGATGCCATAATCTACAGGGGCGGGAAGTATTTCCTTATAATGACCAAAAACGGGAAGGCCATAAAGTTCCCTGAAGAGGATGTGCGCATGATAGGCAGGTCTGGGATAGGGGTTAGGGGAATACGCCTCAGGAAGGGGGATGCTGCGATAAACATAATATCCGCAAGCGATGCCGGCAGCGTGCTCACCGTAACGGAGAAGGGATATGGGAAGGTCACCGACGTTAATAAATACAGGGCGCAGGGAAGAGGCGGGGGAGGAGTCATAAATATAAAGGCAAATGAGAAGACAGGGAAGGTGACAAAGTCACTTTTCGTGAAGGATGAGACCTTTGTGAGGCTGATAAGCTCAAACGGCGTAAGCATAACCATACCCATAAGCTCAATAAGGGTTACGGGAAGGGCTGCGAGCGGAGTCAGGCTTATGAAGCTTGACAGCGGTGCGGTTATAGTTGATGCTGCGCTTGCTTACAGCAAGGATTAGCTTTATACCATCGCGGATATTTTGTCTGCGCCTCTGGCCAGTGCTGCGCGTATTATGGCCGCGTCAACAGGGGTCATCTCGGAGAGCGTGGATGCACATATACCTGAGAGCGCTATTGCCATCTTGCTTCCGGGGATGTGTTCTGTATTCCTTATGGCGCCATATTCCTCTGCGGTTATCCTCGCGATGAGCGAGTGTGAATTGAAGGTGCCTATGTTCGTCTGCACACTCATCTCGCCAAGGTGGCGGAATTTCATGCTTCTTTCTATTCCGGTTTCCTCTATAAATTCACGCACGGCTGCGGCGCGCCTCGTCTCGCTGCCGTCTATATGGCCTGAGGGGCAGTTGAGCATGCCTCCAAAAGTATCTTCAGGCTTCCTCCTGAACATAAGGAGCAGTTCTTCGCCGCTCCTGGGGTTCCTTAGGAGCGTCATTATGTGTACGATGTTGTGTACTTCGGAAATTGAAGGAGCTACCTTTATCATTGCCTGCGGTTCAGGAGCCTGGCTAAGCAGGATTGACATATTATCCAATCTTTATTAATCAGTTACGTGTTTATTAAGTCTGGAATTTAATACGTTGATTGGCGTAGGTGTTTGATTGAGGATTGCTTTCCAGGGGGTTCATGGCGCTTACAGCGAAGCTGCGGCAGAGAAGCACTTTGGCAGAAAGAACAGGTTTATAGGATGCTATAACATAGCAGATGTCTTCAGCGCTGTAGAACGCGGCGATGTTGACTTCGGCTTTGTGCCAGTTGAGAACTCCATAGAGGGACCGGTTACTCAGACGTACGACTCCCTTGTCAACGGCAAGCTCTTCGTTCATGGAGAGAATATAATCAGAATATCGCACTGCCTTATCGGGTTTGGTGGCAGAAAGCTAAGGAATATATCAGGTGTATACTCGCATCCGCAGGCGCTTGCGCAGTGCAGCAGGTTCATACACCGCAACAGGATGGTTGAGATACCATTCTATGATACGGCAGCAAGCGCAAAGCACATAAAAGATGAGGGGTTGAAGGACTTTGGTGCGATAGCAAGCGAGAGAGCAGCCAGGGCTTACGGCCTGTCGGTAATAATGAGGGGCATAGAGAATGACCGCATGAACTATACCAGGTTCTTTGCCATATCGAGGGAGATGGAGGCTCATGATGGCAAGGGTACGAAGAGCTCTTTCGCATTTGTAACGACCAATAAGCCAGGGGCGCTCTACAACGCCATAGGCTGTTTCGTGAAAAACGGTATAAACATGACTTACCTCCAGTCAAGGCCGATAATAGGCAAGCCATGGAATTACATATTTTATGCAGAGTGCGAGGGAAGCATGAAAAGCCGCCCGATGTCAAGGGCATGCGAGGAGCTCGCAAAGAACGCAAAGAGCTTCAGATTCCTTGGCTCATACGCCAAGGCAAAGGTGCGTGTATGAAAATCGCCATAATAGGAGGTGGAGGGCAGATGGGCGCATGGTTCGCCAGGTTCCTTTCCGAGAAAGGTCATGAAGTTGTCATATCAGGAAGGAACAGCAGGAAATGCAGGATAGTGGAGAGGCAGTGCCCTGTGTCAGTGGCACGTGACAACATAGCCGCTGTAGATGGAGCCGATCTTGTAATCATCTCTGTTCTTCTGCAGGATTTTGAGGGTGTGGTA